>JAHYJC010000007.1 GCA_019429275.1 Lentimicrobium sp. | reverse complement strand
CCAACCAGAGGCCCGTCAACGCCTTGAACTTGACCGCCTAAATCGCAGTTGTCTGTCCAGGCAAGGCTGATCATAGCAGGAACGTCGTCGATACACTGAACGGTGATGTCGGCAGGAGCAGGATCAAGAACAGGAGCTGTGTCATCATCAACAGTGATGATTTGAGTTCTTGTAATTGCTGCATTTCCGCAGGCATCCATAATATTCCATGTACGAGTGATTGTACCACCGCATTCGTCACCAACCAGAGGCCCGTCAACGCCTTGAACTTGACCGCCTAAATCGCAGTTGTCTGTCCAGGCAAGGCTGATCATAGCAGGAACGTCGTCGATACACTGAACGGTGATGTCGGCAGGAGCAGGATCAATAACAGGTGGCACATGATCACGCACCCAATACGTTTCCGAACAGGTGCTTTCGCATAATGCCTCATCGGTAATTGTCAGTGTAAGGGTGAAAGACTCACCACAAAGACCTCCGGTAAGCACCGAAACACTTTGCCCGTCGAGAACACCCGTAATACTTGCATTGCCAGAAATGCTCCATTCGTAGGTATAGATTTCGCCCACAGGCGCCTCAGGCGCATAGAACGTTTCTGTAACATTTAAGCAATAGTCCATTTCCGGTAACGGTGTAATCGAGCACGTAGGCCCTGAACTCACAACAACTTCCTGTTCACATTCCTGGGAGATAAAACCGTTCCCGTAAGGCATGCTCACAGTATGCACAAGTGTCAGGGTGCCACCTGTTGAACCAGTATTGAACTGGAAGTTCGGACCTGTTCCGGTTAAAGGAGTGGCATTGGTACCCTCCTGATTGATGATTTCCCATTCATAGGTATTTGGAATTTCGGGAACATCAACATAATCAAGATTCTGAGCAGTAACCTGAGTGTTTATACATACAGGACTGCCGACTTCGAATTCGCAGGTGAAGTATCTCAACACCACTGCGGCCTGCATGGAACGGTCCTGATTACCCAGATTACCACCCGGTACGTCCCAGGTAATAATGCGGGTATGGTAAGGCGATCCGTTGATGCCTCCGGCTGAAGTTTCATTCACAAGTTCCCAGTCTTGCCAGGTGGCAATATGTCCACCCCAGGCCAGAACTACAGTTTCGTCCGTTACAGTAAAGGTAACAGAAAAACTGGTAGAAGCAATGCATACGTCAGGTCCAATCGGTCCTTCTGTTACATAGTTGAAAGCATCGGCGTCAACAGTTGCCCCCCAGATTGACATGTAATTCAGATCTGGATTGTCACCCATAAAATTATTGAAGAAGCCGTTGGTCGGCTCATTCGTAGGAGCATCAATGATAATCTGAGCTTCACTTCCCATTGTATACTGAGGAAACTCTAAAACCGGATTTATCACTTCAGCGGGATGCCCCCAGATATCATGGGGCTCCAGGTTGTCGTATCCGGTGATGAAGTCGATTGCATTGGCACAACTATGCTTGGTATCGTATTCAAGGGTAATAGTTACCGTTTCACCGATTAACATATTGGTCATTACTACCCTGTAAGGAACAGAATAGCCTTCGACCATGTGTGCCTGTTGCTGGTTCACGTTTCCGTTTACCCAGTTGGCGGGAGAAAGGGGCGCATCATATCGCCCGTTTCGGATTTGACTAAGGCTGGCAGCGGGTTTCTGTGCAAAAGCACTGCTACACGCTACAACCAATAAAAGCAAGCTCAGCCATCGAAGCAGGCTTGCCCTTACACATCTTGTGCTTTTGGCACATCTTGTGTCAGGTTTTTTCATAGATTAGTTGTGTTAGGTTAATAATTAGGTTTATTTTTTGTATTGCAAGCAAATTTGTTATGCAGTACAGGTAATCTTACTTATAATCTGAATCGGCCTGTCATTAAATGAAACTTCAGTTAATTGGACTTTTCTTTCTTTCAGACAAAAACACCAGGTTTTCTGGCATCCCTGGCGGCTTCATGGTCGATCCCGATTTTTTGGTTTCTACGGTTTACTTTCCGTAGCTGGTTTGTAATTTGTTTTTCATTGCTTCAGCCCTGGAATAAGGGTTTATTCTATTCAGAATCTGGCAAAAATCCCTTTTATCCATTAACTGTTGCAAAACTGCCAATTGTCTTTTGGCCGGGGTGTTTTCTGTTAAGCTTTCTGCATATTTACCGAGGTTTAGTTAATAATAATTTTAAAAAAATAAGGTGGTTACGTATTGCACTTTTTCCCGAACAGTTGGCTGACGGGCGATCAAATATTTTTGCTACACACTGATATTTCTGTTTAATTTTCCAATTTGCATGTACTTATCATTATCAAATTCTTGCTTTTAAACTAAAACTTTATCTACAGATTAATTCCATGAAAATTGTTGAATAAACAGTTGCATGTATAGCCAATTTTCCAAACGCTAAATTACTCATCAAAAACTGACATGTCAATAAGTATAAATACTACTTTTTTTACTTATTTTGAACCAAATACCAGGTTAGATATTAAAATAATTTTAAAAGTATAAAACCTTATTATTGTTATTTTGTAGTTATTTCAATGAGTTGAAAAACCGACAAGCAGTTATTTATATTAACCGTTTATTTATGTTTTTAATTAAGTTCTGCTGAAATACATCTTAAATGCATATAATGAATATTTTATCTGACTATTAATATGATTAGGTGCAGGTATTTATAATTGAAAATCGAAAAAAGCCTGCACTTACAATTTTTGTCGTTTCAGAATAATCCTCCCGGAGAGCCTGCCCGATGAAATCGTGGGAAGAAATGTGTATAGAAAATGAATCAAAACGATAGACATACGACCCCAGCCGGGTTCGAACATCTATATTTTATCATTCACTATATAAACATTTGACCTCTCTGATGTCAATTCGCCCATTCGCAGGGTTTTTCAGCAGGCCCTGATTAAATCTGAAAAAAAAGTTTGAAATCTAAAATTGTTGAAGTGTGCAAATGAGCTTTTGTTTGACATAATATGATTATTGCTTACCTGATTTATTCATTATTTATGAATATAATGGGATTAGACCCGGCAAAATAAAGCGGCTAAGCCTACCATCCCTTTTTCTCCTCTGTTTTATGGCAAATACCTTTAAACGGGCATAGGTAGCAATCTTCTTTTCTATTGGTTTGGGTAAAGGCGGTTTCAGGATCAAAAATTTCATTACAAAGCTTAATAAGTCCTGCTTCAAATTCAGCCATGGCTGAGGAATTATCCTGTTCAGTGATTTCCAAAGGCCTGAAACCCGATTGTATGGATCGGAAACTGATGATACCGGCCTGGGTTATTCCTGCATCTGAGCCATTTTCTTCATCCTTATTAGCCAGCAGCAGATAAAACATCAGCTGAAATGCTTTTTCCTTTTGTTTGGCTGATGGTTCAAACAATTCGTTTACTGATTTTATTTTCAGTTCCCTGGCTTCAACTTTTCCGGTTTTATAGTCTATAATTCTTCTTATGCCGGCTATGGTATCAATTCGGTCAGCAGTTCCCTTTATTTTTATGCCAAGGCTATGGTTATCAGCCGTTTTTATCTGAATTTTTGATTCCATCTTTTTTTCAGTAAAAAGCAAGTAATCGCCTTTTTCTGGCCTGAAATCACCGGATGCCTCCATTTCAATGAATCGCCTGATCCAGGTTTCTGCAACCTTGACAATCAAAAGGTTTCGCCCACTTTTGATATCGCCTCCCGGATAGTGTTTAAGCATAGTAGAAGCAATGGCTTCAGGAGCCTTTTCAAGCATAAGTCTGAAATCATGCTTAAGCGGGAAGCTTCCCTTAAAAGGAGAATAAAAATCCTGCAGAACCTCATGCACCACAGTTCCAAGCGTTCTGAAATCAATGGTTTCCTCAATTTCTTCGGTTTCACCGAGACCGAGCACCGTGGAAAAATAAAATCGCAAAGGGCAGGTGAGGTATTGATTCAATGTGGTTGGCGACAGGCCTTTTTCGGCCAGTTCAAGCAGGCGCGAAAAAACGATTTCATTTTTTTCGATAAAGAGTGCTGACGACCGGTTGAGCCGGGTATCATTCACTGTACCGATTTCTGAAATGTGGTTCAACTTACTGTAAACCGGCAATTCCTGGATAATCTGGCTGATGAATCTGCTCTTTTCGCCACCGCCCATGTCTTCGGCCTCAGAATTGTATATGAGCCAGATGTTTTTGGCTCGCTGCAGCAGCCGGTAGAAATGGTAGGCATAAACCGCCTGCTGATGCTGATGGGTAGGCAGGTCAAACTCATGCCGGATATCAACAGGAATAAAGCTGATGAAGTTTTTGCCCAACGGAAGTTTATCCTCATTTACCGAAAGCATGATGATGTTTTCGAAATCGAGGGCACGTGTTTCAAGCATTCCCATTACCTGAATGCCTTTGAGCGGCTCTCCGTAAAAAGCAACCGGCATGGCCTGTGCAGCTTCCCTGAAAAGTTTACGCAGGGTCCGAAGCGATTCAATCAGCCCGGCTTCGCCCGCAATGGTTTCCAGGCGATTGAAAATCAGGGCGATATTAAACAGGATTTCGGTTTCGGGACTGGTTTTCGCCTCATCTGTTTTTTTGTCTCCTGCTAAAGCATTCTTCAATCCCGCGATCAGTTCCTGGAGCTGATGTATAAGTTCAACGGCGTTTTCTGCTTTTTTCATGATCAAAGCAGCAATTTCCAGAAATGCATTTTGTTGGGGAATTTGTTTCAGGTCATCAATTCCAATAAAAGCCCTTTTCAGATTTCTTATATAGCCGGTAAGCTCCTTTATGGCTTCAGGCGGTGCCAGGTATTGCATGTGACTGTGCTGTAGCACCTGAAGCAGATTTTTATGATAATAGGATCGCTGATGTTCATTTTTTCCTACCGAAGCATTGATGTGCATTTCCAGAATGGCATCGAACAAATTAAAAAGCGGCGAATGCATAAGCGGGAAACCCATGGTAACATTGAATTGTCCGGCTTCAGGAGGAATGGCATTCAGCAACGGTATGAGCAAAGTTTCATCGGCCAGAACAATGGCCGTTTTTGCGAGAATTTCGGGGCCGTTGCCTGAGATCAGTTCTGAAATGAGGCTTCCAGCCAGCAGGGTTTGTCCAACCTGGCGGGGAATGCCGGCAATGTGTATGTTCCGTTCGCTACTTTTGAAATGTTCACTCACTTCGCCCGGACTGCCCAGCGAGCTGTCTTTCATGTGCCTGCGCAGGAAAAATCCGGCCTCCTGATTTTTATTGCTCATGTAATAATCATCGGCATCCCAGCGCATTTCACCTTTGCCCGATTCAATAAAGTAGCCGAGAATTTTTAACTGGGCAGGTGTTATGGCATTAAATCCGGCAAAAACTATATGATGCCATGGAGTGTCATTTATGTACTTTTGAGGATTTTCAGCCAGCAATCTGCAGGCAAAACCGTGATAGGCCAGATGTTTTTCGGTCAGGATTTCGCGATACAGCTCATAATATTTTGTAAGTGATCGGTAGAACTGCAGATAATTCTGCTCGAAATCAGTCAATGGCCTTTCGCCCATATTCCACAGTGAAAGTGCTCGTGTTTCTGATAAGTGGTTGAAAAGTACCGAAGGATCAATCAGGTATTGATCGGTTTCTTCAAAATCTCTGATCAGTCCTTTGCTCCAGCCAATGAAATCGTCGAAAGCCTGGGCATTTGCCCCGTTTATTCTGCAATGGGCAGTGTATAGGGCCGACATCTGGGACAAAGGATCGGGAATGGTAAATCCGGTCAGCTGCGAAACAAAATCTTCGATCGAATAAATATCGGGAGCCCAGATGGGTTTGTTGTCTGCCGGCGCCAGGTATTGTTTCAAAAAAAGACCGGCCCTTCGGTTGGGCATCACCACACACAGTCGATTTCCCAAACCGGGATAGTTTTCCTTAATATGTTCTGCTATGCTCTTGAGGAAGGGCTGATTCATTGGGCTGATTTTATTCAAATACAATTTGTGAAGCTATTTTTCCGGCCAACTCAAGGCTTTCGGGCTTGCCGGCATCAGCCCAAAGAGAGGATTGATCAAGCCATCCGCTGATTTTGTATTGTCTGGCCAGACCGAGGTAAGAATCAATGATTGAAAAACTTCCTGTTCCGGTTAAAGCGAAAATTTCCGGATTTATCGCATGAATTCCGCTAAAGGCAAAGGCATCGGTTTCTTTGCCGGGTATTGAAATGCGTTTTTCCCCGCTTGTTGTGTTTTCCCATCCGCAAAGCCTCATTTCCTGATCGAAAAGCAGGTACCTGCTGGTTTTCCTTTCCCTCAACGAAAGGGTGGCCAGGCTACTGCCCGACAGGTGATGTTTGTAAAATGCCGTCAGATCCATATTTCCGACGATATCGGCATTATAAACAAGGAATGGTTTTCCATCATCGAAAAACCAGGATGCTTTTGAAATTCCACCACCGGTATCAAGCAAAGCATCACTTTCGTCAGAGATGCTGATTTTGCATCCAAAGTCATTGTTCAACTTCAGGTATTCAACAATCATGGGTGCAAAGTGGTGCACATTGATGATAAGTTCATTGAAACCAGCTGATTTTAACTTTTGAATTGCAAAGCCGAGCAGGGTAGTGTGGCCTAAACTGAGCAATGCTTTGGGTTTTACATCGGTCAGGGGCTTCAGGCGTGTTCCCAGTCCAGCTGCCAGTATCATTGCTTTCATTCGGTTGGCGGAGGGTCTGGTTTATAATATTTATAATAGTTTCTGAAAATAACCTTACGCAGTTCGCGATAGATCACCAGCTCTGTAACCACCTGTGAGTGGGTGAGCTCAGGATGTTTTTCCCATGCCTGAAGTATATCTTTTTCAGGAATATCAATCTGGTAAAGCAAAGCCATCAGTTTTTGCACATTCATGGCTAGTAATCCCGAAATGTGCATTTCGAGTTGATGGTAAAGATTCTCGTAAACCATTTCCATAGAAACCGGAAATTCAACATCCATTCCGAACATGGCGAAATCTTTAATGATCTGGTTTACTGTCTGTCTGATAACTTCTTCTTTGGCTTTATAAGGCTCAATGTCGAAGGAATCTTTGGTTAAATCCATGATGGTTTTTTAAATTTTCTTTGGCTTGCAAACCTGATTTTCCTTACTGACCATAGCCCCGCATTTCTTGCATTTGAAATGAAGTTCACCCTTGCCTTTTTCGCCTTTCTTATCCTTTTCACACATGGTTTTGCTCATATTTTTTCGCTTTTCTGATAATGATTAATAATTCTGATCTTTTTCATTTAACAGATAAAAGTCAGGTTTTATTTTGCCCAGAATTCCCGTCGGTTGTGCTGTGGCTTGATGTCCAAACGGTATCTTTTGTTCAGATGAATGGCCAGTTGTTCGGCACAATAAACCGAGCGATGCTGTCCGCCTGTGCATCCGAAACTTACCATCAGGTGCTCAAATCCACGTGAAATATAATTTTCAACTGCCTGATCAACAATTGAATAAACACTTGCAAGGAAAATTCCAGTTTCGGAATGTGCCGAAAGATATGTTTTCACCACCTCGTCGGTTCCGTTGAGCGACTGATACTCAGCAAAGCGCCCCGGATTTGGCAAAGCCCTGCAATCGAATACAAAACCACCGCCATTTCCGCTTTCATCGTCAGGAATACCGTGTTTGTATGAAAAACTATGCACCCTGACTTTGAGCCCGGGTTTTGCATAGGCACGCAAATGCTCACTTGAGGTAAAGCTGAGCAAAAGTTTTTCGAGTTCAGGTATTTTTATCTCGATCGGGTGATGATGGATGAGGTATTCGATATTGTCGAGTGCGTATGGGATGCTTTGCAGAAAGTGCTCTTTTTTCTGATAAAACCCTCTGAAACCATAGGCACCGAGTGCCTGAAGAATTCTGATGAGTACAAACCCGTAATAATAACGGCGGAATTCATTCGCATTGGTTTCCGAAATTTTGCCGACTTCATCAGTGTAAAGTTCAAGCAACTCTTCCCTGAAGTCAAAAGGGAGATTTGCCTTTGCGTCGAACAGCAGCGAAGCAATGTCATATTGCAGTGGTCCCTGTCTTCCTCCCTGAAAATCAATAAAATAAGGTTTATTGTCGGCAATCATTATATTTCGCGACTGAAAATCTCGATAGAGAAAGAAAGTGCTGTTGGCCTGCAACAGAAAATGAGTCAAACGGTTAAAGTCATCTTCGAGTGCCTGTTCATCAAACTCTTTTCCCGACAATCTTGCAAAATAATATTTAAAATAGTTCAGATCCCACATCATTGATTGCAGGTCGAATGCTGATCGTGGGTAACAAACCGAAAAATCAAGTCCTTCAGCCCCTTTTATCTGGAAAACAGGCAGCCACTTTACCACCTGGCGATAAAGATCTTTCACATTTTCAGTCAATCCCTCGGCGGTGAGCAGTCCGAAAAGTGTGGTGTCGCCCAGGTCAGACTGAAGATATGCACGGCTATCATTGCTTGCATTATAAACCTCGGGTACAGGGAGTCCGGCATCGGTAAAATGTTTTGAGAATCCGATAAATGCGTTGTTTTCTGAAAGGTTGGTATTCCAGGCTCCTATTGCCTGTTTGTTTTTTGAGAAAATGCGAAAATAACTCCGGTCAGACCCTGAGGCGGGAAGTGCTTCTACTGTTGCAGCCTCTTCACCGCTCCATTCAAGGAACAACTGTTTAAGAATGTCTATGGGTTCCTTCATAAAAAATTGAATCTGGGCTACATTTAAAATGGACTATAATGCAAATTTATGGATAATTATGCCCTTAACTGCCATTTATATGGCTTCTTTAAAAGATTTCCTGATGGCAATGATACAGATTCAGGAATTTCTATTCTTATAAAACTTTCGCAACGCTTCATCTGTTTTTACTTGAATATTTTTTGTAGGTTTGTCGGACACTGAGCAAACAAACATTAAAAATTATATTAAGCTATGGAAACCAGCAAATCGATTGAAATTTTAAAAACCGCCATTCTGATGGAAAAGCGCGGAAAGGCTTTTTATGAAAAAGTTGCAGAACAGACGAAAAGTGAGGATGTAAGAAAAATTTTCACCATGATGGCCGAAGAAGAGCAAACTCATGTTGAATTTCTGGCAAAACAGTTTGCAGCCTACAATAAGAACCATCATTTTGAGAAAATTGAACTTAAGTCTGATGCCGGAGTGGTAAACGAGATTCTGACCGGATCCATCAAAAAACAGATTTCAGCGGCCAGTTTTGAGGCTGCAGCCATTTCGGCCGCCATTGATATGGAAACCAAAGCCATTGAGGTTTACACAAAACAGGCAAACGAAGCTACTGATCCCAATGAAAAAGAGCTTTTTGCATGGCTTGCCGACTGGGAAAAAGGCCACCATAAAGTACTTCACGAACTGAATGAACAATTGAAAGAAGACATTTGGTACGACAATCAGTTCTGGCCTTTCTGATTTATGATCCATCAAAAAGATGTTGCCCTGTTTTTCGGAACGGGGCTTTTTTTTGCAATTATTACAGTAACCCTAAAGTCCGGAGGTCAAAGTTTGACGAATTGAAACAAGTATTCTGTAAAGACTAAATTATCAGGTCAAACGCTGGCTTCCAGTGAATCAGCAACTTACATGCGGATTTAAAGAATAACTTATCTTTGCCTTATGTAATTCAGATAAATACAGCCGGATCATTCATTAAAACAAGCTGATAATCAATGAGTTTAAAGTATTTTGGCCCGACAAATATTGTAGGCATACCCGCCAATGGAGTTCATGAATAATCCAAAAAATCAACCGGACTATGGTGCTTAAAAAAGTATCAGGTCATCTTAAACAATCAATTAATGCCAATCTCCTGATTTATCTGATTGGTGCATGTATGATTATTTATATTGCAACACGAGCCATTTTTACTTCTGTTCTGGAAGACGAAATCATCACTTCCGATTCATACATATTCACAGGATTATTTTTCCCCTGGAATTCATATGTTGATGCCAACAACCACATTCTTAACTCCATTCTTTCCTGGATATTTACAGGCATTTTCGGCAATTCATTATTTACGCTGCGTTTGGCGAATGTTTTATCTTTTGTATTGTACACTATTTCTGTGATTGGAATATCAAAATCACTAACGGGAAGCTTTAAAAGGTTAATCTTTGTTTCTTCGATGCTTATGGCTGCCGGATTTATTGAGTTTTTCGGCTATTGCCGGGGTTATGGCCTATCCATGGGTCTTATAGTTTCTTCTGTTTGGATGGTATTTGAATATTTGCGAAACCGGAAACCGGTGTTAATTATACTGGCAATTCTTCTAAATGCCTTATCAATTGCTGCGAACCTTAATCTTTTGCCTTCTTTTCTTATAATAGCAGGATTTATAGCAGTATTATGGTTCAGGAAACTCAGGAGCGAAGGATTTAAGTCATCAGATTGGTTTGTCATTATTTCCTGGGTTTTTACAATTGCTATTTTTATCGTTTTACTCAAACATAGTTTTAGTTTGCTGGCTGCAGGAAAGTTGTATTATGGAAGTCCTTTGCAATCAGGCTTTTTTGAATCGGTATTTACAACAAATCTTTATATGCTGTTTTTTACAGGCAATCGCACGCTGGCAATTATTCTGGCTGCTTTCATATTGATTTGGGTTTTTGCATTTGGTTTCGTTGTGATCAAAAACATTTTAACAGGTTGGGGAAAATCTGGAGTTCTTCCCGAAGCTAAAAAACATCCGGTGAGCCAATCGTCAACCCTGAAAATGCAGGATGGTAAAGTATTAAGTAAGGTTAGAAATATAAAGGCATCCTTTAATTATTTACTTTTTGAAACAAAGCCTCTTACTTTTATGATTTTCCCTGCGTTATTTCTGGGATCAATCGCAGGAATTTATATTTTGCATTATGCATTCAACATTCGTTTTCCCGAAGATCGTACCTCATTGTACATTTATCCATGGGCTATTGGTTTTGTATTTTTTGCTTCGGAATACATCAACTCACGAATATTCAATACATCACTTCTTATATTTCTACTTGTGCCGGTTGATTTCGTGACATCTGCTAATATCAGTTATTCCAGACATTGGTATTATGAGCACTATGACCATTCATTTGTTCAGCTTGTAAAAGATTCTTCAAAAGACAAACTGCCGGGAAATATCACAATTTCAGGCTATAAAATTCATCAGAAAGCATGGTCATATTATGTCAGATACAAAGTTAGTGGCGTGAACCTGCCGGACTTTGTTAATTTCCCGGACAATAAAAGTGACTATATTCTTATCTCAGACACTCATTTTAAGAAAGATGCCACTTTTTTTAAAGATTATACGACTCTTGCTGCTGAAGAAGCTTCCGGGCTTATGATACTAAAGAGAAACATTCCTGTCAACAGAAAACTATTTCTCAGAAAAATATTGCCGGAAGAATCAATTACCACAAGTTCAGAGTACATCGGCTTTTTAATGGATACTGTATTTACAATGCAGGAAAAATCGTTTGTTTGTGACGTTAGCTTTAAAGCCGATACATTGCAGGATATGCAGGATTGCTCAATTAAAGCTACCATATGGAATAGCAAACACGAATCGGTGCGCGATTATATGCTCCGGCTTGGCGACCTTTCCTTAACCACAAAACCAGAGTATAATTACTCTCTCAGTTTGATCCGCTTGCCGGCTGAAGCACATTCTATGGTAATCTATCTGCATAACCCGGGTAAAAAAGAAATTACATTGCGGAGCGCCGCATTGGTTCTGTGGGAGTTGAATGATTGATCTGAACCTGATGTTCAGGGTTATTCATAGCAGACAGGATAGACGCAAATCCAGGAAAAAAGAATTCTTATTTGGCTTGCCGACTTGGGGAAAAGGCCACCATAAAGTGCTTCACGAACTGAATGAACAATTGAAAGAAGACATTTGGTACGACAATCAGTTCTGGCCATTCTAAACTTTTTTTAAACATTTATAAACAGCCTGTTTCGCATGAAACAGGCTGTTTATATTTTTCTGCTTTATATTTTTCTGAAATTTCTATAATATCCGGTTTTGTTTTTTACCCAGGTTGAAAAGGGCTATCAGTCCAGAAACAAAAAGCCAGGCACCAATTAAACCTGAAGCTGCACCCGAAATGGAGCCCCATATCAAAGTAATCACCAAAATAAAGTACGACAGGATTCCGGGACTGGCGGGTTTTTGGTTTTTTTCATACGAAACAAAAACCGGAGTTATTCCATGGTTTTTAAGAAAATGTTTGTCCGATCTGAATTCAGCATCTTTTTCTGTCCAGCCCTGGCTCATCGCACTGGGAATTCCGTATTTGAACAGGTATATGGGCCCGCTGTTACGGCTTTGAAGGCTGTGGCCAAGCTCATGCCTTACCAGAATATTCATGTAGGAACTTTTGTCAGCAATATCGATGTTCGTTTCTGATCCTGAGTATTTTGTTGTAACCAGAACAAAGGGTCCAAAAGAGACGCCATTAGCCATAGGGATTTTTCCCTGGATAATGGTAACACCCTCGGCATGAATGACATCTGAAATAAGTCCGAAGGAATTTATCAGTTGTGCAAAACCGTGTCCCATCAGGGTTTGTGGTTGCTCCCACACCAGTTTTCGGATGGCTTGCCAAACTCCGCCGGAAAAGCTCAGTTTGGGATCAATGTAAAAAATGCCGGCAAATATCGAGATCGCATTTTTTAAAGTCGGTTTGCGTTTGCTGATGAGTAAATGAAAAAATCCGCTCAATAAACCCAGAACCAGTGGAATAAGGTATAAAAGCAGAAATCCGGTTACTATCCCGGGGATTAACGAATAAAAGATTCCGGTAATCAGTGTAAGAAACAGGCCTGACAGCATAAGGACTACCGGCTGGGTTTTATTTTTTTCAGATACTTCAGCCATAAGACTTACCGGCCTGATCAGGTATCCGCAAATAACGAATAACATGGTCCATACAATAGCCACTTCGGCCCAGGGGAACTGTTGAAATTCTCTCCAGAATAACTGAAACCATAGTTGAATCTCAGGTAAAATTTCTTCAATTGTTGCTGTCATATCATCTCACTGTAACCATTCCTGCTCCTGAATAGGAATAATAAGAACCATTATACATGGCTTCTGCACTTGCCGGACCGAGTTTATACGTCCCTTTACCAACCACCCTCAGCATGTAGTAGAATTTTTTGGTTTGGCCGCTTGCCTGGGTAAACAGATTTACGCGGTCATCACGGAAATCGATATGGTCAGGTATTGACCGGTTTTTTGTCCATTCAAGTCCACGCTCAGGGGTGAGTCTTACGTTTTCAACTTCGAAACACGCCGGTAGCATATCCGTAATCACAACATTCTCAATCTGGCTGTTATCGGTGGTTGAAATGCTGATTTCCACAACAATGAGGTCGTTTTGTCGGAATTCATTACGGGTTAAAGCCCTGCCATTTCTGTCAAGAAAATTTCGTCTTACAGAAAGTATATTGTCTTGTTCCCGGTTTGTATTGGTTGATGGTATGCCCTGGGTTTCAAAATAATAAAATAAATTTCCCGATCCACCGGCACTCAGGGTTGCTGTCTGGCCTGTAAGGTTAATAATCAAATCTTCTCCGTTAAATGTTGCTGTTTTCCGACCTGCTACTGATACTTCGGCGGTGACCTTCTCTTTTGCAGCCTGACCGGACAGTTTTCCCAGGGCAAGCATTGAAAAAGCCTGTTCCTGGGTCGACATCCATGATTTTCCATTGATCATTTCACCCAATTGTCGTGCCATCAAGGCTACCTGTGGATGGCCGGGATCAGCATGCAACAGGGTGTACAATGCTATTGCCTTATCTCTTACCGGCGAACTGTAACTCCCTCCTGTCATAGCCATAGCCTCTTCATTGGTGTCCCATGAGGTTGGCAATAGCGATTGAAAACTACGGGTGTCGCCAAGCAATGCATAAGTGCACGCAAGCATGTAGCGGCTGTCGGTGGTTAATTCGCTGGTTCTGGCTTTGTAGTAATTCATGGTTGGCAAATGCTGTTTACCATTCAAAGCGAGTACATAAAGTGAATAGAAAATTTCACGGTGGGCCTGTACCTTCTTCTGCCAGGCATTGTTATCTCCTGTTCGGTAAAAGTATTCGGTATAGGGCTTCTGTTTTACTTTTTCTGTCAGGTAGCGAAGTATATTATCAATAACCAATTGGTTTACTGTATAACCGCCTTTTTCAGCTTCATACAAAAAATTTGCCGCATAGGCTGTTGTCCACCAGTCTGCTTCACCACCTGAGGGCCACATTACAAGTCCACCATTATATTGCTGCAAACCCGAAATCTTCAGTATGGCAGCATTGATATTTTCGGAAGTATTGATTCGGCCAACATTCTCTTGTTTTAGCATTTTTGCAAGTCCGGGGAAGTAAATCTGAGGGAATGCGGTGGAAATGGTTTGCTCGAGACAACCATGCGGATAATTGACGAGCTGCCCAAGATCACGAGAATACCTTCCGGCAGGAGATTGTGTTAATAAAAGTCTCGATTTTGAAGTTCCTTCAAGAAACACTTCTTCAGATTTGAGAGTGATTTTTTCTCTGGCCTTTAATGTGCCTGCTTTGGTAGTCTTTTCAAGGGGCGAGGCTGGCCTGACTGTAAGCTCGGTTTCATCAATAAAAGTTTCTCCTGCAGCAGTAACCTTTACATTAACCGAAGCTCCTCCCACATTATTACCGGCTACAAGTGCATAGCCAGTCTGAATTTCACTGTTGGCGGGTATATTTATCGAGCTCTTCTCCAACTGCCCGGCAGAAACCGGTCCGTTTGTGGTAATTTTCAGGTTTGCTGCAAGAGGCTTTGCCGTGGTATTGGTGAGGGTAATCACAATATCAGCAACATCACCCGGGCTTAGGAAGCGCGGCAATGAGCTGCTGATTACCAGCGGATCGGAAACTTTCATTTCCTTGTCGGATGAACCAAACTGTTTCCCTTTGTAGGCTGTGGCCATTATTCTTACGGCTCCTGAGAAAGCCGGAATGGCAGCCGTGAAAGTAACTTCGCCCGAAGAATTGGCTTTTTTAACGCCACTCCAGATAGAAAGCAATTTTACACGTTTACTCGTAAGCGGGTTAAGTCTGCTGCCAAGATCGAAAGCAGCATCGCCGCCGCTCGAAGAACGCCGGCTTCCAAGTTCAGGGAAAATTTCATCAAATAAATCGTAAGACTTAACTTCCAGCGCCCTTTTTCCATAGAACCATTCATAAGGGTTGGGCGTAGGGTAGGAAGTGATCTGCAGAATTCCTTCATCAACCACTGCCAGTGTAACTTCAGCCCCCGGTGCTGTTTTTATGCTGATGGGTTGATTGGTTTTTGACCTGATTTTTTCAGGAGCTACAATTTCAACCGGAAGTTTGAGCGCCGGATTGTCAACTTTAAGATTAAGGTACCCATGCCCAACGGTCAGTGGAAGCCCTGATCCATCGTTCTTGCGGATGAGTGTGGCACTGATGTAAATGTTTGGTAAATGTTTGTCGGTGATTCTCAGTTTCATGTTGGCACCCGAAGCATCTGCTTTCAGGGTGCGGTACTCCAGAACTTTATCCTGTTCAATGGTCACAAGTAACTCGCCTTCAAATGGTGTTTTAAATAACAGTTTTGCTTCGTCACCCGGCATATATTCCTGTTTGTCGGTTTCAATGCCAACTTCTCCTTCGCGGTTCACGAAAAATGCAGAAGATCCGTAATCGCTGAATCCGTAAGCATAAAACCCCGAGGATACAAAGTTGGCACTGCCTTGCCTGCTTATTCTTACCTCATATTCGCCTGCTGCCGGCGGTGTAAACTGAAAATCATATCCCGAAGCTGTCATGTTAACATCGCGCGACATGGCCACAGTTTCTTTTTTCTGCGAACGATAGCTGGTATTGCCATAATTGCGTTCCAGAACTGTTTCCCATTTCAATTGGATGACTTCAATGCGGGCTTTTGCATTCAAGGTATTTTCTTTTTGATCAACGGCAATTATACTGATCGAAAGCGGCCTTTTGGTATTCACCCATCCCGGCAGTTGTTTTATCCCGAACATTTCCTTTTGGGTTGCAATTTCAACCTGGGTAAAACGATTTACAGGCCTGCCGGTTTCGTCGAATACGGTGGTGTAAACTTTGGCATCAAGCATGCCTATATTTTCAAAAACAGGAAGTGTGAACTCCTGTACAAGGTTTCCGTTTGCATCGGTGAGGCCTGTGCTGATTTGATTTTCGAAAACGATGTCGGATGCAGTCTTAATGAAAAAATTAAAGTCAGTGAATTTTTTTGGTATGAATGTTTTACGGCTTATCCTGAGTTCATTTTCTGTTTTACGGTTTGCGGCGGGAGGGCCAAAAAGGTTTGTGGCATTGATGTTTAATGAGAGTTTTTCGCCAGGCAAAAACGACGTTTTGTTTGGTTTTACATCCACTTTTATGCGATCGGGCATAAATTCTTCAATCGAAATGCGGTAATTTCCCAACATCACATCATTTCCTGAAAGAACCTCTACAACATACGAACCTGTTAGAGAAGTTGCCGGAAGAGCAAAACTTAGTTGTGCAGCTCCGTTCGCATTCAGTTGTGCCCTTTTTACGAGAAAATCTTTTCCATCGGGGGTGATAACCCTGAATTTGACAGGAATATCACTTATGGTTTCCCAGCTGAAATTTCTGACAATTGCATTGCAGAAAACCGAATCTCCGGGTCGGTAAAGCTTTCGGTCGCCATAAATAAAAACATCGTAATTCATACCTGCCGTTCGTTTTCCGCCCACATCAAAGCGAGAAGTTTCAATAGCAGACCTTTCGTAAAGCAACACATTAAAATCATCATTCTTTCTGGCCGAAATCATTGAAATGTTAAAACCTGGAGCAGTCTTTTTAATGTCTTTAAAAATCAGAATCCCATCTGATCCTGTTGTTGCCTGGTAAATAATCTGATTACTTCGGCTGTAAAACCTGATGTTTACCCCCTGAATGGGAAGAGCAGTTGAGATGGAACGCGCTGCTACAAAAACTTCGTCGATACCTTCTTTAATTATCAGCCCGATATCAGATACCGAAACCAACTGCACATCTGCCAACCACGATTTTTCAACTGATTCGGCCCTGATCAGGTAAATGCCTTTCATATCCGATGAAAGTTCGAGTTCTTCGGGTTTTACGTTAAGCAATCTCAGGTTTCCTTTTTTAGGAAGCGACCGGGTGTCAATTTCGCGGCTACTGATTTTTTTTCCAAAATTTTCATCGAGGCTATAACTGTATGAATCGTAGTATGCATCATCATCATAAAACCAGTTCCAGCTTTTTCCGTTTCTTAGGTAATGTTGTACATTGTTTTCGAATACCTTGAAAACTGAAATCTTTATCTTTGGAATATTGATGATATTGATTCCCAGGTTTCTCGATCCTTGCGGCGTAAGGTACAGGCTGTTCTGGTCGCTGAAAGAAATATAAGGCAGCAGCGCCCCGAAAGAGACGTTTTGCTTAAAATCACTGCCCAATGCAGGGCCAAATACACCTTTTAACTGCCCTGAAATGGTTAATTCGTAAGTTTGTCCTTCAGCAAACCCTCCGCTGATTCTGAAACCATTTCCTTTGGTTTGAATGCTGAAGTCAACTGCCGGACTAATTTTTATCAACTGTTTGATGTTTTGATCTTCAACGGGTTGAGAAGTAAACACCATGATAAATCCTTCTCCTTCTTCAAATTCAGCAGCTACATCACTTATCTGAAGCTGGTCGCGCAGTGGAACCTGCAGGTTAAATACTTTATCTCCGGTTAATTCTCTGTCGGAACCCACGCACTTCATGCCTTTTTTGATCACGACATTCATTTCGCCCTGAAGATTTTCTCCTGTTGTTGGGATTGCAATTTCAACAATGCTTCCACCTGAGGTTTCAGTTATGGTGTAACTTTTTGATTCTCCGTTGATTTTAACATCCAGAAATTCCCTCACATTATCGCTACTGACTTTATAATTAAAAACCATATTCAGCCTGAGCTGAATCTGATTTTTATCAGTTTCACTCAAACCCCAGTATGCGTTTGTCCTTTCAATAGTAAGGTATGGAGTATGAAATAGTAATTTAGTTTCGGGAATTTTAAATTTATTTTTTGCAAATCCTGTAATTTCTTTATTCAGGGTGGCAAGGTAATCGGTATTTGGGGCAAAAGGAACAGCAGGTATGAAAACCAGTTTTCGTGGGTCAGACCATTTATAGCGGCCGGGTACTTCAGGTTTAAAGGTGAAATAAGGGGTTGTGTCCCATTTCTCAACCAATGAATCAGGAATCACATTTTGCGAAAAGTTGAATTCCAGGTTCTGATAAGGATCAATTTGTTTATCAAAATTGGTTGACTCTATTTTTAATTTGTCGGCCGGAGAACATGCATAAAAGAGCACAAACAAAACAAAAACAAGGTGCAATCTGTTGGTTTTAAATGCTGACATAACAGTGAGTTTGGCTGATGGATTATAAAAAAGTCTGAAACAGGTCGAACATTGATAGGTGGCTAATTTACGAAATATTAGTTTTTTCGGTAAATAATAAAACTGAAATTAAAAAAATCAAAACAGCCAGACCTATCATGACAGATTTAAAGGTGAAACAAAAAGAACATAACGAACCTGACCAAAAGAACTATCCTGATTTCTGAAGTTTAATTTTTCAGCCTCACGTAACAGGATTTTTGCAAAATGATTTATACTTTGATGATAGGCGCAAGCGAAGAAAACCAACGACAGCGGTAATTTTACTACAAAAAGACAAAACAGAAAGACGATTTTATAAACAGACTACCCACAATACAACACATCCCGCAAAAAAACACTTGCCAAACGTTCAATCCGGTTTTATTGCGGGAAGAGTTGTTTTCTTTCCAACGCACGCGTGGATAATTGTATATTTGTGGATATTAATTAACATTTAAACAGATTTTAGATTAATGGAAACCGCACAAGCGGTTCGCGAACACAATTGAATTTAATTTATGAGTGAGCAAATACGAATCTTGAAACCTCGGAAGGCACTAAACAAAGCCTTTCTGAAAGTAAAACCTAACAGGACTGAAATCGAGTGTTTCAAGACTAATTTAATCCAGTTGCTCGACAGGATTAATGATAACGAATCGGAAGAATTTCATAAAAACCTTGTTTCGGATTTCCTGAAAGATACATATTACAAACAAAATCACTTTATAAATACCAAAGGTCGAAACGACCTTGTTATTCACAATGGACAAAATGCAAACTCGACAGTTGGAGTAATCATTGAAGCGAAAAAGCCGACCAATAAAGTCGAAATGCTGAAAGCATTCGCTACGGGGGATGCACCGGAGCAAATGCTTTCCAAGGTAAACGTTAAGGCTTTTCAAGAATTGGTTTTGTATTATTTGAGAGAGCGAATTACACAGAAAAATATTGAAATTAAATACCTGATTGCGACCAATATTAACGAATGGTTTATTTTTGATGCAACGCTTTTTGACAGGTTATTTGCCCAAAACAAAAACCTTGTAAAGCAATTCAATGACTTTGAGGGCGGACGTTTGGCAGACACAAAAACTGATTTTTTCTACAAACAAATAGCTGAACCCTTTATTGCTGAGATAAAACATGATATTGAATTCACCTATTTTGATATTCGTGAGTATAATAAACCTTTGCGAAACGATGATAAAAAGGACGATAATAAACTCATTTCATTATTCAAATTACTTTCGCCCGAACATCTTTTAAAACTTCCATTCGCCAACGACAGCAACAGCCTTGATAAACGTTTTTACGGCGAATTGCTTCATATTATTGGATTAACAGAAATCAAAGACGGAAGTAAAAAGTTGATTGAACGAAAAAAAGATGGAGAACGAAATACAGGTTCTTTCCTCGAAAATGCAATTATTCAATTAGACAGCCTTGATAAAATTTCAAGGTTAGAAAATCCAAACCAATTTGGGGCAAATACACAAGAAAGACTTTTCAATGTTGGGCTTGAATTAAGTATTACCTGGATAAATCGGATTTTGTTTCTAAAACTCTTAGAAGCTCAATTAATTACTTATCACAACTCGTCCCGCAATGGCGGGAAAGGCGATAAATCGTATGAGTTTCTGAGTTTCAATAAAATTAAAGATTATGACGATTTAAACAGCCTATTTTTTCAAGTGCTTGCAAGCAAGCAAAACGAGCGAAACGAAGATGTAAAAACGTTATTCGCAAAAGTTCCTTACCTGAATAGTTCGCTTTTTGAACCAACAGAAATTGAACATTCCACGCTTTTTATAAGTCAATTACGAAATGATAAAACCATTCCGATTTATTCGCAAACCGTTTTAAAAGATACAACAGGTAAAAAACGTACTGGCAATATCAATCCGCTTGAATATCTTTTTGACTTTCTTAGTGCTTATGATTTCGCAAGCGAAGGAAGCGAAGAAATACAGGAAGACAATAAAACCCTTATCAATGCTTCTGTTCTTGGTTTAATTTTCGAGAAAATTAACGGTTACAAAGATGGTTCGTTTTTTACACCTGGTTTTATTACCATGTACATGTGCCATGAAACCATCCGCAAAGCGGTGGTTCAAAAATTCAACGAAACGAAAAACTGGAATTGTAGCGATATTGATTCGCTTTACGATAAAATTGAAGACCGAAATGAAGCCAATAAAATAATTAACGATTTAAAAATTTGCGACCCTGCCGTTGGTTCCGGACACTTTTTAGTTTCGGCACTCAATGAAATGATTGCGATAAAAAGTGATTTAAAAATTCTACAAGACCGTGACGGAAAACGTTTAAAAGAATATCATTTTGAAGTTGTAAACGATGAATTGATTGTAACGGACGAAGATGGCGAACTATTTGAGTACAACCCTACCAACAAAGAAAGCCAGCGCATTCAGGAAACTCTCTTTCACGAAAAGCAAACCATTATTGAAAACTGTTTGTTTGGCGTTGACCTAAACCCCAATTCGGTAAAGATTTGTCGTTTGCGTTTGTGGATTGAATTATTGAAAAACGCCTATTACAAAAACGAAACAGAGCTTGAAACCCTACCGAACATTGATATAAATATTAAATGCGGGAACTCTTTAATTAGCCGATTTGCTCTCGATGCCGATTTAAAGCAGGCATTAAAGAAAAGTGCCAGTAAATGGACTATTGACAGTTATCGTCTTGCTGTTAATACATACCGTAACGCTCAAAGCAAAGAGCAGAAGCGGGAAATGGAGCGTTTAATTAACGAAATAAAAACCAATTTCCGTAGTGAAATATCGCAAAACGACCCGAAAGTAAAACGGCTTCGTAATCTTAGCGGAGAACTTTTTACCCTCACAAATCAAGGTCAGCTTTTCGAACTATCGAAAAAAGAAAAAGCCGGCTGGAACGCAAAAGTTACTAAGCTAACCGCCGAAACCCAGAAGCTCGAAGCCGAAATAGAAGAAATAAAAGGTAACAAAATTTACGAAAACGCTTTTGAGTGGCGATTTGAATTTCCCGAAGTATTAGACGATAACGGCGATTTTGTTGGATTTGATGTGGTGATTGGGAATCCGCCGTATATTAGGCAGGAGGAAATTAAAGAGTTAAAAGGATATTTACAAAACAATTATGCAACCTTTAATAGCACAGCCGATTTGTTTGTTTATTTTGTTGAAAAGGGTATTAATATCCTAACAAAAAAAGGGGATTTCATTTTTATTTTACCAAATAAATGGGTTAAAGCTGGGTATGGTATTAAAATAAGGGAATGGATTAAAAGTTTCCAAATATGTTCAATAGTTGATTTTGGCGATTTGCCTGTTTTTGACGAAGCTACAACTTATCCGTGCCTATTATCGATTAAAAAACAGAAAATTGATAATAATCTTATTGGCGTTTCGAATGTTGAAACGCTTAGTTTTCCCGATGGATTAAATAATTATTTAATAAGTCGCTTTTATAATGTAGAACAGGATTTATTGGGAAAAACGGGCTGGGCACTGATTGACAATGAAGCTCAGAGAATAATAAGTAAAATTAAATCGAATGGCATAGAATTAAAATATTTAACAGATATTCAGATATTTAGAGGAATAGTAACGGGTTGCAATGAAGCTTTTGTGATTGATGAGACTACAAAAAATCGGCTAATTGAAGAGGACTCAAATAGCTTAAAAATAATCAAACCATTCTTAGCTGGAAGGGATATAAAGCGTTACCAAAGCCCACATGCAAACAAATTCCTTATAATAACTCAAAGAGGAATTGAAATAGAGAATTACCCTGCCATATTTAACCATTTAAAAAAATATGAAGTTCAGTTAAGTAAAAAAGCAGGTGGGGGAAAATGGTATGAATTACAGGCAAGCCCTGCTGATACTGAAAAATTTGAAAAAACAAAAATAATGTATCCCGACATTTCTAAGGATATGAATTTTATAATTGATGAAGAAAAGCATTATAGTGTAAATACTGTTTATAATATTAGTTCGAACTCAAAGGGCCTTTTAGCTTACTTAAATTCAAAAGCATTTCACTTTTATTATTTAACTATTTCAAATTCAATTCGAGGTGGTTATTTACGTTTTTTTACTGATTATATGAATATTTGTCCGATACCAAAAGATTTGGACATTTTAGATGAAATATCAATTACAATTGTTGATATTAAAAAACAAAATCCATCAGCCGACACAACAGAACTCGAAACCCAAATCGACCAATTGGTTTATCAACTTTACGACCTGACAGCAGAAGAAATAGCGATAATAGAGGGTAGCGTACGGTAAGAGCGTAATCAATAGGCCCCAACGGTCGCCCCAACGGATACGATAACGAAAAAAAACAAATAAAATGAAATACAACCCTGCCAAACACCACCGACGCAGCATCCGCCTGAAAGGGTATGATTATTCACAGGCAGGGTTATATTTTATAACCATTTGCACCCAAAACCGTGCGTGTTTGTTTGGCAGAATCGAAAATGGGGAAATGATATTGAACGAATACGGGCAAATTGCATACAACGAATGGGCGAAAACACCCGAAATACGAAATAATATTGAATTGTGTGATTTTGTTATAATGCCAAACCATATTCATGGTATTGTCCGGTTATTGGGTAGGGGCGAATTGCATTCGCCCGATAATTCCAACGAATTGCATTCGCCCGATAATTCCAACGAATTGCATTCGCCCGATAATTCCAACGAATTGCATTCGCCCGATAATTCCAACGAATTGCATTCGCCCGATAATACGCCCGATAACAAGGGCGTATTGCATACGCCCCTACGATCACCATCGCAAACCATTGGTGCAATTGTGCGTGGATATAAATCATCGGTTACAAAACAATTTGGATTATTGGGGTTCAACCAAAAATTATGGCAACGCAATTACCACGAACACATAATACGCAATGAACAATCGTATTTGAAAATTTCGGAATATATTATAAACAATCCCGCAAATTGGAACAACGATTCATTAAAATAGCCGCTATGACCAAAGAAACCTCGATAAAACTATTCGAGCAAAAGCAAATACGCTCTGTTTGGAAAGAAGAAGATGAAAAATGGTATTTTTCAATAATAGATGTTATTGAAGTTTTAACCGGCACCGACCGCCCACGTAAATATTGGAGCGATCTGAAAGCAAAGCTGCAAAAGGAAGGCAGCGAACTGTCCGAAAAAATCGGACAGTTGAAATTAGCTGCCGAAGATGGTAAAATGCGATTGACAGATGTTGCTGATACCGAACAACTTTTTCGGTTAATCCAAAGCATCCCTTCGCCCAAAGCCGAACCCTTTAAAATGTGGCTGGCACAGGTTGGCCGTGAGCGAATTGATGAGATTGAAAACCCCGAACTGGGCATTGACCGCTTAATGGAAACCTACCTGCGGAAAGGATACAGCAAAGAGTGGATAAACCAGCGTTTGAAAAGCATTGAAGTCCGAAAGGAATTAACCGATGAATGGGAAAACCGTGGCGTGCAAAAAGGACAGGAATTTGCCATATTGACTGATGAGATTACAAAAGCATGGAGCGGTTATAATACCAAGCAATTCAAGAGCCTGAAAGATTTGAAAAAAGAGAACCTTCGAGACCACATGACAAATCTTGAACTGGTGCTGAATATGCTTGCAGAGGCTACAACAACCGAAATTTCTAAAGAAAAGAAACCGAAAACATTTGAACATAATAAACGGATTGCCCGACAAGGCGGGACAATTGCCGGAAACACGAGAAGGGAAATTGAGGAAAAAACCGGAAAAAGTGTTGTAACGCCCCAGAATGCAAAACAACTTGATAAAAAGAAAAACAAAGAAATTGATGATAAATGATTGCAACGCCCGCGCTTCACAGCCTCATCCCGCCGTTGGCGGGACCAAGCCCCACGAGCCAACGCTAAAACCAATTTTTGCGATAAGTGAGAGCAGAGCCAAACTTATTTGAGCTATGCCGAACAGAGCAAAAATCAGAGAAGCTAAAGCTTGCCAAAGAGTGTATCTGTCCGAACGGCAAGGGAGACAGTACAGCAAAATTGATAGATAATAAGAAAAAAAGACAAAAACCGCTAGTGCCTAAAAATCGTGTATAAAACATTGGGGTTTAATTGGTTAAATCAAGCGTTCTGCCCCGCTTCGGAATGCCGCGACGGATGTCGGCGGATAGTTACAAATACCGCAATACCCAACGATTTCATGCCGCCGCCCGTTGTAAACATCTTAATTTTGTGTCACTTCTAAAGAAGCCAGGTTGATCAGTATGAATTATATTTCACGCGAAATTTCAATAGGACATCTTCTGATGGGAGGCAAACAGCCCATCAGGCTGCAATCCATGACCAATACCCCCACCCTGGATACCAGGGCAACGGTTGATCAGGCAATACGTATGATAAAAGCCGGAAGCGAAATGGTGCGAATTACCGCACAGGGGCGAAAAGAAGCTGCTCATCTTCAGGTGATTAAAGATCAGCTTAAAACGCTGGGATATAATGTTCCGCTTATCGCAGATATTCATTTCAGCCCCGAAGCTGCGGAAATTGCAGCCCGGATTGTGGAGAAAGTAAGAATTAATCCCGGCAATTATGTTGACAGACCTGATTCAGCCAAAGTAAATTATTCAGATGCAGAATATGAAGCTGAGCTTGAGAAAATTTCGAAAAGCCTGGCTCCGCTTCTCTCCATTTGTAAGGAATATGGAACCGCCATCCGCATAGGTGTGAATCATGGTTCGTTGAGTCAGCGGATTGTTGATCGCTATGGCGATACTCCCGAAGGTATGGTACAGTCAGCATTGGAGTTTACCCGAATTTGCCACATGCAGGGTTTTCATAACCTGGTTTTGTCGATGAAATCGAGCAACGTAAGGGTTATGGTTTCGGCATATCTTATGCTTGCAGAAAAACTTATGGCCGAGGGTTTGAATTATCCTCTGCACCTTGGCGTAACCGAAGCCGGCGATGGCGAAGATGGTCGCCTGAAGTCTGTTGCCGGAATTGGTGCTCTGCTTGCGCACGGAATTGGAGATACCATCCGTGTTTCACTTACCGAAGATCCTGAATTTGAACTGCCGGTTGCCAGCGCAATCGCGGATAGATTTCATCAGGTAAACGAAAAAGGTGAAATAGTTCGGATGATTCGCCCTGATCTTTTTGTAAGCCGCGAAACCGATTACTGCAGAGAAACCTCAGCCTGCGGAAATATAGGAGGTAAAAATCCTGTTGCCGTGTTGATTCGTCAAGACGGACAATACTTTATAGCTGATGAAGAGAGTAAAGTAACTCCTCTATTTGGGATGCTTTTTGCAGACGAAGCAATGATTACAGAAAGACTTCCCGATGTTCTTTCTCAACTCAGCACGAATCCGGAAATGGTCATAATTGCTGAAGCGGGCGCAGATAAACTCAGAACCCTGGACAAAGCTCTGTTTCAAAAAGGACTAAAAAACCCTTTGATTCTTAAATCGCCGGTTGCTTGTGATTCTCTGCAAGAATTACTGCTTGAAATCAGCCTGAATCCGGGCAATCTGCTGATTGACGAAATAGGAAGCGGAATCTGTATTGATGCATCAGAAGTGCCGTTGACAGATGCTATCCGGATTGGTTTTGGATTGCTTCAGGCAACGCGCATGAGAATTTCGAAAACTGAATTTATTGCCTGTCCATCCTGCGGACGCACGCTTTTCAACATACAATCAACCCTGCAACAGGTAAAAGCCCGCACAGGTCATCTTAAAGGTCTGAAAATTGGGGTAATGGGTTGCATTGTAAACGGGCCCGGCGAAATGGCTGACGCCGATTATGGTTATGTAGGTGCAGGAAATGGTAAGGTAAATCTTTACAAAGGCAAGGTGCCCGTGAAACGGGGTGTGCCCGAATCCGAAGCTGTTGAAGCATTGGTTGAACTGATTACAGAAAACGGTGATTGGAAAGGTGAGTAGTTTAATTGAAATGCAGACCTCTATTCGAATAAATGTCCGGTATTGGACAATGTATCAATAAAACCGTACATTTTTTAATTGTGCAGTTTGTGTGCATGCTGTATATCAGTAGTTTGTGATGGCATGATTTTTTCATATTCATATTTAAAATATAGTTGATGTTATTATAAAAAGTCACGGCTAAATTTAAGTCAATGCTGAACTTCATAAAGTACACTTACCGCTTTCTTCGCCGTAGTTTAGGCTATACTTTAATTAATGTGGTTGGTCTTGCAATCGGGTTAGCAGCAGGGATTTCAATTTTGGCTTATATTTATGGAGAACTTAGTTTCGATAAATTTCATATAAACAAAAAAGAGCTTTACCGGGTAAATATGGTGGCCATTAACCCTGATGGAAGTTATTCGTCAAACACCATTCCAGCGGCTGTCGGGCCGTCACTTAAAGAATATTTTCCAGGCATTAATTCAGTAGTTCGGGTTACACAGCCTCAAGGCGGTTTTTTCGAATACAATAAAGAATTGTGGGAAATAAGTGAAATATGTTATGCAGATTCCGGGTTTTTTAGTGACTTTTCATTTGCACTGGAAGAAGGTGATCCGGCATCTGTACTTACTGATATTTACAGTATAGTCATCACACGATCAACCGCTTTAGCCATATTTGGTGATGAGATGGCAATTGGAAAAGTGCTTAAATTAAATAACAAAAATCAGTTTACTGTTACCGGAATTGCATCAGACCCTCCTTTCAATTCAAGTCTACAGTTTAAGGCTTTGTTATCTTTTTCGACACTTTATCAGGATAAGTCTTTGTATATGGATTGGAACGGAGGAAACCAATACATGACTTTTATACGAACAGCTCCTGATTATGACATCAAAAATCTGAAAAATGGAATGGTTGATTTTCTGGAAGATAAGATAAACCGCCAGATAAAGGACTCGGGATGGCATTATGATTTGAAATTTGAACACTTAACCTCTATTCATTTATACGCTCTTTCCGATAATAACTCAGGAGGTAGCATCGGCAATATCCGCATATTTTCCGTGATTGCCCTATTGATAATACTCATAGCTTGTTTCAATTTTACCAGCCTTTCAACTGCCCGTGCAATGCGTCGGAGCAAAGAAATCGGAATTCGAAAAGTGGCAGGAGCTTCTCGTTCAATGCTCATACGACAATTTCTTGGAGAGGCTGTACTTATGAGCTCTATTGCGTTAATTCTGGCACTTTTCCTTATTGAATTGATACGGCCATGGTATTCAGCTATTTCAGGATATCCTCTTGACCTGTTCTCATCCGGAAAAATTGAATTGCTGGCGATGATTTTCTTTTTGGTTTTGTTTACTGGTGTCCTAGCAGGAGCTTATCCGGCTTTTTACCTTGCCTCATTCAATCCTGCAAACGTTCTTAAAGGTGGATCAGGTTCCGGGAAAATCAAGTCGTTTATACCCGGATTGCTGGTGGTTCTGCAGTTTACAATTTCTGCGGGGTTGATCAGCAGTCTTTTGGTAATGCAGAATCAGATTTCATTGATAAGAAACTTTGACCCTGGTTTTCGTGCCAATAATGTACTGATAGTGAAATTATCAGGCGAAATGTCCGCATCTAAACCTTCCTTTGCCGGAAATGCATTAAGCACTATACCATCGGTAATTTCCTGGTCTGCGATTTCGAATCCACCTGGTGCCGGAGCTGAAAGAAATGGCTATTTTCCTGATGGCCGCAAAGAATCAATTTTAATAAACGTGATCGGTGTTGATTCGGGCTTTCTGAATACACTTGATATTAAGCTGATTTCCGGAAGGAATTTCCGTAGCGGTTCTCCTGCCGATAGTCTGTCTTATTTGGTTAACGAGAGCTATGCCAGTAGTTTCGGAATTGAAAAGGATAAAATTCATTATATTAGCAGAAGTGGTAAACATCCGGTAATAGGCATAGTGAAAGATTTTAATTTCAGCCCGGTATTTGAGATGGTTCAACCTTTAATACTCACTATGGCGCCGGAGAGCGGATACAATGCACTTCTGATCAGAGTGAATGGTGATCCTGGTCTGGTCAAAACACAGCTTGAAGAAGAATGGAGAAAAGTTTTTCCTGAAGAACCTTTTATTTGCATTCCATTGAAGTCATACATAGATATGACCTATACAGGAATTAACCGGTTTTCACAACTTTTCGGTGGATTTTCGATACTTGCGATTTTGGTTGCTTGTCTTGGGCTGCTTGGGCTTTCAGCAGTTATACTTCAACAAAGGCAACGTCAGCTTGGCATACGCAGGATTTTAGGAGCTTCAGCATTGAAACTTACCCTGCGTGAAACCTGGTATTTTTCATTGCTGGTATTGGCAGGAAATATTCTTGCAATTATACCGGTGTGGATTTTTATGACGGGTTGGCTGGCAAGCTTTAGTTACAGGGTTAGCATTACCATCAGTGTGTTTGTCCTGACTGCATTAATTACTCTGTTTCTTGCATGGATTGCTGTTTTGTGGCAATCGTGGGTTGCTGCAAGCGTGAATCCTGTAGATGTGGTTAATTATGAGTAAATGAATTACATCTGCTTATTCACTGATTTTTCAAGACTACCGTTGTTATTTCTCTCCTGCAACTCACTCAGCCCTCAATGTTCCATTCAGCCTGATATCTTTCGATGAAGCCCCGATCATAATTCTGAAGTCGCCCGGTTCAATTATCTTTTTCAGTTTGATATCAAGCATCTGCAACATTTCAGGAGTTATCAGAAATTCAATCTGTTTTGTTTCACCCGGCTTTAAACCGATGCGCTTAAATGCTTTTAACTCCGTTTTTGGGCGGGCAACCGATGCAAAAAGGTCACGGATGTATAACTGAACTACCTCTTCTCCTTCTGTTTTTCCGGAATTGGTCAGGCTGAAACTCACGGTAAACAAATCGGGTTCATTTGCTCTTGAAATTGTCAGATTTTGGTATGAAAAGCTTGTGTAACTCAGCCCATATCCGAAAGGGAAAAGTGGTTGTCCGCTTAGGCTAATGTAATCATCACCACGGCCGGTGGGTTTGCTGTTGTAAACCAAGGGCAATTGACCTTCGTGTTTCGGAAAAGTGATTGGCAGCCGTCCTGCAGGATTAAATTTGCCGGCCAAAACCTCGGCCACAGCCTGCCCACCTGCTTCACCCGGATACCAGGCGTAAACTATTCCATCCACCTTATCCAGCCAGTTGTTCATGGTAATGGCGCTTCCTCCAACCACTACTATCACTAAAGGTTTTCCGGTTTCCGCCAGTTTTTGAATCATTTTTTCCTGATTCCCCGGAAGGTTCAGCAGCGCCCTGTCCTGAAATTCACCTTCATCGATTCCGGCAACCATTACAATCAGATCACTTTCTGAGGCAATGCCAACAGCTTCGTTAAATTGACTTTCGTAATGATCTGGTTTGCCGAAATCCCAAACCAGCCTGAACCACGCATTGCCGGTAGGTTCGGCATATTCAATTCGAATGTTGTATTCCTGTCCTTCGGTAAAACTGAAAGTTGTTGTTTTAAGATTATGCCCTGTAAATAATTGGTTGTCGATCAGTAAATTGCCGTTGATATAAAGTTTATATCCATCATTTCCTTCAATTCCTAAATTAAAACTCCCCGTTGCAGGTGCTTTTAGTTTTCCTTCCCAACGAACACCATAGAAATCATAATTCAGCTTTTCAAAGTCAGGTGAAAATAAGGTCCACTGAAAATTAATCTGCTTATCGGTTCTGACAAAGACTGGCTTTCCGGTAAGGTTGATGTTGCTGAAATAGGAGCCAGTCAAGCCTGAAACCGGTTTCCCGTTTTCAACAGTAGTCAGATACGCTGCCGGAATTGTTTGGTAATGAACAACTTCCCGCTCACACCCTTTGGCATAGCGGATTTGAGTTTTGTCGCCAATCAGGGTTTTAATGCCATCCAGAATGGAGATTTTATTGTTTCCCGGACCACTGTACCCACCCAAACGGGCTTCCACTGCATCCGGCCCAATAACTGCAATGGATTTCAGATTGGCATTTAAGGGAAGGATATTATTTTGATTTTTCAGCAGAACAATCGATTTTCGGGCTGCCTCAATTGCAATTTCACGGTGTTTTGCAGAGCCATTGGTTTTTTCAGCTTCAGCCGGATCAACATAGGGATTTTCGAAAAGACCAAGTTGAAACTTTGCCCGTAAAACCCTGGCCACAGCGCTGTCAATTACAGCGGCAGGGATTTTACCTGAACTGAAAGCATCGATAAAAAGTGGATAATGTTCAAAAGCCGTCTGAAATATCACATCCAACCCATTGTTTATTGATTTTTCGGTTGACTCCTGATAGTCCTTCGCTGTAAAGTGCAAGACATTGGCACCGCCGGTGGCTCCGGCATCAGAAATCACGAATCCGGTAAAACCCCATTCCTTTTTCAGCAATTGGTTGAGCAGCCAATCGTTGGCCGAGCATGGGCTTCCATCCAGTGAGTTGTAGGATGTCATCACCGAACGGGCTCCACCCCGTTTGAATGCAGCTTCAAACGGAGGCAGTTCAATTTCGCGCAGGTAGCGTTCATTGTAATGAATGGGATAGCTGTCGCGCCCGCCTGAGCCATAGTTTGAAACAAAATGTTTCGGGGTTGCTATGATGTTGCGTTTTTCAAATTCCGAAATAAATGCAACACCCATTTCAGATGCAAGAAACGGATCTTCGCCATAGGTTTCTTCTACGCGGCCCCATCGCACATCGCCTGCTATGTTGATTACCGGAGAAAGAATTTGTCTGATCCCGCGGCTTTTTGTTTCCATGGCAATGGCTGAGGCTACGCTGCGCATAAGGGCGGTATCGAAAGTTGCAGCCAGACCAATGGATTGCGGAAATGCAGTGGCTCCCGGCCTTACAAGTCCATGTAAAGCTTCGTCAAATGGCAGAATCGGGATGCCCAAACGGGAGTTTTCAATAAAATGTTTTTGTGCCTTATTGATCAATCTGGCCATTTCAGCAGCTTTTTCGCCACTTACAATCTGAATCATCTGGCCGGCAGTGTTGGCATTATCTGTTGCAACACCTCCTTCAAAACCGAAAGCCCCTTCAGTGTAGCGACTTTTGTCGAGACTCCAGTCTTCGGCCAGCATAAAGAGTTGCCAGAATTTTTCTTCAGTGGTCATTCGGCTCAACAAGTCGTTTACCCTTGAGTCAACGGAAGCCATCGGGTTTTTATAAACCTGACTTTTGGCATTAAGTCCGGATAGTGTAAGCAATATGGCAACAAAAAGAATTCGCATAGTTTACCGCTTTTTCAGGGAATCAAATTCCGGATCAAACCTACATGAATTAATGCTGAAACACAAAAATGGGGTGAAGATTTTCATGTTGATCAAAAGCCACATTATTGTTTTTTATTTAAAATTATGACCATTATCCTATTCAATTTTTACCAGAGAAATCTAATGTTGAAGTGTTTTGAGGAAGCATTTAAAACAATTTTCCATAGTTTATTTACTGGTAAGGTATTGACTTTTAGGAATTATACCTTATCTTTGAGATAAAGTTGAGCTTTTGGCGAAAGTAACATTCTCCAGGATAAAGGTCATCAGAATCTGTAAACCGCATTAATCTTTATATAGTTACACGCCAAAACTTTTCATCATGAGAAAACAACTGACCCGTAGTAGTATTCTGGCAATTCGTCCAAAACTACTTCTAATCCTTATTACATTCAGTGTTATAGTTATTAATTGCAAAAAAGACAAAGATGATCAGCACGGAGATCCTTTGCCGCCTGTAAACCCGACAGATATACAAAAACCCGCCAACCACAATGACCCGGCCATTCTTCCCACTCCAACAACAATAATCGAAAAGTATGATGGAGAGTTCACGCCCTTGTTAACTGATGTAATTGCAAATTGGAGAATAACCAGTGCAGTGAGATATCAACATTGGCTTTATGCTGATTGCTGGTCAAATGTGAAGGCAGAAACGTTTAACGGAGTTACCCGCTCCAACGTGAAAGGAAAAAACATTACTTACCAGAAATGCGGAAGTCATCCCAGCAACAAAACATTGAAGCCTGATTTTAGTAAAAGTGACAATATATACTGGGCTCAATATAAGAAGGGCGTTGAAGTTTATGATAGTGCCGGGCACATTTATACATGGCATCCGGAGTATCCGGAAGGTTTTCATTATATCAATGATGACCCGCTTGTCAGGTATCGCCGTTATTATACGGTTCCCGATCTGCCTGATGCATACATCATGCTGCATCGCAGATGGGAAAATGTACAACCTAAGGGTGGAGGAGATTATGCTATGTGTGTCGGATGCGCTGAGCTCGAATATGAATCATCAGTCACTTCCGGGTTAAACATTGAAAAAACAGAGGAATGGGGCTATACTTTGGGCTATGAGTACACCGTGGGTGCAGAAGTTGGTGCACCCGGTGTTTTTATAAGCGCATCCCATAAATTAAGTGCTACTGTTCAACAGCGTTTTCAAACCGCAATTTCCACTTATGAGGAGAAAACCGAAACCCTTAGATATCTTGGAAAAGCTTTGCCTGGCTATAACATCATCAGATGTCAGGTTTTTCGCGAAATTGCAACCATTAAACTTGTAAACCAGGATGGTGGTGATTACTATCCGGGTGTTTTTAGTCCGGAAATTGAAACGGCTGTCAATTTACAGGTTTATTTCTGGTATTATAAATAGGATTGATAAGGTCTTTGCGTGATCTGGTAAATCTTATCTATAATTCATTTTTCTCAATGAATATAATTTTATTTATGTATTTTGTTTATTATCCGCCCGACTGTATAAGAGGTCAGGGAGGTGTTGAAGTATAAACTTGCAGCTAAAAATACATTTTGCTCCTGATCTCTCTTATTGCCAGTAGTTAGTGTAGTTTTACAACTCGAGTTTCTTGATTTGTTACTGTTTGATTGATCCTTTCATCGCCTTTCAATTATTGGCGGAGATGATTCTTTTGATTGATTTTAACAAAGTCTTCTTTTGCATTGAATCGGGAGGCATGATCTTACCTGTTTCTTTATTTGCCTGCCATCAGGGCTGATTCAATAATTTTTCTTAATTTTGTTTTTATAGAAATCAATAATCAAGATCAGAACTCTGGCAGAGTTTCTGATTTTTTCAGGAGGCGTGTTTTAGTAACATGCATCAATTCGATTCCTTAACTCCTGAAAAGTAAAGCCTTGAAGGTCTTATAAGCGCACTGGCGAAGTTTTTCATAGCCAGAGCGGGATTTTTATCCTTTTTTGCAAATCACTGAGAAAATACCATGGCGACAATCGATTTAATGATTTTTATTGTTTACATGTTTGGAATGCTGGGTGTTGGATATTATTTTCACCTTCGCAATACAGGTGTGGAAGATTACTACGTTGGCGGCCGGGGAATGGGGAAATGGCATATTGGCCTTTCGGTTGTTGCAACCGATGTTGGTGGAGGATTTTCTATTGGGCTTGGAGGTCTGGGCTTTTTAATCGGCATTTCCGGATCGTGGATGTTATTTACTGGTCTGCTGGGCGCCTGGATCAGCGGGATCTTCCTGATACCGAGGATTAAGAAACTTTCAGACAAACACCGTTTTTTTACTTTCCCTGAAGTCTTTCTGCATTTCTTTGGATCCAGGGCTGCGCTCCTTGCGGGCCTTATTTCCGGAATCGGGTATCTTGGATTTACCAGTTCTCAGCTTCTTGCAGGTGCAAAACTTGCATCGGCAGCATTCATCAGTCTTGATATGAGTACCGCACTGATTGTGATGGGATTTGTTGCAGTGGGCTATACTGTAATGGGGGGAATCAAAGCGGTGATATACACCGATACCATTCAATGGATTTTATTAATGTCGGGGCTTATTTTCCTGGCAATTCCGATGGCCTGGATTGCTGTGGGAGGATGGGAGAATATTTCAACCTCACTTCCTCCTGAGTTTTTCTCCTTTACCAACCTGAGCTGGCAACAGTTTTTGAATTGGATGGTAACCATACTGCCAATCTGGTTTGTGGGCATGACCCTGTATCAGCGGATTTATGCAAGCCGATCGGTATCAGAAGCCCGGAAAGCATGGTATATTGCAGGTTTATTTGAGTGGCCGGTAATGGCTTTTATGGGTGTCGGGCTGGGTTTGATATCCAGGGTGGCTTTTCAGGATGGAATGTTTACTTCTCTGGGCTTTTCACCTGAAAATCAGATAGATGCCGAAATGGGATTGCCGCTGCTGTTGCGCACCATTATGCCTGCCGGATTAATGGGGCTGATGTTATCGGCCTATTTTTCAGCCATACTTTCCACTGCCGACAGTTGTTTGATGGCATCCTCATCGAACCTGCTGCATGACCTGATACAAAAGATTTTTCCCCGGGTAGTCAGTAAGAAATCTGTAATGACCTGGTCAAAATTGCTGACATTGTTACTCGGAGTTATTGCAGTATTCATAGCACTGAATCTTACAGAAGTTTTATCGCTGATGTTATACTCATATGCTTTTATGGTCAGCGGTTTATTGGTTCCACTGATAGCCGCGGTATTTGCGGGTCAAAACAGCGAAACTGCAGCTATTCTCTCCATGTTTGCCGGTGGTGGAACTACCCTGGTTCTCATAGTTTCTGGAATTGACCTTCCATTGGGACTAGATGCCAATGTATTTGGCATAACGGCATCGCTATTCACTTTTCTGATCTTTATTTTCATCAAGAGATCTGCAATGAAAACTACTTTAGAATGAAAACTCCTACAGAAATTGAAATCAGCCTGAGCGCATTGCAACATAATTTTCGTTTTATCAGGCGGCTTGTAAAGAAAAATGTTAAAATCTCATCGGTTGTAAAAGGAAATGCTTATGGTCATGGAATTGAACAGTATGTGCCTGCAGCAGAAAGTTGTGGCATTAATCATTTTTCAGTTTTCAGCGTGGATGAAGCCAGCCGGGTGATGAAAATAAAACAGCCAGGAACAGTTATAATGATCATGGGATGGATTCCTGCTGATCAGCTTTCATGGGTGATCAGAAATGAAATTGAATTCTGGATTTTTGATTTGAATAGATTGCAATTGAGCTTGAAAGAAGCCATAAAACAAAAGAAAAAAGCGCGCATTCACATTGAACTTGAAACGGGTATGAACCGAACGGGTTTAAATGTTGCGGAAGCTGAACAGGTTATAGATCAGCTCAAAGCACAGCCAGACACATTTGAGCTGGTCGGACTGTGCACACATCTGGCCGGAGCCGAAAGCATTGCCAATCATGTTCGTATTCACCGCCAGGTCAAACGATTTAAAATTATGGTCAGGCTCTTTCAGAATCACGGATTTCAGCCGGCAATGCTTCATACAGCAAGTTCAGCAGCCACCATCACTTATCCTGCTTTCCGATTTAATATGGTTCGTATCGGAATACTTCAATACGGGTATTGGCCCAGTATTGAAACCCTGATTCAATATATCAGCCAAAGGAAAGACAAATCTGATCCCCTGCACAGAATCATACGCTGGAAAAGTAGCATTATGGCCCTCAAGCAAATTAAGCAGGGCGAGTTTATTAGCTATGGAACAACATATCAGGCCATTGAAAATAAAACGATTGCAGTGATTCCCGCCGGATACGCGCAAGGTTATAGCCGATCGCTCAGTAACTCAGGATGGGTGCTTATTCGTGAACAGCGCTTGCCCATTATTGGGATGATCAATATGAATATGCTGATAGCTGACGTTACATCAATTGCAGATGCAGCCATCGGTGATGAAGTTATTTTAATAGGAGAACAAGGCAAACTGAGTATCAGTGTAGCATCGTTCAGTGAACTCAGCAATCAATTGAATTATGAATTGTTATCGAGGCTACCTGCCGGAATTACCCGCAGTGTGCTTCCGTGATATTTAAGTCACTTTTCAAATGAAGTTTATTTTCACATACTGAAAAAAAACCTCTGCACAAAATGCACAGAGGTTTTGAAAGAATTCCAATAATATTCAGTCTTGCTAAGGTTTTAGCCTGGCAAATATTCCACAATCGTTAAGCTTCAATAGCGGCAACTCCTGGTAATACTTTACCTTCGATTGACTCCAGCATAGCACCACCGCCTGTGCTCACATAGCTCACTTTATCAGCCAACTTAAACTTGTTGACAGCAGCAACAGAGTCTCCTCCGCCAACCAGCGAAAAAGCTCCCTTTTGAGTTGCATTGGCAATAGATTTGGCAACCTGAATGGTGCCTTCAGCAAAGCTTGGCATTTCAAAAACGCCCATTGGTCCGTTCCACAAAATGGTTTGTGAGTTCATTAGCACTTTATCGAACAAGGCAACAGATTCAGGTCCGATATCAAGACCCATCCAGCCATCAGGAATCTCGCCGGCTTTAACCAGTTTGGTTTCGGCATCGTTGGCAAAACCATTGGCTGCTATGGCATCAACCGGAAGTATAATATTAACTCTGTGTAATTTAGCGCCTTCGAGTGTATTGAGCGCCAGTTCTAGCAGATCTTCCTCAACCAGTGAATTTCCGATTTTTCCACCCATGGCTTTAATAAAAGTAAACATCATTCCACCACCTATAATCAGGTTGTCAACCTTATCAAGCAAATGATCTATGATTTGGATTTTGCCTGAAACTTTGGCTCCACCCAATACAGCGGTAAATGGTTTTTTGCCTTCCTTGAGCACGAGATTCAGACTGCGAACTTCGGCATTCATAAGGTATCCGAACATTTTATCATCGGGGAAAAAGGAGGCCACAAGGGCAGTGGAAGCGTGTGCGCGATGTGCGGTTCCGAAAGCATCGTTTATATAACAATCGGCATAAGTAGCCAGTTGTTTGGTGAATTCTTTCTGTTTTTCTTTGGTAGCGGCTTTGGCAGCTTTCTTTTCTTCTTCTGTTGCCGTTTCGGGGAGGCGGGGTTTACCTTCTTCTTCTTCATAGTAGCGAAGATTCTCAAGCAGCAATACTTCTCCCGGCTTAAGGTCAGCACTCAGGGTTTTCGCTGATTCACCCATACAGTCATCGGCAAATTTTACCTCAAGATTTAAAACATGATTCAGGTAAGGTAAAATGTGTTTGAGTGACAATTTGGGTTCAAAGTTCTTTTTCGGGCGTCCCAGATGTGACATAAGGATAACAGAACCTCCTCCGTCAAGTACTTTGCGGATTGTAGATAGTGCTGAATCAATGCGATTGGTATCGGTAATTTTGAACTCGTCGTCAAGAGGTACATTAAAATCGACACGAATCAGCGCGCGTTTCCCTGTAAAGTCGTATGAATCAATATTTTTCATAATCTTATAAAATTGGTTTTATGCTTCGCAAAGATATGATTTTCAGAGAAACAGGTTGGGTTGAAATAATCAAAAACTCAAATAATTTTTCAAAATTATATGATAGATAAAATGATTCCCCTGGTATCGGTAATAACCATTTTTACTTTTTATCTCTGACAACCAACATATAAAAATCATTATCAAGAGGCAGGTATCCATATTCATAAACAAAACGGTACACAGTGCCTTTTTGGGTAGTATATAAGTGAGTAATGTAGTTGAAGTTGAAACCCAGTGTGACTAATTTCTCCTTATGAACAGTAGTTTTATCGCTGGGATTCAGGGATGAAAGAATCTTTCTGTTTTTCCTGAGCACAGCATTGATGTTTCTGAAGGTTTCGCTGTTATCGCTATTGATGCGGTTGTTATAATTATTGCGGCATTGATCACCGCAGAATTTTTTATCAGCTCTACCAATAAGGATTTCTCCACAGTCAAGACATGTTCTTTGCATCTTATAGAAATTTATTTTTTATAAAATAATATCCTGAATGAGCATATAGGCCCGGGCCTGTTCAATTACTTTCTGCCTGAAAAAATAGAAACTTCACACAAGCTGTTGTGTGAAAATATTGCCTGAATATTAAAGGACAGGAAAGTCCTATTTATTTTTTTTCTCTTTTTTTTCAGCCCGTTTTTCTTTAAGGGTTTTCGTAGGTTCCTTTTTCGTTTCTTTTTTAATATCTTTTCCTTTTGACATGACTTTAGATTTTAGGGGTTAAAATGGTCAGATATTATTAGTATTAATATTACCATCTACCACAAAATTAAGCAAATTCACCCAGTTTAATGAAAATTATTTAAAATTTATTCAAGATGATAAATTCCTGATATTTATTCAAAATATTTCATAAAAAACACTAAATCATTATATTATAACTATTAACAGAATTCAATAATCGTTTATAAACGCTTATAAACGACTACATTCGTAAGTAAATGGTTATTAACCGACTCAGGATAAAAGCCCGCCATAATTTTGCCTCATCGTTCAACCCGAAATAGTTTGGTTAGGACAAGTGAAGTAAAGTTAAGTTGAACATGCCTCAACGGGCAAAAAAAATCAAAAAAATGAAAGCATTAAAAAATCGTGTACAGTTGATCGGCCACCTTGGCGCAGATCCTGAAGTAAAAACGTTTGAGAACGGAAGTATGATGGTACGTCTGTCGCTGGCAACCAATGAACCGGCAAAAGGAAAAAACGGAGAAAAAAGTATCCGCACCCAATGGCACACACTTGTGATCTGGGGTAAACTTGCTGAGATATGCGCCAGGTACCTGCAAAAGGGACGCGAGGTTGCAGTAGAAGGGCGCATTGCTTACCGCACCTATACCGATAGTGAAGGAAGAAATCACTTGTCGACTGAGGTGACAGTTAATGATTTGCTGATGATCAGTGGACGCAGGGCCGGATAATCACAAAGAAACGGAAACAAAATTTTAAGGGTTAACATTAAAAAACACAATATCATGAATAATCTTAATAATAAAGTTCAATTGATTGGCAAACTGGGAAACGATCCGGAAATAAAAGTAACAGCCACAAGCAAAAAAGTTGCAAGGTTGAGATTGGCAACGAATGAAACCAGGTACATTAAAGGCGAGAAATCAGAAGAGACGCAATGGCACAACCTAATTGTATGGGGTGGCCTGGCCGAGGTTTGCGAAAAATACCTGAAAAAGGGTGAAGAAATCGCTATTGAAGGAAGACTCTCTTACCGGATGTATACTGATAAAGAAAACAACAAGAGGTTTATCACTGAGATTACTGTCAGCGAATTGCTTATGATGAGCAATCGTAAGGCAGGCTGATTATTCACATAAAGTAAAAATCAATTATTAACATCAAAACAATTTTATCATGAACACATTAAGAAACCGCGTACAGTTGATTGGACATTTGGGAGCAGATCCTGAAATCAAGACTTTTGAAAACAAGAAAAAAGTTGCAAAAATGTCTTTGGCCACAAATGATGAATACACCGACAAAGAAGGGCAAAAAGTAAAGCAAACCCAGTGGCATCAGCTGGTGGTGTGGGGCAAACTTGCCGATATTTGCGAAAAATACCTGAAAAAAGGTGAGGAGGTTGCTATTGAAGGTAAACTGACTTACCGCACCTGGAATGATAAGGATGGCAAAAGTCATAACATTACCGAGATAGTTGTGAATGAACTTTTAATGATCGGTGGTAAAAAATAAAAGCCATTCAGTAGAGTTAGAATTCATTGAAAGGGGCAGGTTTCTGCTCCTTTTTTTGGTTTCCGGAATCTGAACAGTAAGAAATTCCTGAGAGCATTCACATGTAAAAATGATTTTTTTTATGTTGATAAGTTAATTCATATATCAGATAATCAAAGTGATACAAGTATTTTTTTTTGTTACTTAAAAAATATCAAGAAACTCTGTATCCTCATTTTAATAATTTAATTTTACAGGGATAACAGGTTAATCATGAAAATTAAAATGCTATTTCTAATGACAGCGGGACTTTTATTGTGCTGCAAAGCTCAGGACAAGACACCAACATCAGTTGGTAGTGTGGATTTGGAGAGGTACGCTGGTAAATGGTACGACGTTGCGTCATTTCCTGTCCGCTTTCAAAAAGGTTGTCACTGCACAACTGCCGAATATACATTGATGCCTGAAGGCTACATAAAAGTGGATAACCGCTGCAGGAAAGGTGGTTTTAACGAAAAAATAAGTGGAATAACAGGCAAGGCATTTTCGGTTAAAGAAAGCAATAACACCAAACTTAAAGTGCAGTTTTTCTGGCCATTTCGTTCTGATTATTGGATTGTAAGACTTGATAAGGATTATTCATGGGCGGTAGTTTCCAATTCATCCATGAAGTATTTATGGATTTTGAGCCGAACTCCCGAAATGGATGAAGAAATATTTCAAAACATCATTGAAGATTTGAAGAACGATGGCTATGATACAGACAAGTTAGTGAAAGTACCCCAGTCCTGCGGGTAGAATTTTAATTTTAATACCAATGAATATGACTAAAAAGCAGCTACGAATCAGAGAGGCGACAATAAGCTCTGAAAATAAAAAAAAGAGTTCCAGGAAATTAAAAGAGAATATAACAGAAAAACAAATCAAACAAAAATTCCCCGGGAATTTGAAAAACCCCATATACCATAAACCTTCAGATGTACTTTCAATATCCTTGTCTGACATCAGACCTCAACCTGATTTTAAAGCAGATCTGATTCCCAATACAACACTTCCTGAAGAAAAGGATTTTGTTGAAAATCTTCTTTCAAAACCAGTAACTTCCAATGAGCAAAAGAAGGGGATAGATAAAATCATCAAGCCTACAGTTGCTGCGGCGAAAGTGGTTAGAAAGCCCAAAAAGAAAAAGATTTTTGTGCTTGACACATCAGTCATTTTATACAATCATAATTCAATCAACAGTTTTGAAGACAACGATGTAGCCATTCCGATTACAGTACTCGAAGAACTTGATAATTTTAAAAAAGGGAACGACACCAAGAATTTCGAAGCAAGGGAATTCATAAGAATCCTTGATAGCCTCTCAGAAGATGCCACACTAACAGATTGGATTCCATTGGTTAAGTCAAAAGGCGGAAGTTTTAAAGTTGTTATGAATGAGCGACCCGACGTGGATGCCCGTAAGATTTTTGATGATAACAAACCCGATCACCGCATCCTGAATGCAGCCATAGGACTTGCACAGGAATACAGCGACAGAAAAGTGATTCTGGTAAGTAAGGATATTAACCTGAGGCTTAAGGCTAAATCGCTCAACATTACTGCCGAAGATTTCCTTACCGGGAAGATTAAAGATGTAGAAGGACTATATACCGGTCTTTCAACAGTGAATAACCTGCCGGGCAAGATCATTGATAAACTCTATCAACAGGGGTATTGTACACTCAGAGAAATCGGAGTGAAAGTGGCAATACCGAATCATTATTACATTCTTCGAAACACCACAACCTCGGCGCTTGCATTTTACAATACCCAGACAAGAAGAGTTGAGCGGATAGAGAAACGTTCATCATTCAGGATAACACCACGAAATGCGGAACAGGTTTTTGCCATGCATGCAATACTGAATCCCGAAGTTAAACTGGTTACCCTTCAGGGTGTTGCAGGTACCGGAAAAACCTTGCTTGCACTTGCTGCTACTCTTGAACAAAAACGAAATTTCAAACAGGTCTTTCTTGCCCGTCCTATTGTGCCCCTTAGCAATAAAGACATAGGATTTCTGCCGGGAGATATTAAATCGAAAATTAATCCTTACATGGAACCCCTGTATGATAATCTGAAGTTTATTCAGAGTCAATTCAGTGAAAAGGACAAGGAATACAAGAATATTACCGAATCTCTTGAAAACGAAAAACTTGTAATTCAACCACTTGCATATATCCGTGGTCGTAGTATTTCAAATGTTTGCTTTATCATTGATGAAGCCCAGAATCTTACGCCTCATGAAATAAAAACCATCATTACAAGAGCCGGGCAAGGCACCAAAATTATTTTTACAGGTGATATATACCAAATAGATACTCCATATCTCGATGCGCAGAGTAACGGATTATCATACCTGATTGACAAAGTCAAACACAATTCGATTTATGCGCACATCAGGCTTGAAAAGGGCGAAAGATCTGAGCTGGCTAATCTTGCAAATGACCTGCTCTAGAGGGCAGCAAATAAAATATTTAGCCTGAATTTTTATTTTGTTGTGTAAACAACAGCCAATACAGTTTGTCCCACAGCTTTCAGGGTCTCTTTGCTGATGTTCTGCATATCGTCGTTAACAGTGTGCCACTGATCGAAGAATCCTTTTTCCCTGTCAGGATCATAGTCAATGATATCGATGGTAGGAATGCGGATAATTTCGTTAATATACAAATGATCATCGGTAATTGGGCCTGTTTTACGATTCAGGAAAAAATTCTGATATCCAAGGTTGTGGGCTACATCCCAAACCTTACGCATGATTCCCGGAGCGTAATACATCGAAGTTCCTTCCATGGTGAAAGAAGCATTTTCGGCACCTACCATATCCAGAAGAATACCGAATCTGGCACTGTAACCCGGCACATGCGGATTGCGCGCCCAATGTTGTGAGCCCAATGCCCAGGAATGGTCATTGTTTCCCTGATCATCTTTATGATCGCCATAATCTTCCGCGTCAAACAATATGATATCCACACCATGTCCAGGATTGTGACTACTGAATTGTCTTGCTATTTCGAGCAAAACACCAACACCGCTGGCCCCGTCGTTTGCTCCGGGCAATGGTTTGCGCCGGTTTGCCGGATCAGGGTCGTAATCGGCCCATGGCCTGGAGTCCCAGTGTGCGCACAATAAGATCCTCGACTTGTTCTCAGGATTATAGGATGCAATAATATTTCTGACATCAAGCATGGTACCGTTAGATGCGCGCAGTTTTACCTGCTGAACAATCACTTCTGCATCAAAACGTTCCAGTGTTGCAGTCAGCCAATCAGCACATTTTCTGTGAGCTTCGGTGTTGGGAACTCTGGGTCCAAAGGCAACCTGTTTATCAACAAATAGCCAGGCAGAGTCAGCATTAAAATCAGGAATAAAAATACGCTCGCTGGTGACTTCGGTGCCAACCGATGGATTTTTCTTGCCTTTTCTTTCTCCGCAGGAATTTATCAGTATCAATAATGCCAGAATAAAAATCAGAGATTTTGTGTTTTTCATCGAATGTTTTTCAATAAATTTTTGAAGACTGACCAAACTTTCCGCTGAAGACAGACTCTTGCACAATTCTTCTTTCACGGGGTGCAATTTCTGATTTAATCAGATTTGGATGTAAATCCGTGTAGTCACCCATATAGCCAACAGCAACAACTGTGGCAGGTACATATCCATCAGGAATTTCGAATATTTTTTTTGTTTTTTCAACATCAAATCCACCCATCTGATGAACATACAGTCTCTCTGACATGGCTTGTATAGTCAGCATAGCTACCGATTGTCCCAGATCGTACATGGCACTTACATTAATTTCGCCCCTGTTGTTGTGTTGCCGTGCAACAGTTACAAACAATAGAGGAGCCCTTGTTGCCCATAACAAATTAAACTCCACAAGTGTTTTGGTTATTGCCTCATAGGTGTCGTCTCCCTTAAAGCCAATGATAAAATACCAGGGCTGGATGTTTGATGAAGAAGGAGCCCACCTTGCCGCTTCAAACAGGCTACGGACCAGTTTTGGTTCGATAAATTTGTTTTCAAAGGCCCTGGGAGACCATCTTTGCTTTAGCAAAGGATGAATAGGATGATCGTTTGATGCGAGTTTGATGTCCATATTAATTTATTTTTTGAATTTAAAAGAGTTTGTATAGAGGCTTATCAGAATGTCAATGTAAAAACTGATCCTTCCTCAGGTATTGATTTCACTGAAATGGAGCCTTTATGAAGGTGCATTATCTGCCTTGAAAGGCTTAGGCCTATTCCCGATCCCTCTTTTTTGGATGTAAAATAAGGCATAAAAATTTTATCCAGAATATCGGGTTTAATGCCACTGCCATTGTCAGAGAACTCAATGCTCACCCGGCCGTTTGTGTTGGTTGATGCGGTGACTTTAATTTTTGGAGTATGTTTTTCTTTCACAGCATCAATGGCATTTAACAGAAGATTGATAAAGACCTGTTCCACCAGGTCGGGATCGGCAGTGATCATCAAATCTTTGGGGAAAACCCTTGGGATACAATCTATATTGTATTTATCCATTTTGGGTTTAAATAACATATGAATTCTGTCGAATAACTCTTTAACTACAAAATATCTGAAGTTCGGCCGTGGAATGCGGGTAAGGGTTCGGTAAGTTTCAACAAAATTCAACAAGCTGTCGCTTCTGCCCTGTATGGTATTTAGTGCCTGGTTTATATTATCAAGATCATCTTCATCCATAATGCGCATTGAAACCTTATCCTCTGCTTCATCGATTAACATTTCTTTAACTGTTGAGGCAAGTGATGAAATTGGAGTTATTGAATTCATGATTTCATGAGTTAAAACCCTGATTAATTTTTGCCATGATTCAATTTCTTTTTCCTCAAGTTCTGTACTGATATTCTGAAGTGAAACAAGTAAGAATTCTTCGCCGCGCATCCTGAATTCTGTGGCAGAAACAGAAAGTTGTAATAACTCATTGTCAATTACAAGTTTAATGAGTTGTTTGTCTCCGGCGCGCATATTTAACAAAAGTTCGGGTAAAGTGATTTTTACTGCTGAAAGTTCATTGATGTGTTTAAGATTGGTAATTTTCAGCAGACGCTTCACAGCATTATTGAAAATATCTACTTTGCCATCTTTTCTGAAAGCCAGAATTCCAATACTTACGTGCTGAACAACTGTAAGCAGGTAGTTGTAATTTTCTTCCTTTTCTGCCCGGTTCTTTCTGAGTTCCCTGATTACTTCATTAAAAGCCCGGTTTAATCCTTCGAAATTTTTACCAAGATCTTTATCATAAAATGAAGTGCTAAAATCAGAATGTCTGATACTTTCAAGAAATTGAGTCAGTTTTCTGTTGGTTCGTTCTATAAACCGGATTAATCCTGCAATCTGTATAATGACAATTATTCCGGTTATGACCAAAGTTACCCATTGCTGCTCCTTATCTATAAGAATAACCAGTAGAAAGAGGTTGGCCGTAATGAGGATAATCCTCAGAATGATACGGATTCGAAAATTTTTAAAGCCCATGTTTCTCAATTCTCCGGTAAAGTGAAGCCCTGGTCAGCCCGAGTTCTTTGGCAGCTTTGCTTATGTTTCCTCCGTGTTTGTCAATTACCTTTCTGATAAGCAATTTTTCTCGTTCTTCGAGATTGGTAATATTTTCGGTTTCGTTTAACGGGGCATTGTCATCCAGTTGTGAAAGAAAGAAATCCTCAGGCTCAAGTATATTGCTTTCGCTCATAATCACCGCCCTTTCTACCGAGTGTTGCAATTCTCTGATATTTCCCGGCCAGTTGTGCTTTTCCAGACGCCTTATGGTTACGGGATTAATGCGTTTGAGCGGCATTTTGTACTTTTTGCAGTAGATCACTAGAAAATGCTCCACGAGGGCTTGTATATCTTCCAACCGTTCCCTCAGGGGAGGAATCAGAATTTCAACTGTATTGATTCTGTATAGAAGATCCTGCCTGAATTTACCTTCATTTACCATTTGATAAAGCGGCATATTGGTAGCGCATATCAAGCGAACATCAATAGGAATTTCACGGTTTGTTCCCAGCCTTACAACTTTGCGGTTCTGAAGAACACTAAGCAACTTCGATTGCAGATTAAAGGACAGATTCCCGATTTCATCGAGGAATATTGTACCCTTACTTGCAGCTTCAAACCTTCCTGCACGGTCTTCCTTGGCATCTGTAAATGCTCCCTTTTTAAATCCAAACAATTCACTTTCAAATAGGGTTTCACTTATTGCCCCAAGGTCAACACTAATGAATACTTCATTGTGACGGGCAGAAGCACGATGTATAGCCCTGGCAATCAGCTCTTTTCCTGTCCCGTTTTCGCCAAGAATCAAAACATTGGCCTCGGTTTTGGCTACTTTCTCAACTGTGGCCATTACTTTATTAATGGCCGGAGAAAAGCCGATAAGGGTACCATACCCCTGATCCTGACTGGCAATCAAAACCTTCTGTTTGCTTTTCAGGTCCTCGAGCTCCTCTTTGCTATGCCTTACTTTAAGGTTAGCCGTAATGGTGGCAAGCAGTTTTTTATTGTCCCAGGGTTTTAAAATGAAATTGGTAGCTCCCTCTTTTATTCCCTGAACGGCAAGTTCAATATCTCCATAACCGGTAATAAAAATAACTACAGCAAGAGGATCGATCTCAATAATCTTGTTTAACCAGTGAAATCCTTCTTTACCGGAAGTGGCCTCTCTGGAAAAATTCATATCCAGCAAAATGAGATCATAATTTTCATTTTTAAGTATCACCGGAATATTTTCAGGATTTTTCTCGGTATGCACAATTGTGAAATGTTGCTTCAAAAATAGTTTTGCAGCCAGCAGAACATCCTGATCATCATCTACAATTAGGATTTTGGCTTCGATCTTGCCCATTGAATTTATTTTTTACAGTTCTTTGATTGTGGATTATGAAACATTGTGCTAATTTAGTGAAATTGTTCGGAAATGAACAATATTTAGAACAGGTTTGAACAGGAATAAATTGTTAAAAATTTCATTAAATCACAAAACATTGAATGTCAATAATATGCATTTAGTGGCATAGAATTAGTATTATTCCAAAAACAAATGAGGATCAATGGATAGAATAATTGAAAAAAAGAGATGGACCCTCGGTAGATTCTTAATCGTTGGTGGAGTCTTGTTTTTTATTTTGCTTGTTGCCTGGTTGGTTTTTTTCAGGGACAATAGCAGCCGTTTGTATGTAGATTTTAACCAGATTTCTATTGCACAGGTTGAAAAAGGAAAATTTCAGGAATTTATTCCTGTTGATGGAGTTGTTTTTCCGAGAAATACTGTTTTTATTGATGCTGTTCAGGGAGGAATTGTTGAAGAAGTTTATGTTGAAGACGGAGCAATTCTGAAAAAAGGAGATCCTATCCTGAAACTTGCCAATGCCAATATGGAGTTGAGCTATATGGATCAGGAAACCAGGATGTATGATGCCATTAATAATCTGGCCAATACCCGCATTAGCATTGAGCAATTGAAATACACACGGCAAAAGGAAGTTACGCAGCTATCTTATGAAATTGATCAGCTCAAAACAGACTTCAAACGCAAGGAACAATTTTTTAAGGACGATTTGATTTCTGCCAAAGAATTTGAAGATGCCAAACGCGATTTTGAATACAAACTAAAACAACTTGAGATTACCCTTAATCTTAAAAAGCTTGATTCTATTTCGGGCGTTTCGCAAAGCGGACAGATAGCTTCTTCAATGGAGCGAATGTACAATAACCTGGCCCTGCTAAGAAAAAATCTGGATAACATGACCATCAAATCTCCGGTTGATGGAAAACTTTCGTCGTTTCTGGTCGAAATAGGCCAAACCAAATCGGCCGGCGAACACCTTGGCCAGATTGATTTGATGGATGGAATAAAACTAAGGGCAAACATTGATGAAAGGTACATCAGCCGGGTTTTTGGCGGTCAGGAGGCAGAGTGCGAAATAAGCGGAATATCTTATTTATTGGAAATCAATAAGATATATACAAATGTTGCCAATGGAACTTTTCAGGTCGATCTGCTTTTTACTGAAGTTGAACCCCAGGGATTAAAACGTGGACAAACCCTACCTATAAAACTTAAATTTTCGGGATCGACCAATGCTTTGATTGTAAAACGAGGCGGCATCTTCCAGGAAACCGGCGGAAATTGGATTTATGTTCTCGACAAAGAAGAGACCTCGGCTGTAAAACGACCCATAAAAATTGGCAGACAAAATTCAATGCACTATGAATTGCTTGAAGGGCTTGAGGCAGGAGAAAAGGTTATTATTTCTTCGTATGATAGCTTTAACTCTAAAGACAAATTAATTTTCAGGAAATAATCCGGACCTTTCAATTAATCCTTCATTAAAATGATAAATGCAATAAACCTTTCAAAAATCTTCAGGACAGATGAAGTAGAAACAACCGCTCTGAATAAGGTTTCTTTCACGATTAACAGAGGCGAGTTTGTCGCCATCATGGGCCCTTCGGGTTGCGGTAAATCTACCCTGTTAAATATACTTGGACTGCTCGATAACCCTTCTGATGGAGAGTACTTCTTTCTGGGTAAGGAAGTTTCAAAGTTCACGGAAAAGCAAAGGGCCACTATGCGTAAAAACAATATAGGGTTTGTTTTTCAGAATTTTAATCTGATAGAAGAACTTAATGTTTATGAGAATGTTGAATTGCCTTTGGTTTACCTTGGCATGACTGCCTCCGAAAGAAGAGAAAAGGTTGAGGCTACGCTTGGGCAGATGCAGATTATGCATCGCCGGAAACATTTTCCGCTACAATTGTCGGGAGGTCAGCAACAGCGTGTGGCCGTGGCAAGAGCGGTTGTGGCCAATCCTCATCTGATACTTGCCGATGAGCCTACAGGCAACCTCGACTCTGCCCATGGCGATGAAGTGATGAACCTTTTGGCTTCGCTCAATCAGTCGGGTACTACCATTATTATGGTTACTCATTCACAGCACGATGCAGAATATGCCCAGCGGATTATAAGGCTTTTCGATGGCCAGATCATAAATGAAAATATTAAAACAGGCAGGGAAGCGTCAAATTCTCTCTGATTTACCTTTTCTGGCTATTTGATTGCAGATTCAATCCTGGTAAAACATGTTTGTAATTAACATTAAAATTGCTCTGCGTAGTTTAATCAGGCAGAAATTTTACTCCCTGATCAATTTGGCCGGACTTTCGGCTGGCATTGCAGCATTCCTGCTGATTGCAATGTATGTACAGCATGAACTTTCCTTTGACAGGCACCTCAGTAAATTAGATCGACTCTACAGGGTTGTTGAAATACAAAATGAACCCGGAGTCGGCGAACAACATGTTGCCATCACCATGGGGCCTCTGGCCAAAGCCATGAAGGATGATTTTCCGCAAGTGATCAATGCTGTAAGGTTTATGCCTGTTTTCAATGTTTCATTGATAAAATATAACGACAAATCCTTTAATGAACAGTATCTGTTTTATGCCGACCCTTCTGCAATAGAAATGTTTGATATTGAGATTGTTCACGGCAATCCGGCTCAGGTATTGGCGGAACCCCGAACTGTTCTTGTTTCAGAAAAAAGTGCGCTGAAGTATTTTGGCAGTGCTGAGGCTGCTATAGGCAAAACCCTGCTTTTTGATAACACAAGCTTCAGAGTTTCCGGTGTTATGAAAGATCAGCCCGAAACATCTCACTTGTATTTCGAAATGCTGGTTCCTGTTGCAACGGCCGAAGTGCTTCCCGAATTTGAAAGGATGAAGGGTTGGGGGTCTAATTCTTTGATTACCTACGTGCAGCTGGATGATCCATCATCGTTTGACATTATTAATCAGGGGTTTGATGATTTTTTAGAAAAACATGTTTTTAGTCAGAAAGATACCTGGCAATATCTTGAAATGTATCTTCAGCCTGTCAGCAAGGTTTATCTTAAATCGGGACACATTAAGTTTCAGAATGTTTATGCCATGGGCGATGCGAATATGGTCAACATTTTTGTTGTGATTTCGGGACTCATCCTGCTAATAGCTTGCGTTAACTATATCAACATTGCTATCGCACGATCTTTTAAAAGATCGCGGGAAGTCGGGATGCGTAAAGTTCTCGGTGCCGGCAGGTATGGACTTATGGTGCAATTTATCAGCGAGTCAGCCATCATTACATTAGCGGCTTTGATTATGTCATTGGGTCTTGTTGAGCTGGTTTTGCCCGAATTGAATTCCTTGTTGGGAACAAATTTCAGAATTGATTTTCTTTCCAACCCTTTATATAATCTGGGTTTAGTGATCTTATTTATAATCATTAGTCTGATTTCAGGATATTATCCTGCATTTTATCTTTTACATCTTCAGCCAATTCAGGCACTTAAAGGCATTTCTTCTGATTCAGGCAGGGGCACTGGCACACTTAGCAGCGTATTGGTGGTTTTTCAATTTGTTATTTCAATCGGACTTATTCTTGCCGTTCTGGTAATCCGCGATCAGGTGAATTTTATTAAAAACAAGGATTTGGGAATTCATTACCAAGACATACTTTATGTTGGTTTTGGTGATAAAGGATATGAAAAACTTAAAGTTGTCAAAACCGAATTGCTTAAGAATCCAAATATAAAAAGCGTAGCTGGTTGTTCTTTCATGAATGGAGTTTCCGGAAGCCAGGGTCCTGTTTTTGTTGATGATACCTCCAACACTAAATTATATGTGAGGTATGGATTTGTTGATGAGGATTTTTTTGAAACCATGGGAATTGAAATTGCGGAAGGAAGATATTTCGACGGGGATTTGCCTTCGGATGTTAACAGGGTAAATATTATCAATCAGGCCGCTGCCAAAGCTTTAGGTTGGGAAGTTGCTGAAGGCAAATTTTTCATGTATCCGGAAGCAGCTGATTCTTCGGGGAAAACGGAAGTTGTGGGAGTGGTTAAGGACTATAACTATTATTCATTGCGCAGTCAGATTGAACCGGCCATCTGGGGCTGGCAACCCGAAAGATTCGAGGGTGTTGTAATAAAAACAGCCTCAAAAGCAAATGCAGAAAAAATAAAACACTTTATTGAAGAAAAATGGAATGATATTTTTCCCGGACAGCCGGTTCAAATCATTGATGCTGTGAATTATAATCTGAAAAATTACAGAAAAGATCAGAATTCATTCACACTCTTCGTATATTTTACCCTGATCTCATTGTTGCTTTCATGCCTTGGATTGTTCGGATTAACATCCTTGATTCTGGAGCAAAAAACAAAATCTATTGGCATACGTAAAGTTCTGGGCGGAGAAGTATGGCAAATCACCTTTATGTTGATCAGAAATTACCTGATACTTGTTTTGCTTGCAGGTGTTATAGCTTTACCAATTGGTTATTATCTAATGCAGTTTCAATTGAATAAGTTTGCCTACCGGATAAATATCAATGCTTTTCATTTGCTTTTGCCCATTCTGATTGCGATCCTTATATCATTTACAACAATTGTTTTTAAGGCATATAAATCAGCCAACTCCAATCCGGCTGATGTCCTTAAATACGAATAAGTTAGCCAATAATAAATTATTCATCAGAATTATTACAATTGTATTCATTAAATTGATGTTCGTCCTGTCAGAATGTTTATTCTCATTGATATCCGATTACACTTTAGCTCTCCGAAAATTGCCTTAGAAATTCCAGTAGGTTTTCATATTTTAAATGATCAGGTATCAGAAATTAATCGGGTTTATAGAACCCAAACGCGATTTAACCATGGAGTCGATTGATTTATTTTTGACTTTTTATTTCATCTATCATTATAAATGATGAATTAATTTAGGTTACAATTTCTAATCTAACGCTCTCAAATATATATAATAAAATAGAATTAACTAAGCCGGATTTGTCAAATACCGGTGATAAACTTTTTTTTTAAATTTTATGTATCAGATAATCAATATAATAAATAATTAACATTAACATTTAATTAAAATTTGTCCCGATCGGATTGTAAAATTATATTTAATCCGGATTATTTAATTTTAATTAATAATCGTTGACAATTCAATTAAATATTGTTATAATTTTGCATTTCGTTTCAATTAAATCCAAGTTTTTAATATGAAAAACAAATATTTGGATCTTATCGAACAGACATTCGATTTTCCTCAGGACGAATTCCGTGTTGAAGACGGAGAGCTTTATTTTCATAATATTCCTCTGATGGATATCATTAAACAGTATGGAACTCCACTCAAGATAACCTACTTGCCCAAGATAAGTCAGCAGATACAAAGAGCCAAGAAATTATTTAATGTTGCCATAGCCCGGAGCGACTACAGGGCAGATTATAATTATTGTTATTGTACAAAGAGTTCGCATTTTTCATTTGTGCTGGAAGAGGTACTTAAAAATGAAGTGCATCTTGAAACATCTTCGGCATTTGATATTTTTCTGCTCGAAACGCTTCATGATCAGGGTTTGATTAGTAAGGAAACCTATGTGATTTGCAATGGTTTCAAACGGCCTCAATACATCGAAAATATCTCAAATCTCATTAATGAAGGATTTGAAAATACCATACCCATTCTCGATAACAAGTTTGAGCTGGATCAGTTGGACAAGAACATCACCCGTAAATGTAAAATCGGTATTCGCATTGCATCTGAAGAGGAGCCAAAATTCGAATTTTATACTTCCAGACTTGGCATCAGGTACAACGATATAATTCCATATTATGAGGAGAAAATCAAGAACAATCCAAAATTTCAGCTTAAAATGCTGCATTTTTTTATCAATACCGGAATAAGAGATTCGGCATATTATTGGAATGAGATTTCGAAATGTGTCAATCTTTACTGTCAACTCAAGCATATTTGTCCTGAACTTGATTCCTTAAACATTGGAGGCGGTTTCCCAATAAAAAATTCCTTATCATTTGATTATGATTATGAATATATGGCTGATGAAATCGTGGCCCAGATTAAAATGATCTGCGACAGGAACAATACCCCTGAGCCTAATATTTTTACTGAATTCGGCTCATATACTGTGGGTGAAAGTGGAGCAGTGCTCTATTCAATTATTGACCAAAAGCGTCAAAACGACAGGGAGTTGTGGAATATGATCGACTCTTCCTTTATGACAACCCTGCCCGATACCTGGGCATTGAACCAGCGTTTTATTTTATTGGGGATAAATAAGTGGGATTCGGAATACGAACGGGTATTCCTTGGCGGACTTACCTGCGACAGCGAAGATTATTACAACGCCGAGGCCCATGCCAACGCCATTTTCCTTCCTAAACTGGATAATGAAGAGCCTTTGTATATTGGACTTTTCCACACCGGAGCTTATCAGGAATCGGTTGGAGGGTATGGCGGAATACAGCATTGCCTGATACCTGCTCCTAAGCATATTATCATTGACCTTGACGAAGAAGGTGAATATACTACCAAACTTTTTGCCAAGGAACAGACACATAAATCTATGCTCCGGATTCTGGGCTATTGATTTTTATATTTAACTTGCTTATTTTTGCTTCGACCTGATAACCGGGTTCCTCTTTTCCGGTTTATAATTTTCATTAACTCTGCGCATACCAAATAAATCCTGATTATGAAACAGAAACAATTTGGAGCAATCCCTGAACCGTTCTCATCTGTCGAAAGTGCAAAAGCAGTTATTATTCCGGTCCCTTTCGAAGGCTCAAATCCCTTGTTTAAAGGTTCAGATAAAGGCCCTGAAGCCATCCTTGAAGCCTCCACTTCTATTGACCTCTATGATATTCACACCGATTCTGAAGCCTGGAAAGCAGGAATACATACTTCAGAAACTATTCGTGAGCGCAATGTTGAGAAAATGATAAAAGAGGTTCAGACCAGGGTTACACAACTGCTGAAAAAAAAGAAATTTCCGGTAATACTGGGTGGCGAACATACTGTTGCTATTGGTGCCTTCAGAGCTTTTGCTGATTTTTACAGGGATAAAGATGAAGACCTTACCATTGTGCAGTTTGATGCCCATGCAGGCATAAAAAGTGCTAGAGGAACAGGCAATTTGAATCATCATTGTGTAATGTCACATGCAATTCTGGTCGCCCCTGTTGTGCAGGTCGGAATTCGAAGTATGAGTGCCCAGGAACGTGAAATTATGGAGCCCGGCCGTATTTTTTATTCTGATAATATTCAAGATACCGGTAACAGAACATGGATGTATGATCTGCTGAATAAACTATCAAAAAATGTTTTTATTACCATTGATCTGGATGTTCTTGATCCATCTCTTATGCCTGCTGTGGCAACTCCTGAACCCGGTGGCATGGAATGGCAAATGTTGATGGGAATTCTGGAAAAGATAAACGAGAAATCTGCTCTGACTGGTGTTTGTATTTCAGGTCTTACCCCAATCAAATACAATAAAGCCCCGAATTTCATTGCAGCCCGTTTGGTTAGCAGCCTGATTACCCTGAGGTTTAACTCCGGTTTAAAATAGATGATCCAAGGCAAAATTCTATAACATCATTCTTGAATTAAGATAATTGTTAATCAAGGCATAAAATCCATTTTCGGTATCTGGTTAATTGCAAGTATTGCAAAAATTTTATTTGTCTGTCGGTTAAAAACCGACAGTTTTTTTTATCTGAACAGTTTTTTTGCTGATATTTTATTGTTCTTAAATTGAGGATACAAATTGTATCTATAATATATTGCTGATATTGAGTACTATACATATTATTTGTTTGTTGATTTTTTTTTGCATTGTGTTTGAAGTCTTCTTACTTTTACATTTACTTAGTGTATAATTTACACAAACGTATTGTATTGATTACCAGTTGTTTTTTTCAATGGCCCAACATTTTCTATTTCACAGAAACACCGGGGAATGAAATTTTAAAAAACCAACGTAAAAAGTAGCATTGATTTATTTTTCAATTAACTTTATCAGTTTCCAGCATTTTAAAATTAAAAATTTTCAAACCAACAATAATAACCAACCAAACCAACCAAAATGAAACAATTATTCAAAATCCAATGGGCCGTTTTGTTGCTTCTGGTCATTGTCCAGATCTCAGCCTGCAAAAAGGAAAAGGATGATGATGTAATTGCCGGATTTAGCTTCGTAGTTGATGAGGCAGATTTTCGGAAAGTTACATTTACCAGTTTTGCCAACTCGATCAAAGGCTCACCCGGAATCCTTTGGGATTTTGGCGATGGTACTACCCTTGAGAGTGAAAAAAATCCGGTTCACATTTATCAGGCCGAAGGCCTCTATGAAGTTACTCTTACTGCTACAGCTTCAAATGGAGCAAAAGACGTTTACAAAGTAAAAATTCCAATTGCCGATCCTGATGTTGACCTGGCCATGTTGGTAGGAGCAACCTCAAAAACCTGGAAATTGATCAGGGATGTAAGTACCGGAAGATATCCTCTGGAAGTAGGTCCGGCAAATTTTTCATCCATCTGGTGGGCTATGGGCCGTCAGAACGACGAGCTAGCCAACCGCCCATGTATGCTCAACGATGAATGGATATTCCAACGCGGTGGTACTATGGTGTTCGATGCCAAAGGCGATTACTGGGCCGAAGGAAATGTGTTTTTTCCGTCTAATTTATGCGCTTCAACCGACAGAATGGAGGGCATCAGTGGCGAGGATCTTTCGGCATGGAGTAGCGGAACCCACAGTTTTGAACTGACATCTGGGGCAGATCCTACCCTGAAAGTTATTGGACTGGGTGCGTATGTTGGTCTTTGTAAAGTTGCTACAGATGCGGAAGTCACAGTCCCTCAAACATCAGTTACTTACAAAATTATCAAGCTATCTGATGGCCCGGTCGATACTTTGGTGCTTCAAACCAGCTATATGACAGGCGGCTCGTCTCCTCAACCTGCTTACTGGAGATTCGTTCTCGTACATTATGATAATCCCGCCGACGAACCCCCGATTCCAGGGCCTGCACCTTCGGCCGGTTTTACTGCTGAAGTAAATGGCCGAACCATCACTTTTACCAACACTACCACACTTGCAGAAACTTATTTGTGGGAGTTTGGTGATGGACAAACCTCAACCGAAGAAAATCCGATTCATACCTATGCAACTGATGGAGCCTTCAATGTAAAGCTTACGGCTACCAATCCAAATGGTTTCAGTACAACCCTAAAGTTCTTTTTTATCTCCACCACAGAACTTACTGCTGCGCAACTTCCCGGATCTGCATGGAAAGTGAGACTGGCGGAAAAATCTATATTCGTTGGGCCCGCAATGGGCAGCGATGGCTGGTACAGCGTTCCGCTGAGCTCTTTAGATGGTTCAGCTTCCGGATCAGATGACTGGTCATGCATTATTAACGATGAGTTTATATTCAGTGCTGGAGGTATATATGAGTACAAAACCAATGGCGATGGAAGAAATGATGGTTATTTCGGTGGTGAAAACGGATGTATTTCCGATGCAGAAATTGCAGCCAGCGGAAACGGAGCGGCCTTTGGTAGCGGCATTCACACCTATTCATTTGCTCCGGCTTCAGGTAATAACCGCGCTAAAATAACGCTTACCAATGGTGACAACAAGGCAGCTTTCCTTGGATTTTATAAAGGATATTATGGTGGAGAAAACAGCACTCCAACCAATCTGCCCAATGGGGGCAATCTGACCAATACATACGAGGTAATGGGCTATGCAAATACCGGGACAAAAGAATATCTGTTTGTAACCGTCGATGTATCATCCAATCACGATGGAAGTGCTTCATGGTCAACAGTTTTGGAAAGATAATCATAAGCTGCCGGTATTACACATTCAGATGGTAATAACGGTAGGTCTTATTTTGCTTTCCCCATTTTAAATTCACGAAAGAAATTCGAAAAATAAAAATACAAGGATATGAATAAAATACTGCTCATAATTTCATTTACCCTTGCTTCGTTGTTTGCTTTTTCGCAAGCCAGGCAGATATCGGGTACAGTTACTGATGCCGGTGGCCAGGGCATACCGGGAGTAACAGTAGTAATACAGGGTACTACGACAGGCACAACCACAGATATTGGTGGGAATTACCGTCTCGAAGTGCGGCCTGGTAATATTTTGCAATACAGCTTTATGGGTTTTATAACTCAATCGGTTCCGGTAACCACTCAAACCGTCATCAATATTACACTGCTTGAAGACAGTAAGCTTCTTGACGAGGTAGTCGTAATCGGCTACGGCGTTCAACGGAAAAGGGATATCACTACATCAGTGGCGGTGGTTGACGATAAAGCCTTGAAAGACAGGCCAATAGTTACAGTTGCACAGGCCCTTCAGGGGAAAGCCGCCGGTGTTCAGGTAACCCAGCCTTCGGGCAAACCGGGTTCGGGACTGGCTGTCCGTGTGCGAGGTGCTACTTCGGTACTTGCAGGCAATGAGCCCGCCTACATCGTTGATGGAATAAGAACAACCGATATCAATGGATTGAATCCTCAGGACATTGAATCCATGACAATTCTCAAAGATGCGGCTGCCGCTGCAATTTATGGGGCCGCTGCTGCCAACGGCGTTGTGCTCATTACTACAAAAAGAGGAAATACAGAAAAACCGCTGATTACTTTCAATACCTATTTTGGCGTTTCAAAACTCAGGAAATCGATTGATGTGCTTAATACGAGGCAATACCGCGATCTGATGAATGAAATCGGGATTTCTTATGACCCATCCTGGACTCAATTCAACGACTGGTCCGATGAGACTTTTGGAACTGGTTATCAGCAATCCTATCAGGCTTCGTTTTCGGGGGGTACTGAAAAAAGCCGGTATTTTGTTTCAGGGGGTTACCTTACAGAGCAAGGAATGGTGCAACCTTCCCGTTTTGATCGTTATACCGTCAGGATGAACCTTGATAATGAACTGCGTCCCTGGCTTAAGGTTAAAACCAGTTTATCGACCTGGTCAATCAGCTCAAAAGATACGCCCGACAATGCCAGTTCAGGCAGGGGAGGTGTGATTATGAGTGCATTGAATACACCGCCTTTTCTGAATGTTTACAATCAGGCAGATATTAAGGACTACACAGATGAACAGGGTGTTGTGGATTATTCAAAGGTGAGGTTCGACATGAATCCGTTCCAGCCCTCATGGGAAAATCCGGTGGCTTATATGGAAGGTCCCGACCAGTTATCGCGCGACAACAAGGTGCTTGGCTCTGTTGAAGCGGAAATAAGCCTTTTTAAAGGACTTAAATTCAGGTCCGGAACCGGTGTTGATATTACAGCCCATCGCTGGGACTATTATCTCGATCCCATGCGTACCAATTATGGCCGTCAGAACCATGGGATAGGCCGGTCAGACAATTCCAATCATATGGTTTGGCAGTTGGAAAATTTATTTGATTACACCTTGAAAGCCGGGGACAATACCCTTTCGGTCCTGGTTGGCAATTCGCTTCGAAAATATGAAGGGCGTGGCACTTATCTTGAAGGAAAAGATTATCCCGAAGACATAAATGTAACTGACATATGGGCAGCCAATCAAATAACAACCGGAGGAACTTGGCGCAATGCAAATTCCCTGGTTTCATTTTTCGGAAGGGTAACTTACGACTTCAATAGTAAATATTACGCAACGGCATCATTCCGCCGCGACGGAAGCTCAAAACTCGTAAACAAATGGGGTACAATGCCGGCTTTCTCACTTGGTTACCGCCTTTCATCGGAGAAATTTATGGCCAAATATACTTTCATTGATGACCTGAAAATCCGTGGAGGTTATGGAGTTACCGGAAATGTTGAAGGCCTGAGCGACTATGCAGCTTTTGCCCTTTGGTCATACTATCGTCGCGATCCACAGGATCCTCTTGCCGGGCCGGGTATTTACCAGTCGAGTTACGGAAATCCTGACTTAAAATGGGAGACCACACGGCAATCGAACCTTGGCCTGGACCTGACCATGTATGGTGGCAGGGTCTTATTCACCTTCGACGCTTATCACAAAAAAACAATGGATGTTTTGCTGAATGTTCAGTTAACCAGCTCGCTGCCCATCTCTTCAATTCTTACCAATGCAGGCGAGATTGTGAACAAAGGTCTTGAATTCAGTTTGAGTACGGTAAATATTGACAACAAGGATTTCACATGGAATACTGACTTCAATATCTCTTTCAACAAAAACGAGGTAACCGGCCTTAAATATACTCCGGTGTATTATTTTGGACGAATCTACAGCAACAACCAGGATGCAACCCGCGTAAAAGTGGGTGATCCCTTGGGTACATTTTATGGATATGTTTCTGAAGGCGTTGATCCTGAGACCGGCAATATTATTTACAAGGATGTTAACAACAATGGCATCTTTGATCCGGGCGACCGCACTATAATTGGTTATGGAATGCCCGGAACTACGTTTGGATTTACAAACAACCTTATTTACAAAAAATTTACGCTCAACCTGTTCTTTCAGGGCTCTTACGGAAACGATATTTTCAATGCAACCCGGATAGATCTTGAGGGCATGTTCGATAGTAAAAATCAATCGGTAGATGTGCTTAACCGCTGGACGCCCGAAAATACGAATACTGATATTCCGAGAGCTGTTGGCGGTGGAAATGTGGACAATGTCCGGAACTCAACACGGTTTATTGAAGACGGATCTTACCTCAGGCTGAAATCAGCTACTCTGGCCTATAATGTAATTAAAAGCAATAAGATGTTCGAATTCGTCAAAAATTTGTCGGTGTATGTTACTGCACAAAACCTTTTTACGCTTACGAATTATTCCGGATTTGACCCTGAAGTTAACGCCTACGGAAACAGCGCCGTTGAGGTAGGGATTGATTATGGTACCTATCCTCAGTCAAGAACCATTGTTTTTGGTGTAAATGTTGAATTTTAAACCCTATCAATCATGAAAATCCTTATAAAAACCAGTTTTTTATTATTCCTCGTCATAGCTTTCTCATCTTGTGAGAAATTTCTGGACATTCAGCCAACAGGCAATTCAAAGTTCATTGAACAGTCGGGCGACACCATTTTTAAAACGGCAAATGAAGTTGAGGCTGCTTTGAGTGCAGTTTACGGTGATTTCCAGAATGAATACTGGCAACTCGACTTTTTGGTAAACGGTGATGCACAATCTGACGATGCATATGCCGGTGCCGATAATCCGGCTAATTTCCAGATTGATGACTACCGCATTGATGCCACCAATTCCAATGTAAGTCGCGATTGGGCTTATCTGTATCAGACCATCGGCAAGGCCAACGTTGTTATCAACAATGTTGATATAACCCCTGACGCAAACCTCTCTGATCAGCGCAAACGCGAAATAAAAGGTGAAGCATCTTTTGTGAGGGCAGTGATGTATTTCCAGGCAGTGCAGTTGTGGGGCGATGTCCCTTTACAGCTTCAGGAAGTTACCAGCGTAAGCGCTTCCAATCTCGATGAAATTTATTCGCAGCTTTATCCTGAGCGAAGGCCAAAGGAAGAGGTTTATGAGCAAATCATTAAAGACCTGGAGTATGCACTCGATAATGTGAAAACCACTCAGCAACATAAGGGATTTGCAACCAAAGGGGCGGCAAATGCTTATCTGGCAAAGGTTTATGCGACCATGGATGACAAAGATTATGGCAAAGTAATTCAATATGCCGATGCTGTAATAAATGGGGGCTATTCACTGTTGCCCCAGTATGATATGCTGTGGGATAACCAGAATGAAAACTCATCGGAATCGATCTTTGAAGTCAACTATGAAGGAACTTCGAACAATGCCAACTGGGGTGCCAGTATGTTCAGGGGAACCGATTGGAAAAAATTCAACACCCCTTCGAACGACCTTGTGAAAGCCTTCAACGATGAAAATGATTTGATTCGGAAGAATGCTTCAATCTCATTTGAAGATGTTACCGGAAAATGGTCAGATGCAAACTGGCCGGCAGCAACTTATCCTTTTACCAATAAATACAGGATTATAACCTGGCCTAGTCCCCAGAATTATATACTGCTGAGGTTGGCTGATATTATTTTGCTAAAGGCTGAAGCTTTAAATGAGAATGGCGACTTAAGCGGAGCTGCTGCTTTGGTCAACCTGATCAGAAGCAGGGTAAATCTGCCGGTTACAAATGCCTCGACAAAAGAAGCCATGCGTTTGGCCATTGAAAAAGAGCGCAGACTTGAACTTGCGTTTGAAGGCCACCGCTGGTTTGATCTTAAACGCACCGGACGAGCCATTGAAGTTATTAACAATGCCATTGGCCCTGACGGAAATAAGTTTGGATACAACCTTACACAGAATGGACTTTTGTGGCCGATTCCACAGTCGGAACTGGATAAAAATGAATTACTTACCCAAAATCCGGGATATTAATTCCGGAATTGCGCCTGCAGGGTTTTTATTTCAAGATGAATCTTCGGTTATGAATTAAATACACAGAGGCGCATCTCAAATTAAAGATGCGCCTCTGTCTTATCACTGAACAGTTCTCTTTATTTTCAGACTTACTGATCAGTAAACACAGCACACTAAACACCTTTTGTACCTTTAACAACCTTAATTCATGAAACCAATTCTGACCATTACAAAATTGCTTGTTGCTTTCCTGTTGTTTGGAGGCGTTATTTCGTGTGCCGTTAAAGATAAAGCCAAACCCAATGGGCCCGACAATCCACCAGGTGGCAATAAGGTGCAGGTTTACCTTACAAAAGGTGATAAATCTGTTCTTTTTGAAAAGCAGAAGGATATTGAGTTTGTCCAGTCTGTACCCACAGGAATGGCTGTGCTGAAAATTGATACCGGCTTTAAGTATCAGCAAATCGAGGGTTATGGAGCGGCTTTAACCGGCTCTTCGGCCTGGCTGATCAATCGAAAACTCAGCTCCGTAGCCAGACAGTCGCTGCTTGATGAACTTTTTAATCCGGAAACAGGCATTGGAGTGTCGTACCTGCGCCTTACAATGGGAGCATCTGATTTTTCTTTATCAGATTTTACGTACAATGATTTGCCATCGGGTCAAACAGATTTTGAACTCGCTCAGTTTTCACTTTGGCAGGATTATGACGATGTGATTCCTGTATTGAAGTCAATAATACAGGTATCGCCTGAAATTAAACTTATGGGATCGCCATGGAGCCCGCCCGCCTGGATGAAAACAAACAATAGTCTGGTAGGAGGGAAGTTAAAATCAAACTGTTACGATGTTTATGCCGATTATTTTATCAGGTATATCAACTCAATGAAAGAAGAGGGCATTGTCATTGATGCCATTACCATTCAGAATGAGCCGCTGCATTACACTGCCGCCTATCCCTGTATGGAGATGCAGGCTACCGAACAACTGGAATTTATCAAAAACCATCTTGGACCGAAGTTTTCGGCTGCGGGCATTAAAACAAAAATTTTACTTTACGACCACAACTGGGATGAACCGGGGTATCCCATAACAATACTCAATGATCCTGATGCAAAGCAATTTATTACCGGATCGGCTTTTCATGCCTATGCAGGAGATGTTTCAGCAATGTCAGCCGTTCACAATGCACATTCCGACAAAGGATTGTATTTCACCGAAATTTCGGGTGGTGAATGGGCAACTGACTTCGCCGGAAACCTGATGTGGAATATGCGCAATATCTTTATCGGCACTGCGCGAAACTGGTCGAAAAATGCGCTGTTATGGAATCTGGCCCTTAATGAAAACTTTGGGCCTCAGAATAATGGCTGCAGCAATTGCCGCGGAGTGATTACGATTAACTCAGTGAGTGGTGAAATCATCCGGAATGAGGAATATTATTCCATTGCCCATTTTTCGAAGTTTGTCAGGCCGGGCGCAACAAGGGTAAGTGGAAATCTTCCCCAGTCGGTTGGTGATGCCGGTGTGGTTGCCTTCAGGAATACTGATGGCTCCATGACTTTGATTGCGGCCAACTATGGAAATCAGACCATTTCATTTGCCGTGGAACAGGATAAGACAATTTTTAAGGTGAGTATTCCGGCTGTTTCGGTTTCTACTTATACCTGGTAGAGAAAATTAGTAGTTAAAGGAAAAAACCTGCAAAATTTATTGTTTTGCAGGTTTTTTCAGAAGATGTTGTTATTTCTAAAAATTCAGAATTGCCGGGTGCTGATTTACCAGCCGAGCAGCCAGGCAAAAATGAGCGGAGCTACAATGGTGGCATCACTTTCGATGATAAACTTTGGAGTGTCAATATCCAGCTTGCCCCAGGTGATTTTTTCGTTGGGAACAGCCCCTGAATAAGAGCCGTATGAAGTGGTTGAATCGCTGATCTGGCAGAAATACGACCAGAAAGGTACATCTTGCCACTCAAGATCCTGATACATCATAGGAACCACACAAATTGGAAAATCTCCTGCAATGCCACCCCCGATCTGGAAGAAACCCACTCCTTTTCCGGCCGAATTATTGCGATACCATTCCGAAAGGTAAATCATATATTGAATACCTGATTTCATAGTAGAGGGGTTCAGTTCGCCCTTGATGCAATACGAAGCAAAGATATTTCCCATGGTGCTGTCTTCCCATCCGGGAACGATAATGGGCAGGTTTTTCTCAGCAGCAGCTAACATCCAGGAGTGTTTGGGATCAATCTCATAATCCTTCTCCATGACTTTACTCAGCAGCAGTTTATACATGTATTCGTGCGGGAAATAACTTTTTCCTTCGGCCTGGGCTTCTTTCCATATCTTTTCAATGTGGTGCTGAATTCTGCGGAAAGCTTCCTCTTCGGGGATACAGGTATCGGTAACCCTGTTCATGCCTTTTTCAAGTAGCTCGTACTCCTGCTGAGGCGTAAGATCGCGGTAATCGGGAACTCTTTTATAATGACTGTGAGCCACCAGATTCATAATATCTTCTTCAAGGTTGGCTCCGGTGCAACTGATGATCTGAACTTTATCCTGACGGATCATTTCGGCCAGTGATATTCCAAGCTCGGCTGTACTCATGGCTCCGGCCAGGGTTATCATCATTTTTCCGTTTTCGGCCAGATGTTTTTCATAGCTTTTGGCAGCATCTACCAACGCAGCGGCATTGAAATGGCGATAATGGTGCTCAATAAATTGCGAAATGGGTCCTCTGTTCATGATGTTGATTTTTTGCAAAGATAGAAAAAATTGCTCCGGACTTAGGTTAAGGTTACTGGTTTTGAATTTGAAAGAGAGATGCTGAATTCATTTTTAAATAAGGAATTCATGAAAATTATCAGGATTTATTGTGAAATAATCCTCTCCATAATTCTCAGTCCATGTTTTTGGTGCTGAGGTCTTTTTGTTTTTGAGTTTTATTTCAAATGCTCTGACTTTTCCGTTGTGTTCTTCAATGTAATCCACTTCTGCCCCTGTATAGGTTCTCCAAAAGTAAGGACTGGCATTTATGTAATTATATGACTGGTATTTCAGCCGTTCAGAGATTACGAAATTCTCCCATAATGCTCCTTTATCATTGCGGTAATCAAATCCAGAAAAATTATTGATGACGCTGTTTCGTATTCCTGTATCCCAGAAATAAATTTTACTTCTTTTGGTTACTTCTTTACGTAGATTCCTGGAATACCCGCCCAACCTGAAAACAATAAAGGCTTTTTCCAGCAAATCAATGTAATTGTTTACTGTATCCTGGCTGATATTAAGATTCTTGCTCAACTCAGGTATTGAAACTTCCGACCCTATCTGTAAGGCAAGTAAACGTAAAAGATTTCTTAAAACAGATGGGTTCCTGATTGTTGATAGTTCAAATACATCTTTAAACAGATAGGCAGTAGATAATTCTGTCAGGTGCTTTTCTTTTGCCTTAGCGCTGGTAAGTGTCAGAATTCCTGGATACATTCCATAAACCATGAATGTTTCCAGATTTGCCTTGATTTCAAATACATTTTTTTCAGTTCGAATCTCAATCAAGGACAAGGGGTAAAGTGTGTATGTAAGAGTTCGTCCTGTAAGTGGCTCAGAAATTTTACCGGCCAGATCAAAGGAGGATGAACCGGTAACCAGAATTTTTAATCCGGGGAATGAGTCATAAATTATTTTAAGATTAATACCAATATCTGGGATGCGTTGAGCCTCATCAATGAATACGAGATCGTAACCATCAAACAAAAGGCCAAATTTGTCTGAATCTCTGGACGCTAATACTTCTATATATTTTAGTTCATCAGCATTGATTCTTAACACATTACCCTCAAAGGAATTAAGTATTACATTTGATAATGTTGTTTTTCCTGTTTGTCTTGCCCCAAATAACACAATGATCTTGTTAGAATTCAGAAGATCATCTCTCAAGTTATGAAAAATTGCGCGTCTTACCATGATGTAGAATTTAATGCAAATATATTGAATAGGCGCAAAAAAAGCAATTATAAATGATAAATTAACGTTAAATGAACATGTATATTCGTTAAATTCACGTTAAAATAACAAACAGACTTTGAATTTCGGAAGATAAATTATAAAAAAAGCCCCCAAAAAGGAGGCTTTTCATTGGAATAAGAACAAGAAATTAGTTCTTGATCAGTTTCTGAACAAGGCGGCTGCCATCGTTTCCGTAGAAAGTAACGAAATACAATCCGTTGCTTAAGCCGGCAGTACTTATGGAAGTGCGACCACTGTCATTTAACTGATAAGTACCAACCTGTTGTCCAAGCATGGAAGTAATGCTAACTTCCCTGATGGATGCAGTGGTTTTGATAATCAGTTCACTGCTAACAGGATTCGGATACATGGTTACTTTGTCAACCAGTGGATTCTGTGGTACACTAAGTGCGCCCTGAACTCCCCATACGTAGGTAACATTCATGTCGCCGGAATAATTAAGGGTTCTGTCTCCACCTGGTGCGGGATCACCTGCGTCCCAGCCGGTACCTTTAAAGAATTTGAAGGCATAAAGTCCGTCAGGGAGGAAAAGTGTGATTGAATAAATTTTGTCACCATCCGGATCCAGCATTTCGTTGTTAGGATTTGTGCCGGGCTCGTTCCAGTTACCATAAATTCCGCCCAAAGCTCCTGAAAGGTAAACAGGAATATCTGTCATATCGCCAGCTTCCGACATATCAACATTCAGAACAAGCTGAGGGATGGTAAATGGATCGGGATTATCGCTGAGAATGAAATCATCAAAATAAATTTCGATATCCTCGGTCAGTGTCAAAGGATCTTCAAAGTCAGGCATAAAAACAATGGTTGGGAATACACCTGTATTAGCTGAAAAGTCAAATACATAATCCTGCCATGAATTTACCTCGGTTTGTGGAAGAGTTGACGGCCACTCAAAGTTTCCGCCTTCGCCGCCTTCAATTTTAAATTTGATAGGGCTGATGCGTGGTTTCCATACTTTTACGTGCATGTACTTGTTGGTAGTAAAATCTACCGGAGTAAAGGAATAAAAACCACCCCAGGGAACGCCGTCCTTATCGCGATGGAACTGAATTACATAATCACTCAGATTAAGACCTGATTGGTCAGGGTTTGGAACCAGGGTCATGAAACTGAGATCTTCATCACCGCCAAGCATCATGTTTAGTCCCATGTGCTCATAGTTTTCAATTATCTGAACAGGGTCGCTTCCTACAGCTGGGTCATTGTTGACATAAATATCATCAAGATAAACAACGATGTCTTCAGTGAGGGTGAGAGGATCTTCAAAATCGGGGAAGAAAACAATTTTTACATAAGGGCCGGTAGCTGCAGTGAAGTCAAATACCAGTTCTTCCCAACCGTTTACAACAGTCTGTGGGTTCATTGATTCGACTTCAATGTTTCCGGTTTCCCCTTCCTCAATTTTAAATTTCACCGGGCTGATACGGGGTTTCCATACCTTTAGGTGAACGTATTTATTGGTATTGAAATCAATGGGTGTTGGAATGGTTGCATACCATCCACACCAGGGGTCGCCATCGAAACCACGCACCATTTTTGCAACAACTCCACTCGGATTGATTCCGGTTGCGTCCGGATTAGGAACAACAGAAACTGAACCATTGGTGCCCTCTGCAAAGATGTTCATCTTGATACTTTCAAAGTTTTCGATGACCTGAGCCATCGAAACCCATGAAAAGGTGAACATAAGTACAATTAAAAGAGTAATTTTTCTCATAGTTATTTGGTTTTGGTTAGAAATCATTTGTCCTACAAATATAGATGATTTTTCAATGGTAAGCAAAAGGAATTAAGAAAATGTTTTTTTAAGATTTTTTTTTTTTTTTTAATGTCCCTGTTGAGCAACAACAGTCCTTGAAACGGGATAAATATAACCGATATGATGCCCTGAAAATTTCATATCTGAATTGACGTATAGCCGGACTTTTTGTTTGCAGGTATGTATTATGTTGGCTTATAATTCTTCAACTTTAAAAGAATTCGTTTATTTTTGAACTTTCCGAAAAGAGATATGCAAACACGTTCTTTCCGAAAAGATATAGTGTGGAATCAAAAATTAAAAATTTCATTTTAATTTATCTGCCTGTTTTCCTGCTGAAGTGGATTTTTTTTAATGCACTTATTTGTCAGGGGCAGGAACATTATGTCAATCAGAATCTCTCCACTGAATTAGGAAATAAGTATTATGATGCTGTGGATTATTTATTGAAGAACAACTGGATGTCTGATAGTCTGGAAATTGAAGGCATACGGCCTGATATTGCATTTGGTGCTGTTATTCCATCGATGATCAGGTATTCAACGCTTCGCGAAATTTTTGAAACCAATACCATGCGTTCACTATATATTCAATCGGGCAGGAAATACGGCCATTATTCGGTGGGTCGCTTTCAAATGAAACCCTCCTTTGCCGAGCTGGTTGAACGAACCTATCTCAGGCAAAAACTCGGACCCTATAAATTTTTAATATCAAATACAAGCAAAGCAAGAAGCGAAAGGGCAAAAAGATTACAGTCAGATAGCTGGCAGTTACGCTATCTTACAATGTTTATCAAGATCATGGACAAGCGATATTCCCATCTGCAATGGAAAAATGATGAAGATAAGGCACGGTTTTACGCTACAGCTTTTGATGTTGGCTTTAACCGCGACGAGCGAACCATAAGAAGGATGATGACTCCCAGGAAAATAAACATAAACAACAAAAAAGTAGAATCAATCTACCGTACCGGAGATGTAGCAGTTTGGTTTGTGGTGAATGACGGACACCGGTTCAGGAGTGTAGATGAGGGCCCTTTGAATTGAAAATGGGGGACAAGGGGACAAGGGGACATGGAGACAAGGGGACAAGGGGACGAGGAGACACGGGGACAAACTATAAAAAATAAAAAAAAGCCAGAGATACTTGTTTATGATTCTCTGGCTTTTAAACAAATCAATGTACTGTAAATCAGTTTATTGTTTCAGATCATCTGCTGAATTAATAACCAGGATTTTGAGTCAGGTTTCCTTCAGAAAGATCAATCAATTCCTGTGGTACGGCAAAGAGTTCATTTTTGCCACTTGTAAATCCTTTTGAGGCCAGCACAGTAGCTGCTTTTCCGGTTCGTACAAGGTCAAAGAATCGATCACCTTCAAAAGCCAGTTCAAGCCGGCGTTCGAGAAGAACATCTTCCAGTGAAGGAGAACTGATGAGTGGCAGTTGAACACGGCCTCTTACAGCGTTGAGCGGTGCAGCAGCAGCTGACGCATTTCCATCGCGAATCAAAGCTTCGGCCTGGATTAGCAGAATTTCGGCATAACGAAGAACTCTGATGTTTTGTCCTGAACCAAAAGGTCCATAAACCTGTTGTGCAGGCGGATAGTAAGCTTTACCATTGTATCTTGGTATTCCGGAAATACCATCCAATGAGGGAACTCCGGCAATTACATCGCCATCAGGGGTTACATCGCCCTTGTAAAGTATGGTTGCTGCTTTCCGCACATTGTCGCCGGCTGCATCAAAGGCTTCAGCGAGGTCATCAGTTGGGATGTTAAAACCCCAGCCCCACTGGCCGCGCACCGATTGAACTTCGGAATGCTGAGAGAATGAAACTCCCCAGTTTCCATCGATTTGCTGTGCCTGAATTTCGAACAACGATTCGGGGCCGTTTTCTGCCGCCACCCTGAAAACATTATAAAAGTTGTTTTCAAGGCTGTAAATTCCTGAACTTACCACTTCCGAAGCCAGTCGACTGGCATCACCATACCTTTCGATATAAAGATAAACTTTAGCCAGTAAGCCTTTGGCTGCTCCTGAGGTTGCTCTTCCTTTATTGGCAGCATCGTAGGTTGCAGGTAAAACACTGATGGCATCAAGCAGATCACTCTCTATTTGTTCGTAAACCTGGGCTTCAGGAGTGCGGAAATTGATTTCAGGGCCAACCGGAACAGCTGTTGGTGTGGGAACATCGCCAAAAGCGCGAACAAGATCAAAATAAAGAAGTGCCCTTAAAAATTTGGCCTCGCCAATTAACCTGGTTTTCAATGATTCGTTCATTGTTATATCCGGGATGTTTGAAATGGATTGATTGGCCAGGTTTATTCCTGTGTAACGGCCGGCCCAGTAGTCTTTTAATACAAACTGGTTGGCAGTGAAGGTAAAGTTGTCGTAATCATTGATGAAGGATGCATCGCCAACAGCACTGCCTTTAACGGCATTGTCTGAAGTGATTTCCTGCATAATGATGTATGCAAAAGAAACCATAGGCCAGGAACGCAGGTGGGCATAAATTGAGTTGACCGATTGCTCTGCATGTTCCGCGGTTTCGAAAAATCCTTCGGCGGGTATGGAATTTTCAGGTGGAAAATCGAGATAATCCTTACAGGAGCTGAAAATCAGCGCTGTTATAAATAAGAAGGATACTATCCATTTATTTGCTTTCATGATATCCTGTTTTTGAGGTTAGAAATTAACATTTACGCCAAAGTTGTAGGTAGCCGACATCGGATACACATTCAGGTCAATGCCTTGTGAGGTTGGTGAAGAAGTAGCAATCTCGGGGCTGAAACCATTGTATTTGAAGAATGTGAAAGGGTTGGAAGTGTTTACGTATACACGTAAACTTCTTGCTCCGATTTTGGCTGCTGCTTTTTCAGGAATGGTATATCCCAGCTGAATATTCCGTATGCGCATAAACCCGCCGGATTCTATGTACCAGGAGTTGGGTAGCATGTTGTCGCCGGTAAGGTCAGCAGAGGGGTAATCGCTTGATGTTCCTTCTCCATTCCAGCGATTTTCGAAAAAATCAAGATCATAGTTCTCATTACCAAGCCTCTGAGCACGTTTTGCATTGTATATTTTATTGCCTCCCTGGGCATACAGGTCAATTCCGAAATCAAAGCCTTTAAATTCAAACGAGGCATTGAAACCAAACAGGTAGGTTGGTAAAGCACTTCCCAAGAATACCCGGTCTTTGGCATCGATAAGGCCATTGTTGTCAACATCCTCATATTTGAAGTCACCGGGTTTTGCATTGGGTTGAACCAGATTTACTTCATTGGTTTCGGGATCAGTCCAGGTGTAGTTTTCTATTTCACTTTCATTCTGAAAAATTCCCAGCACATTCCGCCCGTAATAGGATCCGATGGGCTCTCCGATAACGGTATAGGTGGAGAAAAATCCTCCCACCGGCAGATTTCCGCCGTAAAGTCCAAGGGTTCCTTCGAGTAAATCCTTAACCTCGTTTTTATTGTAAGTGAAATTGGTATTGAAAGAATAATTCAGGTCACCGGCTTTATCGGTCCATCCAAGGGTAAGTTCGACCCCTGAATTGAGGAAGTCGCCATTGTTCTGTAAATAGCTGCCCGAAGTCCCTGCTGTTGCAGAAAGAGTTGTCGGGAAGATGCCATCGACAGTTAATCTATGGTAGTAATCAAGTTCAAACGAAAGTTTGTTTTCCATGGCGAGTCCTTCGAAGGCTATATCGAATTCCTTAACTTTTTCCCACCGCAATGTTGGAGGGACTGCGCTGGTAATGTTTGCGCCTTCAGCAATCACAACATTGCCGCCTGGCCCGAATGCCGTAGAAAGTTCCCCGCCTTTGGCAATGGTGAGCGTGTATATGTTGGCAGGGATTCGGTTGTTTCCGGTAACACCCCAGCTGGCCCTCATTTTAAGGAAGTCGAAGATTCCCTGATTCTGCATAAAGTCTTCGTTCGACATCACCCATCCAAAACCAACGGAGGGGAAGAGATCGTACCTTTCATCGGCAGGGAAAACCGAACTGCCGTCATAACGCAGAGTTCCAGTAAACAGGTAACGGTCATTGAAGTTGTAAGTTCCCCTTCCGAAATAGGAAAGTGCAGTAATTCTTGATCCTCCATCGCCTGAATTGGAAGTAGATTGTTCTCCATAGTTCAGGTAAAGAGAATGATCGCCATAATTTTCTACTCCGCTTCTGGAGCCAGAAAGATTAAGGCTTCTGAAATCCTGAGCAGAAACACCAGCCATTACCGAGAACCTGTGTTTGCCAATATAATTCTCGTAAGTCAGTGTATTGTCCCAGAATCCGTCTGTCGAATATCCCATTGAACGGCTGAGCATACGGTTGGTGTCAACCTGTGTTTCTGAAACTACATAATACGGTGTGTAACTTCGGTTCCGGTTATTACCATAGTCCAGGCCATAAGATGTTTTAAGCTTGAAGTGTTGCAGAAAGCTGAGTTCAGCAAAGGCACTTCCCAGAAAACGGATTCCGTTGGAACGACTATTAAAATAATAAAGCTGGGCAGCCGGATTGGCAAAGTTTCCAAGGCTTCCTGAACCCATAGGATTAAATGTTGAGTCGTTTATTTTTGCTGTAAACACCGGAGGGGCAACGTATGCATTGTAGAATACACCGGGTACATTCTTAAATTTAAAATTTGAAAGGTTTGCAGAATAGCCGACTTTAAGGTTTTTCAGAACTTCTGATTCCAGGGATGACCTGATATTGATGCGGTCATAATCATGGCCTTTTACCAGACCTTCCTGCATAAACCAGGAGGCTCCGAAAGTATAAAGGCTCTTGGCAGAACCGCCCATTACGCTTACATCATGGCTCTGGGTTAAAGCTTTTCCTCGCAAAACCTCGTCATACCAATCAATGGCATCGGGATAGTCGTTGGGGTCAACCGGAGTAAATTCGCTTCCGGCGGCTTCAGCAAGGTATTTGTTCTTTTCATTGATCAGGTCGATGTATTGGGTTCCTTTGGCGAGTTCAAATTTATTGACTACTTTCTGGAATCCGGTATATCCCGAATAGGATATGCGTGCTTCGCGGCTGCTGCTTCGCTTTGTGGTTACAATAATTACACCATTGGCAGCCCTTACCCCGTAAATGGCTGATGAAGAGGCATCTTTCAGGAAAGTAATATTTTCTATATCGTTGGTTCCCAGGTAGCTGATGTCGTTGGTTAAAATTCCATCAACCACATAAAGGGGCGATGAACTGGAAGACACTGTACCCAGTCCGCGTATGCGGATAACCGGGGAACTTCCGGGCGAACCGCTGTTGGTAACCTGAACTCCGGCTACTTTACCCTGCAAAGCCTGAGCTGGATTTGCAACGGCCTGATAAGCAAGGTCTTTTGCTTTCACGGTAGTAATTGAGCCGGTAAGATCAAGCCGCTTGGATGAACCATAACCTACCACAACTACCTCGTCGAGCATGCTGGCTGAGGAAGACAGTGCAACATTAATGGTAGTTTTTCCCTGAACCGCGATTTCCTGTGTTTCCATGCCCACAAAGCTGAAAACAAGTGTAGCGGTTGAAGGGACATCAAGACTATAACGGCCATCGAGATCAGTGGCTGCTCCGGTTGTAGTGCCTTTTACCACAACGGTTACTCCCGGGAGAGTTTCGCCATCGTCGGCACTTTTAACCTGACCGGAAACCTTGATTTGCTGGGCCATGGCCAGTGGCAGAAAACCCATGACAAACATCAGGATGAATAGTAGTTTTATTTTTTTCATTTGGTTGTATTTTGGTTGTTGGTTTAGGTTTGATTGCAGGTAACCATTAATATTGCTAATCAATAGGAAGCTTGTAGATCTTGTCTTGTTTTGCTTTTACCTCCTTTCAAGGACTGTTTAAAAGCAATGATTATTGAATGAAAAGTTTCCTTGAATAATTTTGCTGCACTCCATTTACTGAAATCAAATACATTCCTTTCCCTAAATCGGAAGTGTTTATATTAATCCTGTATTCACCCGGCGGGGTTACTGAAATTCCTGGCAGGTAACTGATTTTTTTTCCGGTTACATCAACAATTGATATGTCGAAAACATCAGTAGTTGTGGCGTTGATCGACAGTGTTGTGTAACCTGTTGCTGATGGATTTGGGTAGAGCCCAATTCTGTCGTGCGTTGTGCTAATCTCTTCAAGGTCAAACGGATCGGGTACAAAGCCAATAGAGTTAAGCATGGGTTCAATTTCGGGGTTTGCCATAAAATTAGTCCATAGCAGGCCCGATCGATAATTCTCAATCATTCCGATAATTGGGCCCTGATCAATGGCAAGATATGAAGTTGCCCACCAGTTTTCGCGCTGATTAAAGGCATCATAAAAACCCATCCAGCCCCAGGTTTTGTCACCCAGCTCGCGGTAGAAATGCTTAAGTGCAGCCAGCGACTCATCGGGTGTGTAAGGCATTGACGATAGAGCAGCTGTTGGGGTAATGGTGCCGTTGTCGCGGCCGCTTACAGGTTCATGAACCTGGTATCCGAAAGGATCATCACTGGCGGTAAGTCCCCAGCAATTTGGTCCATAACCGGTGTGGCCCTGGGGGTTTTGGATACTATATGCCCTGTGAATAAGGGTGTGATTGCGGTTGAGGTTGAAGTAGTTTGTAAAATTATCTTTGATATTTCGTGGATCGAAACCCAGAAATGAATATTGCGCAAAGAACAGGGGGCCACCACGATCCCAGCCAACATCAAGTATGTAGCCATAAAATGATCTTCCATTAATATAGGATGGCATTCCGGCCCATCCATTGTTCCAGTATGAAGGAGAAACCGGATGAGTGGGCGATGCAATGGCCAGCAGATAAACCATGGCTGCTTCGTTCCATCCCCTTACTTCCATATTCATTTGCCAACCGTAGTTTGGAGACCAATGCCAGTAGAGCGCTCCTGAATTGTTGCGCGAATACCAGTCCCATTCTACCGATTCCCAGAGGGCTGTGATGCGGCTTACAATTTGTTGCTCCGTCTGGGTTGACTCATTGAAATACTGGCGTGCAATCAGTAAACCCTGCACCAGAAAAGCTGTTTCTACCAGATCGCCCCCATTGTCGAATTCGCTGAAGGGGATAACTCTGCCGGTATTTCCGTTCAGCCAGTGAGGCCACACTCCGTGGTAGCGGTCGGCAGTTTCAAGAAAACTGATTATTTTCAGCATTTGTGCAATGCCAGCTTCGCGTGATATAAAGCCTCTTTCAATTCCGACAGTTAATGCCATAATCCCGAAACCTGAACCCCCGGTAGTGACAACATTATCCGAGGTATTTCGCTCACGCGACATTCCTGAAACCGGGTGCGCGAAGTCGCTGAAATAACGGAAGGTATATTTCTGGACCATTTCGAGCAATTCATCATCGGTAAAAATGCGTGTGGATGAATTTGCCGGAACAGATGGCTCAGAAGGTTGGTTGGATGAATTCAGCGCTCGGATGCGGTATTGAGCATTGATGGCAACTCCAAGAGGCCTTGTCCAGTCAATGTGCCGGGTTGTATTTTTGTCTACAGTTGCTGAAGTTACCCAGTTGTTCCCATTGTCAATCGTGCGTTGAACCTGATATCCATTGATAAAGGCTTCAGGATTGGGATTCCATAGGATTTCAACATGGCTGTCGAAGCCTTCGGCGATAACCCCGGTTGGCTGAGAAGCAGGTGGAGAAGATCCATCACCTTTAAAGATGCGCATGTCATCAACCAGTAAGGTATGCGATACCCCGTCGGCAACATTTTGAGCAAAACCAGTGGTTTTAATCCTCGTAAAATCAACCGGATCGCCATAGTTGAAGAAAAGGCTCATGGGAATGGCTACTCTTGTCCATACACCGGAATTGAGATTTGGGCACCAGTTAGAAAAAATGTGTTTGGTAGTTTTGACATTATTCGAATCTTCCAGAAAAATTTTTGGGAGATTATTTTTGTTCAGTCCTTCTGTTGAGCGAAGCCAGAACAACAGGGTATCGGTGTCGCTGATGTTATAATTTGCCCAGTTTAAAGGTGCTGCAATGGCCACCCAATCACCGCCGCTGACAGATTTCCATCTGAGCCGCAGGCTGTTGGTACCTTGTATGGCCGGAATAATAGCCTCAACCGGAAACTTTCTCAAATCAGCACCCATACGTGTTAGTTCACTGGGAGGAGTTAGCTCCATCCAGCTGAAATCGTACAGATCATTCGCCGGGCTATCCTGAAAGAACAGATAGGTCTGGCCGAATGACTGTCCTGAAATCATCAGAAAAGTCAGCAGGGTTATGAATATTTTTATTTTCCGGTTGAGGCTTTGTTTTATCATTGGTTTTAGGTTGTTTTATCTTCTGATATGTGCGCCTCTAATGGCATAGAAGAAAATAAACATGTAACAGATTGCAGGTACAATAAATGCATAAGTGTAACCAAAGTTATCGGCTACTCCACCCATAAGCGGAGGAATTATGGCACCACCAATGATCAGGGAGTTGATTAAACCTGAAGCGCTGCTGAGTTCAGCATTGTCAAGGTCTTTCACAGCCAGAGAGAAAATATTCGGGAACATGATAGAGTTGAAAAGTCCAATGGAAATAATGGTCCATAGCGCAATATTTCCTGTGGTGAACGTGGTTACAAGGTCGAGGACGGCGGCAACGAGGGCAAAAACGGCCAGTGTCCTTGCTGCTTTTCCTGTTCCTATCTGCATTATCAGGAAGTTTACAAGGGCAACGCCCAGAAACACTCCTCCGATATTCCAGTTCCAACCGGTAACAAAAGAACCTGAAACCAATGCAAGGATCAACACAGGAATGGCATAGGTGATTTTTTTCGACAGGCTGATGCCTGAAAACATGAATGAACCAAAGAAACGGCCAACCATAGCGCCACCCCAATAGATGGCAGCATAAGTGGAGGCTTCTTCGCCAGACATTTCAAGACTTTTTTTCAGATAATTTACTATTAATCCGGCATTACCGACTTCGGCACCTACATAAGCAAATATGCTCAGCGCTCCCAGCACTACATGGGGATATTTCAGGATATTTTTCTTTGTTTCTTTTTTTGCAATAGCAATGACTGGTAGTTTAATCGACAGCAGAATAACAGCCACAAGAATTACAATAACACCCATAATGATGAAAGGCAGAGGAACCTTGTCTGCGGCTTCTCTTGCATAGGTGGAGCTCAAAGGGTCTAATCCCCTGAAAATAGCCACAGAAATCAGCCAGGGGGCTATCATGGTTGCAATGGAGTTCAATGCCTGGGTGAGGTTGAGGCGGCTTGATGCAGATTTCTCAGGCCCGATTGCAGTTACATAAGGATTTGCTGCTACCTGAAGAAAAACAACACCAGTGGCCAGTACAAAGGTTCCAAAAAGGAAAATGGGGAATGAGGGCAGCTTGGCCGCAGGAATGTAAATGAAACTCCCCAGCGCCATTAAAACGAGGCCTGCAATAACAGTAGTTTTATACCCAATCCGGTCAATTAATTTCCCGGTAGGAATTGACATGATCGGGTAGGCAATAAAGAAAGCAGAGGATAATAACTGGGCTCCGAATTCTGACAGACCGAAAATCTCTTTTATTGGTGCTGTCAGAGTTACAATGAACGTAGTTGCAAATCCAAAAATAAAAAAGATGGATCCGAAAGCCGACATGCCCACTTTGTAGCTGTTGTCCTGTTTACTCATGTGTTTTGGTTTTAGTGGTTGTTCTGTTTTTAAATTGAATGTTAAAGCGTTGTATTGCGAAAAAGATCAATAAAGGTAAGAAATAAATAATAAAGGTTGATGCCTGATTTTTGTTTTAATAATTCGTGGCATCGGCCATTTATATGTGTAAAAGGTACACTAACCAGAGTGTAAAAGTAGAGAAGAAAAAAGAAACAGCAAGATTAATTCTAACATGAAACGATAAGGGATACTAAAAATAAAACCGGATGCGGCTTCAGCTGCATCCGGCAATAACAGAAGGAAAAAAGAAGAGTTAATCCGGATTGTTCATCATTGAACAATCCACTTATTCATATTTAAGGAGCTGATATTTTCCGCAATTGATTTATTGTTGCCGCATCCATGATTTTTCCAACCGGATATTTCAAAAAATTACTGTCCCAATATGGAGTCTGACTATAAAACCAGTTGAGGATGTTCCACTGGCTTTTACCAAAATCGGGATTGAGGGATTTTTGTTCCTCAAATGCTGCTTTTAATTCAGGATTTTTTGCAAGCATTTCGCGCGCCATAGTCTCCATAACGTAAGTTTCGCTGTATTCTTTCTGCTCGAAAACTGCATTGAAGAAACCCCATTCAACAAATGACCCGGGAGCCAAGGGTTCAAGAATTCCGGCAATAACCTTTGCTGTTCGCTGGTTGGTATAAATAATGGCCGAACCGGTAGGAAAATTCATAATTTCTTCTTTCTCATCGATGCCTGTTGTTACCATGTGCCTGCCTTCGTTGGGTGTTTCCCTGAATTTGTAATCCCTGAACTTATAAGATCTGACTTTGATTTCAGCCGGTTGTATGAGTTTTTCTGTTTTTATTCCGTGAAGTTTTATCCGGTTTATTACCTCGGTCCATTCGGCAGGAACGATATATGCTTCGGGCAATATTATTTCGGAAGAAGGAGTTGTTTTGCTAAAAAAAGGCAGTTTCATGGTAACCGGTTTGGAGTTATCGTAAATAAACCATTCTCCACCAGTTAAGTCACTTTTAATTACCTTATAATCATAGCCTTCAAAATCAACCATGGTGCTGTCGGTTTGGCTGGTAACCCATTTGAGAGGATATTTCTGTTTTCTGAAAACCGGTGAAGCGGTTGATTTATCAGCCATCTCAATCAGGGTTTTCAGGGTTTCGGCCTGATGATTCACAACCAGCAGGGTTTGAATTACCATTTGAATGCTTGCATCTACCCTGGTTTTGTAGTCTTTGAGCATATGTGTTTCAATGAGCAAAGCCGGACGGTTCTGCAATGCCGCATATCCCTGCGAAATCATTGGCGGAGCTGCTCCGGTCCTGAGTCCGCTGCGCGGATCGTGCCAGTTGCGGAATTGCACATAGGGGTATATCGGGAAACCATTTTCTCTCATTTTTGCAGTGATGCGGGGATTGTAAATTTCCGACAACCATCGGGTAAGCCCCGAATCCAGCGTTCCGTAAACCTCAGTATCATAAGTGAGTGCATACTGAAAATCGGCACCATCGGTGGTATGTATATCAATAAAAAACTCAGGCAGCCATTTGCTGTACATCCTTAGCCAATGTTGCATTTCGGGGGCATCGGCTTTTAAATAATCGCGATTCAGATTCAGGTTGTTTGCATTGGTACGCCAACCCATTTCTTCCGGGCCATTCTGATTGATGCGGTTATACGGGCCAAATCTTTCATGTCCATCAACATTGACTATTGGAATAAACAAAATGCTTGATTTTCCGAGCAGCTCTTTGTGTTTCCGGTTAATAAGTATATCACGGAGCAAAACCAGCATGGCATCTTTTCCATCTGGCTCTCCCGAATGAATGCAGGCTTGTATCAGAACAATAACACGTCCTTTGGCTCTGATTTCTTCGGGGGTTTTCAGTCCGTCACGGTCAATGATCATCATGGGAATTTCAAGGCCCTGGGAACTTTTGCCCAGGTTGATGATTGATGCCATTAGCGAATATTCCGATAGTCTGTTGCAGAAATTGATAGTTTTCTGGTAAGTGGGTGTTTTTTTAAAATCTGACTCCTCATAAAATGTTGTCCAGTTTTGTGATTTCAGGTTTACAAACGATAAGGCAATAACAATCAGAAGTGCGGTTCTTTTCATTTTTTCGTTTTTCAGGAAGCAAAAATACTGAATTGAAAAAACTAAGACAGAAATGTTTTCAGAAGTGAAAGGAATTTATAAGTGTTAAATTAAGTTAAAACCAGCAGGTTTATCAGAATATTTGTGTCGAATAGAAACCTTAAGGGACCCCAGTTGTTAAACCAAACTGTTTAACTTTTACATTTGCAAACTTTTACAATTTATCTGATCTGACCAATGCTAAGATTCGAAATCATTTTTCTACAATTATTTATCCTGACTTTACTAAATTTTCCAATAGATATTCAGGCTCAGGGCCGTATGCAGGGAGGCGGGCCGGAAGCACAAAGGCCGGCAATAGGAATAATGAAAGGCCGGTTACTTGATGCAGCCACCAATCAGCCCATTGAATACGGAACCATTGCTCTGATGCAGGTTCGCGACAGTTCTGTTGTCAGCGGAACAATTTCAGATCCAAAAGGAAATTTCAAAGTCGAACAGATACCCGCTGGCAGATATTTTGTCAGGGTTCAGTTTATGGGCTATGAAACTTTAATGATCAATGATGTGGCTTTCAGGCCGGCTAATCCCGAAATAAATATAGGAACCATCAAAATAAAGCCTTCTGCATCAAGCCTCTCGGGTGTTGAGGTTACTGCTGAACGTGAAATGATGGTGAGTAATCTCGACAAAAAAATTATACATGTAGATAAGAGCATTGCTTCAGTTGGCGGTTCGGCCGTGGATGTAATGCAAAATATTCCATCTGTTTCGGTAGATGCCGACGGAAATGTAAGCCTTCGAGGAAGCGATAACATAACCATTCTTGTTGATGGAAAACCAACCGGCCTGGCCGAAATCAGCAGTGGAGATCTGCTTCAGCAAATTCCGGCTTCATCAATTGAAAGTATTGAGGTTATAACCAATCCTTCAGTAAGGTACGACCCCGAAGGTACTTCGGGCATCATCAACATAGTTTTAAAAAAACGAAGTTTGCAGGGTTTAAATGGCATGGTTTCTTTTACAGCCGGAACCGGCGACCGATACAATACATCGGTGAACCTGAATTACCGGAAAAACAGAGTCAATGTTTATGCTGGTTACGACAACCGCCTGGGAAAGTTTAACTCAACGGGAGTTACAGAGCGAAACACTTTTAACAGTGAGATGAGCACCTTGCTGCTTCAGAATCAGACTATGAAAAACAAGCGCAACATGCACAACCTGAATACCGGGATTGATTACCTGCTCAACGATTTCAACACCCTGTCGTTTAATTTTAAAATACGACGGATGACTTTTGGTAATGAGGGAGATAACAGATCGTACATATTTAATGATGCATTTGATACCCTTCGCAATTTTAACCGATTCAGCGAAAGTGAAAGAAATATAAAATCGTATAATTACACCGTTTCTTACAAACGCACCTACACGACAAAGGGCAAGGAACTGACTGCCGACTTTATCATCAACGATAATGAAATGAATGGCAATCAGGACATCGTTCAAACAGAATTTACTCCTGATTTTAATCCTCTGCAACCTTCGCTGCAGCTTTCTTCATCGCGAAACACAAACATGATGTATGTTGCTCAGGCCAATTTTGCTGCTCCCCTTGCAAATGGAAGCCGCATTGAAACCGGATTCAAGAGCTCAATAAAGGACATAACCATGCGCAACGGCTTGTCTGACTTTAGTTACCCTATAAATGACTGGATTTTCAATGAATCGGCCATCAATAACTTTGATTATTTCGAACAGATTCACGCAGTTTATGGCATATATTCAGCTTCTTTCAAAAACCTTAAATATCAGGCAGGCTTAAGGGCTGAGCAACTGATTTCGGAATCGGATATCATACAGGCCAACGATCAGTTTTCACTTTCTTATCTGAGTCTGTTTCCCTCGGTTCATATGGTTTATGAGCTGACCAAAACCCAGCAAATGTCGGTAAGTTACAGCAGAAGGATTCGCCGTCCGGGCAACAGGCAGTTGAATCCGTACGTTGATTATTCCGATTCATTAAACATCAGGTATGGCAATCCAAAACTAAAACCCGAATTTGTTAACTCCTATGAGCTGGGCTGGTCGAATTTCTGGGGAAAAAATTCGGTCAATGCCACTTTATTTTACAGGCAGACGGTTGGTGTAATCAATCACATAACCAGGCTTGAATCGCCTGGCGTTACAGCCACAACCTATGAAAATCTGAACAATGGTAAATCTTACGGAATAGAGCTTATTGGCAACCGGGAGTTTGCAAAGTGGATGAAAACCAACCTCAATGTCTCCTTTTTCAGGAGTGAAATTGAGGGGAGTCAATCACTTGGCATCGAAGGTTCGGAAAGTTTTGAATGGATGGCCAAGTTGAACATGAATTTCCCGTTGCGTAAAGACCTGAACCTCAGTTTGGCAGGAAATTATAACTCGCCAAGAACCATGGCACAGGGCAGAATGGAAGAGGTTTATTTTGCCGATGTGGCCGTAAGGTATGATTTTATGAAAAGTAAAGCCTCTCTAAGTTTCAGGGTAAGTGATATTTTTGACACACGCAGATTTAACGGAGAAACCTGGGGAGAAGGATTCAACATTAGGATGAATCGAAAAATGGAATCGCGCGTTGCTTATCTTGGATTTACCTACAGAATAAACAACTACAACCGTCAGCGGGAAAGAGAACGTAATTCCGAAAACGGGGACATGGAAATGGATGAGTTTTAGTCACACTCCTTTATTTAACCCAATCTGACTTTAAAAATATTGGTTAAATAGTAATTTCAGGGGATTGCACACTTTGTTGCAATCCCCTGATTTTTTTTGTAAACTTTCCGGTAAAGATCAAAGAATCATAACTTAAAAATTATGATCAGGGCAAATTATCTTAATTTTGGATGATATTCTGTTGTATCAAATAATTTCATGCGCAAATTTCTGATTCTACTCTTTTTATTGATTTTGAATACAGCAATGTATGCACAAAGACCTGTATTCAGGCATTATTCGGTGAATGAGGGACTGCCCAGCTCTGAAGTTTATGATGTCATTCAGGATTCGAAAGGCTATATGTGGATAGCCACCAACATGGGCGTGAGCAGGTTCGATGGACGTGAATTCAGGAATTTTGATACACAGGATGGCCTGCCTGAAAATACTGTTTTTGAAGTTTATGAAGATGAAACCGGCCGGATATGGTTTGTGGGTTTTCCTTTTCAACTGTCGTATTTCAGGAACGACTCGATTATTGCATATAATTACAACAGCATTTTGAGAATGATTGCAGGAGCAGGTGCTATTCCTGTTAAAAAATCATTTCTGGTTGATAAGGATGATGGAGTAACTTTTTGTTTTCATGGCAATAGTAGTATTTACAGCATTGATAAAAATGGATTTACAAATAGACTTTATAGCGGGAAAACTAATTCGGCTTTAATACAAATAATTGAAAAAAACGGACAGTTGCTTTTATCGCTTGAAAGGGGATCAGGAAGTACCACTTTACTTTCGGTTCAATCTTCAGCATTTGAGGCCAGTTTTATGGTTGAAAGATCGATGAAGTTTTCTTTTTCACAAACAATGGCTTCAAAAGGAGTTTCCAATGAAATCTTTTTTATTCAGAATGATGATTTGTATGTAGTAATGCCCGAAGGGAAAGTAGAGCAAAAGCAATTTCCATTCAGACTTATTTGGGTAAGCTCCGGTACAGACGGAAATATTTGGTTGGGGACCGATAAGAATGGAATCCTATCGCTGAATCCCCATGAGTTGGAATCTGAAACATTAAACTATTTAAGTGGTTATTCGGTATCATCATTTACCGAAGATACTGAAGGAGGCAAGTGGTTCTCGACCCTGGAGAATGGAATTTACTATCAACCGTCCGAAGATTTTCTAACCTATACCAAAGAAGATGGCCTTACGGATAACAAGATTATTTGCATTGAATTATTTCAGAATAGTTTATACCTGGGTGCCAACGATAACTACATCAATATTTTAAAAAATGGCAAACTCAGCTCTAAAAAATTATCAGACATCAACGGATACTATATCAGCGCAATAAAATCGGCGGGAGATTCGGTTTTATGGATAGGCTCAAACCATTTCATGCTGAAGTATGATGGGATTAGTGAAAAAAAAATTACCATGAAACCCTGGGAACAAGGAACTTCAAATTCAGAGGGCAGAACCACATTCAGCATCAGAGATATCGACTTTATGGATTCAGGTGGGGTTTTACTGACAGAAATAGATGGACTGTCGATTTTTGAAAATGATCGGTTCATTTATAATTCCTCAATTGACGATAACCTGAAGTTAAGATTTGAAACCATCGCAAGGGAACCCGGGAGTTCTTTTTTACTTGGTGCTTCCAATGGTTTGTGGAGGCTTACCGGGCGAAGGTTTGAATATCTTGGATTAAAACATCCATTGCTTAAGCAAAGAATAGCTGATATTGTGACTCTTGGTGATAGTAAGAATTATCTTATTGGAACCAATGGTTTTGGCTTAATTGTCAATTTAAATGATTCTATCCGTCAGATTACCCGCCTTTCAGGATTGACTTCGGGCTCAGTAAGCTCTTTATTTCTGAATGAGAATGATTTATGGATAGGAACAAACAACGGCCTTAACAGGATCGATATCAGGAATTTGAATAAACCTATAATACCTGTTAAAATTTATAAGAAGGAGCATGGCCTGATTTCCAATGAAATTAATAAGATTACCGGTGACTCTGACTTTATTTATATAGCCACCAACGAAGGGCTTACCGTCTTTGACCTGAAAAAAGAAATACCTGTTGAATATGCTCCTCCTGTATATATAAATGGATTGAGAATAATGCGAATTGATACCCTTATTTCTGACAACTACAAACTGGCCTACAATCAGAATAATATAACCATTTCATATACAGGAATTTCATTTCGTGATGGAGGCCAACTTCAATACAAATACAAATTGGAAGGCCTCGACAATGACTGGTTAAGAACCGGCAATACAGAGGTTGAGTTTGCATTTTTACCACCCGGTAATTATAAATTTATAGTATATGGAATTAATTCACAAGGCATTGAGAGCTCGCAACCTGCAGTCCTGAAATTTAAAATATTGTTGCCATACTGGAGAAAGTGGTGGTTTATAACGCTTGTTTTGTTAGCTGTTGCTTTTGGAGCCTGGTTTTTTTATTACTTGAGAATGAGTAGTGTAAGGAAAGAGCATGCATTGCAAAATGATATCAACTGGTACCGGCAACAATCGCTTACCCGACAGATGGATCCTCATTTTGTATTTAACACACTGAACAGCATTCAGTCCTACATTATAAAAAATGACGTTTTGTCTTCATCACAATACTTATCGAAATTTGCCAAACTCATGCGACTGATACTGAACAATTCGCAGCAGCAGGCAGTACCATTGAGCGATGAGATTAACGCACTAACATTATATATGGAATTGGAATCACTCAGGTTTCAGCAAAAATTTGATTTTAATATTCATATCGACCCTGCTGTTGAAATTGAAAATATTTACATTCCGGCCTTTTTGATTCAACCATTTATTGAAAATGCCATATGGCATGGAATAATGAAGCTTAAATCGAAAGGTGTTATACGTGTTAATTTTACCAAAAATGAAGATTACCTGATTTGTACTGTGGAAGATAATGGTATTGGTCGCAACAAATCCAGGGAATTCAAAAGCAATCAGGAAATAAATAAGAAATCCCTGGGTATTTCTATTGTTGAATCAAGGTTAAGGCTGCTCAATAATTTTTATGGAGGCAATATGAATATTCAAATTACTGATCTTTATAATGATACTCAACAGCCATCAGGGACAAGGGTTACAATAAATCTTCCGATTATAATTTAAGTTCAGATATTCAGTACTTCGCCCTCCGATTTTGCAATTACAACAGCTGCGCAGGTATCGCCATAAACATTTACTGCAGTCCTGAACATATCAAGTATGCGGTCAACAGCCAGCAAAAGGCCAATTCCCTCGAGTGGCAGTCCGACTGCATTCAGAACAATGGTCATCATAACCAATCCGGCCATGGGTATTCCGGCAGCTCCAATCGAAGCCAGCAGCGCGGTAATAACAATGGTAAACTGCTGACTGATGCCAAGTTCTATGCCGTATGCCTGAGCAATGAATATGGCCGCCACACATTCATAAAGTGCAGTGCCATCCATATTTATGGTAGCTCCAAGGGGTAAAGTAAAACTTGTTATTTTATTTGAAACTCCGTCGTTTGTTTCAATTGCCTCCATGGTTAAGGGAAGTGTTGCGCTTGAAGAGGAGGTAGAAAAAGCTGTCAATAATGGAATTGACATATTTCTCAGGTGCTTCAGGGGGTTCACTCTGCCGATAACCCTCAAAATCAGATTCATTGTTATCTGGCTGTGAATGATCAGAGCCAGCAAAACAGTTATCATGTAAATTCCCAGCCGTGAGAATAATTGTGCCATTGAATTTGCATCGCCTGCATATCTTGAAATAACGCCGGCGATGATTGCAAATACACCCAATGGGGTAAGTTTAATCACAACCATTGTCATTTTCATCATTACTTCAAAAACAGCTTCAAAAAATCCGTGTAACTGCTTTTGATGATTTGCAGAGATAAGATTGATGAAGAATCCAAAAATAATTGCGAAGAAAATGATCGGAAGCATATTGCCATCGCCAAGTGATCTGAAGAAATTTTCGGGGATCGAATTTAGCAGGAGTTGGCCGAGTGATTGATTGGCAACCGGTAACGAATCTATTTTTTCAGCAAATGAAAGGTCGGCTCCGACGCCAGGTTTTATAAGGTTTACCAGTCCAAGCCCCAGCACTATAGCCAAAAAGCTCGATAAAAAATAGAACCCAATGGTCTTAAATCCTAACCGGCCCAGGTTTTCGGGGCTTCCGATCCCGGCAACACCGGTAATGATTGAACTCACAATCAAAGGAATAATAACCATTTTCAATAACCTAAGAAACAAATCACCCATCCAGCTTATCCAAATGGTTTGTGAAGGCAGATATATGCCAAATAAAACACCGGCAACAAGTGCTATAAGAATCTGCCAGTGCATTTCAGGTTTTCTGAATCTGATTTTCATGATTTCCCGGATTATTGAGATCCATACTATCTATCTGCAAACTTACACAAGTCAATTGGTTTCAAAGCCACCGATTGTAAAATTCCTTATATTTGAATTTGAATTAACCCATTCCTGATCAATGAAAAAATTGATTCTACTCATTCTTGTTACCATTTCTTCAGTTGCATCATCGCAACATTTGAATGTTATGCTTGGGAATTTGCGCGATCCCAACGAACCTTCCATCATTATAAATCCACGGAATACAGACCAAATGCTGGCGGGTGCAAACATCGACAATTATTATTATTCATCCGACGGAGGGTATACCTGGCAAAGTCAGCGGTTATATTCACCTCAGCTGGGTGTATGGGGCGATCCCTGTATCATAGTGGATACAACCGGAAGTTTTTATTTCTTTCATCTTTCCAATCCTCCCGGAGCTTCATGGATTGACAGGATCGTATGTCAACGCACCGATGATTTTACGGCCTCATGGACACCAGGAACCGGAATCGGTGTTGATGGAACAAAAGCACAGGACAAGGAATGGGCAGTAGTTGATCCCGCAACCAATAACATTTATTTAACCTGGACTCAATTTGATGTTTACGGAAGTTCAAGTCCTAACGATAGCTCTATCATAAGGTTTTCGAAATCGACCGACAAGGGCGAAACCTGGAGCGAACCCATTCGCCTGAACAGGGTTGCCGGTGATTGCATCGACAGCGACAACACCGTTGAAGGAGCCGTTCCTTCGGTTGGACCTGAAGGACAGATTTACGTCGCATGGGCAGGACCCGAAGGAATTATGTTCGACAGATCACTTGATGGGGGTGAAACCTGGCTCGATAATGATATTTTTGTCAGTGATATGCCAGGAGGCTGGGATATTAATATTCCGGGCATCATGCGTGCCAATGGATTTCCGGTAACTGCCTGCGATCTTACCGATGGGCCAGACCGCGGAACCATCTACATCAACTGGTCTGATCAGCGAAACGGACCCTTTGACACAGATGTGTGGCTTGTAAAGTCAACAGATGGCGGAGAAACATGGAGTGAACGCAAACGGGTGAATGACGATGCTCCCGGGAAGCATCAGTTTTTTACATGGATGGCTCTCGATCAGGCAACAGGTAAACTTTGGTTTGTTTTTTACGATCGCCGCAATTACTCTGATAATCAGACCGATGTTTATATGGCTATGTCGGATGATGGAGGTGAGAGTTTTACAAACTTCAGGGTCAGCGAATCCCCTTTTCTCCCGAATCCGGGAATTTTCTTTGGTGATTACAACAATATTTCAGCGTACAACGATGTGGTAAGGCCGGTGTGGACCAGGTTGAATAACAATCAGCTTAGCATACACACTGCTATTGTTGATATTGTGGCGGTTGGTATTCCTGAGCCTCCCGAATTAAAACCGCTGGCGCAGATCAATGCCTGGCCAAACCCGTTTTCGCAGAACATCTCTTTTTCTTATCGTTTGATTGATGATGCAAAAGTGAGCCTTTCGCTTTGCGATATAACCGGCAGAAAGCTTCTGCTTTTAATCAATGATGTTTATATGCCTGCCGGTAAATATACACAACGGCTTGACACTTCAGAATATCCGCTGGCTCCGGGTGTGTACTTTTTTGAGTTCGAAACTCCTAAAGGCAAACATTGCCGGAAGGTTGTTTACTCACCCTGATTGTCATAAGGGAAGATTTTTGTCTGTGAAGAACGGGGCTGTTTTTTTCTTAATTTTGCACACCTAAGTCAATAAAGGTCAAACTATTTTGTTTTTGATGGACAAAAAACTTCACAGTATACTTGTCGGCGCTAGAGAATATATTCTCAAATCGGGAATCAGGCAACTGAGTATCGCCAATTTGAGTATGCATTTAAATATATCGGTAAATGAGCTCCGTGATTTATTTCAGACGGAAGAATCTCTGGTGGAAAAAATACTGGAATTCGAGCGAAACTCATTTAAATCCATTTTCGACGAAAATAATTTTGAAGATACCAATGCCATTGAAATTCTAATGATAGTGAGCAAGGCGATGAATGACAGGTTTCTTGAACTCGCACCTTCAGTTACATCGGATCTGGAAAAATTATATCCCGAAATATATAAAAAGCATCAGGAGAAGCGGGTAGATTTCATTTTTAAGAAAGTCCGGATCAATATAGAAAAGGGGATCAGACAGGGAATTTATCGCGAAGACCTGAGTATAGAATTGCTTGCACGATTATACATCAGCCGCCTGATTGATTTGCAGAACCCCGCTTTCTTTCCTCCCGAAAAATTTTCGTTCAGGGTTCTTTATGATGTAATGATCGATAATTTTATCAGGGGCATAGCCAACGATGAGGGCTTAATGCACTATAAAAAACTCAGGAAATTATACAAAATGTGTTAGCGTTGGCGGTAATCCAACAGATTGAAATACTAATACTTTGCATTTACAATTTATTATATTCTCAACAATACCAAAATGTTGAATAATTTCTGGGAAAAATTATCTCAGCCTTTTTTTGCATTGGCTCCCATGGAGGACGTTACCGATACAGTTTTCAGGGAAATTGTATTGTCGGTTGCCGATCCTGTAAAGTTAAAGTTGCTTTTTACAGAATTTACCTCGGTTGATGGTTTGTGTCATCCAAAAGGGAGAGAAGCTGTCATTCACCGGCTGTTGGTAAATAATTCGGAAAGAGAATTGCTGAATTCAGGAAATATAAAACTTGTGGTTCAGATATGGGGCACCGATCCTGAAAAGTTTTACAGTGCTTCAAGATATATTTCCGATCATTATGACTTTGATGGAATAGATATCAATATGGGTTGTCCGGTAGCAAAAATTGTAAAACAGGGAGGTTGTTCAGCACTTATCGGACAAAATGAACTGGTGTCGGATATCATACAGGCTACCCGCGAAGGCTCAGGGTTACCTGTAAGTGTTAAAACACGCACCGGAATAAAAGAACATACAACCGAACAATGGGTGGCATTTCTTTTGGAAACCGGAATTTCAGCAATTATTCTTCACGCAAGAACCCAGCGCATGATGTCGGAAAAACCGGCAGAGTGGGATCAGGTAAAACTTGCGGTTGATATACGCAATCAGATAAATCCGGCCATAAAACTAATTGGCAACGGAGATGTGAGAAATATTTCTCACGGTTTGGAATTGATGTCAGAGACCGGCGCCGATGGAGCAATGGTTGGTAGGGGTATTTTTGCCGATCCCTGGTTTTTTTCGTCCCAGGTAAAAGACAGAAGAATTGATAAAAATCTGGATTTGCTAAAATCTCATATCATTTCATTCGGTAATACATGGGGGAACTCGAAGAATTTCAGTCTTTTGAAACGGTTTTTCAAGATCTATATCAGCGGATTTGATGGAGCAGCCGCTTTTCGGGCACAGCTCATGGAAAGCCTCAATACCAGTGAAGCCGTTGATTTGATTGAACAATTCAAATCAATAGACTTCTGACAGTCTCCGGGTTTTGTAAGGCTTCTTGTCCGTTGATTCCTGATTACCGTCATTCATATTTTATAGCATTAACAGGATTGTAGCCGGCTGCACGCAAAGAGTGGAAACTTACTGACAGAATTGCTACAAGTAAGGCTAACATTCCCGACAAAAAAAACGTAAACCATCCAAGGGGGGGGGTGACAGGCGAAATTTTCAAGCCATTTAATCAGAAAATACCATGAAAGGGGTGTTGAAACAGCAAATGCAGCAATTACAAGAAGTACAGATTCTTTGTAAAACATGCCTGCAATTAAACCAACCGAAGTGCCAAGCACTTTTCTTATTCCTATTTCTTTAGTCCTTTTCATGGTGGTGAAAGAAGAAAGTCCAAACAGTCCGAGCAAAGCAATAAAAATGGAAAGAATGGCAAAAATGATAAATACTTTCCTAAGCTTTGATTCTGCAGCATATTTGCTTTCATAATCTTTATCGAGGAAGTAATAATCAAACGGGCGGTTTGCTCCGTGTTCAATCCACTTCTCACGGATAAATTCAACTGTAGTTTCGCCTGCACCGGGCTTCAATCTGATGTAAAGCAGATTCATTGGAAATTCCGGTATGAAAAAGATGATGGGTTCAACTTTATTATGCATTGATGTATAGTTAAAGTCTTTGACCACTCCTATTACTTTCATCATTCGGCCCCCACTTCCATCAAGTTCAAAATTATGATGGATTTTTTTTCTAAAGTATCATCGCCCCAACCCAGCGTTTTGGCTGCGGTTTCATTGATAATAACTGCTTCAAGCATATCGGAGCCCATCTCACGGCCAAAATTACGGCCGCTTTTAAATTCAAGTTTTAGCAGTTCAGCAAAATCATAATCGCATGGCATAAGGTTGAGCGCATATTCCTGCATTTTGTCTTCTTTTTCGACCCGCATCACCTGAATTCCATATCTGCCGCCCGGTATTCCGAATAACGAACTGACATTGAGAATATTGGGATTTAGCAGCAGTTCATTTTCAAATGTTTCGGTTTTGCGCCTGAAAACTTTATCCTGTACCTCAATAACCATAACATTTTCTTTATCGAAACCCACATCTGCATTTTGCATAAAGTTTATCTGGTTATAAATAACAATGGTTCCTGTAATCATTACCACCGCAATCATCAGCTGAAATGTTACCAATCCTTCTCGCAGCCATGAGCCTTTACTTCCTGTTCTGAGTTTCCCTTTCAGCACAACAGCAGGTTGAAAGGAGGACAAAATAACAGCGGGATATTTACCCGCCAGTATTCCTGTTAACACTGCAATGCCCAGCATACTCAGAAAAATTCCCGGGTTTTCAGTAAAACTGAACACAAGCTGTTTCCCCGATATTTCGTTGAAAAGAGGCAGCAACAACTGCATGATTCCTAATGAAATCACAAAAGAAATCAATGTTAATAGAATACTCTCGGTGAGACACTGGTTTGCTACCTGCCCACGGTTTGTACCGACAACTTTACGCAACCCCACTTCCCGTGCACGGGCTGTTGCCCTGGCAGTAGCAAGATTCATATAGTTTATGGCAGCCAGTAAAAGAATGAACACTGCCACAATGCCGAAAACATAGATGTAGGCTTTATTTCCGACCGGCAAGTCGGCTGCGAGTTTCGAAGTATGGTGTATTTTATCTATTCTTGTAGCCATCAAATCAAAACTTGCGTTGATCTGATCACCGATTTCTTTCAAGTATTTATCATAAACAGTTGGAAATTTGCCCAGTACCTGGCTGATGTCAGCGTTCTGATGCAACATGATATAGTTAGATGAATTGACATTCCAGAAAGCCCCGGGTTCCATAATTCGGAACCTTACAGCTTCGACAATGGTTGCCAGTGACTCCATCGACAAAAGCATATCGAATTTCATGTGTGTATTGTCAGGAAGGTCTTTAAAAACACCTGTTACCTGGTAACTCCTTCCATTGCCTGTGATTAAAGTTTTACCAAAAGCCTGCTGGTTTCCATAGTATTTTTGAGCAAGCGATTCACTCATGATTAAGGTGAATGGCTGAGTCAGGGCTTTTTCAGGTACTCCTGCCGAAAATTTTAAAGAGAAAATAACCGGCGCAGTAGAATCGGCAAAACAGACCAGTTTTTCAATGAAATCTTTATTATCGTATCTGATGCTCAGGTTTTCGTTGCTGTTAAACCGGCAATACATTTCAACTTCGGGTATTTCAAGCTGCAATGCAGGCTCTATGGCTATGGAACTCACTGCAAACCGGTCGTGCTTATTGTTGATGGTAAAATCACCTTAGGCCCGGAATATCCGTTTATACTCAGCAAAGTGTTTGTCGTATCCCAATTCATCGGTTATTTACAACAAAATAAAAATGGTAGCTGAAATTCCCAGCGATAATCCCAGAATATTAATCAGTGAATAAACCTTATTCCGGTTGAAATTTCGCAGGGCACTTTTTAAGTAGTTGAGAAATATACCTTATGTTTTTGATCAATAACCTGAATTTCATGAATCATGCCAAATTACATAAAATATTGATAAACAGGCATATAAAATATTGAATTTATTTTCATTGATTTTAAATGTTCAGTTGTGTATACCTGAATGTACACAAACGGACATCAATTGCTGCAAATGTGTCAGTCTTTTCCTTTGCAGCATGATTTTTGAATAGTCAGGAATCAAGAACAGAATTATATGAATCAGCGCGAAATAGAAAAATGGTATGGCAGGGTGGTTGAATTGCTCAAACAAAGGCGCATCATCGACGCGCTTGGCAAGATTTCCAAACTTGACCTGTTGAAAGGGAATTCAGGATACGAGGTGCGAATTGGTGAATTGCGTTTCACCTATGGCAGTATGCTGAGTTACACGATTAAAGGGGTTGTTGATCCTCAGCGTGAGCAGATTTACAATAGACTACTGGTTTCGGTTTATGAACTGGCCGACAATATTAGAATGGATTTGTTGTCAAGAAACAGTTCACATCTTGCCACAATCAAAAAGGAACTTGAACGTGGAATGCTGCAGGAAAACGAAGATATGGCCGAAAGCCTTATGAGTCTTTCATTTGATTATGAACTCGATGAAATGCTTCGTAGTACTGTGCTTTTTGACGATGAAACTGAAAGCGATACAGCAATGCAACACCGCAAAGCCATCATAAGGGCTTTCAATTTGTTGTGGCTTACCGACAAGCTTACCGAAGACGATACAAACCAGGTGCAGAGAATATTTAAAAGCAGTTCGATCCCCTGGTACGAAAAATCGATGATGATGAGTGCATTGACGCTGGGTTTGCTTCGCTGTTTTGACCAACGCAAACTTGAGTTGTTGATTGATCTTTATCATTCTGATGACTACAGAATATCGCAAAGAGCGCTGGTTGGCCTGATCATTTCATTCTCGCTTTATGATGAGCGTATCATGCTATATCCAAATATTATGGATCGCCTTGACTCACTCAAAGACAATGAGCGTTTTGGCATAGAAGCTGAATCTGTTATCATACAATTGATTCGCTCGAAAGGCACTGAGAAAATTACCCAAAAATTCCGCGACGAAATCATCCCCGATGTGATCAGGTTTAATGAAGAGCTCAGCGAAAAACTGAACCTCGATAAGCTGGTTTCACCCGATGAGTTTACAGATAAAAATCCCGACTGGGAAAAATACTTTGACAATCAGCCTGGCCTGGTGAGAAAACTTGAAGAACTGACCAACATGCAGATGGAAGGTGCCGATGTTTTTCTCAGTGCGTTTGCCATGCTTAAGTCTTTCAGCTTTTTCAATGAAGTGCCAAACTGGTTCATGCCTTTTTATAAGGAACACCATGCGGTGGTCAATGCACTGAAGAGTGAAGATGAAACCTTTCGCAGGTTATTGACCGAAGGCATCGAAAAGTCGGTTTATATGTGCAATTCAGATAAATTTTCCTTTATTCTGAATATGGCTAACATGCCGGATGGGCAAAAGAATATGATTGGTCAGATGTTTGGTGCCGAAGCTGAACAGTTCGAGGAGTTAATTGCAGAAGAAATGAGTAATCCCCAGCTTCGAAACAAACGCATTGTAATACAGTATATTCAGGATTTGTACCGTTTTTTCAGGCTGCATCCGCTTCGCCACGAAATCGGAGATGTTTTTGCCATGCCACTTGAGATACACAATAATCAGATTTTCAGTCATCTGATGAAAGATAAAAACAGAATACAAGCAATTGCTTCATTTTACTTTGATCAGGATTACTTTGATGAATCGCTTCGTATTTATCAATACCTTGAAAAAGAAGGTGAAAGCTTTGCTGAGTTGTATGAAAAAGCCGGGTATTGCTATCAACAAAAAGGCAAGTACGAGGAAGCCATTTCCTATTATCGCAAAGCCGATCTTTTCGATACAAACAGGATCTGGCTGCTGGGAAAAATTGCGCAGTGTCATCTGAAAATGAACAACACTGCTTCCGCTCTTGAAGCCTATCTTGAAAAGGATATTTTCGAGCCCGACAATCTGAAAACTGCCGCTGCCATTGGAAGTTGTTACCTTAATTTAAACAATCCGGAAAAGGCTCTCGAATACTTTTACCGTATCGAATTTGCCGATCAGGGTTCAGCCATTGCCATGAGGCCGGTTGCCTGGTGTTTGCTGATTCTAGGCCGGAATGAAGAAGCAGAAAACTATTATCAGCAATTGCTGGCATTGGATCCTAATGCATACGATTATATGAATGCCGGACATCTCGCATTTTTAAAAGGCGATAAACAATTGGCTGCTGAGCATTATATCAGCAGCATTCAAAAGCGGGGAGGCGACATCAAAGCATTTCTGAAAGGCTTTTCGGTCGATCGTAAATATCTGATTGAAAATGGTGTAAATACTTCTGATTTGCCTCTGATGATCGATTATGTGAGGTTCAGGGCAGAAGGAAACGATTGATAATTTTAAGAATCAGGAATTTTTAATAACTGCTTGTATGATCATTTACCACAACCCCAAATGCCGGAAATCAAGAGCCGGACTTGAGCATCTGAAAGGAAAAGGATTGAATCCGGAAATAAAAGATTACATCCGTCAGGGCATTACGCCCGGTGAAATTCGCAATCTTGTGATAATGCTGGGCATCAAACCGTTCGATCTTGTAAGAGTTCAGGAAGATTACTATAAGGAAAACCTGAAAGGCAGGGAAATTCAGGAGGATGATTGGTATAACATTTTGTCTGAGAATCCACGCCTTATCAAAAGACCGGTTGTAGTCAGCAATGGTAAAGCAGTATTGGCCGACCCGCCCGGAAAGATTGATGAACTGGAAATTTAGCAGGCTGATTAATTTGAACTTATGTTCAGATTATTCCCGGTTTGAGTTTCAGGAGGCAGGGTAACTAATCCCCTCATCCGCCAGACATAATGTTGCATCACAAGTACATTATTCCTGAAAACAGGAATTGTATCGGGCGCTTCAATGCGGATAAAGTAATCCCTGTAAAGTTGATTCGGATCTGAATAATCATAACTTGAAGAGAAGTAATAAGCATCCATTCCGGGATAAAAACCACCACGGTTCTGTGTTATCCATGCATATTTATGAGTACGTTCAATCTCAGCCAGCGTTAGCAGCTTTATTCTCATAGGCCGGGCCACATAATAATCGATGTTGGCTGCCGGAAACCAGCGTTGCTGAATAATTACTGCATCTTTGCGCATTCGGCCGGTGGCGGTATCGGTTTTGTAAACAGGTTCAAAGCCGTTAATAAGCTGATTCCATCCATACAAGTCGAGCGTTATATCTTTAATTCCCAGGCGTTTGCCAGTGTCTTTGTCGATGCCTTTATTCAGAAACCAACCATTACTGATTTGTAAGAGTGCTACCGCAATTATCAAAACCAAAAATCCCGTTGCAGCTTTAATCATAGGTGGAAACAGCCTTCCATCAATTCCTTTTTGTGTAAAATTCCGGAGGAAAAGTGCGGCCAGGGGAATTAGTGTCATATAGGCCGGTCCTGTCCAGTGGGGCAAAGTTCGGCGAAACCATGAAAATCCAAGGAAAAGCAGGATTACGGGAGCTGCTGTAATAAGCAGATAACGGATTGAAGACTTATGTTCCGGAAGCCGGTTTTTGAAAAAAGCAAGCATTCCGGCAATGATCAGGCCGAAGACAAAAGGGTTGTTGTAAAATATCTGCCCGCCCAGTTCAATGGCAAAAAGATCGGGGCGAAGCATGTTTTTCACTACTTCAACCCGGTCGGTGTGGAAACTGAAACTGATAAAATCATAACGGATATTCCAGATAATAACCGGAAGAAATATCAGAAATGAAATAATAACTGCTGTATATAACTGCCATTTTTTCAGCCATTCCCGGTCAAAAAATAATATATAAAGTCCGGCACCGGTAAACAGGAAAACCGAAGTATATTTCGACATCAAAGCCAGGCCTCCGGTTATTCCAGCCATCAAAATCAAACGGTTTACGCCTTTTCCGTCGGGACCGGCTTTGATGGCCTTTACAAATAGAAGAAGTGTCAACAACCAGAAAAACGTTTGCGGCGCATCGGGCATCATAAAAATGCCGGAAATGACAAAGGTGTAAAATGAAGCCGTATAAAGCAAGGCAGCATACCAGCCGGTGGTTTCATCCTTTATTTCTTTTCCAATCAGGAATATAATCCAGGTATTCAGTGTGCCGGTAACAACGGCTCCAAGGCGTATAAATAGTTCTGAATCAAACAACAGATTTAGGCTGAATAGTTGTATGACCCAACCGGTCATGGGAGGATGATCAAAGTGGCTGAGGTCTGGATAGAGCGCGTAGTTGATGTAATAAACCTCATCGTTGCCCAATTCAGTAAATGCTGCAATAAGCAAACGTGCCACAGATGATATAGCCAGAAGTAAAAAGAGGCGGTTTTTTTGAAGAAAGGCAGCGTTCATTGAAATAAAATGAGGTGCGAATTTACGAAAAGATGTGATCAGGATAACAGGGGCGCTAAAGTTAAAGAATGCAACATTGATCAGGTTCGGTAGAAGTTATTTCAATCCCAGAGGCTTGTTGTTGTCAGGGTTTGGGTCAGGGTCGGTATCCTTGTCCTTTTTACATGAACTAAATACAAAAACAGTTGCCAAAAGCAAGGCCGACAGGTAGGTAAAAGTCAGATTTTTCATGATACAATTAAGTTGAAGGGTTCTTTATAAAGGCGAATACACCGTTTTTTGGGAAACCGGCTCACGGGTTTGCATTTTTTAAAAAGAAACAGACCAAAAGACCAGGAAATGGCCGGGATAAATTATCCAAACAGGACGCAATGGGAGGAACTTTCATGCTTCAAATGTCTGCTTGGATTGAAAACTCAGCAAACTAATCTGTCAAATTTTTGTTTTAACAGAGCGGCAATGAAGTCCGTAGCTTCATTTGTTAATTAAAATGCAGCACAATCTAAACATGAATAAATGAAAAATTCAATAAACAACTTAAGTACTTTTTTTTTAATAATTGTCATTTTTACCAGTTCAATTATTCCTTTCGGGTCGAAAGCACAATCAGTGTTATCTGACAAAAACGGAAAGAAGATACTTTTTGTGGTAACCAGTCATGATAAAAAGGGGGAGAATGGCGGGCCAACCGGATATTATCTTTCTGAAGTCACCCATCCCTGGGATGTGCTTCATTCAGCAGGATACGAAATTGACTTTGTAAGCCCTCAAGGTGGCAAAGCCCCTGTTGATGCTTTTAACCTTGAAGATTCTGTTAACCGCAGGTTCTGGGAAAATTCTTTTTACCGGCATAAGGTTGAAAATACTTTAAAACCCTCCGAAGTAAATGCCTCAGGATACATTGCCATTCATTATGCCGGTGGGCATGGCACCATGTGGGATTTTGCAGATAACATTGAAATTGCTGAGATAGCACGACAAATTTATGAAAACAATGGCGTAATCAGTGCAGTGTGCCATGGACCGGCCGGATTGGTAAATATTAAGCTAGCCAATGGGAGTTATCTGGTAGATGGTAAAAAAATAAATGCTTTTACCAATGAGGAGGAAATTGCAGTCCAACTTGATAAAGTCGTACCCTTTCTGCTCGAAACGAAGCTTATTGAACGGGGAGCAGTTTTTGAGAAGTCAGGCATCTGGCAGAAGCATGTAACTGTTGATCAAAGACTTGTAACCGGACAGAACCCTGCTTCAGCTCTTGGAGTTGGCGAAGCTATGTTGGAAGAGCTTGGCAAACTGCAGCGTTAATTTATTGCAACTTTCTGACCCCCTTCACCTTCATTTCTACAGCAAAAAGGCCATCTGAAGCCGTGATAAAAAGCGTCTTCATCTCTTTACCGCCAAAACAAACATTGGCGGTCCAGGGGGCATCAACGCTGATATGTTCGATTTGTATGCCTTGGTCATTAAAAACCGTAACCCCATTTCCAGTCAGATAAATGTTTCCTTTATGGTCAATGGTCATACCATCTGAACCGAGTTAAGAAAAGGGCTTTTTGTTTTTCAGGCTACCGTCCGGATTGATTTCGTACACATAGGTTTTGGTTGCACCAATATCAGCAACATATAACTTTTTCACCATCTGGTGTGCCGATGATACCATTTGGTTTTTCAAGATCAGTAGTCACCCGGACAAGCGTCTTGTGGTTGGGCGAAAGATAATAGACCTGCTCGCCGTCCTGCTCCATCTCCGGATTGCGCGTCCAGTAAGGACGGACATATAAGGGGTCGGTGAAATAAATGCCGCCATCCGGATGAACCCATAAGTCGTTGGGGCCGTTCAGCCTTTTCCTGTTAAATTCGGAAACCAACACTGTATGGGTTTTATCTGGAGCGATGCTCCAGAGTTCATTCTCCATATCGGAGCAGGCAAGAAGGTTTCCGTTGAGGTCGAAAAAAAGCCCATTGGCCCGTCCTGAATTGTCGAGAAAGGTTTCCAGCCTTCCATCAATAGTCCGGATGTGGATTCTGTTGTTTGGCTGATCGGTAAAATATACATTTCCCTGATTGTCAGTAGCCGGAACTTCGGTAAAACTGAACCCTCCAGCCAGTTTAACTACAAAGGCTCCTTTTGCAATGATTTTTGACTTTTTTGGATTTGAGGCTCAAAGGGAAATCTGGAGCACCATACAGAGCAAAACAATAAATTGGCTGGTCATAATGAAAGATTTTTAAAATCTGAAGGATGAAATTAGTTCTTTTTCCTATAGCTTTTGAAGTCAGAGGTCGGATGCCAGAAATCAGAAGTAAAATACTGGAAGTCAGAAGTCAGAGGTCAGACACCCGGCCCGTATGTTTAGATACACATTTTTCTTTATGTCGCCCTTTTAGGGCTTGATAGGTGTTGGATTCCATCAACCATGGGTTTCGCTGCATTTCACCAATGGTTATTTATATGTAACCCTTTCAGGGCTTTTAAGTTCACTGAAGGTAATCCACAATCCGAACCGGAGCGAAGTGGAGTTCACCAAAGGTAAATCCGCAATCAACTTTCCACCCCTTCCGATGTTATAGTAGCAGAATTAAAAATTTACAGAGCTTACAACAAAATGACTGACGAATCCCTGAAACGAAAAATCACCCTGCCCGGTTTGCGCAGGTTGTTTAAACTTTACCAATTTTTAAAACCTTATCGATTGGAGTATGGCCTGGGCTTGTTGTTTCTGCTGGGTTCGAGCGGAGCCAGCCTGGCATTTCCCAAACTGCTCGGCGAATTGGTGGATTATGGAAATCAGGGAAAACTGGGGGAAGAAATCAATCGCATTGCCCTGATACTTATCGGAGTACTGATCGCTCAATCAACATTTTCATACTTCAGGATTTTCCTTTTTGTGCGGGTAGCTGAAAAAACCCTGGCCGACCTTCGCCAGCATACCTTCAACCACCTGATTCGTCTGCCTATGAAGTTTTTCCAGCATCGCAGGGTAGGGGAACTGAACAGCAGAATATCATCGGACATTACCCTTTTACAGGATGCCCTGACTTCAACCCTGGCCGAATTTATCCGGCAAATCATTATCATAGTAGGTGGCGTTTCACTCATGTTGATGACTTCGCTGAAACTTACCCTTTTTATGCTGCTGATTTTACCTGTCATTATGGTTTTGGTGGGTGTTTTCGGGCGGTACATTCGCAAACTGAGCAAACTGGCCCAGTCGCAGGTGGCCGATTCCAATACGGTGGTTGAAGAAACCCTTCAGGGCATTCAAAGTGTGAAGGCTTTTACCAACGAGTTTTTCGAGATGGCCCGCTACCGGACAAAAACGCAGGAAATTGCCCAAACCGGGATTAAGAACGGCCGGTTGCGGGGAGCATTCTCCTCCTTTGTTATCCTGGGGCTTTTCGGAACCATAGTCGCCGTAATCTGGAAAGGGGCCTCCCTGTTGGGAACAGGCGAAATCGCAACCGGAGAACTCTTTTCTTTTGTTATTTATACGGTGTTCATCGGAGGAACTATTGGCGGGATGGCTGATGTATTTGCCCGTGTGCAGAAATTTATTGGTGCCACCGAGGATTTGCTCGAAATCTTTAATGAAGTTCCTGAACCGGTGATTGATCTTTCCGCGCTTCCTGACCATCAGATGCTGCATGGAGGCATCCGGTTCGATCATCTTACGTTCAGCTATCCGTCAAGGCCGGAAGTTTTAGTGCTGAAAGACATCCATGTTGAAATCAAACCCGATACACTGGTCGCACTGGTTGGACCCAGCGGGGCGGGAAAATCTACGGTTGTTGCATTGTTGCTCAGGCTTTACGAGCCCACATCGGGTCACATCTTCTTCGATGACAATGACAACCAATCCATTCCGCTTTCCTTATTGCGAAGCCAGATGGCCATTGTGCCGCAGGATATTTTCCTTTTCGGTGGAACCATCCGCGATAACATAGCCTACGGCAAAACCGGAGCAACGGATGAAATGATAGAAGATGCCGCCCGAAAAGCCAATGCCTGGGAATTTATCTGCAAGTTTCCTGAAGGGTTGGATACTTTGGTTGGTGAACGTGGCACACAACTTTCCGGAGGTCAGCGACAGCGGGTTGCCATTGCGCGGGCGGTATTGAAAGATCCGAGGATCCTGATTCTTGATGAAGCCACTTCATCACTTGATTCAGAAAGCGAACGCCTGGTGCAGGATGCCCTGGAAAAACTGATGAAGGGCCGGACATCCATCGTGATTGCCCACCGGCTTTCCACCATCCGTCAGGCCGATATGATCCTGGTGCTTGATCACGGACAGATCGTGGAAAAAGGCACGCATGAGGAATTATTAAAATCTCAGGATGGATTGTACCGGAGTTTAAGTGAGTTGCAGTTCGGGGTGTGAGAGCAGTCCCCAAAAACAGGTATAACTTCCAGTGATTATGCTTTAGAAATTAGAAATCCGTATTCCGCAATTGATTTGGAAATTAGAAATATAAATTCCGCAATCCCAAATCCCAGGCCGTAAGTTAATAAAGAAGACCTAACAAGTTGAAAGAAAACTTGTTAGGTCACTCCGAAATCAATTAGACATTGGACATTGGAAATTGCAATTTTAAAATCCGAAATCCGCAATCAAAAATCCGAAATTCCTACAAAGGTATATTCCCGTGCTTCCTCGGTGGATTGCTCTTTCTCTTATTGCTGCACATCTCCAGCGCCTGTATCAGTTTACGGCGGGTGTGTTTCGGATAAATGATCTCATCAATATAACCTTGTTCAGCAGCTTTGTAAGGACTGGCAAAAACTTCGCGGTATTCTTTCACAGCCTGGGCCTTGCTTTCGTCAGTCAGTTTATCGCGGAAGATGATGTTAACGGCTCCTTCGGCTCCCATCACGGCAATTTCAGCGGTGGGCCAGGCGTAGTTCACATCGGCACCGATATGCTTGCTCGACATCACATCATAAGCTCCTCCATATGCCTTGCGGGTGATTACGGTAATTTTTGCCACGGTAGCTTCGGCAAAAGCATAAAGCAGTTTTGCGCCGTGCTTGATGATGCCACCGAACTCCTGTGAAGTTCCGGGCAGGAATCCTGGTACATCCACGAAAGTGATAAGCGGAATGTTGAAAGCATCGCAAAAGCGCACAAAGCGGGCTGCTTTTACCGAGCTGTTGATATCGAGTACACCGGCCAGAAAAGCGGGCTGATTGGCCACAATACCTACCGGCTTCCCATTCAGGCGGCCAAATCCGGTAATCATATTCTGGGCATAATGCGGCATTATCTGCATAAAGTTGCCATCGTCAACCACACTGTGGATGATCTCGGTCATGTCGTAGGGCTTATTGGGATCGAAAGGCACGATTTCCTGCAACTTTTCATCTTCACGGTTTGGATCATCGGTCGATTTGATGGTAGGAGGCTCCTCCATATTGTTGGATGGCAGGAAACTCATCAGTTCGCGGATCATCATCATGGCCTGCTCATCGCCATCGGCAATCAGATGAGCTACGCCACTTTTGGCATTGTGGGTCATGGCACCGCCGAGTTCCTCCTTGGTCACTTCTTCGTGGGTCACGGTCTTAATCACATCCGGTCCGGTCACAAACATGTAGCTGGTGTCTTTGGTCATCAGGATGAAATCGGTGATGGCCGGACTGTAAACTGCGCCACCGGCACAGGCGCCGAGGATGGCTGATATCTGGGGAATAACCCCGCTGCTCATCACGTTGCGGTAAAAGATATCGGCATAACCGGCAAGGCTTTCCACCCCCTCCTGAATGCGGGCTCCGCCCGAGTCGTTGAGGCCGATTACGGGAGCGCCCATTTTAAGGGCAAGATCCATGATTTTGATCACCTTATCGGCATTGGCACGGCTTAAGGTGCCTCCGAAAACGGTGAAATCCTGGGCAAATACATATACCAGGCGTCCATCGATCTTGCCGTGACCACTTACGACACCATCGCCGGAGATCAGATTTTTCTCCATATCGAAGTCGCGGGCACGGTGCACCACAAAGCGATCAAATTCAACAAAGGTTCCCGGATCGAGTAGCATTTCTATACGCTCACGGGCGGTATTTCGGCCAGTTTTATGCAATTTGTCAATTCGTTCCAGACCGCCTCCCAGTTCTGCCTGGTGGTTGCGTTCTTCGAGCCTGCGGTAAATTTCCTCCAGATCTGACATATATAATTTCGGATTTATTATTTCGGATTATTTTAAGGTTAAGGTTAAGGTTAAGGCTGAGGTTAAGGTTGAAGTTAAGGTTGAGGATGCGTCCCTTCTTCAACCACCACCAGTACCTTATTTGCCTCAATGGTATCGCCTTCAGCAACATGAATCGATTTTACCACTCCTGACGATTTGGCTTTAAATTCACTTTCCATTTTCATGGCCGATACGATGATCAGGGTGACTCCAGATTCTACGGCATCGCCCACTTTTACAGGAATTTTTACCACTTTGCCCGGCATTGGTGAAATTACCGTATTTCCGCTGTCGGCTGAATCACCTTTTGACCGGCTTTGACGGTAACGGGTCTGTGCATCAATGACTTCAACTTCGTATGAATTATGAAATGAGTTAACCGTGTAATGTCTGGGCGAAGAACTTTCAATCATTTCGATGTTGTAGGATTTTCCCTTGTAGATTATCGAATAAATTCCTTCGCCAACCTTCAGTGCATCAATTTCATACACTTCGTCATCCACCTGAACGGTGACTTTGCTGCCATCGCGTTTAAGTTCTGTTAATTGAGCCGTACGCCCGTCGATATTAATTTCCATTGCCATAAATCCAGATTTAAATATAAGCTACCCGCTGAGCGTCCTTCCACCGGCTGGCAGAGGGCTTATTGTCCCTGTCGGTTGATTTTATTTTTTCGAGTTTACTATTGTGCTCCAAAAAAGCGGCAATCAGGGCAATGTCTTCACACACGCCATCGCAATCGTGCGGTGTGAACAGAAAATCTCTGTTCTCTTCAATAAAATGGGTATTGTATTTGCCTGATTTAAAAGCTTCGGTTTCCATAATTCTTGCCAGGAAAGGGATTGAAGTCTTTACTCCGGTAATTTTATATTCGTGCAACGCACGCCGCATCCGGCTGATGGATTCATCGCGATTTTTCGCCCAAACGATCAGTTTTGAGATCATTGGGTCATAATAAATGGGTATGGTGTATCCTTCATAAACATAGCCATCGTGACGCACGCCAAGCCCGAGTGGTTCAGTAATGTGCCTGATGGTACCCGGGCTTGGCATGAAATTATTGTCAGGGTCTTCGGCATAAATGCGGCACTCGATAGCATGCCCGCTTTGCTTAAGTTCTTCCTGTTTAAAGGGAAGTTCAAATCCATTGGAAATGTTGATCATTTCTTTAACCAGGTCAACACCAACCACACGTTCGGTTATCGGATGTTCAACCTGCAGGCGGGTATTCATTTCCAGGAAATAGTAGTTGCGGTTATCATCTACAATGAATTCGATGGTTCCTGCGCCATGATAATTACAGGCTTTGGCTGCGGCAACGGCGTGGGCGCCCATCTCTGCACGTACTTCGGGAGTGAGCAGGGGCGAAGGCGTTTCTTCAACCACTTTCTGATGGCGGCGCTGAACCGAACATTCACGTTCAAACAGATGAACCGCATTGCCATGCTTGTCGGCCAGAATCTGAAATTCAATGTGATGTGGTGATTCAATATATTTTTCAATATAAACGGCGTCATATCCAAAAGCCGCTTTGGCTTCGGAACGGGCACCTCGCAATGAACTTTCAATTTCCTCTTCTTTCTTTACCAGGCGCATGCCCTTACCACCGCCCCCGGCCGAGGCTTTGATCATTACCGGAAGGCCTATTCCACGAATGGTTTCCAGGGCTTCGGCATAATCAACAATCTTATCTACCGTTCCCGGGACAACCGGAACGCCGGCAGCAATCATGGTTTTGCGGGCTGTAATTTTATCACCCATCTGGCGGATGGCATTGGGGTTGGGACCGATAAATTCAATGCCTTCCTGTTTGCATCGCTCTGAAAAGGCTGCATTTTCTGAAAGAAAACCATAGCCAGGGTGTATGGCATCGGCTTTGGATTTTTTTGCAGCATCAATGATGCGGTCAATATTCAGATAACTTTCCACCGAAGGCGCAGGGCCTATGTTGTAAGCTTCATCGGCATAACGTACATGCATGGAGGACCGATCGGCATCAGAATGAACAGCAACCGTTGGGATTCCCATTTCGCGACAGGATCGCATGACACGTACCGCAATTTCACCACGGTTGGCAACGAGGATTTTTTTTATCATAAACTGGTAATCAATATTTTAGCATCTTAAAGTCAATATTTGCTTTTGGACTTAACGTTTTATTAACAATAAAAGAACGTTTTTGTTAGCAAAAAACATTTTTCGTTTAAGAGATCAATAATTCTGACATTGAATTAAACGGATATATGCAAATATATAAATATAACGCATAAGGACTGTTGTTTCATTTTTTTTTTCATCTAAAAGCAGTAATAAAGTTAAGGCTAAAGAGGTTTTTGAATTGTTGGAAATTTTGGATTTCGTAAAAAAAGCCTTCCCGAAGGAAGGCTTTTTGAAAAGTTGACAAAGATTAGTTTAATGCATCCGTATGATTTTTTCGTATTTAACGGCATCAGAAGTGCGGATAATGCACAGGAACATGGCCTGATTTTCAACGGCCGGAACTTTATAAACGATTGTACGGGTTTCACTTGAAACCATATCACCTTCAAACAGGGTAGTAACCAATCGGCCCTGCATATCATAAATCTCTGCAGTGACTCTTGTGTCCTCATTAATTGTGAAGGTAACCTCAATGGTTTCAACAAAAGGATTAGGAACAACTGATAGTTGGATTTTTTCCACATCAGTATTATCCTCGCTACCAAATACCTCGTTGGTTGTATTGGATCCAGCTATTGGAGTACCATTGTAGAAGTAGATGAACCGGCACTCATCAAGGGCGTCGTTGATGATACCCAAAGCTTCGGTGATGGTACCTAATGAACATCCCACATTTGCTCCGCCCAATGCAGCGTTTGCCAGATCATAAATGTTCTGGACGCTTGGTAGTCCGCCATTAAGCTCCATAATGCAGGAAGGCATGGTGTAGTATTCCTCTGTACCAAGCAAAGGTTCTGCTTCAGAATTGTTACAATCTGAAGAAGCCCGTGTGAAGAATGAAGCACTTTGGAATACCAGATCACCAAGTGCACCGTCTAATCTCAGGTTGAGACCCAGCGTTAAGGTCTGAGCCAGAAGGTTGTTGGTCAGGATTCCTCGCTTATTGACAAGATCACCACAGGTGAAAGGCCCATTTGGCGGGAGAGCCTTTGAAGGTCCGCTGCCCGGCAAAATATTGATGACACACTGTCCGGCACCGGCCGGGATGGTATATCTCCTGTTATTGGTCGTTGAACCAAGTACCAGTGGGGTTTCCAGTAAAGTATTCAACAGTCCCAGAGTTGAGGAACCGTCGCAATACAAGCCACCCTGATTACCGTAGAATCCTTGAGTCATGGTGCAGTTATCGCAATCAACCCTGATGGTCAGGCAGTAGTCCTGAGACCTGTTACCGCATTCATCAAGAGCATAATAGCAAACTGTTGTTTCGCTGCCCTTAGCAAATGTGTAATCCTCGAACGCGCCATCAAAACCAGGGATAAAGCTAAAGATAGTAACCTCACTGCAGTTGTCTGTGAATTCTACTTCAGGCAGTACTACTTCTTCTTCGCATGTAAAGGCTACCACAGATACGGGGTTAGAAATAACCGGCGGAGTAAGATCAACGACCCAGGTATAGGTAACTTCGCAGGTTGCTAAATTTCCCATTGCATCCATATACGACACCGTAAATATTTGTGTCCGCTGACAATTCTCCACTATAATTTCGCCAGGTGTACAGGTCGGACTCAGAATGTCGGTGTAACCTTCAATTGAGGCAAACAACAGCGCATATACATCCTCACAAGTCGGAGGCGTTGGATTGCAGCCAAGTAAAATCGATTCATCAGGACAGTTGATATCAAACTCATAATAAGTCCATATGAAAGTTATGGAACATTCTGCAGTGTTATCACAATTATCTTCAGCAGTAAGTGTGAAGGTGAGACTATAGATCGTTCCATTAACCAGTAATGTACCTGCCTGGCAATCCGGAGTCACTGTGCCGCAGTTGTCCGTCACAGTTACCAGTGCAAGTGCATCTGCACATGTCGGTGCTACCAGTTTGGTAGCCCAATCCCATGCAACAGGAGCATCCGGACATCCACTAAAGACAGGATCTTCAGTGTCTACAGTCCATGTATAGGTCACTGTTTCAGTGTCGGTCAGTCCACAGGCAGTTGCCGTGTAGGTGAATGTCTGTGAACGGTTGCATCCGTTTTCGACTATTGTACCCGGAGTGCAGCTTACTTCAACCGCACCGCACTCATTGGAAGCGGTAACGTTGGTGCTGCAGGTTGGCAGTGAAGTCGGGTTGCATCCCAGATCGCCACCCAATGGCAGGTTGGCAATTACCGGAGCAGTAACCACAGTCCAGTTATAGGTAACGGTTTTCGTATCAGTCAGGTCACAGGCTGTAGCAGTGTAAGTAAACGTCTGACTGAGTTCACAACCATCAATTAAGATCTCACCAGGAGTACAGCTAACCTCAACCGGACCGCACTCATTGGAAGCGGTAACCGTTGTGCTGCATGTTGGCAGTGTGGTAGGATTGCATCCCAGATCGCCTCCCAATGGCAGGTTGGCGATAACCGGAGCAGTAACCACAGTCCAGGTATAGGTAACTGTTTCAGTGTCACTCAGTCCGCAGGCAGTTGCCGTGTAGGTGAATGTCTGTGAACGATTGCATCCGTTTTCGATAACTGTTCCAGGAGTGCAATTTACATCAACCGGACCGCACTCATTGGAAGCGGTAACCGTTGTGCTGCATGTTGGCAGTGTGGTCGGATTGCATCCGAGTTCACCACCCTGAGGCAGGTTGGCGATAACCGGAGCAGTAACCACAGTCCAGGTATAGGTGACTTCACAGGTGGCTGTATTGCCCTGAGCATCAGTTGCAGTAAGTGTAAATGTCTGGCTGCGTGTGCATCCATCCTCTGCAACAGAGCCTGGAGCGCATGAAGGTGTTAGGGTACCGCTGCAACCATCCGTAACGGTTACCAAAGCCAGAGCATCGTCACAATCAGGAAGATTAACAGGATTGCAGCCAAGATCGATTGGCTCGGAGGGACAACCAACGAATTGAGGATCGTCATCATCCACAGTCCATGTGAAGGTAACTGAACATTCTGCAGTGTTTTCACAGTTATCTTCAGCTGTGAGTGTGAAGGTGAGGCTGTGGTTACATCCATCAACCACCACTGAGCCAGGCTGGCAAACCGGGGTCAAAGTACCGCTGCAGTTATCTGACACAGTTACCAGTGCAAGTGCATCAGCACAGGTCGGTGCTTCCAGTTCAGTAGCCCAATCCCATGCGAGAGGTGCATCCGGACATCCTGTAAAGATCGGATCTTCAGTGTCTACGGTCCAGGTATATGTAACAGTCTCCGTATCGGTAAGACCGCAGGCCGTGGCCGTATAGGTAAATATTTGACTGCGCTCACAACCATCAATTACAATCTGTCCCGGGGTGCAGCTTACATCAACCGGACCGCATTCATTTGAAGCGGTAACCGCAGTGCTGCATGTTGGCAGTGAAGTTGGGTTGCATCCCAGATCGTCACCTGTTGGCAGGTTGGCAATCACCGGAGCAGAAACGACTGTCCAGGTATAGGTTACATCACAGGCAGCTGTATTGCCCTGAGCATCCGTTGCTGTAAGTGTAAATGTCTGGCTGCGTGCGCATCCATCCGCAACTATTGAACCAGGAGAACATGACGGAGTCAGTGTTCCGCTGCAACCATCCGTCACGGTCACCAATGCCAGTGCATCGTTACAATCAGGAAGATTAACAGGATTGCAGCCAAGATCGATTGGCTCGGAAGGACAACCAACGAATTGAGGATCGTCATCATCCACAGCCCATGTGAAGGTTACTGAACATTGCGCAGTATTTTCACAGTTATCTTCAGCTGTGAGTGTGAAGGTGAGGCTGCGATTGCATCCATCAACCACCACTGCACCAGGCTGGCAAACCGGAGCTACAGTGCCGCAGTTATCCGTAACAGTTACCAGTGCAAGCGCATCAGCACAGGTCGGATTTTCCATTTCTGTCGCCCAATCCCATGCAACAGGTGCATCCGGGCATCCGCTAAAGACAGGATCTTCAGTGTCTACAGTCCAGGTATAGGTAACGGTTTCACTTGAAGTATTTCCACAAAGATCAGTAGCACTGTAGGTAAATACCTGAGTCTTGATGCAGTCTCCGGTGATTTCACCAGGAGTGCAAATTACTGGTACTTCTCCAGCGCAGTTATCCTGAGCTACAAGATTTTCAACGCAAACCGGAGGTGTCGGGTTACAACCCAGGTCTCCGCCTTCAGGTAATTCAGGCAGCACCGGAGGAGTAATGTCAATCACCGTAATGGTTTGCGTTGCAGTTGCAGTATTACCGCATTCATCGGTAGCGGTAAAGGTTCTGATTACTGTGTATTCGGATGCACAATCTCCCGGGGTCATTACATCCTCGTAGGTGATGGTAACATTGTCATCGCAGTTATCGGTAGCCGTAGGCATATCGGGACAATTATCCGGTGGCGGAAGTTCGTCGCAGACCGGTCCCTGAACCTGATAATAGCATATGCTTTGACCGGCTTTAACAGCAGTAGTAATCATTCCCGTATTCCAGTTACCCGGCAGGGTAATGTAATAGGTCATGGTTTGACCACCCTGGAGGCCATCGTCAAACTTAATGCCTCTGACACCGGTAGTGGGGTCAAGGCCAAGCTGAACTGTCCCAGGTCCTGCAACCACATCAGAGAAGGATCCGCAGAAAGCAAGAACCCAGTGACTGAGAGCCGGAGCACTTCCGCTGGTTACAGTGTAAGTGAAGGTGGTATGTCCGTTCTGGAATACAGCGCCATCAAATACAATAGAATGCGAATCGCAGTTATCTGTAACAGCTCTGCCACCCATGTTCATAGAAGCTTCTGTCGGGAAGATGCAATCAAGGTCAGGATCATCGCATTCAAGGGTGATGTCGAGTGGTACGTAGGTGAATGTTGGAGGAGTTAGATCCTCTTTCCAGGTATAGGTCACCGTTTCAGTGTCGGTCAGTCCACAGGCAGTTGCCGTGTAGGTAAATATTTGACTGCGCTCACAGCCATCAATTACAATCTGTCCCGGGGTGCAGCTTACTTCAACCGCACCGTAGTCATTGGAAGCGGTAACCGCAGTGCTGCATGTTGGAAGCGCTGTCGGGTTGCATCCCAGATCGCCACCCATTGGTAGGTTGGCAATCACTGGTTGTGAAGCTGTGTTCTGCATATCAACATCGAACGGAGCAGAAGCCGCCGAATTACAGTTGCTGCTGTTGGTAGCGGTTACTGTGTAGCTTGTGCCATAAGTCAAACCGCTGATCAAACCATTGCTGCCTACTGTTGGACCTTCAGGAGTGAAGGTATAAGTATAGGCTGCATTGTAGTTAGTGATCGTGGCTGTGCCGGCTGCTTCACAAGTGGCTGCAGTTATCTGAACGGTTGGTTGTTCAGGGGTTGGCAGCATATCCATAATGCTGAACGAAACAGAAGCCGGTGAAGTACATTGACCACTGGTGGCTGTTACTGTGTAGCTTGTGCCATAAGTCAAACCGCTGATCAAACCATTGCTGCCTACTGTTGGACCTTCAGGAGTGAAGGTATAGATATAGGCTGCATTGTAGTTAGTGATCGTGGCTGTTCCGGCTGCTGAACAAGTGGCTGCTGTAACCTGAACGATTGGTTGCAGTGGTGCATCATAAGCTGCCTGAACCATAAATGGATCAGATGCGATTGAAATACATAGACTGCTATTAGTTGCAGTAACAGTATAAGATACACCTGTTGTAAAACCGCTGATCACACCGCCTGCACCTGCGCTTGGTCCTGTTGGACTGAACGCGTAGGTATAGAGCTCATTGTAATTGGTGATCGTGGCTGTGCCGGCTGCTTCACAAGTGGCTGCAGTTACCTGAACCGTTGGTGCGTCAGGTGTCGGCAGCATATCCATAATGCTGAACTCAGCAGAGAATGCTGATGTGCAATCATCGCTGTTGGTGGCCGTTACCGTGTAGCTTTGGCCATAATCCATTCCGCTGATCACTCCGTTTGCACCTGCACCTGGTCCGATCGGACTGAAGGTGTAGATATAAAGTGGATTGTAATTCGTGATCGTGGCTGTTCCGGCTGCTTCGCATGTGGCTGCAGTTACCTGAACCGTTGGTGCGTCAGGAGTTGGCAGCATATCCATAACACTGAATGATGCCGAAGCTACTGAAATACAGTCATCGTTGTTGGTGGCCGTTACCGTGTAGATTTGGCCATAATCCATTCCGCTAATCAAACCACTGCTGCCTAACGTTGGACCTCCAGGAGTGAAGATATAAGTATAGGCTTCATTGTAGTTGGTGATCGTAGCTGAGCCAGGAGCAGAACAGGTTGCAGCTGTTACCTGAACGATTGGTTGTACAGGTGTTGGCAGCATATCCATAATGCTGAACGGAGCTGAAGCCAAAGAAGTACAGTTGCTGCTGTTGGTAGCTGTGACTGTGTAGCTTGTGCCAAAAGTCAAACCGCTGATCAAACCACTGCTGCCTAACGTTGGACCTCCAGGAGTGAAGGTATAAGTATAGGCTTCATTGTAGTTGGAGATCGTGGCTGAGCCAGGAGCAAAGCAGGTAGCTTCGGTGATCTGTACGATTGGTTGTGCAGATTCAGGAACGACTGTCCAGGTGTAGGTAACAGTTTTTGTGTCGCTCAGGTTACATTCTGAGGCTGAATAAGTGAAGGTCTGTATACGGTTCCATCCATTTTCCAGAATCTCTCCAGGAGTGCAGGAAACCTCAACAGTTCCGCATTCGTTAGAGGCTGTAACCGTATTGCTGCATTCCGGAGGAGTCGGGTTACAACCCAGATCTCCACCTGCTGGCAGGTTGGCAATAACCGGAGCAGTTACGACAGTCCAGGTATATGTGATACTGACCGGTGTGGCTGAATTGCCATTATCATCAGTATAAGTTGCTGTCCAGGTCTGGGTATAGAGACAACCTGTGTTGGTTGGTCCATCTGTTGCAACATTTGGTTCAAATGAAACTGTACAATCATCAATTCCTGTAAACACCGGAGGAGTAATTTGCGGATTACATCCGAAATCATCATTCACTGCTTCCGTAAAGATCATAGGATCAGCATCGATTGTCCAGGTGAGCGTAACTATGCAAATGGCAGAGTTTCCACAATCATCCGTTGCCGTTACCGTCCATTCCTGTGATTTGTTACAATCATCACCCGTAACACTACCTCCAACAGCAGTGACAGAAGGAGTTGCGCAATTATCAGTAACTGTACCTGCATATGCTATGGCAGTTGCTGAGGTAGGATAAATATCAAGGAATCCTAAATCTATGGGTTGTGCAGGGCAATCAGCAAACACAGGTGGTTGAGTATCCTGGATGGTGATAATCTGAGACTGTGAAACAGAATTTCCACAATCATCCGTTGCTGTCCAGGTTCTGGTTACTGTGTATTCCTGTGGACATTGTCCCGGCAGCAGGCAAGCTCCAACATATTTCAGATCGCCATTGGCATTTTCCTGTTTTCTGGAATAAATTCTCCATGTGCCATCCATAACTCCTGTAAAGTTTTCAAAACAGGAGACATACTGTAAAGTAAGACCAAGTGGGGTCAGCATATTCTGTAAATATCCCGAATTCGGCGATGAAAGTGCACCATAAGGTTGCATAGGTACTTCAATACCTGCAGGAATGTAATCCGAATTATTCCATTTGTCATAACCGGAGGAACAGGAATAGAATATCGGCATGTAAGTTGTACCAGGTACTTGAGGTGTAATACATTCCCCCGTTGAGCAATAGGATCCGACAAGAATTACAGCCTGGCCATTAGGTGCAATCAGGGTGAATTCTGCCACGCCTTTCCCTTTATTGGTCTGGAAAATCAGTGACAATTTATTAATGTCGCTGGCAGTCAGATTGGTTCCGGAAATAGGAATTTCCCAAATCAAGCCATTGCCCGAAGCAGGTACGGTTTTCCCATCGTTGTTGCAGGATCCGTCGTCACTTTCATTAAAGGTAATGGTAACATCGGCATCACAAGCGTCGGTAGCAGTAATATCCACGCCAATGACCGGTGGTGCAGGAATTGCATCACATTCAGCGGTAATGTTTTCAGGAATTCCAAGAAGTACCGGAGCAGTCATGTCGTAAAGGCGTGTAACCCTGGTAACAGTTGTTTCTGCAGCATTTCCGCAGGCATCCGATACATTGAAGGTATAGTCTCTGTATTGGAAGCAGCCATCGGTGACAATTTCTCCGGACACTCCTGTAAGAGTGTACGGAGTAGTGCAGTTATCGGTAAAGGTTGTTGTTGGTGCTGGCGGCCATGGGGTATTGCAACCAGGTAGGGTGATGTCTGCGAGATCAGTGATGACCGGAGCCTGTGTATCATCCGTCCATGTATAGGTTACAGAACAGGTAGCATCTGGCCCGCAGTCAGTTGCGGCAGTTACCGTCCATACCTGAGTTTTGACGCATGTTCCGGTGATGTCTCCACCTGAAGCACTCATGGTGAGTGAGGCATCGCAGTTGTCGGTAACATTACCGGCAGCGGCAATGGCCATGGCCTCAGTTGGAAGATCGGCTGGAAGCGGGTTGCATCCAAGGTCAATGGGAGCAATCGGGCAGGCAGCAAAGGTCGGAGCCTCGGTGTCGTCTGTCCATGTATAGGTTACAGAGCAGGTTGCATCAG
>JAHYJC010000096.1 GCA_019429275.1 Lentimicrobium sp. | reverse complement strand
AGGTCGCGTTCAATATCATCCCTGGCACTACCTATATGTTTAACAATTTTTGCTGTGTGGCCCGAATATTGAACCACTTGAATAGCGGTAGATCCCGACTTGGTCTTAACCTTTCTGATTCTAAGCATGGCACAAAAATAGCCGTTAGTGCGGTAAAAATCAATTTTTTTATTTTTTTAATCATTCATATTCAATAAGTTAAAAAATAAAACCACACTAATTTACCAAAGCGTCACAAGTCAGGAGTGATAAATTACGCATCGATCTCACTAACCTTTCTTACGGTAGTTTATTGCAAAATGTACCAAATCCATTCACCGGAAGCACACAAATTTGGTATAAAGTTGAAAAAAAGGTGAATGTAACTATTTCAATTACTGACCTGACAGGGAAAGAGGTTCAAAAGATTGCACAAGGAATCAAAGGCAAAGGGAATTACAAAGTTGACTTTCTGAATTCAGGCCTAACTCCGGGTACTTACTTTTATTCACTTGAACTTGACGGAAAGAAAAGCAATACAAAAAAAATGGTCATAATGAGATAGGGCAGGAAAGACATACAGTAGCCAACAAAAATTAAATTCAATCAGGCATAAAGTTTAAATTTGATGTACATTAAATTCTATGATTATCGCAGTTTTTTGTATGTTTGGTGCTTGGATAAGCCCGCCTGCATTCAGTTTTGTTCATTAAGATTTAAAATTAATTAATAACCATGAGAGAAATTATTAAAAATCGTTTTTTGAAATATGTGAGCCTCGATACGCAAAGCGACGACAGCTCCAAAACCTGTCCAAGCACAGCCAAACAATTGGTAATGTTGCGGATGTTGCACGATGAATTACAGGCTCTTGGCCTTTCCGGTGTCAGCATGGATGAAAATGGCTATGTAATGGCTTCCTTGCCGGCCAATAACGGGAAATCAGGCCCGGCCATTGGTTTTGTGGCCCATGTGGATACCAGTCCGGATATGCCCGGCAACGACATTAAACCTCGTTTGGTTGAGAATTATGATGGTGGTGATATCCTGCTGAATGAAGAACTAAAACTGGTGCTTTCGCCCGATGATTTTCCTGAAATGAAACAGTATAAGGGTCAGACCCTGATCGTTACCGATGGCACTACCCTGCTTGGCGCTGACGATAAAGCCGGAGTCACCGAAATCATGACTGCCCTGGAATATCTGGCTAGTCATCCCGAAATCAAACACGGCCCGATAAAAGTGGGTTTTACTCCTGATGAAGAAATTGGCAGGGGAGTGGATCATTTTGATGTTCAGAAATTCGGTGCCGACTGGGCGTATACCATGGATGGCGGTGAAATAGGTGAGCTCGAATTTGAAAATTTCAATGCCGCTTACGCAAAAATCAGCATTCAGGGCAGAAACATACATCCTGGCTATGCCAAGGGAAAAATGCAGAACGCGCTGCTGATGGCCATGGAATTCAACGCACTGCTTCCGATCTTCGACCGCCCCGAATTTACCCAGGATTATGAGGGCTTTTTCCATCTTATGAAAATGGACGGATCGGTTGAAAAAGCGAGCATCCAATACATTATCCGCGACCACGACCGCAAAATTTTTGAAGGCCGCAAGGAAACCATGAAACAATGTGTTGATTTTATGAATGTGAGGTATGGCGAAGGTTGCTTTACCCTCGAAATGAAGGATCAGTATTACAACATGCGCGAAAAGGTTGAACCGGTTTATCATATTGTTGAAACCGCACGTTTGGCGATGGAAGCGTTGGGTATTGAGCCGAAGATCAAACCCATTCGCGGCGGGACCGATGGTTCACGCCTTAGCTACATGGGATTGCTCTGTCCGAATATCTTTGCCGGCGGGCATAACTTCCACGGTAAATTTGAGTTTGTGCCGCTGGAATCGATTGAGAAGGCTACGCAGGTGATATTGAAGATTGTGGAGATGAATGCCTGAAAGGAGGCCTGTATTTGTTGGGAAACGACCAATAAAACGCTTAAACGGTATAGCTGATCTCTTTTTAATGGCGCTGTTTGCTCAATATAATCAATTGGCACCCTGGCTCGATGACGGGCTTTTCATTGGATAGAAGTGATGTATAAGAGAATTTTCAAAGTTCTGGTTTCCTTATCAACGATTGGTTTGGAATAGATTGTTCCATCCACTATATTTATGATTTCGAGTGATGAAGGAATTTGAAAATCAGCAACACACTTATATTTTCCTGATACATTATAAATCTGCAGGTACTGTTCTCGGGTTTTGTCCAAATCTTGTCTGCCCTGAAATGATTCGAACTGTTTTTCAGAAATGACAAGTGTTTGTTTTACCGGAGCTTTATAAATTCTGTAGAGATATTGATGATCATGGAAAATTTTCAGGTAAGAAGGTCCAAGTATCCTGGCAGACTCCATTTGTCGCGAGATTTCAGGTCTGGACCCGTTGAGTTGACTTAGGGTAATAATTTTTTCATTTTCAATAAATTTTCCTTTCTCTCCAAATTCAGCAACTGTTTTCCCCATCAGATCAAGAACCCGAATCTGATGACTTGTTTCTTCTGAGTAAATAATTAATTTTTTGTTACAATCATAGTACCAGAAAAGATTGTCAAGATGAGGGAGATATCTCTCCTTTTTGTAAACATCAGACCTGGCTCCGATTAAATTAGAAATTGCTATTGAATCCTGAAAAGGGGAGGGTTGATTTTTACTATTCAGAATACTTCGAATATCATAAATCGCAAATAGTCCCGGACTTTTATAGAATCTCGCATCAAGCCATTTCTGATTTCCATCCAGTAGGTCAACAGGGCACGAGGATACCCCTACAATAAGAAGATTATCTGAAACAGATACTTGAAATGCCGGATCTGAACCCCATTTTCTGGCAATTGGCAATTGATTGAAAGATGTGGAAATAATGCCTGAATTTTGCAGGCTATCCATGAAATAATAAAACCTGTGGGTCTTCAGGAAAAACAGGCTGTTTCCTGTTTTAGAGAATGATGCACCCGAAAGTGGGTTGCCCCTGTCATTATAACGATGAACTGGAGTTGTTGACGTGATTATTCCATCAAGGTCGAAAGAATATGCTTTGCCAACTATTTGATCATATATAAAAAAACCATCTTTATCTATGCGAATAATAAAATCAGAGTATTCAATTGATTTTTCAGGGATAGAAAGAATTATTGAATCAAATGGCAGAATACATCTATCCTTCACTTGATATATATTTTCATAATTCCCGATATTAAAGGAATTTAAAAATAAATAAATCATCCAAACTGGCATGAAAATACGAATCATAATTTAAAATGTCAAAAAAAATAAATTCCAAAATGTTGCCATTATTAGTAAGAAGGTAAAATGTCATAACGAAAAGTATACATGCAGACATCCTCACATTCGCCATCTGGCCTAAGAACACCAGAACAATCCCCAATTCCGCCTGGGTACCAATCAAAGTCACAGAAAGGGAGTCCACCAGTCATTGAATTGCGACAAACACAATTGTGTTCGCCGGGCTGACGAATCCTTTCAACAATCCTTTGATTAAATAACTCATTTGCAATATTGAGGCTTACACATACATACCAGGTGGGTCTAACAAATACATAACTGCTATTTCGATAAGTAACACTCAAGCTATCCCCTTGTCTATATGTTGGTAAATTACCTGGAATGTTAAACTGTGAAATAGCTATATATAAAAAATCTTTTTTATTCCAATTCCCAATATCAAAACAGTTTGTATATAAAATAGGAATAAATATTTTGGGGGTAAATTTTATAGAATTAATTGAGAAGGATATTATTGCTGATTCAAGTGTGTCAATCATGCTCTCACTGCCTCCGAAATTTTTTAAAGATTGGCTGAGCGCTTCTACCAGATCAAGATGATTTCTATTATAGTATGCCAATAAAGAATCAAAGGAGACAGCATACTCATTATTCATATTCCTTTTTACTACTTCTGAATAAACTGCATTCTTGAAGATTGAATCATTCATCAATCCAACCAAACTTTTGGAAATAATTGTCAGATACTTTTTAATTAAAATTATATTTAGATCTATTGTTGTTTCAATGTCGACAGATGTAACTTTATAATTTTTTGATTGTTGTTTTGAATCAACCAAATTCTTTTCTTTTGTGCATGAACAATACAAAATAAGAAAAAAACTGAGTTTGATAAATATTGTTTTATTCATGTTTATTTGAGTTTTTTTTAAGAACCCTTAAAGTTCAGACTTCCAAGACTATCGTAAATTAAATCGCGACTGTTTTGTAAATCAGCTTTAAATTTGTGAGGGGGAAACAAGTTTCTGTTTGGTTTAAAAAAGCACATAATTGTTTTACTGCCTGGTTTGC
>JAHYJC010000095.1 GCA_019429275.1 Lentimicrobium sp. | reverse complement strand
GCAAAGGTTCCGGTATCATCCCGTAAATACGATGCCGTGATTGAATTGCTGGAATCGGTGAGTTGAATGATTTCAAGCTTCTGCGATAAATAAGAAATTAGCAGCGTTCAGACAGTTATAAGGTACGTTTATAAATCTGGCTACCTGAAATGAATTTGTCAGGTTATTTTTACACCAAAATTATTAACCATGACCGCAACCCTTAAGAACCTGGAAAAAATAAAGGCCGCTGTTATCAGCGGAGCCATAGATGGATTTTCTGACCTTTCCGGCAGCGAAGAGAAACATCCTATCGAAGAGATACTCGAATCGCTTTATCAACTGATCCGCAAAATTGCGGACTATCACGGCGGCGATCTTTTCCAATTTACCGGACGGAACTTCATCATTGTGATAAAAGACGAGAAAAGGAAAAAAGCAGTCGCCAAATCCATGGAGGCAGCCCTTGAGCTTGGCAGAAAAATCAAAGATATTGACCTATTGGCTGATAAACCAGATCAAATAAAAATGAAAGCCGGCATTGAATACGGCGAATTGCATACAGGCCGGTTGGGCAGTGATAGCAACAAGCAACCTACCTATCTTGGGCTGCCGCTTGATATCGCTCAGCGTCTTTGTACCATTGCCAATTGGGAGCAGCTAATGGTTTCGCAACAAATAGCGGATTTTTGCAGGGATGATTATGATTTTGAATCACTGGAGCCGTTACCAATCAAAGAACTGGGCGAGCCGCTTCGTATTCATAAGTACATCAGAAAAATAGAAAAAGCCCCGGTAGCCAACGAAGTGGAAGGCCGCCTGATCCAGTCGCCCATGGTGGGCAGGGAAAAAGAACTGGAAATCCTGAAAATTGCTTTACTTGAACTTTACAGGGGAAAAGGGCAAATCATCAATATTTCCGGGGCGCCGGGAACCGGAAAATCCCGTCTACTGGCCGAACTGAAAAAGGAAAATATTCTTGATAAACTCTACTGGTTCGAAGGCCGCGGGCTTTCAAACGGACAACACCTCAGCTATCACCCGTTTGTTGGCATCATCAAATCATGGACGGGCATCAGGGAAGAAGACAGTGCATTGGTTTCTGAAAAGAAACTGAGAGAAAAATTACTGAGGGTTTATCCTGATAATCCCGATGAGGTACTGCCATTCATCGCCCGTTTTATGGGATTGGAATTAAGTGGCGCCGCTGCCGTCAGGATCAGCGAAATTGATCCCAATGCACTGGAAAAATTGATGTTGAGAGCCATCCGCGACCTTCTGGTTAAACTCAGTGCGCTGAAACCTGTTGTGATTGCCATTGAAGACCTCCATTGGGCCGACCAGTCGTTTCTTACCTTGATGCGCTCAATCTATGAATTGTCGCATTCCCACCCCATTGTTTTTATAAATGTTTTCAGGCCGGGTTATGAAGAAACAACCGGTTCGCTGGTAAGATTTCTTTTTGAGAACCATGCTTCAGCACTTACATCAATTGAAACAACTACGCTTGATAGAGACCACGCCCGGGAACTGATCGGTAATTTATTGTTGTCGGGGCAAGTTCCGGAAACCTTTGCGGGCAATATTGTTTCACGAACCGGAGGAAATCCTTTTTTCATCGAAGAGGTGTTGCGTTCGCTCATTGACCGGGGCATCATCAGCTTCAGCGGCAATGCATTCCAGATCAGCGATGAGGCTGGCACTTATGATATTCCTGAAAACATCCAGGAAGTGTTGCATGCACGGGTTGAGAACCTCGACGAAAAAACCCGCAACCTGCTTGAATCGGCTTCAGTTATAGGCCGAAACTTCTACTTCAAGTTGCTGGATGAAACCGCTGATACCATTGGAGCGGTAAGCGAACGCCTTCAGTATCTAAGGAATATGCAGTTTATTCAGGAAACGGGCGATGAAGAGAACCTGGAGTTTGTATTCAAGCATGCCCTGGCGCACCAGGCGGCGTATGATTCGCTGGTCGATAAAAAACGAAAGGAACTGCATCTGAAGATTGCCGAATCTATTGAAAAGGTTTTCCCGGAGCGCATCAGCGAGTTTTACGGAACCCTGGCGATGCACTACAGCAAATCGGAGAATTTTACCAGGGCGGAGGAATACCTGTTGAAAGCTGGTGATTTGGCGCTTAGTTCTGCTGCTCCCGCCGAAGCGATAGAATATTACAAGGAAGCATTAAAATTACATTTATTGAACTCGGCAGGTCATCCGTCACAGGATAAACTATTGGATCTTTATATGAAAATTGCCCGCAGTTACTACGCCCTTACATTGAATATCGAAGCGCTCGATTATTTCGACAGGGTGCTGAGATCATACGGCCTGAAAGTTAGCCGCGGAAAGCTTCCTTCTGTGTTGACTGCACTGCAAAGCATCCTGATACTGGTCTATTCTTTGAATTATCCAGTGCTAAGGTTTAAAAAGAAGCCAACCGTGGATGAAAACAGGATTCTTACCATTTACTTCTACAGGGCCAAACTGCTCTCAAGCCTCAACCCCAAAAAGGCAGTTTTCGAGAACATGGCCATCTTCAAATATGCTACCCGTTTTGATCTCTCCCAATCGGAATTTGGGCTCGCCATCTTCCCAATGACCAGCGCCATGTTTGGCTGGACAGGATTCTCTATGGCATTGTGCCGGAAAATCCTGGAGTTCACTGCCCGGAATATGGAAACCGGTACCGGTACCCCCTGGATGGAGTATAATATGTTCGTCAATTTATACCAGTTTCTCACCGGGGAATGGAAGGAGGATAAGCACTTTCAGCAGATGTATGATTACTGCATCTCCCGTGGAAACATCTGGACCCTTCTCCATTATGTCATGTTCCATGGGCTTCAGTTTATTGAAACAGGGCTGCCCGGCAAAACAGAATTGATGATCAATAAACTGGCCATGCTCGGGGAGGATTATCAGGTCAACCTGGCAATGGCACAGCACTACCGCCTGTTTGCCAATTACACCTTCAGATACAGGAAACTGGATGAGAATATTGCAAAAGCAGACGAAGGCATAGAATATACCGGTAAGACTGGTCACGACAACATTTTGAGCATTATATTGCTGACAAAGGCTTCTTGCCTTGCCATGAAAGGGGAAATTGACAGGGCCTGGGCCGTGTTCCGCGAAGGGGAAAAACGTGCCATGGAGCGGAAAATCCTCAAAATGTGGTACAGTGCCATATTTATTACCAAAGCTTATATTGAACTGGAAGAATTAAAAAGCAACCCCTCAGATCCGTTTTTGCAAAAGAGCATCGTCCAAACTGTAAAAAAAGCCGTTAGCGCCTCCGCCAAAGTCATGAACGACCAGATAGTTTCTCACCAGTTGTCCGGATCGGTCCATGCATTCCTGGGAAACTACAAGAAGGCGCTAAAGCATTTTGGCATTGCAATAGATCTGGGCGAAAAATACAATGGTAAACTGGAACTGTCGCGCACTTTTTTTGAAACGGCAAAGTGCCTTACAAAATCCAATGGTAAAATCAAATCATTCCGGGGCAAAACAGTTGAAGAATATCTTTCTAAAGCAAGGGAGCTATTTACTGAGATGGAACTGGATTTTGACCTGCGGGAACTGGAGCGGTTCAGTAAGCGCAAATAAAATACAATTCCCCTGAAAACGATTAATAACTTTTCCTGAACGTTCAATAACCCAAACCGGGCGTTCAGCAATTTGATTCATTTAAGGTATTGAAGCAGTATAATTTTGCTTCAAATCAAATACCATGAGTCATGAAAAAAATTACACTCGCAACAGTAATGATGTTTTTGGCAACAGCTTTAACAGCGCAGCCCAACATCATCAGCACCTCATTCTACAGCGAGGCGCTGGACGAAACAAAGATGGTCAATGTCTTCCTGCCACCGGGCTACGATGCGAACCCCGATCTGCACTATCCGGTCATTTACTATCTGCATGGCTGGCAAGGCTCCCAAAACGAAGGGAATGGGGTAATGAACACGGCTTATACGATGATCAATCAGGGCCTGATAGATCCTGTAATCATTGTTTGTGCCCACAACAGCCCTCCTCCCTTTGGTGGCAGCGTTTATACCAACTCCATCTTGTGGGGCAATTATGAAACCTATATGGTTGAAGACCTTTGTAATTGGATTGAGGCTACTTACAGGGCGATGCCGGGAAAACATTACAGGGCTGTGTTCGGCATGTCAATGGGCGGATACGGAGCCTTCAGGTATGGTATCCTTCACAGGGATCAGTACTGTGCACTGGCCTCGTGTGCCGCCCCTGTCAGCTTTCTTGAGGATTATATGTGTATGCAGTTCAGGCAGATGATCTTACAGGCAAATCAAGGACCTCCTTATTTCTATAATTACGCTACCGGTGGGATGTATACACAAATATATTTTTTGTATTATGGCGCTTTTGCACCCAACTACAATACACCGCAAACCTATATCAACCCGGCAATTCTCGAGTTCCCCCTCGATGAAAACGGAAACTACATTGATACGATACTGGCAAAAGTAATACCCCATGACATTGCCAGTCTGATCAATCAGCTTACCCCAGAAAGCAGCCCGGGAATCTATTTCGGCTGCGGAACCAACGATCCGTTCTTTCTGTATCCGGGCAATATGGATGTCAAAGACTCATTGGATCTTTACGGCATTCCGTATACCTTTTATTCTCACGGCGGCGGACATACCATGCCGGCAGAATTCACA
>JAHYJC010000094.1 GCA_019429275.1 Lentimicrobium sp. | reverse complement strand
ATGCCAAAAGCCATGGATAATTTGCTGCCGAACATGCTCCCGCAGATCGCACCGCTTCTGACCCCGAAGATGATCGAGTATATTAAGGCGAATTGAGGTTGGATTTTCGGGTTACGCCTTTTTGATTGAGGGGCGTGGTTATTTGATGTGTGCTTTCGCACACATTCTTTTTCTTTTTTTTTACTTGGTTGAGACATATTTACTAAACAATTATATCATTTTAGTGACATATAGAAATTTTAAGCGAAAAACAGAATTTAACGAATTCGGCATTTAATGTAAAAATTTAATTTAAAGGATGAGCATTTATGTTTAAACAAATTATGGAAAGAATTAACTTGTCCAAAAAGATTAAGTTTTTGGAAATATTATCTCCAAATGAAAGGTTATTTTTTATAGAATATGTTGAAGAGAATCGTGATCTTCTGAAAACATTATCTGAAATGTAATTTTTATCTATTATTTTTTTACTTCAGAGCCAATCTTAACCATTTTGCTGACGTCAGCAAAATGTTATACGATGTCGTTTTTTGCATTTATGCAAGACTCCTTTGCTTTCTGCACTTTAGTGAAATTTTCACACAAAACTGTGAATATCGAAACTATATATTTTATAAATGATGTGATGATATTAACTTATGCAAGTATTGAGTATTGTTACTAAATGGGACGCACCACCCTGAAAAACTGCGGAATACACTGTTGCCGAATATTATGAGTGGTGAAGTACAAGTACAACACGGACAGGAGGCAACTATATGAGTATTTTAATAAAAACAGTTAGAATTGCGGGATTTCGAGGCCTTAAAAATATTGAAGTCACACTTGAGCAAAACACTATTTTAACAGGCATGAACAATAGCGGAAAAACATCCTTTCTCAAAGCTTTGCAATTGGCATTGGGTAATCGTCAATTTGTTTCATCGGACGATTTCTTTATTCAGGAAAGTTTGGCATCAGATAAAATAATCATTGACCTGCTGATTGCCCCCATCAATAGTGATGGAAAACAGAGCGATATTTTTTCAGAAGACTGGGAACTACTATTCACTACCGATAGAATCCAAATGGATTATCAAGATAAAGCCTTTGTTCCGCTTAGAACAATAGTCATTTTTGATCCGATAAAAAACATCTACAAAACCCAACAATTTATTCTGCAAATGTGGCCTGAATTCGAACAAGAAGGGGTTAATTGGTTTGATGGTGATAACGGCAAAGAAACAAGTTTTCATTTTGATGAAATTCCGTTTTTTTACATGAATGCACAACGGGATATTTTGGAGGACATGAAATCAAGAAGTTCCTATCTTGGCAAAATGTTGTCTAAAATCAAATATTCCGAAGAAACAACCAAACAAATCGAAGACATGATTGAATTACTGAACAAAGATGTGGTCAGTGGCAGCGATATTTTATTAAATATCAAGAAAACCTTGAAAGAGCTTGATACTGCAATGGATACTCACAGTGAAGGGGTAGAAATTACGCCTTTTGCCAAAAAGGTTCGTGATTTGAATAAAAGTTTGTCAATTTATTACGCCGATCAGCACGACAGTTTCTCTATGGAATACCATGGTATGGGGACAAGAAGCTGGTCATCACTTTTGACACTGAAGTCGTTTATTTCTTTGCTTTCGTCAAATGCCCAAAAATATAATTCTGTGTTTTTCCCCATCCTCGCTGTAGAAGAACCAGAAGCCCATTTACATCCCAACGCCCAAAAAAAACTCTTTGCCCAGATTGATGCTATTGCGGGTCAAAAAATAATTTCCACCCATTCCCCCTATATCGCCGCAGAGGCAAACTTGTGGCAGGTGCGCAGTTTTTACAAAGATTATGACGTGACTTGTAGTCAGATCGACATTAAAAGTTTAACTAACGAAGAAATCAGAAAAATAAATCGACAAGTCATTAATACCAGAGGGGAAATATTTTTCTCTAAGGGGATTATCTTTTTTGAAGGGGAAACTGAAGAACAAGCGCTAATCATTTTTGCAGAAAAGTATTTTAACAAAACATCTGTTGAAATGGGCCTTGATTTTGTTGGCGTAGGTGGGTTTGGAAATTATCTGCCATTTTTACGCTTTGCAGAAGCGTTTAAAATCCCATGGCTTATTTTCAGCGATGCAGAAAATGAACCTGGTATAAATGTTAAAGTTAGTGTCCAATCTCAGTTTTTAAAGTCTGGTTCTGAAAAAAACGAAAGCGATTGCATTGTTTTTCTTGATGAGGGTAATAATTTTGAAAAACAGATTATTACTGATGGCTTTACTGATGAAATCAAACAAGCTATTGCTTCTTTTGATGTTTATGAGAATGAACATCATAGAACTGCAAAAAAAGTAGAACGCTTAAAAGAGATTAGTGAATATAGTGATAGTAAGTTATATGAAGTCATCACTGCTAGCAAAACTCAATATAGTCCTGCAATAGCAGAACAAATTGTAAAAAGCAATAAAGGCTTGCCACCAAAGGTGATTGATTTGTTTAGCAAAATATCTGCGATTTTGAAAATGCAGTAGGTGAACTATGAAATCCGAAATGGAATTGTCAGACAAACAGAAAAAGATTGTTTTTGCTGAAAACGGTCCGATCTATGTTAAGGCTAGTGCGGGGAGTGGTAAAACACGGGTTTTAACTAAAAGAGTGCAGTATTTACTGAGTAAAACCAATAAAAAAATACTTGCCCTGACTTTTACCAATAAAGCAGGAGAAGAAATTAAGGAAAGATTAAGCGATATATCGGAAATCGAGAAGCGTATTTTTGTGGGAACCTTTCATAGTTTTTGCCAGTCCATACTGGAAAACCATGGTAATTTGATTGGTCTTGCGAAAATGCCTCATATTTTTGAAGATGAAATAGATAGACTGGAATTGGTTGAACAAGCGATTAAGCAAACGCCTTCTTATGCCGTCAAATACAAAAGACAAGACAAAAAAGATCAGACAAACTTCCGCTATCATGTTTTAAATTTCATTTCAAAAGTTAAACGAGAGTTAATCGCCGACAGTGAACTGAAACAGCATACAAATGATGAAAATCTGGTTTTGCTATATCAAAACTATCAGGATATTTTACGGACTCAAAATGCTATCGATTTTGATGATTTACTGTTGCTTGCACATAGTTTATTGGTCAATTATCCCAAAACAGCTGCTTTGTATCGCCGGAGTTACTTTGCTATCTGTATAGATGAAGCACAGGACTTGAATAATGCCCAATATCATCTTTTGCTTGCTTTGGCGAATGGTGAATTTACCAATATCATGATGGTAGGAGATCCAAATCAATCCATTTTCCATTTTAATGGCTCTTCTCCTGATTATATGGATAAACAGTTTGTCCGTGATTTTAATCCTGCGCCTTTTGAGTTGAATGAAAATTACCGTTCTTCAATATCTGTATTATCAGCTGCAAAAAAAATCATTCCTGAGGCAGACGATATTGCAGGAATAGTTAAAGAAGGCGTTTTTGAAATACATTGTTTAGATGATGAAAATACTGAAGCTCAGTGGGTTGTTAGTAAAATAAATGAGTTAATTGCTTTAAAGCAGCATAGTGACATTGAAGGTGACATTGCCTATGAGAAAATAGCGGTGCTTGCACGAAATAAATATGTTTTCAATGAATTAGAGGCACAATTAAACGATAGTGGATTACCATTTAACTACAAAATGAATCCAGGTGTGATTCAATTTGAATCTGATTTGATGAAAATATTCGACCTTGCATTAAGAATAAGAATGAACCCTCAAGACAGTTTGCATGAGGAAAAATTGTTAAATCGTTTAAAAATAAAAAAAGAAGATAATATGAATCTGGACACCATCATCCCACAGATTATTGGAGGATTAAATGAAAAGATAATCAAACTGGTTATAGAATTGAATGATGACGGAAGTAACATAAAGCAGGCATTGGAAGGTTTTAGGGGCAATCTGGATATTGAAGATGAAAATGAAAAAACCATGATCTTCAATGATATTAATGAATTACTCAAGCACTGGTATAATTACGCTAAGAAGACGGACAACAAATCATTGCATCAATTTAAAAATTCCATGGCTATGGGGCAAACCCATCCACTGACACAACATAGTGGCATCACATTAAGTACTGTGCACACGATGAAAGGCCAGGAATTTGATATTGTCTTTATTATCGGCATGGACGATGAAACTTTCCCTGATTATCGGGCTGTGCGAAGTGGGGGTATTGAGATGATACAGGAAAAAAACAATCTATATGTTGCTTTTACACGTGCAAAGCGCTTTTTGTATGTTACATGGCCACAAAAACGAATGATGCCTTGGGGGGATTATAGAACTCGACGAATTTCTCGATTTCTAAAGGTTTTCAATGACTAAAGTTATCGAGTCACAAATCGAACAATTCACCATCGAAAAGCCGTTGTGAAAACTGCCATTCTCACTATTTTCGTGTCAATTTTTGCTGATAAAAGCAAAAAACGAAAGGCGGCCTCATACAACCACACTAGGATGCCTCGGATTTCCAATTCGTGAATCATCACGAATCATAATTGCATAACTCAACAACTCTGTTTTAAAAATCATACCATACCCCAACTTTTCACTCAATCATAACTCCCCACCTAACCCCATCCCACCGATTACTCTTATATAGAAGTGCTTTCATTTAGATTGACCACAGCGTACACAGACTGTACA
>JAHYJC010000046.1 GCA_019429275.1 Lentimicrobium sp. | reverse complement strand
GTATTTGAAGCTGCTGAAAATTTTGCCATACTGAGATCCATTATTGATACTGCCATAAAAAATGGCCAGAATGTTTTTCTTGCATTAAACACCATTGCCGATTACAAAAGAAACTGATTAGTTACAAGATTTTATATTTGTAAAAATGATAAAAATGATTTGGCGGACAGCTAAATAACTGTCTGTTAATTAACTTAGAAATGGACCCATCATGAATAGACTTTTTAACCTATCACTTGAAAATTTCAGGATATTTTCCGGCAAAACCAGCTTTACATTCAATGGCCTGAATATTTACACAGGAGCCAATAATTCAGGAAAAAGCACTGTTATCAAGGCCTTAAAATTGTTTTCTGAGGGTTTGAAGTCAACAGATTTCCCTTCGCTTAATCTGGTTTCGGAAGACTTGAACCTGGGCAGGTTTTCTGAAAATCTTAACCGGGATAGTAGCAAGCGGACATTTCGAATCGGACTTCCGGCACAGCTAAAAGGTATTGAGGAAGATTTTGAGGTAGTTTATACATTCGGAGAAGGTTATGATAATAATGATGATAAATTTAAAGAATACGCAATTTTCTCCGATCTTAGTATTTTCGATTCTTCAGGCACTCTCTTCTTTCAATTAATTTCTCAAGAGGCAGGTTCGGATGATAGAATAGAAAATTTCATTGAAACTCCGTATGAAAATACTGACCCTGGGTTGGTCGATTTCAGGTTAAACCTGCTGTTACTAGAGAAATACCTTCCTAAGGTCACCGGTTTTCATAAAAAGTTTGAAGCACTTTTAAGCCAGATGCGGAAAATATCCAGCAGTGATGGGTACTGGTGGGGCGAGTGTTTCGGAGAAAATGAGTATTTCTATGCAGATTATGATCTTTCAAAATTCAACCTAAAAGACTTTGAAAGGGAACTTGTTTACGACCTCTATCTTAATATGGGGGATTTTGAAACCAGGAAAGCCATTTTCTTTGATAAGGATGAACATTTAACCAGTTCGTATAGCAGGCTACTTGAAGAAACAGCCTATAAGGATTTCATCCTGGATTTTTTTCGACCGTTGTTAACATCTGTTTCACAAAGTCTCAATTTGCTGCGGAATTACAACATTATCCACATCACGCCTGAAATTTTACATTCAAGATTAATTCCTGCAAACGTGAACACTGAATACCTCCAGGTTATCTACAGAGCCCAGCAGGAAAGTGCTGAATTTATTCATGAGGCGCTGAAAATATTCGGTATAGATGGATTAACTGAAATTACTAATCACCTCAATAGCTCTTTTGAGTTGAATCTGATAACCGGAGTAGGGGAGGTCGTTAGCAAACAAAAAAAGATAATTTTAAACGGCACTGAGATGCCACCTCTTTACCCGATTGATTATAATATTTTGAAGTCGAATCCAAGGATAAATATTGGAAATTTAGGCAAAGGAGCCGCGAGTATAATATTATTGGTTCTAAAGATAAGCTCAGTAGCGATAAATCTGAAGAAGGAAAGGTCACAAAATATAGATCTACCCGAAAGCCAGGGAAGGGATCCGGAAAAGGTTGTAAGAAAAACAGTCCTTATTGAAGAACCCGAAGCATTTCTTCATCCGAACTGGCAGTCAAAATTGGCGGATTTATTCCTTTATTGCATAAAAGAATTTGGTATTCAGCTGATTCTTGAGACTCACAGCACTTACCTGATACAGCGTTTGCAATATCTGGTCGCTAAAAATGTGATAGATCCGGAGCAGATTAATCTGCTGTACTTCAATCAGGGCTCTGATAGCGAAAAATACTACAAAATCAATGTTCGTAAAGATGGAATTCTAAGGGAAAGCTTTGGTGCCGGATTTTATGACGAAACAGCCAATCTTACGGCTGCCATTCTAAACGCTCAAAACCTGAACTAATGCTGACATCACATGTAGATATAGAAGTTTTGGTTGACGCAAAACAGAAATTTGAGTTAAATATATTTACCCAATCCCCCGCCCGTGATTTTATTGATATGGTAAATACTAATTCTCACCTTGTTTTATATGGTAAACCCTCCGAAACTGATTACCGCTTGCTGTCGGCGATGCTGGCTGGCAGGGGGGATTCAAGTATTAAACATGCAAATGAAATATCTTGTGCCTCTATAATTCCTGATCAGCAAAATCCTTTCCAATTGTTTTTTGCTGACCAGGGCGATTTTTTGAAAGAAACAGACTCGGGCTTTTTTACAGCTTCAATAGATAATTATGAGGAAAGATTTAAGGAACTGATAAAAGAACCCTTTTTCAGGCTTGGAGATCCGGAGTCCGATTCAAAATTTAATAGCTGGAAAGATCTGGACTCTGGTGTATTTGTGAGTGATGTCATTCTTGTAGACACTTATGCTGTGAATACTGCAGATGAGAATATCCTGGAAAACAACCTGTACAGTCTTGCAAGATTATTTAAATCCAAAGATACGCTCCGGAGCTTTTTGGTTTTTACCAGAATACCAAATAGGAAAGATAAAGATAAGAACATTCCACTTAACAGGATTGTGCAAAAACTTAGGGAAATTCTTGGTACGCAAGTTGCCACAGGCGTTATCTATTTTGAAAAATTTTCAAATGAGCATGATAGACATATGATTATGAACTATCAGTATATCAATTCTGGTAACTCCTTTTCTTCTGTTTATGATGCTCATGGGTTAGTAAAAACCAAAAATGCAAGCACTATTTCAATACATCCGTTAACTGACCATGTAAACTTCAGAAAAACGAAAGATATATTAAGTTTAATGCAGAAAGCGCTCATTGCTCATCATGAAAAGATACCAGGAGGTCATGACATTACCAGTAGATTATTCTATTGCCTTGAAAAGTAACAAAATGTAGAGCAGGTAAGTCATCTCGCAAAACTCCTTTGGTTTGATAAAGCAGTGTGCTTTGAAAACAAGGTTATACCTCAAGAAGGATAACTTTTCAGAGCAAATAAATGAAAGCATAATCATATGAATCCCAAGGAGCGAAAATTACTGACCCTTAAATTATTCACTCTACTGGTGGAGAACCCAAAGAAGAACAAATATAGTCTTCTCGGATTATTGCAGGCCGCCGGCATTTATAATTATTCAACCTCAGACATCAATAGTGTTTTATATGGCAATCCTGAGTTCTTCAAAAAAGACAGTCAGACGTTACCTTCCTGGGAAGCCCGGACTAATGATCTTAACAAACTTCATGATCAAACACAATTCCTGAATGTTTCAGGTGCTGATCTTTCACTATATAGAGGCCATACCCCCAGAGCATGGCAAACTGAGGCCCTGCAGGAGTGGATAAACCGGGGAAGAAGAGGCGTTGTTGAAGCTGTTACCGGTACCGGTAAAACAGCGGTAGGTATTATGGCGGCAGCAGATGCTGTTGCAAGAGGTGTTTCCGTTGTTGTATTGGTGCCAGGCGTTGAATTATTGGAACAATGGCATAAAACATTAAGAAATGATCTGCCCGATTTGGATATAGGGAAACGATGTGCCGGTGAAAAGGATACAATCTACTCGCATCACATTGTTGTGGTTACAGTACAAACAGCAATGAATCATAACATGCTGCCTGAGGGTGAAAATGGATTGCTCATTGCCGATGAGGTACACAGATATGGTTCTCCGGCTTATTCCAGATCACTGAAAGAAAACTTCCAGGAAAGGCTCGGGTTAACGGCTACCTTTGACCGGAATGATGAAGGGATTGAAAAGGTACTGCTTCCTTATTTTTCTTCTGAAATCCGTGGCAGCAAATCTGTAAGGAACGTAATTCAAGGCTGTGGCTACGCCAGGGGCTTGCAGGAAGGTATTCTGGCCCCATTCAGAGTTGGATTGATCGGCCTTGAATTGAGCCCTGATGATCAGGAAGAATATTTCTTTTTGGAAGATTCACTCAGAAAAAAGCGCAGACAACTGATAGAAGATTATGGATGCCCGGCTGAGCCTTTCGGCGAGTTTATGCTAGCGGTGCAAAAATTAAGCGAAGGCGGGAATGAGGATAAATATGCAACAGTAGCCGCACGTCAATACCTGAAGCATTTCAGAAAGCGTAGGGATTTGTTATCAGACAATTCTATTAAAATTCAGGCACTTGAAAAGTTGGTTCCATTGTTTTTCATTGCTGAAAAGGCGCTGATTTTTACTGAAACAAAAGAAGCCTCTATACAATCTGCAGAATTGTTATCACAAAATAACCTGTTAGCATTGGATTACGGAAGTCATTTAAACAAGGTGGAAAGGAAAGAAAGGCTTGCAGAATTTGCCAGTGGTAATATAAAAATACTTTCGGCGCCTAAATGCCTGGATGAAGGTATTGATGTTGCGGAAGCCGATCTGGGCGTTATTCTTTCGGCCAGTCAAACGAAAAGACAGATGATTCAGCGTATGGGTCGGATAATACGTCCCAAAAGAGATGGCAGGCCTGCCACATTTATCATTTTGTATTTCCGATACACCTCAGAAGATCCTGATTTTGGCGCATACGAAGGCTTTCTTTCAGAAATGAATGACCATGCGGAGGATGTTACAATATTTTATAACGACTCAGAGATGCTTGAAATTCTGGAATGGTATTTGAAAGGGCTTGTTGTTCAAAGATGATCAAACAATCTCAAACACCATCCTGTTCCCCTTTTCACATTCTCTGCCGAAGGCATCGGTCAACCAGTCGAGTTCACTGTCTCCGATCTCTTTCAGCAGTTTCATACATTCATCAAACACCAGCCCTGATAACTGTAAAGTTCAGCCAATAATATTTTGTGTTCTTCAATGTCCGGATTCAGTAATTTAATCAAAGCCTCATTGTTGGCATAAAAACGGGCATCTGTTTCACCCGGAGGCTGAATATTGTTCTTCTGCTGATAGAGATAGTTATATGGCATTCAAAGTGATGATAACACCTGCTGAATATCTTGTCACATTTACCAATAAACTTGTTTTGTTGGCAATAGAGACGTATCCCAACGACAACTTTAATAATAGCCAAATAACCCCATGATCCATGCTCCATGTTCTATGATCCTCACCTCCCGAACGAGATGGCCGGAAGTAAAATTTTCACTTCATTTTCGGATTTTTCATTCTTCCAGTAAACAATGAAATTAACTTCAGCATCTGTTGGTCTGAATCCGGTTGAGCGGATATGATCAAGCGTTTCAATAAATTTCTTTGAAAATTTCAACACTGGTTGACCTTGCAGATTTCTCAACTCATCGGTGTGAAAAATAAGTTTATCACCGCTATACAGCTTATCGATGCGTGGTTGTACAAATCCGAAATAGCCCAGATTGAGATCGCGGTGAGACAAATGTAAAGAAAACTCATTAAGCGCTTTGTAGTCTGTAATATCTTCTGATTTTATCAGCCCATCAACATTGACCTGATCGGGGAAGTAGTGGTTGTAATGAATGGTAAGGTTGCTGCGAGCCCGAGTCATGGCCACATAAAGCAAACGTTTTTTGTCATCGGCGGTGTGGTCGAAATGGTCAAGCAGAATGAACACATTATCAAACTCCTTGCCTTTTGCTTTATGCATGGTTGAAACAATGATTGTTTCGCTGTTTCCTGAATAAAAATCCTCAATCTTTGATTCCCGTATAAACACCTCAAGATCGGATTTAAACTTTTTACGAGGATTTATCGCTTCAAAATCCTTGATCAGTTGAACGACCGGTTCGAGTTTTGTGCTATTGCTGAATTGGTTAACAATTTCCTTTTTAGCCATCCCCCAATCGTCGTCGCCCAGCAGGAGCGAGTCGGATTTCCTTTCAAGCAAACCAAGAAAGCAGCGTAATTCGTACAGGTTATACAAATTGAATTCATCGCTGTTTTGAATGAGTTTTGCCCGTACCCCTTTTTGAATAAGCAGCCCGGTGATGTGCAGCGCTTCATCATTTGTCTGGGTCAATATGCAGGTGGTACCCGAAAGTTCGGCTGTAAATACATCTTCAACCATTGGGCTTATCAATTGCCGGCCGTTGTGCTTTGCCAGTTTAATTTGTCCGCTTTCGGAGTGGGTTGATGCAATACGTTCGGTCTTTAAACGGGTTCCAATGGTTTCAACATAATGGTTGGTAAATTCAACCAGGTTTCTTTTACTTCTGAAATTCTGGTTCAACTCATACTTTTTTGCCTGTCTTTCGCAGATAAATGCAGAAAGGTAACGGGAATCAGATCCCCTGAATGAATAAATATTCTGATCATCATCACCTACGGCAATAATGCGCATATCGTCATTCTTTGTCATCAGCAGATTGATCAGGGCGTATTCATCGGCGTTCATATCCTGAGCCTCATCAATAACCAACACCGTTTTGGTAATCCGGCTGAGTTCAATCTCATTGTTGGTTATTTTTTCAATGGCAGATTTAAGGATGGTTTCAGAATGTTCGATATTACCGATTTTCCCGAGCAGATCGAAACAAAACGAATGAAATGTTTTGATCTCAATAAATGCTGCAGCATTGCCGATCAGGTCCATGAGCCGCTTTTTGAACTCAGTCGCGGCAGCGCGCGAGAAGGTTACCATCAGCAATTGTTCATGCTTAACATCTTCCATCAACAAAAGCGATGCAAGTTTATGCACCAGCACTTTTGTTTTACCACTGCCGGGCCCGGCAGCAACCACAATATATTTTGAATCTTTGTCGTCGATAATTTCGCGTTGTACCGGAGAAAGTGTGCCAAAGAGCTGGCGATACTTGGCTGGCGTAACATTGCGCTTTATTTCCGACTGCCGGCTTCCGGGAAAATACTTATTAAGGAAAGCAGAATAATTTAAACGGAAATAATCATCCACAAATACAAGGGCTTCCTTGTAGTCGTCCAGCATTTTTTTTGCATATTCCCCAACAATATGGATTTGCTGTACCTTATTTTCATAAAACTGATTTAACTTCTGATAATCATCTGTTTTGTATTGAACCCTGTTGTTTTGTTCCAGCCGGTTTATGGTAAGCCGGTTGTAAACAACAAGAAATCCTCCTTCAATTTTTATGGCCTCTATACGGGAGAGATAAAACAGGCTGTCTTCAATGTCTTCGATGGTAATTTTATTTTCAAACAGCAGGTTTTGGTTTTCGAATGCCGATTTTAACTCATGTACCGAAAACTCAACCAATTCTTCTTCTTTGTTTGCATCTGCCTCATCTGAAAATGTAATGGATTTAGTGAAGAGATATTCAGTAATAAATCTGGCAAGCAGATGCCTGTTGCGGAGCTTTTCACCCAGGACATTCTTAGGCTGTCTGGCTATAATTGCCATATGGTTACGCGAATAATCTATCGTTTGGCGTTTAATCCAATGCTTTATTGCCCAGAAGTTAATGATTATTCTGAAATAGTTCAGCGGAACTTCAGCGTTTCCCTGATGCTCGTACAATTGTTTCAGCGCTTTCAGGCTGAAGGTCTTTTCGAGCTCTTCGAACTGATCAATCAGAAAGAGTTCAATGCTTCGGTATGTTTCGCTTATGGAAAGTGAACGGTTTGCATTTTCGCCTTTACGGATGTATGCAGTAAGATCTTTGGTGTCGGCAAGTATATTTTCTTCCCTCAGAATGTTGATGATGCTGATTACATCCTCTCTAACGATTCCAAGATGATCAGAGATGTAGTCAACCCGGGATTCGGGATTTTCATCATTGGCATGTTTGCGACTTTTGGTCGAAAATAATTTCTTGATAATCCGGATGGCATTTATTTTTTGGTTCTCGCTTAAAAAACGATTAGAGCCTTTGATTTTTTCAATGGCGTCCTGGGCGGTTTTTGAAAGGATGCTGTTGGCGTAAATGCGAGGCATATTTTGACCGCGTTCAACGTATCCGGCATCTTCGAGTGCCGCAATGGCGGTGGTAACGCGGGTTTCAATTTCATTGATATTTTCGTCCCATCCGGCTTTCCGGGCTATTTCAAGCGCTGAATGTGATGACTGAATGCGAAACCGGGTGATGAACTTTATCGCATTCCATATCTGCTTTATCTCATTGATATTAAGTTTTGTCTGATTTAGTAGTATAAAATGCTTGCTCAGATCTTCTTCATTAAAAAGTATATAGCACTCAGCTGTTATGCTTTCGTCACGGCCAGCCCTACCTGCCTCCTGAATGTAATTCTCGAGTGAGTCAGAAATTTCATAATGAATCACCATCCCAACATCTTTCTTGTCAACACCCATCCCGAACGCAGATGTAGCCACCATTATATTTACAGTGCCGGCAATAAAAGCATCCTGGTTTTCGCTTTTTTCTTTTGCGTCCATCTTGCCATGGTATGGCTTTGCAGAATACCCGTCTTTAGTCAGTCGTGTAGCAAGTTCATATGCTTTACGGGTGCGTGAAACATAGATGATGGTTGGACAATTGTTATCTTCAATCAGATCTCTTACGGTATAATATTTTTCTTCTTCATTTCCTTTTTCGAAAACTTTAAAATGGAGATTTGTCCGCGATGCCTTTGAAGTGAAAATCGTCAGGCTAAGGGAAAGTTTTTCCCTGAAGTAAGCCGAAATATCTTCTATCACTTTTTGTTTGGCCGTGGCTGTAAAGCAGGAAACCGGAATTTTTTCCTCAAGGTTTTTTTTATTCTGAACCATTCGGATGAAATCCCCGATGTACAGATAATCAACCCTGAAATCCTGACCCCAGGAGGAAAAGCAATGTGCTTCATCAATCACAAACCGGGCAATTGTCCTTCCAAGAATCATATGTTCAATTGTTCTGGATCGAAGCGACTCAGGCGAAATATAAAGGATGGAGGCTGAACCGTCTTCTACACGCTCAATCGATTTTGCCCGTTCAATGGGATCAAGGAGGCCGTTTATGGTTACAGCATCTGTAATTCCTGATTTCTCCAAATTGTCAACCTGATCTTTCATCAGCGATTGAAGCGGTGAAATGATTACGGTTAACCCCTTGGTTGTTTCTCCGGCCAGCAGAGCCGGAACCTGAAACGTGATTGATTTTCCACCTCCGGTCGGAAAAACAGCCAGCAGGGAATCTCCGGCAACTGCGGCTTTCACTGCTTTTTCCTGCAGGGACTCTCCGGCAAAGGTGCGGTAACTGTTAAATCCGAAGTACTTTTTCAGGGCATTGTTCACGTCGAGTGTGTTAAAGCAATACGGACAGCCGATCAGGCATTGTGTATTCCGCAATAAATGCATGGTTCGCTCAACATAGGGGTAGTTTTTTAAAACCCAGGGTGGCGTAATGGAATAGCGGTTTCGTGCATTAATAAGCGCTAAAGTGTAAGCCAGCTCAACCGGATGTTCGGAAATCAATCCGGGCAGGTTGGCATTTTCACAGATTTCTCCATGAAAGTAATTTCGTATCACATCATCTGGTGCTTCCTGATTCGTGTAAAAATCCAGAAACAGAAAGAATGCCTTAAATTGTTTCTGCTCATTTAAAAGCAGATAAAAGGTGCGTTTCAGCTGGTCGTCCAATCGCTCAAAGGCGGAAACCTCGTCATGAAACAGTTCCCTGGCTTTTTTTGAATCATTTACCGGATTACTCAGCTCATCGGTTTGCAGTTTATCGTCTTTTAGCAATGCATGATAGGGCCTGGCAGGAAATAACAGGGGTGATAGTGCAAGCGTATCAATAATATTGGAAGGGTTTACCCCGGCTTCGAGAATGGCGGAACGTGTATAAATCAAATCGTGTTTGATTGCATTGTGTCCACAAAGAAATTCAGCGCCTCTGATGAAATTGATGAAATCGCGTGTATTCGCCGAATGGAATGAGCTGCCGTTTTCATTTACAGCACCGATATCACGGATTTTCTTGTGATGGGCATCAATTTCTGTATCGAAATAAACAATCGGTTTCATTACCATGCAAATATCGATTTACAGGTTCACACTGTTTTTAGGATGCACTGCTGAATAAGGCAAAGATAAAAGAACATCGATATATTTTGATAAATTAATTTTAATATTGGAGGATGTCGAATTTCGATTAATCGCCATTGGGGTTGATCGGATATAAAAAATTATGTCCCCCTTTTAATATAAGTAATTTCGGATTTTTGATAAACAGTAATGGACAAAATCGCCTATTTTTGAATTCTTTTTTAACATCGGTTGTTATTTATGTCCTGAAGTTATTCGTGCATTTGGCTTTTGGGTTAGAGGAATGTTTGCCGCCATTAATTTGGCATTGTGCCAGATGCTGATTAAACCCAGGTAACGCATTATAAAATACCCAATCGATCAGGAGTTTGTATTTCAGCCGGATAAATCATGCATAAAATATACGCTAAGTCGGATTCAAACGGGATAACTGATTAATAATTGAACAAAAACCATGAAAGAACAACAATCTGAGGGCTATTGCATTTATTGCAACACCCTGATTCCTCAAAAAACTATGGGGAAACATCTGGCTTCGCATCTTGCTGCCAGAGAAAAAGCTGAAGCGGGTGAAAATGCCGTTAATTTCTGCCATGTTGAAGTGGAAGCAGGGGAATTTTTCCTGCATTTGCTGGTAAAAGGCTCCGCCAAAATGAAAGTTATTGATGTATTTTTACGCGATATCTGGCTCGATTGCTGCGATCACATGAGTGCTTTCGGGCACAGAAATTTCAAAGTGTCCATGTCATATGCTGTTGAGGATGTAATGGAACCTAAGATAAAGATCTACCACGATTATGATTTTGGTTCAACCACACGGGTGTTTTTGAAGGGACATAAACAGTATCAATTGATTCAGAAAGGCAATGTAACACTCCTTTCACGTAACGAACCTATTGAGATCGCATGCAGTAAATGTAAAAAGAAGCCGGCTGTTAATTTATGTGCAGTATGCACAACCGATATTGATTATACCTATTACTGCAAAGCCTGTTCGGCGGTGCATGAAGAAGAATGTGAAGATTTCGCTGATTATAGCAGTATGCCCGTCGTTAATTCGCCCCGGATGGGGGTTTGTGGTTACGAAGGTGGCAGCATTGATGTGGAACGTGACGGAGCAGTTCGGAGGGTAAAAAGCTAATCGAAATAAAAACAACCAATAACAGAATAAGAAAATGAATGATCAATTTGATTTTCACGGATACAGGATTTCGACCGATCACTTGTTTACGCACAACCGGCTGGGTATTGGACGTGTACTCATAAAAGAACTGGAAGATGCCGCAATGCAATGTCAGGACCCGAAGAATAAGTATATCATTGGCCGCTTACTCCGGTTGATTGATAAGTATCCTGACATCCCGATGTTTAAAAACTACCTGTCGTTTGCCTACAGTGCACAGGGTGAATATAAAAAGGCAATGGAGGTTAATGATACCCTGTTTAAAGAACACCCCGGTTACCTGTTTGCACGCATCAACAAGGCAAATAGTTATATTGATAAAAAGGAGGTTGAAAAGGTCCCGGAGATGCTTGGTCCCGACCTGGATCTCAGACGTCTGTATCCCGAAAGGGATGTTTTTCATTTTGGTGAGTTAAGCAGCTACCTGAATGTTGTTATACGGTATTACGCTGTAATCGGCGACCTTGAAATGGCTGAAGAAAAGCTGGATCTGTTGCAGGAACTCGCACCCGAAGAACCGATAACAGAACAGGCAGAATCATATTTGCATATATTGCGCATGGAGAGGGCTTTTTCGCGAATGCAAGAGGCGCAAAAGATGCGCATTGAACCAACTGTTATTAAAAAGATTAAACGTACCACCCGAAAAACACCACCCGCCTTTCACCATGACGAAATAAACAACCTGTATCATTTTGGAATGCGCATACCACGGGCTATACTGGAAGAAATACTCGCGTTGCCCCGTCCGTCGCTTATTGCTGACCTCGAAGCAGTGTTGCAGGATGCCGTTGATCGTTACGGGTATTTTGAGAAACTCGACAATCAGGACGAAACCCATAGTTCTCCGTTGCATGCGATGTTTTTACTTGCAGCTTTGAAAGCGACAGAGAGCTTGCCACGCTTACTTGAATTTTTGGAAGCCGACAAGGATTTTCTTGAATTCTGGCTGGGCGATCATCAAACCAGTACCCTATGGCAGGTGGTGTACGCCCTAGGGCTGAACAAAATTGATGAACTCCGGCGATTTTTACTGAAACCCGGTATAAACACCTACAGCAAAACAATTGCATCAGATGCCCTCTGCCAGATATTGCTGCATAATCCCGAAAGGCGCCCAGAGATCTTAGGTTTGTATTCAGATGTATTTCAAACATTTGCCCGATCATCTGTAGATGAAAACCTGGTGGATAACGATCTGCTCGGCCTGATGATATGCGATGCCATTGATTGCAGATTGCCGGAATTGATTCCGCTTGTAAAAACATTGTATGATAAGCAATATGTTACCCCAGATATTTGTGGAAGTTATGAGGAGGTTGAAAAAGCCTTTCAAACAGTACCGAAATACGATAAAACGAAAAAAGTCAACTCACTTTTCGATTTGTACGAGAATATTTTGACAACCTGGGCGGGCTATAGAGAAGATAAAAGGACCTCATCTTTTTACGAACCAGAACCCAACCATCCTGCCTTTTCGGTAAAAATCGGCCGCAACGACCCTTGCCCTTGCGGGAGTGGGAAAAAGTATAAAAAGTGCTGTATGCCATAGACATTAAGTTGTCAGTATGCCCTAAATTACCTTATCTGATTACCCGCAATCCCATGACAGCAAATGGCAGACCTGAACCGGTTTTTTATACTTGCGATCAGCAATTGCTCTTTATGGTCACTTTACCTTGCCATCCCGAGTTGCTGGTAACTAAGACGGTAACTAAGTAAGTAACTAAGTCAGGGGCTATATTCTTAATTGAAGATATTGATGTTTCCATTTCTGAAGGATTTGATTTTCAATCACTAAGTACAATATTAGATAATGAAATTCCCGGGATTTGTGACTATGTCAGGGGATGTTTAGTATCTAAGTCAGTGTCAAAGTCATAATTTGTGATTGATGCGTTAACAAACGGAAAAACAAGGGAAGAGATATTGCTAGAACCCGGACTTGCCAATCATTCCAGTAATTTTGAAGCATATATCAAGCCATTGTTGAATTGTGGAATTTTAAAAATGACAGTACCCGAAAAACCATAGAGTCGTTTTCAGGAGTATCGTTTAACCGAAAAAGGTAAAAAATTGCTTTATATTTGAAAATTATAGGTGAAGCTGTAAATTGAAAGGCTGTAAACATTCCTTGTCATGTTTGCAACTTGCCGGTAACCCTCATATTAAAAAACCATTAACCCTCAGCCGCAATGAAAATACCTTTCCCCGAATTTGAGCAATTTATCAATGAAACCATTCTCAAACGCGGATTACAGTATTTTAAAAAGGGACATGTCAATGACCCTGAGGAAATCGAACCCGGTGAATACGAGGCCATTGTTGAAGGCAGCGAAGATTACACCGTCCGTATCAAGATAAAGAATGATGTAATCATCGAAAATGTCTGCACCTGCCCTTATGATATGGGACCTGTTTGCAAACATGTGGCGGCGTTGATTTTTTATCTTCAGCAGGAGCAACTAAATATCAAAGTAAAGGCAGAGAAAGGCGGAACAGAAACCAAAAAACCAGCACAAAGGAAGACCGTTGCCGATCAGGTAAATGAGATACTCGAAAAGCTGAGTGTTGAGGAGTTGAAAGCCATCATAAGTGAGCGGTGTTCACGCGACAGGAATTTTCGTCAGCTGCTGATGGCAAATTATGCTCATTTGATTATGCCTGATTCAAAGTCCCTGTATGCCAAACAGATTGTTGCCATCCTTAAATCGCTATCGGGTCGTCACGGGTTCATTGAGTATTCCGATTCCCGCGTGTTGGGCCTGCTGATTGAGTCGTTTGTTGAAAGAGCAGGTAGCCAGGTTGAACAAGGCAACTACAAAACCGCCCTGAACATAGCAAGCGCAGTACTGGAAGAGATGACGACAGCGCTGCAATTTGCTGACGACAGCAACGGCGATATCGGGGGGTGCATCAATCAGGCCATTGAAGTATTAGATTCGGTTGCAAACAGCCCGATTCCGGAAGAATTGCGTTACGAACTTTTACAATATTGTTTAAATGCCTTTTCAAAAGGGTTATTCAAGGGCTGGGACTGGCATTTTATTATGCTTGACATGGCATGCAGGCTTGTTAAAAATGCAGATGAATCAAAACAAATCCACACGTTATTAGACACAATCAAACCTTCGGGTAAAAGCTGGGATTGGGATTTTCAAAAGGCCCAGCAGATCAGGGCTTTGTTGATACGTAAAACAGAAGGAGAAGAAGAAGCAGCCCGATACATGGAGCAGAACATTACCAATGCGGATTTCAGAAAAGAGGTGATTGAAAAAGCAATATCCGAAAAAAATTATTCCAAAGCCATTGCTTTGGCTGAAGACGGAATAATTTACGATAGCAAGGAAAGCCCGGGTTATTTAGATTATTGGTATGATTATTTGCTGAAGGTAGCTATTCTGCAAAACGACAGAGAGAACATTGTAAAATATGCCCACCAGCAGTTTATATCAGCAAACCGCGAGAAAAAATACTATTTTGATTTGCTTAAAAAACACATTGCTCCTGGAAATTGGGAAACTTTTATTAATCAGATCATTGATGAAATATCCAAAAAAGACTACTGGAGCGGCAATTCATTGATCCCCCGGATTTACATCTGGGAAGAAAAATGGGATGAACTGCTGAAAATTGTGAAACAGAATGTGAGTCTCAACAATCTTGAGTCGTACGAAAAATATCTGATAAAAGATTATGCCGAAGAGATTTCCGGCTTGTATCAGATTGCCATTCTGGAATATATGGAAAACAAAGTAGGCCGTGATCATTACCAGAACGCCTGCCGCTACCTTCGCAAAATGATTAAGATGGGAGCGCGGGATAAGGCAGATGCTGTAATTGTGCAACTCAGAACGCTATATCCCAAACGAAAAGCATTGATGGAAGAATTACAAAAAGTTTGAAGTTTTATAAAGCATGCGTTCATAATGAGCAAAGTAACCCCCCGTTCGTTCCCGGGATATGGTCGTACTGCACGATGTGGATGTAGGATATGATGACCATTCCGGACAACTGACCTGACTGGTGTTTTATAGATGGTTGATGAATACAACAGGACAACATTAAAAGCGGAAAATGAATATTCCATTAGCGGCTGACCCGGAAAGTCTGATCAGTAACAGGGGGCCGTGCCAGAAGCATATCCATCCCGGGCTGTCATGCTTTTTGTGCTTTACCAACTTCAATAAACAATCTACGGGATAATTTTTGGATCTGCTTCTGATTCTAACGATTAAATTACATTAAAAAGTGATTCTACAGACTTTTCCTTTCCTCTCATTAAAAAAACATCATAATCACACTATATTGTGATTATGATTGCATTATTAGAAAAAATCTTATCTTTGTCTCAAAAATCACACTATAATGTTAGTCAGGCAAATAGGCGAAACGATAAGAAACAGAAGAAAAGAATTGAGTATCACTCAGCCACACCTGGCAGAATTGGCACAAATAAGTACCAATACGCTGTATAAGCTGGAACGGGGGCAAGGCAATCCTTCGCTGCAAGTGTTGAACAAGCTGGCAGAAGTTTTGGGCATGGAGCTGATTCTGGAAGTTAAAAGGAAATAGAAAATAAATGAGAAAAGCAGAAGTATATCGGAGCGGGATACTGGCCGGCACACTCACAGAAGAAACCCGCAAGCATTTTGTATTCAGGTACGACGACACTTATTTTAATGATTCCTTAAAACCTGCAATCAGTTTAACGCTGCCAAAAAATCAAAAGGAATACAGCAGTGAATTTTTGTTTCCGTTTTTCTTTAATATGTTAAGCGAAGGCGTAAACCGGAAATTACAATGCAAACAGTTGAAGATTGATGAAGAAGATAATTTCGGACTAATGATGGCAACAGCACAGTATGACACCATAGGAGCAGTAACCATTAAGCCAATAGCAGCAAAATGAACGCAGATGAATTAAAATGTTGTCCCGGTACTTTGGCTGAAGGTTTTGCTACTTACAGCCCGGGTTGTTTGCGGAATGTGTTCAACGGGAAAAAAGTGAGCCATATATTGCCCTATGAACAACCCCTGAAAAGTGAAGAAGTTGCCGCACTGTTTATGGAAAATCGCAAACGAATTTCTATTTCAGGGGTGCAGGAAAAATCAAGCTTACTGCTTGATAAAAATTTATTGCGATTAACAAAAGAAAAAGAACAGGGAACTTACATACTCAAACCTATACCGGCAGATTTAAAGAAAGTTGACCAGGTGCCGGCAAACGAACACCTGACAATGCAAATAGCCCGGCAAGTATATGAGTTAAACACGGCTGAAAATGCCATGATATTTTTTAAGGATGGTTCACCTGCATACATAACAAAACGGTTTGATGTAAGAGATGATGGAAGCAAATGGGGCAAAGAAGATTTTGCAACCCTGGCAGGTAAAACAAAAGACAGCGCAGGAGCCGGTTTTAAGTATGAATTCAGCTATGAGGAAGCAGGATATCTCATACAAAAATATGTTCCGGCTTGGCGGGTAGAAATCGAGAAGTATTTTTCATTGGTGGTTTTCAATTTCCTTTTTTCAAATGGAGATGCCCACTTAAAAAACTTTTCACTGCTTGAATCAACAAAAGGGGATTATTTATTAAGCCCTGCTTACGATTTGATAAATACCCGCTTGCACGTGGATGATTCTGATTTTGCATTGGTTAATGGATTGTTTGCAGATGACTTTAAAAGTGAACAATACAAAAAGAGTGGGCATCCATGTAAAAAAGACTTTATAGAATTTGCAAAAAGAATTGGTGTGGCAGAACGAAGAGTTGAAAAATTATTGAATCCTTTCATGGAGAAAAAACCATTTATGGAGACCCTGTTAAGATGTTCATTCTTAGGCGATGCGAGCAAAAGAGGTTATATGCTGATGTATAATCAAAAAAGAAATTTCCTGTTAGCAGACTAGTCAGGATTTAATCATTGTCACAATTAAATAAAAAGAAACATCAGGCAATGGAACATCGGAGGATATATTGCCGGCCGCTGCGGGTATAATGCTGATTTTGAATGGCCAAAACAAGCTGGAAGCTTACAATCAGAAGAAGAGCCCGTTACACACAAAAAGAGGTTGTCTCAAAAGCCTGATCAGGCTTCGTTCCGATAGCCATCTTGCCTCAATTCTGTTTTTCCTTTTGAAGTTGTAATGGCAATGTCTGAGCATTCCACCTTGCGTCAGATGTATTGCCATTCCCAATCGTTCTCACAAGAGATCCATTGTCTTTACGGATTTCCTCTTTCCCTTTCACTATCGTAATAGCAACCAAAGTCTGGTCAGAATAAACCTGAATTAACAGTCTCAGTCCTTATTTAGCTGGAACATACACTCTGACCTAAACATTGAATCCCCATGTTAGGAAACACCTTTGCAGGTCGGTAAAGTTCAACACTACGGTTTGCGTGTATGTGCAGTAGCGGATTAGAAGCACTTTCCTGTCCGTTTAGCACAAAAGTTTTTTAGAAGCACAGACCTTCGATTTACCACTTCACCCGCTATTGCCACATACACGCTGTTGGGTGCTGGGCTTTATTGTTCAAGTCGGTGAATTTCAGTCCTTATTTCTTCAATAACTTCAGGATTCATTATCACTTTTTTTCCGTTTGCTTTGGATGAGAAAATGTAAAATACCTTTCCACCGAAGTCTTTCTCAAATTTTTCGTGTGTCTTTTGTTGTAAACCTTTTTCTTTGAAAATTTGAGATAGTTGAATTCCTTGATTAACTGGCTTTATCTGCAATCCAATAAATCTTTCTTTAATTTTGATGAAGAAGTCAACATTAAAAAGTCTGTCCCACTTGTCTGGTGCTGGCTCAATTTTGTAACCCAGTTCCTGCTCAAGTTGACCATAAATTGTTTTTATTTCAGTCCAATAACCATCAAAGGTTCTGTCGATAACAAGTTGAAGCATATAGTCAATGCAATCTTGTTCGGTGATTTCTTCAACTTCTGCTGAAATGACTTCTGTTATCTTAATGTAGAGTTTTTTGCCAAGGTCAATTATGTGGTCTTTGGAACGCACATTTGAGAAATAGTATTCTCTCCACTCTTCCAAAGTTTTTGGTTCACATTGTCTGATACTTTCTGATGTTGGACCAACATTTCTTTTGAAGTTCAGTTGGAAGCGATTCATCGCACTATTTAAAATCCATTCTTTAGCCATACTATCTACCGGTTAAATAGGAACAAAGTTTAGGTAATCCATTTTTACGCCATTCTTTTTCAATGTGTTCAAGATAAAGGCTTGTAAGACCTGTTATGAAGTAAACCCTAAACTTGAAATCCTTATGTTTCTCGTCATTTAAGTTTATTCCATTTCTAAAATGAAAGACGCTTTGCTCGCTGTTGTTAATAAATTCTTTTTCTTCTTGGGTAAGGTGCAATTTCAAAAGTTGTTCCTTATTTCTTATTGGGGAATTATTGATGAAAGGTACTTTGCCATTTGGTGAACAAGCCTTTTTTCTATGACTATTTGATGCTTTCGTGTATATATCAATACTTATACCCGACCAACCCGCATCTTCAAATCCGAAAAGATGATGAAAAACCCTTCCTTTTACATCGTCCTTGGCAATACCATTGTATATTAATTCACCATTATCAAAAGGTTTTGGGATTGGGTTCTTATGCAAAGAATGAATAACTGGCTCATTAGTCCATATCCAATAACATCCACCACCAACGCCAATATTTCCCAAATCTTGATGTGATTTCAAATCAATGAAATCTACATTGTCTAATTTTTCGTTTGGCACATCAACATTTTCGATGGCTTTTAGAAATTTTTTCTCTTGCTCAAGCCAATAATTATTCGCCATTTGATGTGTTTAAACTTAAAAACTTGTTTTTGTATTTAAAATCTGCTTCCGTGTCGGGTTCGACTAATCCTTCCTTAATTAGGTGAGCATTCAAAAAAGTTTTATTCTTTAAATACAAGTAACACATTAAATTATTCTGCTCATCATATTTTTGGTTGTCATATTTCATAAAAACCTTTTGTCCTTTTGTCTTGTCGAATAAAAACTGTTTGGCTGAACCATTTGCACTTTTCTTTTCTTTAACTCCAATTAGTCTTACAATAAGGTCATTATTAAGTTTTACCAACTCTGGACTTATAACTTCTTTTACTGTATAGTAATCTTCTCGCTGCCCACTATTTTTATCGATTTTTGAACCAAATTGAAGTTTCTTTGGGTCTATCTTCTTGTCAAGGTTTTGGAAATCAACAAAGCGATAAGGTAAGTTCTCAAACTCATCTTCTATGTCGATGTTGATTTCGTCCTTTAGAAACTCATAAGTTGTTCCTGCAATATCAGATTGCCTAATATTTAATTTGTCCTTTGCAATTTCAATGAATTCAGGATTTATTTCATATCCAATTGAATTCCTTTCTAAATTCCTTGCAGCCAAAGAGGTTGTTCCACTACCCATAAATGGATCTAAAACGGTTTCGCCTTTAAAAGCAAACATTTTTATTAGTCTCTTAGGCAACTCTTCTGGAAACATTGCGATGTGTCCATCTTGTCTTGCCCCACCAAAATTCCAATGACCTGCGAAATATTCTTTCCATTCTTCGGTAGTCATTTTAGATTGTTCTTTTATCTCTTTGCTTACCTTTGATTTGGAAGTGCCTAATTTTTTAAAAATTAAAATAAACTCATAGTCAATAGAGAGAATTCCATTTCTTGGTGTCGGAAAACTTCCCATTAATGATGCTCCACCTGTTGTATTTGTTGTGGTTTGCTTTTGCCAAATGATAGCCCCCATATAATCAAACCCAATGCTTTCACAGAATTTGATTATTTCAGTTCGGATTGGAATAACTTTATAACGTCCATAATAAACAGCTCTTGCAAATTGGTCGCCTATATTTACACATAGTCTGCAACCATTGTCAAGAACCCGAAAACATTCCTTCCAAACAAGATTGAGGTTATTAATATAGGTTTCATAATCTTCGTGATAGCCTATTTGATTTTCTGTTCCATAGTCTTTTAGCTGCCAATAAGGTGGCGAGGTTATGACTAAATGAACAGACTTGTCGGGGACAAGATTCATCTGTCGGCTGTCTCCATTTATTATTTTATGTATCGTCTTCACTTTATATCTCTTTTAATTTGTTTTCATCTGCAAAGGTAGTCATAATATAAGGTTTTCTGTTCGATTTCTCTGGTTTCTTAGCCTTGCACCCAACGGCCCGGGGCTTTGTGAAGGGCTTTAAGCCTTTCTTAAAGCCCTTGTTGGAGGACAGTCCCGTAGGGCTGGACTCCGCACAAAGCCCCGGGCCGTTGGAGAGAAAGCCCGAAGGGATTTCTCTCCAACGGTTGGCGGTATGGTTAGTTGCCGATTTCGAAGCACTTTCCTATCAAGTTACAACTACTTTTGATACGAGCTGTGCCGCTCGAATACGCACTGCACCGGCAATTAACTATACCGCGTGTTGGCAACTGGTGTTCATTCATATCCGACTGTTTGTCATTTATTTAACTTTATTTTCTTGTCATTGTCAAACTGCACCAACCTATCCACGAAGCACAAATTTATTTTGTTTTTTTGAGCGTGGGCAATCCTAAAACCGTCCTGAAAGGCGGTTACTCGGGCTGGAGAGGCGGAAGCTCTTTTGCAAGCCTTTGGTTTGAGCGTTGGCTTGTGCGGGCTTGCAAATGTGCTTACGACTGTGCGCTGGCTAATATCGTCCATAAATGCTCATTCCTCCTCCGAAATATTGATGCTTCAAGTGTTCATAAACTAAATTTGTCCTTAAATCAATATCATCTGTCTGATAAGTTGGATAAGGCAAAACTTCAAAAAGCGTTTTGTTTACATAGTTAAAAACTGCTGCTGCTGTTACTGATTTATCAGCCCATTGGTCAATTCTTAATTTTTCTTTTTTCAATTCTTCAAGTAGCTCAATCGAAATTTTCTTTATCTCGTTCTTTTCTTTTTCTTCAAGTTTTTTACCTTGTCTCAGAATATCGAAAATTGCTTTCTGTTCGTCTGTCAAGCCTTCACGTTTGGTGTCGGCTTCTTCTTCTGAATACGAGTTTACAAGTTCAATCAGTTTTCTGAAAGTCTCTTTTATTACAACTTCGTCCTTTCCTCTGTTGTATTCTTCAATGATTTCCTGATAGCGTTTGTAATAATCAACTGTCAAAGGATTTCGTTCAACCATTTGTTTTAATTGCTTTTCAATCTTGTCTTTGAGCGACTGAACAACAGTATTTTTATTCTTTGTTTTCAAAAAGTACTGCTCCAATAATTCAAAATTTAATCCGCTCAGGTCAATTATTTTCTCTTCGTTGTGGCTTGGTTCGGCAACCATATTTTCTATTGATTCATCAACAACGGCTTGAATTTTTTTCATTATGTCGGCAACATCTGCACTTTCTACATTGTTCTCAATTGCAGAGTAGATAAAATCAATAGCATTTTTTCTTGAAGCATATTGATTCAATACTTTGTCAGGTTGCAGGGCTTTATATTTCTTAAAAACCTCTCTTGCTAAAATCTGAAATTTACGTTTGGTTTCATCATTGGTGTAAACTGCATTTACCGCCTTTTCCATTGCAGCTAATTTGTGTAAACCATCTGCTTTGATTAATTCCTGCAAATCAAAATTTACTTCGTCTTGTAAAAAAGTTTCGGTTGCCTCTAGTGCTTCTTCTAATTGCTTGATTAGTTCTTCCTTCGGTTTTACAGGTGGTTCGGGTTTTTCGTCTCCACCGTTTCCCCCTTCATCACCGCCAGAACCGTAAATAGCCAAAGCATCCAATAAAGCAGTATAAGTTTCAATATAATCGACGATTAACCCATTGTTTTTACCTTCACTTATTCGGTTGGCTCTTGCAATGGCTTGCATTAAAGTATGTGATTTTAAAGGCTTGTCTAAATACAAAGTTGAGAGGGTGGGCACGTCAAAACCTGTAATCCACATTGCACAAACAATTACAAAACGGAAAGGGTCGTCCTCGTCTTTAAACCTCGTTTCAAGGTCTTGGGTGTTCATTTTCTCCCGATGTGGTTCAATGTCTAAATCCCATTTCTGAAATTTCTGAATTTCATTTTGCTCCGAACTTACTACTACACAAATTTCCGTTTCTTTAATCCATTGTAGTTCTCGGCTTTTCTCCAGTAATTCCTGGTCGCCATATTTCCCTTTGGAAACTTCTTTTTCCAATTGTTCAACGGTCAGTTTCCAATGATGTGTAATTAAATCATACATTCTTACGGCTGTGAGTTTATCCAATGCGATAAACATTCCTTTGCCTTTGTAGCCACGGTTGCAGAAATGCCAAACTGCATCTTTGGCAATAGCTTCTAATCGTTTCTTGGCGGTAAGTATCGGATATTCACGTGCAAAAAGTTGTTCAACTCTACTACGTTGGTCGCTGTCTAAATCTTCGCTTTCGGCATCTATTACGGCTCTTATTTGGTCATTGATAACAGGATTTTTCAACCCTAAATACTCGCCTCTGTTTTCGTAGTATAGTGGAACGGTTGCACCATCATCAACACTTCGTTTAAAGTCGTATCGGGAAACATAATCACCAAAAATCCGCTTGGTAATTTCATCATCTTTGAAAAGTGGTGTTCCAGTAAAGCCAATAAATGAAGCGTTTGGCAAGGCATTACGCAAATTCATTGCTAAATTTCCGCCTTGTGTTCGGTGTGCTTCGTCTGAAATGACAATGATATTATCCCGTTTTGTTATTTCTTCTTCAAAGTTGAATTTATGAATCAGTGTAAATAAATAGCGGTGTTCCGAACTCAATAATTCTTTCAAATGCTTTCCGCTGTTGGCTTTCAATGAATCTTTTGAACCCGATTTTATTTGCGGAACTGCACCAATTCCGCTGAATGTGCCGTAAATCTGTGTATCTAATTCGTTTCGGTCGGTAACAATCAGAAAAGTATAACTACCTGTAAATTTGTGATGTATTTTTTGGCAGAAGAAAACCATTGAATACGATTTCCCACTTCCTTGCGTATGCCAAAACACCCCAAGTTTTTGTTTTTCTTCCAAACTGATTTTGCCCAGTTTGTAGAGTTGTTCTTTATGCTGTATGTTTTCAATGGCTTTGTTTACACCAATAAACTGATGGTTACGGGCAATAAGTTTTACTACTTTGCCCAATGAATTATCAAACAAAATGAAGTTCTCAAACAAATCTAAAAAGCGTTTCTTTTCGCAAACACCAACAATAATTCTATCTAAGGCAACTATGCCTTCGTCTTCTTCGGTGATGCGTTTCCATTCGTGAAAGTGCTGATATTTGCCAGTAACACTTCCAATGCGGCTTTCTATTCCGTTACTCAACATTACAAAAGCGTTGTAATAAAAGAGTTTTGGAATTACGTCTTTGTAATCGGTGAAATTATCGTTGTAGGCGTTTTCTAATTTTCGGTGTGCTGCTTTCAATTCTATGAACAGAAGCGGAATACCATTCACAAAACCTATAATATCGGGTCTGCGTTCTCGGTTGCTTTTGCCCTGAATCCACAGTTGTCGAACGGCTAAAAAGTTGTTGTTGTCAGCATTATCAAAGTCGAAAATCTTTAGCGTTTTGTTTTTTACTTGTTCGCCTTTTTCGTTGATGAAGTCAACTGGAATACCATTGCGGAGCAATTGGTGTTTCTCAAAATTAATTTCAGCTAATGACTTGGTAATACTTTCTTCTGTCAGTTTTTCGTTTGCTTGGTTATAGGCTTGTTCTGGTAGGTTAGGATTAAACTCTTTGATTTTTTCAAAGAAAATTCGTTTCAGTACAACTTCTTTTTTGTTCAGTCTGCCCAGCGTACTGCCCTCGCCAAATGTTTCTTTGTTGTATGCAATAGCAGTATCCCAGCCCAATTGATTGTGAAATAAATCTATCGCTGTTTGTTCTATTAAATTATCTTCTGAATATTCCCAAGTCATGTTATCCAAATAATGAAGGTGATATCACATCGTTTCGGGTGAACTTTGCTGGTTTTCCTGCTATGGCTTTTATATTGGGGTTCTTCTTTAAAAAACTTGTTAGTTTTCTGCTATCCCAATCTAATTTCAAGGCCAATAATATTTCCTTCGTTGTGTATGTGCCTTTGTTTAATAATTCAAGTATATCTTTTTCAATATTTCGTTTACCATCCTCATAAGTCGCAGATGGTTCGCTAACTTCATTTTTAGACACAGGTTCAAATAACTCCTTTGAGGGCATTACCTTTGAATCTACAATTTCTCCATCCATGTTTACAGATAATGCACCTAATTCAACCAATTTTAAATTAGCATTCTTCTCCTTTGATTCAGGATATCTGACATAAATTTTACGTTGTCGCTTCAATCCATCCATAGCACCTTCCCAAGTACCGCCCTTACTGTCTGATTCTGCAACATATATTTCCTTTGCTAATCCGTATATATAAGCATTTCTTGCCATTGCCAAGCCAACGGCCCAACCAGCTTTTGGGAAAAATGTACTTAATACTAAAACATCCCCATTTACAATGGGTTCGTAATATTTTTTAAAGCCAGACTGGAAAGTGAGAATTCCTTGTGGTAAAACAATAATGCTTTTCCCATTGGCTTCAATAGTGCTGTCCAATGCTTGTTTGTCAACACCTTTGGCAAACCCGCTTACAACAACTTTAAATTCTTTCACGCTTTTTTTAGCAACATGGTCTGTAAATTCAAGTGCCTTTGCTCCGGCTTTTCTTGAACCTACAATGGCCACTGCATCTTCCTGAAGCAAACCTTTTCTGCCTTTGATATACAAAACAGGCGGTGAACTTTTGATTTTCAAATTTTCCTTCAACACAACTGGATAATCAGGCGAGTTAATAGGGATGATTTGAAAGCCCTCGTTTTGCAACTGTTCTGCTATAAAAGCAAGGCGGGGCATATCATTCTTGGCATATTCCAAGTCGGTCAATTCCTTTTCAGTAAAGGCAAATATTTCCTTCCAACCCTTTTTATCCAGTTCAAAAAAATCAGCCCATGACATTTTATTTTCGTGGATTATCTGAATAATAAAGCGGTTTGTTCTTTCTGTAGTCCACTTGGGTAAATGAGCTACCGCAATCCAATATGTTTTGTCAATGTATTCGTTCATTTCAAATTTTTTAAATATCACCACCTACGGTTCTTGCAATTACTAAAGGAGCAATTTTTACTGCACCTATGTTTGTTAAATATTGACCTATTTCCTTGATAGTATAACCACTATCGAAAATATCATCAACTAATAAAATACTTTTTCCAACAATCTCCTCAGAATTTTGATATATAAATTTTCCATGCACATTGTCTTTTTTCGATATGCCACTTTGAAAAACCTTTTGAGGTTCTGTTGCAGAAGATTTAACTAATTTATGAGAAATTGGAATTTTTAGAACCGAAGATACTTTCTCTGCAAAGTTTTTCACTAAAGCTCCTGATTCGGTTGGTGGAACATATACAATCATATCAATCTTTAGGTCTCCATAGTATTTTCTAAACGCTTTTAATGTTAAGCGCAAAAGCCAATCGGGAAAATCTCCACCACCTTCGTATTTGGAATGCCTCAATGCAGCACCCACATTGGAAACACCGTAATAAGAAGCAGCCACACCATTGATAATATTGCTACGCTGGGTTTCCACTTCCAAAACAGGAAAAAATGTTTCCCTGAATTCCTGTAATTTCTGTTTCATGGCATCTGAAACTACTACACGCATATGCTGACGTGAATCAATATCACAAACACCACAAGTACCTTGTCTTACATCACCCAAGTAATTGCATAAATACTGCATTCTACACGAAGTAATGCCAGTATATTCAAGCATCCTATCTAATTCCTGATTTTGTGCATTTCTCAATATTTCAAACGCCGAAAGGTCTAAAGCTGGTGCATCTGGGTTGAAGAAATACTTTTTACTTTTACCAACAATTTGCTCATTGATAATTTTTTGGTCAATTAAATCCGCCAGAATTACGCTTACCTGTGTTTGTTTTAAATTTGTAGCTTTGATGATTTCATTTCTGCCTAACAAAGCTTTTTTAGTTACTGCAATTACCTTTTCGTATTTTGATACCGAAGGCTTGCTTCCATCTATAAAACTTCTCGGTAATTCTTGGTCTGCGTTTGGATTGTACAACAGTATGGCAAAGGCTTCCTGACCATCTCTGCCCGAACGGCCAATTTCCTGATAATAGTGTATTGGAGATTGTGGAATTTGGGTATGAATGATGAATCGAATATCGGGTTTATCAATGCCCATGCCCAACGCATTGGTGGAAACTACGCAATCGTATTTATTGTTGATAAAATCGGTTTCTACCCGCATTCGACTTTCCGCATCCAAACGACCGCTGTAAGCTGCCGAGTTAAATTTCAGGAATTGTAACCAGTTGGAAAAAATGTCTGTGTTCGCTTGTGTTCCGGTATAGACAATGCCGGTTTTCTTTAGTTTGGGAAAATATTCCGCTAACCAAAAGAATTTCTCATCTTCACTTTGCAGTGTTACTACAAACAAGCGTATGTTTGACCGTAACAATTGTCCCCTTATTGGAATTAAATCAGTTCCAACCTGTTCAATTATATCTTCCTGAACTCTTGGTGTGGCCGTTGCAGTAGTTGCCAATACCGGAAAATTCTTTGGTAATAACCTTACAAGGTTCACAATCCTTCGATAATTTGGTCGGAAACTTTGTCCCCACATAGAAATACAATGAGCCTCGTCAATTACCACCATTGCAATTTTCATTTCCCTTGCAGCTGTTATCCATGTTGCATTCTCCATGCGTTCAGGAGCAATGTAAAGAATATCCAGTTCGTTATTTTGTGCCTTTGCAATGATGGTGGCATTTTCTAAATCTTCCTGATTGGAATTGATAGCAGAAGCACGAATGCCTTTCTCCTGCATACTACGCACCTGGTCACGCATTAAAGCAATTAGGGGAGAAAACACAATGGTAACCCCTTGCAATTGGGTGGCAGGAAACTGAAAGCACAATGATTTTCCAAAACCAGTTTTTTCAATAAACAACACACGCTTTCCTGCCAACAGGTTTTCAATTACCTGCCATTGCAAGTCAAAGAACTGCTTGAATCCAAACAGTTTTTGTAATTGTATTTCGGCTTCATTTCGGGTCATGGAACCATTGTTAAAAAGTCACTTATTATTTCAGTTAACTCAAATCTATAATTTACGCCATCGTTAAACATTTCACTTGCACGGATTTGTTCTATTGTCATTAAAGGCCAGTATCTTTCCATTACTTCTGTCGGTCGAACTTGCTTTGCATTTGCAATGTCTTTCTTTGCATCACTTGTGTCTGTAATATTTACTGTCCCCGCAGGCAAGCCAAGAACAGCTACATCAAGATAATTCTCAATTTCATTTTTCTTTGTTGTGTGTGCTTTCTTGCCTTCCGCTCTTAGTTCGGTTATGTGTTCATTATTAACACGTGAGTTTACTGGGTTAGTTAAGTCTGCATCTAAAAATACACCGTATGGAACTTCAAATTGCTCTGCAATTTTTTTTGTCCGCCAATGCTTTAAAGTACCACAACCACCCATTATTACAAGTGCAATATTTTTTTCGGCAAACGAATGGGGAATATGTCCGTTTTGCTTTAATAATTCTGATGTATGTTTAAAAAAAACAACATCTCCCGGACCTTCAACAAGTAATAATGCTTGTGCACCTTTAGGAATTGGGTCAGGCAAAACTCCAAGTGTTTTGGCAATTTCCTCTATAATATCGTCATTCCCATATTCTACAATTGGCCCATGTTCTGTTTTTCTTACTAAGCGTAACCCTTCAATTGGAAGCATTGCTCCTAAAGCTGGAACGTGGGTTGTGAGTAATACCTGACAGTTATCTTTTTGTCCTAATCTTATAAATGCCTCAATTAGCATTTCTTGATAATTGGGATGTTGAGAAGTTTCAGGTTCTTCAAAAGCATAAATTACAGAAGGTGCATTTTGTGAAGCTACTTTTCTTTCTGCTTCCGCTCTGAAAAAGTTTAATAAAATCAAACGCTTTACACCGCTACCTCTTTTATTTATCGGAACTCCATCGTCGCCATCAATTGAAAAATCAAATGACCATTTGGGCGGTGATTTAAATTTTGGTGATAATGCCTGAGCAAGCGAAGAATCCATTTCTTTGAGCTTTTCAATTGTAAGATTTGCTCTTTCAATAACCTTATCCTTAATTTCTTGCTCTAATTGTAAAATACGGTCAGAAAATTCTTTTTTTGCTAAGTCAACTGCTTCTTGTAGTGGTGATTTTGCAACAGGGTCGTTATCTTTATTTTCTCTATCTACTTTAAATATTTCAAATAATGGTAGGAGCGACTGAATTTTTTCTTGTAGTTTTTTTGAATCGCCAGCAAATTCACTAATATCTAAATCAACATTTTCAATTCTAAGTTCATCACAATGATTCCAAATTGAATTTCTCCATGAAGCGCTTCTTCTTTTATCATCAATTGCATCAGCATTTACGGTTAATTGAGCAACCCTCGCTTTTAACCCTTTCAAATCGAGTTTATGAAGGTCGTTATAGTTTTCAGTTGTCGGGTGTTGAGAAACAACAAATACAGTTGGTGCTTTTAACTGGGTTCTTTTATAAACCTTTTTAATTTGCAATTCCCCATTCACATTTAGCAGATGTTCATCAGCCAAATTTGTGGGATTTGTTTCGTCAATAACAACTTCTGCGGGCAGATTGTCAAACGTACATGTAATTTCAATCAAGCAATTCGGCTGGCCTATATAAAAATCGTCTTTTTCTAAAGAAACGGAATCACAGTTAAAGAAAACTGCCAAAGCTTCGAGGATGCTCGATTTCCCATTGTCGTTTTTGCCAACAAAACCAGTAATACACTTGTCTATAGGCAAAGTTGTTCGGCTTGAATAACCTCTGAAATTATGTATTGTAACTTCTTTTAATCTCATAATTTTATACTTCTATTTGTCTGTTCATTAATTTGGGTAATAAAATATCTCGTGCCTCTCTAAGTTTTATGTTTTGCATTAACAGATTTTTCATTAAATCGTAAATTGGATTTGAAAGCCTAATGAAATTTTCTAAAGAAAATTCTTTCGGTAGTTTAATTTTAAAATGATTTATTGAACTACCTGCGTGCTGTATTGTCGAACCCTTAGAGTGAGAATAAATTACACCTTGAATTTTACTGGATGATAGGTAGCAAAAAATAAATGCGTTATTCAAAACTCCATTTGAAACAGCTTTACGAATACCAGATGAGTAGCACCCGCAAAGGCCATATCTTACAATCCCTACTGTCCCATCCATTGAAATTAAGACATCATTAGGATTACAGATAATACCTTTTGATTTGTTTTGCTCAATAAATATTTCCGAATTTCTTTTACTTAAATCACCAACCCTGATAAACGGTATTGTTCCTTCTAATCTCTCAGATAAATAGCTTTCACTGCCAGGCTCTATACCTTTAATAAATGTTACAAAATTTGAAAATTCATACTCTTTAAGATTTTTAGATTCATCTTCCAAAAAAGAATACTCAATCATCAATTTTTCCTCCAACAATTTTATACGCTTCAAATTGGTCTCAATCAAATCATCATAACCAGTTAAAATTGATGATATTTTTTGTTGAATATTTAAAGGTGGAGTTGGAATTTTAATTGATAGTAATTTCTCAAGACTCAAATTCTCTCTCGCTGTCCCTTCGGAAATGCTTTTTAAATGACTTTTTAGGTATTCTAAATTGTATTTTACAAATTTAACGTCAGCTTTCTGTTTATCAGGAATAAAGCCAATTACACTATCAGGGAAACAAGCGTCAAATCCAAGAATAGCAGTTTCTGCTGTGTTCGCTCCAACAATAGAAATAACCATTGTTCCTTGATTCCACAATTTACTTTGGGCTAGTCCATCTTCACTATATGTTTGTGAATACTCAGTAATATAGAAATTTGCCTTTTGAATATCACCTGTTTGAATAAGTGGATAAATACCTCCATATAGATGTTCTGCGTTTCTTGGCCGATGCCTTGACTTGCCCCTACCAACATATCCTAACTCATTAAGTGTTTTTAATTCCCACTTCATATCGCCAACTCTTTAAAGTTTTCAGAAATAGTTTTAGCCAAAGAAATTGCTTCTTCGTTTAATCCTTCCAACTCAATGTGTATTTCGTTCAGGCGTTCTTCGTAATCAAAATCATCATCGGTGGCGGTGTCTACACCTACATATCTGCCTGGGCTTAGGCTCCAGTCTTTGGCTTCAATTTCTGCTTGGGTTACTACTTTGCAAAGCCCTTCCACATCGGTGTAAATACCTTCGGGGAAACGGCTTGTAAGCCAATGAGCCTGTTTATAGAAATATTCTGTTTCGTGCAATAAACCCAATTCGTCTTCATCGGGGTTGCCACTAAGTTGCTGTTGCAGGGCTTTCAGTTGGTCGAGTTGTTCTTTTAGGTTCAACTCTTTCCAGTCTTTGTTTTTGTTTAGTTGGTATTCTTTTGCTGCTGTGCTAATAGCATCAAGCAATTGTTTAATTAATTTATCTTGTGGTTTGCGAAGTGCTTTGCACAAGTGGGCAATACTTTCTAAAACTTCAATGTTGGGTTTTGCCTTCTTCGCTTCGGCAATCAGTTTGTTTTGCTGCTCGTAAATGCTTGCGGTTTCTTCTATGTTCAGGGCATCTACAAAGGCTTGTGCCTCTTTGTTTTCTTTAGCGTATTTGGTTGCAAAATCACAAACAGTTTTCATTACCTTTTGTAATTGCTTTTGCAGTTCGGTTGTTGCTTTGGCTGTTTCTTTTGCTAAGTCGGCAGAAATTTGCAAATATCTTTTTACGGTACTTTCAAATTTTTGGATATTGCCTCTGTACAGGTTTACAATGCAAATGAGGTTTTGCAATTGCTCGGGGCTAAAGTCGTTTACCTTACTGGTTACCTTGCGGTAAATTTTTCGGGCATCGAGCATCAACACTTTGTCTTTTCTTTCAATATCTTGCTCTTTTGCTCTGTCAAAAAACCATAGTGTGCAAGGCAATGAACGGGTATAGAAAAAGTTGTTGCCAATAGCCATCATCACATCAACTGCACCAGTTTTAACTAATTTTTCCCGAATGTCCTTTTCGCTATGCCCAGCATCGCTGGCAGACGAAGCCATTACAAAACCCGCTCTGCCTGTTGGTTTTAGATAGTTATAGAAATACTGAATCCACAAATAATTGGCGTTGTCGTTTTTCGGCAGGTTTACTTTGCCGTCTATCATCAAACGAAGGTCTTTCTTTACGGCATCTTTGGCTTTGTCCACACCATCCACATTAAACGGTGGATTTGCCATAACAAAGTCAGCACCACCCACAAGGTTGTGTTTATCTTCGTAAAAAGTATTTCCTTCTTGTATATTACCTTCCAGTCCGTGAACGGTTAAGTTCATCTTTGCCAGTTTGGTATTGAGGTCGGCTTTTTCTTGTCCGTAAAACGTAACTTTTTCGGCGGGTTTCAGTCCTTCGCTTTCTATGAAATAACCTGTTTGAACAAACATACCCGCACTGCCGCAGGCAGGGTCAAATACAATACCGTGGTCTGGTTCAATTACATTTACAATGGTTTGCACCAAACTCATAGGTGTAAAAAACTCTCCGCCTTCTTGAGCTCCTGTCATGGCAAATTTGCCAAGGAAATATTCATATATCTTTCCGAACAAATCGCCTTCAGCTTTTTGCAATACTTCTTTATTGAAAATGCGGAGCAATTCCCGCAAAAGGTCTTTACTGAAAATGGAAAAGTTCTTGGGCAAAACCCCTTTGAGGTTGTCGTATTCGTCCTCAATCAGTTTCATTGCGTTGTCAATGGCTTCGCCAATGTCGGCACTTTCGGGCAATGATACCAAATAATCAAACTGAGATTTCTCAGGTAAGAACATTGAATTTTGCTCTTCAAAATCCTTTTTGGTCAAAGGTCGTTTGCCTCTTTGAGGATGCGATGGCAAGGTTTTCTCAACTTCAATTTTTACTTTCTGAAAACGGTTGTAAGCATGTCTCAAAAAAATCAATCCGAGAACAGGCATCGAATATTCCGTTGCTGTCAGTTTACTGTTTGCTCTTAACTGGTCGGCTGCTCTCCAAAGTTCAGCTTCTAATTTTCTAAGTTGTTTTCCTTGCATTATATCTTAATTCCAATTCGTTTATTCATTTCTCAAAAGTAACAATTTAGCACGGGTGCGTAAGCAAAATTGCAGCTCTTTTGCAAGCTTTGGTTTTGAGCGTTGGCTCGTGGGGCTTGCAAATGTGCTGCAATGTGGGTGGGGTTTCTTTCTTCTTTTTTTGCGGGGGAAGAAAAAAACAAAATAAATTTCCATCAAATTTGCACTGTCCTGTCAAAAAGCTAAATCCTTTCTTATTTTAATTTTGTCAATATCGTATCTGTCTGCTCGTCTGTCTTTTTACACTTGTTGCCAACGGTTGCGTGTATTAAACGTTGGGGATTGCGGGCTTCGTTCCTATCCGCCGCCACAAACGCCGATGCGGGGCAGAACGATTGAATTAACCACTTAAACCCCAATGTTTTATACACGATGTTGGCGGTTCGTGCTTTTTATTCTTTATTTTCATTCCAATTACTTGATTGTTTTCCAGACATCTCCGTAATCTCAACTTTTAAAATTGACATCGCATCTACCTGATTTTTTTCATAATTTAAATCATGTGAAAAATTAGCTCCATTGTGCTTCATTATTACATCTAATCCTTGCCGTTTTTGCTCATAATCAGTAATTATCTCAACTTTTCCATATCCTATTACTGAACGATATGTCGTTGCCCATTTACAGGCCTTTTCGTATCGTTCTATCTTAGCAATTTGCTCAATCTCAATACAAACTGTATTGTTTTTCTTTATCAGGTCAATCTTTTTACCATCATTAGCACAATGGATATAAATAAATTCATCTTTATATCCATAATTAAATGGCAGAATATATGGTCTGTCCATATCAATAAAGCCTAATCGACATATATCAGATGTGGATAATATCTCATCAATTATTTTCTTGTCCGTTATTTCTTGTTTTACTCGTCTCATTATACTACTCAATACAAAAGTTAGTTATTTGGTGTCGTTATTTTAATAAATTAGTAATATCGCTATTCTATTTATTTCTGCCGGATTTTCATAAACAACGTTTATCTCTAATCCTACCTTTTTAACAGTTTCATAAACATCTACAGCAAAACTCTCTGGACTCGGTCTTGATTTTGATTTATCTTTACAATCTATTCTGTTGTGTGAACAATCCTTACACAGTGAACAGCATGACTGATTAAGTAAAAATACTTTATGATATCCAGTTAAAAAAATCTCACGCTCAATATCCAATAATTTATTTGTCATTTCTCTTGACCAATCTGATGGATAAGAAGTTTTATCTGCAAATTTGTCTTATCTTATTATCAATCCGCTCTTATACTCCTTGAAAAAACTATCACAATCATTTACCGATGGGGTGTTAGGAGGACAAGTTCCTAATCCATAATCACTACATCCATAAGTACATTTCACTCTGACCCAATGAGCAACAACAATTTCTTTGGGATTTATCCATTTGTAATCAGACAATCCTTGATTTATTAAAATTGATTCTATTTTCTCGTTACTTATCATATTGGTAGGGTTTTTCAGCATGACCGCCAACGGTCGGCGGTATGTTTTTGTTGCCGATTTCGAAGCACTGCCCTGTCAAGTTACACGAAAGTTTATTAGATGCAGAAACGCTGAAATACGCACTATCTCGGCAATAAAATATACCGCCTGTTACAAGCTGGCCGTTCTTGTCTTTCGTCATTCTGCCTTTTATTTTTTTGCTGCATACATTTCTGTCTGTGCGTTTGGGAAGGCAAGCTCTTTTGCAGGTTTTGGTTTTAGGTTGGCTAGTGCTACTTGCAAATGTGCTTGACTTAGCGTTGGGCTTTCAATCTCGATAATTTCCTTTCCATTTATACTTGATGGTTTTTCTGTTGCCTTGTTTTCGTTTTCAAAGACACCTTTTTCTATATTAGGCTCTTTCGGTATTAATTTTTTGTCAATTAATTTTACACGTTCAAAATCAATATTCCTTAATGGATTCGGGATAGAAAAGTATTTTGCAAGATTATTCCAGTCATTATTTTTAATTGTAACAATATCATTCAGATAAAAACTCACCCAACTTTCACCTAATTTATAATTAGGTTCTGTCCTTTCAAGCTTTTGTTGAGATATTTCTACATATTTTTTGTCTAATTCAAATCCAATATATTTTCTACCAAGTCTTTTTGCCGAAATAGCCGTTGTCCCCGTACCTGAAAATGGGTCAAGAACAATATCATTTTCATCAGTAGTCAATAAAATTAATCTATCCATTAGATGAATAGGTAACTGACAAGGATGCGGGTCTCTTTTTGTGTTATGTTTTATTCTATGAATATCTGTCCAAACATCAGAAACCAATGGCCCAAATGGATGTAGCTGATCTTTTTTTCCACCGTAATCTTTCCATAAATAACCTTGTTTTCTATCACGTTTATGTGGATGTCTTAATTCATTGATTTTTGCTCCTTTTGCTTCTTTTGTATAGAATAGAATCCCATAATGTGAAGGTTGTAAAGATTTACCCATTGGTGCTGTTGGAGCATCCCAAGATATCCAATGCTTGAAATTTGCAAATTTGTTTAAATAGGTAGCATAGTAGGTTAACCATTTTGGGATATTATGTAAAAAAATAGAACCAGTTGGTTTTGTTACTCTAACCATTTCTGAAATCCACTTTTCGCACCAATCCAAGTACTCTTGAAATTCAAGGCTGTCACCATAACTTGTATAATTCTTTTTTAAATTGAATGGGGGGTCAGCAAAGGTAACATCAACAGAATTATCAGGAATGTTCTTGAATAATTCCAAACAGTCGCCTTTCAAGATTTTATTCGTGTATTTGTCTATCATTTTTTGAATGTTTCGATTAATAA
>JAHYJC010000093.1 GCA_019429275.1 Lentimicrobium sp. | reverse complement strand
GATTCGTATTATGGTTGTTAAATCTCTATTATATTATTTCAATCTTTATTCAGAAATGGATAATTACAAATTATCCGGAGAACAGCCTGAACTCTATCTGAGATCGATACTGTGGACGGAATTGCAAATTCCGCCCAACCTATGTCCAGTGGTTAGCTAAGCGGAATTTGCAATTCCGCTTTCTATATCCTTGAATTTGTAATTCAAGAACCCTATCATGGTTGTTAGATTTCCAGCACATAATTCCAATTAAAGCTTAGTTATGGATAATTACAAATTATCCGAAGAACAGCATGAACTCTATCTGAGATCGATACTGTGGACGGAATTGCAAATTCCGCCCAGCGATGCCGGATCAGCGCTGAGCGGCATTTGCAATGCCGCTCGAAAAATTATTGAATTTGCAATTCAATTTTCAATTTCATAGTTTTGTTCATCTATGACTACTGGATATCAAATAAAAGATCAAAGTGCAGCTCATTTCTTAACAATTCAGGTTGTTTACTGGATAGATCTGTTTACCCGGAAAGACTATCGTGATATTATTATTGACAGTTTGAAATTCTGCCAGCAAGAAAAAGGGCTGGAAATATTTGCCTGGGTAATTATGAGTAACCATGTTCATATTCTTGCAAGAAGCGCAACAGGTGAATTAAGCAATACCATTCGCGATTTTAAAAAATTTACAAGCAAGAAGATTATTGAGCATATTATAGAAAGTTCGATTGAGAGCAGAAAAGATTGGATGCTGCGGTTATTTCAATTTGCTGCAAAACGACATAATAAATCTGGTAAATACCAGGTGTGGTCACATGAAAACCATGCAGAAGAAGTTTTTAGTAATTCTTTCATTGAATCCAAGGTTATATATATTCATGAAAATCCGGTAAAAGCCGGAATTGTAAGCAATCCGGAAGATTATATCTATTCAAGTGCCCCGGCTTATGCTGGTAAAGACAGATTATTAGAGATAATACCGATTACTTTCAGTGTTAAGGTTATCAGGTAAATTTACTATTAGCTGAGCGGAATTTGTAATTTCGCTCGCTATATCCTTGAATTTGTAATTCAAGATTCCGTTCTTAAATTGTCAATGGTCTGGTTTATATTGATAATCTATAATCATAGCAGGATAATTACAAATTATCCGAAACCCGGCGCTGACCTCTATCTTAAATTGAAACTTCGGACGGAATTGCAAATTCCGCCCAGCTTAGGTATGTGTTCCGTAACTTAATTCTCTTTGCGGTTTCAGGTTTAATACCATAACTTTGCCTGATTATCAGATTTTTTCTGTACTATGAAAAAAACTTTGTATTCATTGCTTGTCTGCCTTGTCATTGCAGTCGTAATTTTTGGTTCGAAGGTGTTTTTCCCTCAAACCAACATGATTTCTTCCGACAATTTCGGGTACTACCTCCATCTTCCGGCGCACTTTATTTATGATGATCCCGGACTCAAAGGCGACTGGATCGATACCATCAACGCAAAATATAAAAACACCCCCACCTTTTACCAGATTATGCAATCGCCCAAAGGGGGCACCATCATCCGCTTTTATGCAGGCATGGCCATTCTCTGGAGTCCGGCTTTCTTCACTGCACACTGGGTAGCAGGATTGCTGAACCAACCTGCCGATGGTTTTTCGGCACCCTATCAGTGGGCACTGATACTTTATGGCGCCCTTTTTGCCGTTATCGGATTGTTTTTCCTGCGAAAGGTGCTGCTCAGGTTCTTTTCTGACGGCGTAACTGCCATTACCCTGCTCATCTTATACATCGGCACCAACTTCTTCTTTTTCACGACCATTGGCAACGATGTTCCGCATGTGTACCTTTTCACCCTTTTTGCCGCACTCATCTGGTACACCATACGGTGGTACGAAAGCCATACATGGGTGCATGCGCTGCTGCTGGGTTTCGTGGCCGGACTAATCATCGCTGTGAGGCCTTCTGACGTTATTTTTATGATCATTCCTGCACTCTGGGGTGTCACTTCCCGGGATGCTGTGAAAGAAAGGTTGAATTTTCTGCTGAAACACAAATTTCAGGTTGCCGGGGCGGTTGCTGTTGCAATACTCCTGTTTCTTCCGCAACTTATGTACTACCGTACTTACGCCGGTGAATTTTTCGTAAGCGTATACAACGATGCAGGCTCCACCCTCGATTTGTCGAATCCACGGTTTGCTTATGTGCTGTTCGGGTTTCGCAAAGGCTGGTTTATCTATTCACCCCTGAGCCTTTTATGCGTTGCCGGACTTTTTTTCGTGTGGAAATACCAAAGAGTCTATTTCTGGCCGGTTTTACTAAGTTTTTTACTGAATCTCTATCTGATTGCCAGTTTTACCAGCCTGGTAAGCTATGGCTGGAGGGCATTCATTCAATCGTATGCCATACTGGCCCTGCCATTGGGGAGCCTGGTGTATGCCGTATCCCGGTTGAAAAAGATCTGGAAAGCACTGCTCCTCCTCTTACTCCTGCCCTTTGTTGCCCTGAATATTCATCAGGCATGGCAGATTAGAATGGGAGTTATTGATGGTTCGCGCATGACGCGCGACTATTACTTCAGAATCATCGGAAAAAACCGTGTTACCATGGACGACAGAGCCCTGCTGTTGATCGTAAGGTCGTTTACCGCCTTTGACAGCATTGATGAACGCAGAAACCTGACCCGATCTTTGCTCTTTGCCTATGATTTTGGCGATCAGCCTGCAGATACAGCTGTCATGCACCAGCCAAAAAGCCTGCCCGGCATGTTTAAAATGAACAGCGGCAACCCATTCTCACCGGGCATCAAAGAGCCATATGATTTCTTTACTGAAAACTACTATTTCTACCTCAGGGCAGGTGTTTGGGTTTTCGGCTTCAGCGAAGATATTCCCGGAAAACTTCACCTGGTATTCAGCACAAAAACCGAAGATGGTAAAGATTTGAAATACCGTGCCTTTACCTTTTCAACCCTGCAAAAGGAATATAAACCAGGCGAATGGAATTACCTGAGCGCCGATTACCTCACACCCGAAGTGAGGACAAAAGACGAAGTGGTGCAGGCCTATGTCTGGTACAGCGGACAAGGTGAGGTGTGGATTGATGATTATACGCTGGAGCTTTTTAAGGAAGAGTAAAATAATAAAATAATAAAGGCACGCGTCGGGAGACGCGCAACAAAGGCACGCGTCGGGAGACGCTCGCCAACAAAGGATTTTATGAGATATATGAAAGTAGTCTTTTAATATCAAATTCCGGTGAACAGGTACTCCCCCTGTTCGCAGGGGGAGATAGAGGGGGTATAAAAAATGGAATCTTTGTCTCATCCTGATATAGGTTTACAGTATAAACAATTAAAAAGTAAACCAATAAAAGGATTAAAGATGAAAAATGTAAACCACTAACCGGACGATTTCAGATTGGAAGTAATCCAGGAAATACTGAACGGACAATTAACCAAAGAAACGGCGCGAAAAAAATATTTGTTGTCATGTGGTTATATAAAACAAAAACGGGTGGACCTTTGCCGGCCACCCGTTTTGTTAAGGCTGTTTAAAAATCCTAATATTCAAAAGTTATCCTGATGTCATCGAGGTAAAGCAGTTTGCCGGCTCCATTGCCGAACACTTTGATCTGATGATCAGGCGTAATGGGCTTGTCGATGGCAAAATAGGCAGTAAACTCATTCCACTGGTTGATGGTTTTATCAACATCCGAAAAATTGAAGGCCTTCCAGATATAATTGCTGCCATTTTCGTTGATTTCCATCACCATTCCGGCTTTATCGTTGGGCTCGGCAAAGTAATACCAGCCATTTACCACCACCCTCTTGGGCAGTTTGGCGTTGATGTTGGCAAAATTCTCTCTGAAAGTCAGCGAATACTTCTCGGTAGCATCCAGTTTAGCGGCATAGTTTCCTGAATGGGCAGGTGTTTTGTCCATCTTCACCACCACCGCCTGATTGATCCAGTACGAAGGTAAAGTGGCCACATTTTCCATATCAGTTTCAATCACCATCTGATTCTCATTAAACTGTGATGTTTGGTCAGTAGCTTCGGCTGCAGGGGGCTGAGAAGTATTGAAACAAGCGTAAAGCAGCATTGCCGGGACAATCAGTAAAATTATTTTTTTCATAGTCAATGGGTTGTTTAATGTTTTTGTAGTGCAAAATTACAACAATGGAATCACAAGAATGAAGAGATTGTAAAATAAATCAATGATTGCCTGAGATTTCTGGTTGGTCTTGCCTTCCGCCCGGCGACAGTCAGGCTATGCATCCCCGCTACGTAGTATCCCTCTCTTATCCCCCTTTCGAGAAAGGGGGACGATAAATCCTGAATTTGTTCAGAGTTTTGAAAAATTTAAGAAAGTGATTTATTATTATCAAAATCTGGTTGACTGGCACTCCCCCTGTTCGCAGGGGGAGACGGAGGGGGTATAAAAGTATGAATAATCGAAGAAGAGCCGGAACATTCCAATCGTTCAACAGAAATGGTGCCTGCCTTGTCAGAGTGGGCAATGACGAGGATCATTACAAATTATCCGAATATCAGTTGGAATTATTACTGAGATCGAATTTGAGGTCGGAATTGCAAATTCCGCACAGCAATGCCAGATTAGCGCTAAGCGGAATTTGCAATTCCGCTTCCTATAGCCTTGAATTTGTAACTCAGGATTCGTATTATGGTTGTTAAATCTCTATTATATTATTTCAATCTTTATTCAGAAATGGATAATTACAAATTATCCGGAGAACAGCCTGAACTCTATCTGAGATCGATACTGTGGACGGAATTGCAA
>JAHYJC010000092.1 GCA_019429275.1 Lentimicrobium sp. | reverse complement strand
TCAGGCAACAGTTGGCCGAACATCCCTGGGGAACGATGAAGCGGCAATGGGGATTCGACCATGTACTTGTGAAAGGCAAAGAAAAGGTATTGGGCGAAGTAAGCCTTGTGTTTACTGCGTATAATCTCACAAGGGTTTTGGCACTTGTTGGTGGAATTGATGGATTTAAAGCCTTGTTAAAAAGGTTTTCAGATCGTTTAAAACACCTTTTAAACCCTTTTTTGGCACCCAAATTCATTTATGAACGAAAACTGGCCGAGGGTAACTTTTCAGTCAGGTTTGCAACACGGCTATTCGCCGCTTGCCAAATTGCTTTTATTCTTTATATTTGAATCATGGAAACGGTTTTTGCGCAGACTCCCGTTGGCTGTAATGTAAAAAACTGAAATATGAAAAATAGATTTACATTAGCGTTAATATGGATACTACTTTTAAATAGTTGGGCAATTGCTCAATCTATTGAGGTGCAATTACAAGCTGTAATTGATACAATATTCATAACAAATCCCTCATCAGTTGGGATATTGGTTCATGTTGAATCACCGGAAAATGGAATTTCATGGAGTGGGGCTAGTGGTTATCCATACAAAGATGCAAAAACCAAGTTAGAGCCAGACCAACCGGCTTTGATTGCCTCCAGTACAAAGCCATACGTTTCCGCAACCATCCTTCGACTTCAGGAATTAGGAAAACTCACTATTGAAGACCCCATTCGCAAGTGGTTGACCGAAGAAACCAGAACCTTATTTGAATCGGATGGATATGACTTGAACCTTATCAGAATCAAACATTTACTGTCTCATACCAGCGGAATTGAAGGATATCTCAATAACGAGTTCTTAGGATGGGTAACCAGGAACCCCAACTTCAGGTGGACCCGGAATGGTTTGCTTCAGCAAGCAGTTAAGATGGGTGACCCATTAGGAAAACCCGAAGATGTATTTCGCTATGCAGATGTAAACTACCTGCTTTGTACCGAAATTATTGAAGGGGTAACAAATAAACCTTTTTATGAAGCTATGAGGGAACTTCTCAGATACAATGAGTTTGGTTTTACTGATACCTGGTTTCCTACTTTGGAAGCGAAAGGTGAGAACACAAAAACCCTAATCCATCAATATTGGGGTGAAATGGGTTGGGATTCTTATAATATCGATATCTCATGGGATTTATTCGGTGGTGGCGGAATCGCAAGTACTACAAAAGAAACTGCCCAATTCTTTTACAAGCTGTTTACTGGAAAAATTATTGAAGATCAAAATACGTTCAATCAGATTTTCACCCAAATCAACACTAAGGAAGGAGGTGGCGAAGGTTATTTGCTGGGTTTACTGGAAGGAAGCGTGAGAGGTTACAAAAGCTATGGGCACAGAGGTCTTTGGGGCACTGATGTTTTATACCTCCCTGAAATTAAAACTTCAATTGCTGTTTTTATTTCAGAGCGGGACAACAGAGAATTACGACATGAAATAACCGATCGAATCATTGAAATACTAAATAAGTAATAATCGGCATAGAACAGCTTATATGACTTATGGCGGGTAAAGTGGTAAATCGCCAATGAACATCAGGTGGGAAGAAGTAAATAAGCACATGACCTTATAAAAAGGCAGAAGCAATTTATCTCTCACTTATTTCCAAATTAAAGAGAAAGGAATAAACTCATGAAACGAATTCTTAAATATGCAGCTTTAGGCACTGCCTTGCTAATTACGCTCTTCATCCTTTACCTTCTGCTGTGGCCGGTAAAAATTGACCCTGTAGCATGGACGCCTCCCGAAGCACCGGCATTAACAGGCTTACCCCCAGCCTTCCCTTCTCTACTGGCAGAACAATACTGTTGAAATATACCTGCACTTTTAAGCTTTAGCTTCAAACCTCATTATTATTAATAAAACGTGAGATTTATGAAAACAAAACTGATTTACATTTTTCCTTTTATTGCAATTATGCTGGTGGCATCGACTTGGGAAACAAATATTCATCGCTTGCAGGAGCCGGAAAATGAACCTGTTTTAGACCTGATGGACGGTAAGTCTGTGCCACAAGGTGAAAAGCAGGTGTTTGTTCAAGGTGCTGCACTTCACTTGGTGTTTTTCCGGAAATAAACTGTCCGGCAGATTGAAGTTTCATAAATTAACGAAAAAAACAAATCATGAAAAAATTCCTACGCATCCTTTTGGGGCTTTTTATTGTCCTTGTCCTGATTCTGGTCATCAGGACCCTCACATACCGATCTATGCAGATCGATGTTGAACCTGTAACTCTGCCGGCTTTCGGGATGGAAAGTGTTGATAACCTGGCCAGGGCAATCACTTTCCCCACCATCTCTCATGATGTTAGCCTGCCCGTTGACACCCTTGCCTTCATGGGCTTTCACCAGTTTTTGCATGAGACCTATCCCCTGGTTCATGCAACCCTGAAAAAAGAAATATTTTCTGAGTTCAGCCTTTTATACACCTGGGAAGGCAGAAACCCGGAATTGAAGCCGGTCATTCTGATGGCCCATATGGATGTGGTTCCGGCCGGGGAAACTGACGCATGGCAACAGCCACCCTTTTCAGGGCAAAACGACGGAACTTTTATTTGGGGAAGGGGTACACTGGATGACAAAGGTGCTTTGATTGCCATTCTTGAAGCAGTGGAGAGGCTTGTCTCTGAGGATTATCAGCCTTCGCGCACCATATATCTTTCCTTCGGGCATGATGAAGAAATAAGTGGCTACCAGGGTGCACAGGGCATTGCAAACACGCTTGAAGAAAGGGGGGTGGAGGCAGCGTTTGTTCTTGATGAAGGGCTGGTTATCAGCAAGGGGATCGTACCCATGATCGACAAACCTGTAGCCTCCATTGGAATTTCTGAAAAGGGATACTTGTCTTTGGCCCTGACTGTGGAAATGGAGGGAGGCCATTCTTCAACTCCTGAAAAGGAGTCTGCCATCATTTTACTCAACGGGGCCTTACATAATTTGATCAACAAACAGATGAAGGCTGATATAGCAGGCCCCGCAAAAGATTTTATGCGTTTTACCGGACCCGAGATGCCGTTTTTACCAAAAATCATTTTTGCAAATCAATGGCTGTTGAAGGGCATTATCCTGAAAATATACGAGGGCAGCAATGCGGGAAATGCCGCTATCAGGACGACTACTGCACCAACGGTTATCAATGCCGGTATAAAGGATAATATGATACCGACAAAAGCAGAAGCGGTGGTGAATTTCAGGATCATTCCCTGGGAGACATCTGAAGATGTTATTCGACACGTACACAGGGTAATTTCAGATGACAGGGTCAAAGTCACCATTGTTGATCATCCACGGGAACCATCACCTGTATCGCCAATTGATTCTCCTGGGTTCGAGTTGATCCATGCAACCATCCGGCAGGTTTTTCCTGAAGTAATGGTGAATCCCATGTTGATGCTTGGAGCCTCAGACAGCAGGCATTTTACGGGGATGAGCAATAATATTTACAGGTTTATTCCTGTAACCTTCACCCAGGAAGATTTGGCCAGGGCGCATGGCCTAGACGAACGAATCGGCATCGAGGATTTCAAGAAGGCAATGGGGTTTTATTATGTGCTGATAAAAAACATAAATCACCTGTAAAAAAAAGAAAACAATCTTATTTCTTTTGGCAATCCTGCTCGTAGCAAGCAGGCTGTTAGGTCAGTGAATTAGTTTTAAAATGTAATATAACTTTTTGATTCTAAACCTTAAATAAAAAAATGCCGCGTAATTCAATCATATTAAGAAAGGAGGTATGAGAATATAAGAACAAAGATTTATAAAAAAGGTGAAACGGCATCTTAGCAGAGCTGCTTTTTCGGTATTAATGTCGATGGTCAATTTGGTGCAATCCAAATTTTGCGGTTTGGGAGCAATGCCTTTTATCGAATCAGGCCTCCATTGGAACAAAAAGGCAATGTTTAAACGAATCATTTTATCAACAAAATTTTAAGGAGGAAAAAACTATGCAAACAAAAAACTTAAGAAAAACAATTGTGCAATTAGTTATTTTTTGGCTGATTCTCACCCTTGGCATGGCAACTGCCGCAGCGCAGCAGAAATACCAGATTGCTGGTGAACAAACCATGGCTTTTACCAAGCAGGAAAGAAGTATGGTTGGCGATTTTGAAGGACACATGCTTTCACTGGCTGAAGCGGAAGGGGTTAATATAAATACCGGCTCAACCGAATTTCTCAATGGTGCCCAGGTAATTAACTTTATCACTTCTGACCTGGTTAACTTTAGCGGACCTATTCAGGGTTACACGATTTCAAAAAAGGGGAATGATTCTTTCTATGCAAAATATGAAGGCAAGATTACCACTGCAATTTCTTCTGACGGCACTCCCCTGACAACAATTGAAGCAACAATGACCTGGATAAAGGGTACGGGAAAATACCAGAACATAAAGGGAGGTGGAACCGCAAAGGGCAGGTACATCGCCTCGAATATCTACACTCTTGAATGGGAAGGAGAGTACTGGATTGAAAAGTAGGGTGGCAGGTTATCGAACCTGATTTATGGTCAAAACAGCCGGCCGTTATCAGCACACTTTTTGGTAATTGCCGGCTGCTTTTTAATAATGGCCTGAAGGAATGAATTTTAAGAACAAGTGATCAAGACCATCAAAAAAATGCAGCCATGAAAAAAACAATTCTTCTCTCAGCAATCCTGCTCACTGCAACTACGCTGTTAGGGCAAAGCAATTATTCCGATACATCCTTTTACAGCCCCGCGCTGGATAAAGAAAAGATGGTAAGAGTTTATCTGCCTCCCGGTTATGAGGAAAACCCCGAACTTCATTATCCGGTTGTTTATTATCTGCATGGTTGG
>JAHYJC010000091.1 GCA_019429275.1 Lentimicrobium sp. | reverse complement strand
ATAAACGGTCATCACTTCCTGATCTGTAAACTCTGGATCATCATTGTTGCTGAACCTCATACAAGAAAATTTTAGTTCATTTTCGTACTTTTCGCACACTTGAAAGTAAATTTTGATTAATTTTTCTTCCTTGACCTGAGATATCATATCTTTTGTGGTGTAGTGGTATATTCCACTAAGATAATGATTCTCAGGTTATTAACAAAATGTATTACTCATAACTTACTAACAATCAAATTGTTAACAACTGCTTACTATTTTAACTTCAACCCTTGATTCGCATTACTAATTATTTTTTAATAAACCACTATTATGCGATTCCTCGATAAAAAGCAAAAACTGGATTACCTGCTTTCTTTAATATGCCAGCAAAGTACAGGTACCGCCCGTCAATTGTCTGACCGGCTTTGTGTTTCCATTCCTACAGCTGAGAAATATCTGGCTCTTTTGAGAGAAGATGGGCATAATATTGGCTATTGTACCCGCCGAAAAACGTATTACCTGATTGAGATCGAAAAATAAATTTATGGAACTCCTTCTATTTCAACATGAGTAACAGGATTATTTATACGAAAGAATGTAAGTTTTTCAACTTTAATGAAGAATAACTTACTTCATAATTGATTGAAAAAATTTAAAAATTTATAGAACTCCATCTATTTCGTATGGAGTTAACTGAATAAATTTGCGATCGTAAACAATAGATGTAGTTTCTTTTCGCAAACATCAATAATAGAAAAAGGCCAGCCACCTTTACCAATAAAAAAGCCTCCGATTGGGGGCCGAAAACCAGAATAGCGATAAACCAGTTTTAACCAAATCCAACAAGAGGCTCTGCAAAGATAAATAAATTAAACAGGAAATCAATCCGCTGTTTGGTTTTTATGCTTTTACTGCGTATAAAAGGGTTGATTTTACTCATTTTATCCGGTTTTGATGTGTAAAGTAAAGGAATGAACCGGCGCGAAAAATAACTGCTTTGGTGGTTTAGTTTCCTGCGAAAAAGTGATAATCCAAGTGATAATTTAACTAAATTTTAAAAAAAATGAAAAAGACGATTAGTGGATTTCTTTTCCTTGCAATTCTTATTGTATTTTTTTTATCATGCAGTAAGCATTCGAATGAACCTTTGGACACTCAAACTCAAATTAATCTAAAAAATTATATTCCAGATGTCTCCAACGAAATTGGGAGTGAATTTGGAAAGATGGTAGATTATAGTTTAAAAGACATTAAAAATTATATTAATGATAGTTCTTACAATGAAAATGATAGTTTAGAACTTAAACACGTTACCACAGAGAGTGTCGTGTCTTTTTTTACTGAAATTTGGCATCTTAACAGTGATAAATTGCTTGAAATTAGGGAAAAGTTGGAAGAGTTTGATAATTCTAAGTATGAATTAACCCAAGAAGACTTTCCTGAATTATCTGAACTTCAATTAGAACTACTTCAAGAAATTGTTACAGTTGCTGGTCAGTATGGTATTAAAGGTTTCACGGAGAATGTTAATCATGTTCTCATTAAAACTATGGATCTACCAGAAGAAGAAAGGGAAATTATTTTTACTACAGTTTCAATGATAGATTATGCGCTAAAAACATTTTCTAATAACTTCGATTTATCACTAACCAAAGGATTTTGGAACTCTTTTGCATGTAATTTAGCGGCAGGAGGAGTAGGAGTTATTTATGGTGGTGTTACAGGTGTCTTCTGTCCGCCATGTGGAATAGTTGTTGGCATTACTGTTAGTGCTGGTTTGAGTGCTGCAATTTGTCCTAGTGCAAATTCATAAATTATGGAACAACGTTTTTTCTTCTTAATAAATTTTTCTGTTTCTTTGTTATTATTCGGTTATTGTTTGACATTTATTTTCGACACAAAAGCCTTCTATTTTTCAATGTTCTATTTTTTTAGTGTCGTTGGAGCCTTTATTGGTTCCAAAATAAATCCTCAGCCTTCAAGATTCCGAACTGCAAACTTGATTACAGGAATTGTTTTCCCACCTATAATTGCTGCAATTATATTGATTTTATCTGGCCTTACAGTTAAAACAACATTTTTCCGTTTAGTTGTTTTTACAACTCTTGCAATTGTCGGGATAGGAATTAATTTTTACTTGTATTATAAATTCAGGCGAAAAAGGAACAGTTAATTTAATATTTTCAAGAGTTATTATTAATTCGGCTTTTTTACGTGGTAGAAATAAGGTTAGCTTTTGTTAGTTAACCTTATTGCTATATAGCCATTTTTTTCTTTTGCTAATTTACCTGATCAACCAGATACTAGCAAACGCATTCAAAAGTTACAACCTCTAATAATTGTATTCTCTAAAATACAATTTCGGATTGATTTTGTATTTTATAGAATGCATTTTTATGTTTACGCGACTATTGCATTCCCGATAAAAGAAGTTTTGTTTAGGTTGGAATAGCCGGGGATTTTGATGTTTCTTCTGACAATCGAATTGTTGAAATTCCTGAACCGGGTTTCAGCTTACGCCTTATTGAATCTTTCAAGCAAGCTCAAGATATGACAGAACCAGTCAGGTGAGTTTGAAAAAACCAACAACTATGTCACTCCAAATTCTTTATGCATGCTCTTAAGCCCTTGTGCTACATTTTCAAAGTCTTGTTCTTTTTCAAATTCAACCATCAAATGGCTCCCAACCAGGATTCCGGGGTTTATGGAAATCCTGAAAATTTCACCATAGGTAGCTTTTTTGGTTTCCATGCTGTAATCTTTGTTTTTCCTTATATTTTTCGTGTAGGTTATCCAATTGGACAATAAAATAAATGGATAAAAAATAAACATCAACACCAGTGAAGTTGACTTAACTCTTGTAAAATGAATTTTCTTTATCCGGAATCCAGTCAACTTTGCCAGTACTCTCAATTTTTGAATCCCGATCAGGAATATGTGTCCGAAATATATTTCATTCGTAATTTCTTTCTGCGCCATCCATATACTATCAAGTTCATTGGGAGGCATAATGGAGTTAAATCGTTCACTTTCTGAAAGAAGATAGCTCAATTTAGAACGCAGATTTGAATAATTCGGAGTTGTGATCAACAAAGTTCCATTTGGCTTTAACACCCTGTTAAATTCCTGCAATGCCTGATATTGATCACTGAAATGTTCAATTCCTTCCTGACAAACAAGGGCATCAGCAGATTTGCCTTCCAAAGGGAGGCCATCACGAATATTTGCCCTTGTGCAATATAAACCTTCCACATCAAAATATTCAGTGAATAAATCCATAGGAATTGGATTGGCACCAACTTCCTTCAAAATTCCTGAAGTTATTCCATTCCCTGCCGGAAAATCAATTACTTTCTTTCCCTTGTAGAAAGAAGCATTCGCGAACAGGTATTTTTTTACATAATACTTGATGCTTGCAGGATTGTTTTCGTAATTCATTTTGTCAATAGTTAATAGTATAGGTCAATCAGAAACGTTTTCGGCAGTAAGGTTGTGTATTCACGATGAAATGGGTTTTAAAGCATGAGTCCACACCGAAGACTGAATTATTGCCACCAAACCACTAAAACTCACCAATTTTAATTCATTGATATACAATAGTTTGTGCAATTTGGTGTTTTGGAGCTTTGGTGGCAAATTTTCTTTTTCGACTTACCGGAGCAAGCTCAAACATTGAATACCATTCTCAATCCTGAAAGTATCGTAGTATTTTGCCGTTTGGCCCGATAGCAAGTCCTGTCTGCGATGTTGGGAAACAGATATCGGTAATTTCAACATCGGGTTTCGACATTTTTCTGAAACTAAGACCGCTGTCATCCGTAAGATAAATACCGAATTTGTCCGAAACGCCAATCCGGTTTTCTCCGACGGTTGCAAGAATACTGCAATGATTTATCGGCAACATGGAAATGTTATTCCAGGTTTTCCCTCTATTGTCTGATCTTGATAAAATTTCTGAAAAATGAGCATACCATGTTTCTCCAAAATAAGTTATTTTTTCAAATGGATAGATATCCTGCAACAACTGCAAATCGTCTCCGTTTTCATTGCTCATGTATAGGTTGCTCAATGTCAAAATAAATACCTCTTCGGGATGGCCTGACCTATATTCGATTTCGTTAATAAATGGGATCTGTGCCGGAATTTCGAGACGATTTGAAATTATTCTTTTTAGCTCACCGTTTCCGTTTACCGATACAAAAACACAGCCTCCCTTAAAATTGTTGGTATATAGAAATCCGTTATTGGGACTGGTAAACTTAATTTTCTGGAATACGCTGGATTCTGCAGTGTAATCATAAACCACCGAATTTTCCATAATTTTCTGCCAGTTTTGTCCTCCATCTGCAGTTTTATACAAGCCATCGCCCGACAACACAAAGCCGAGGTATTCATCCACAAACGACATGTGTTTGTATTTTGAAAAAGGCAGTGTAATGGGATTCCAGCTTTTACCGCCGTCAATGGTTTTATACATTAAGGAAGTTGAGGAGAGCGTGTCAGCCAAATTGCATGATAAGTAAGGCAATGTGTTATCCAAAGAAATATAGGTGTTTCCACCAGGTTGAATTTGTGTGCAAACCACGTTATATGACCCGGTATTTAAAAAGCCTGCCACATAACCCACTTTCTCATTAAGCATCTGTATATCCTGAAAATCGGTTGTTGATTCCGGTGACACATCTTTCCATTCATATTTCTGATTGTCGTTTTCTTTTTTACAGCTCAGCATGGCGAGCAGTGACAAAATAAGTAAGAGCTTGTTCATTGGGTTAAATTTTAGAGAAAATCCATGAAAAAGTTTTGAAATGAGATGGAAACCCTCAATATTTAATAAGGTTTCCATCTCATTAATTAATTCTGTTAAATAATAATTAGTTTTCTATTAATGGCTTAGCCCCCTAAAAATCGGATAATTTTATTTTGAATTTCAAAAGTACACATAATTCTTTATAACATTGCATCAGCAAGGAATGACCGAAGGTGACCTTTGTACCGATGGTTGTTGAAGTGTTT
>JAHYJC010000045.1 GCA_019429275.1 Lentimicrobium sp. | reverse complement strand
TGTTTTGTGTCAATCAGGAACAACGAGTGAAGATCAAACATATCCATTCATTTGCCAATGATTATTTGCGATCCTGGTTTCCTAAGCTGCCATCATACGCTGCATTTAATAACCGTTTAAACAGGCTGTCTGAAGCTTTCAAACTTTATGCTGGTTCTTTGTTGGCAGAGTATAAGCCAATTACATGCTCAGACGAAGAAAGCGTATTGGATTCTCTTCCAATAATTACTTGTTCTGGTAAACGCATTGGCAAAGTAGCACGTGAAATCACAGATAAAGGCTTTTGTTCAACAAAATCTATGTATTACTTTGGCTTGAAACTTCACGCTCTGGCCTTTAAGCATCCTAAAAAATTACCTTTCCCTGAGCAACTTCTTGTTACACCAGCATCTGAAAATGATCTGAATGTTTTTAAGAATGCATGGGAGAATATCGAAAATCGAACTTTTTATGGAGATAAAATCTACCATAATATTGACTATTTCAACAACTTAACTAATTCAAGGAACTCTTTGATGCTTACTCCAATAAAGGGAGTGAAAAATCATTCAGACTGGGAAAAGAATTATGACAGAGCTTATAATGATTTGTTTTCAAAAGCTGTATCAACAATCAGGCAACCTATTGAGGCTTTCTTTAACTGGCTCATCGAAAAAACTGACTTTCAAAGAGCTTCTAAAACTCGTTCAACTGCCGGATTATTGGTCCATGTTTTCGGAAAAATCTCCGCAGCATTCATTTCTCTGATCTTTTAACCCTTGATTCGCATTATTAATGTTTTAAAAGCCGGGCAAGTGCGTCCGGCTTTGCTTTTTACAAATAGAAACTGGTATTTTAAAATTGTAATTCATCATCATTTTTGGAATGACAGGGCGACAGTATGCGATTTTGGGGTTCTTTGAATCCCCTGACTTCCCGGCTTTCTGAATTCCTTACTTATGCAGGAAAAATATTCCTAAGATTGTAGATCTCCGCAGTGATACGGTTACCCGTCCCACGCCCGAAATGCTTAAAGCGATGTTTTCTGCTCCTGTAGGGGATGATGTTTTTGGTGAAGATCCAACGGTAGCCGCGCTTGAAGAGAAGGCAGCAGCTCTCCTGTCTTCCGGATTGGTTTTTTAGTAAAACACACATCTATCAGATAACCAGAAACATATAATTTTTTTCTTTGAAAAATGGGTGTCCCAGGGTATCTTTAGAGAATGTTTGTTCGCAAAAAGAAAAACCAAAGCGGGAGCATAAGTGTCCAGATTATCAAAAAGATAAACCGGATAAATAAAGTTATCAAGACCATTGGCTCTTCCAAAGATCCTGATGAGATAGAGCGATTATTTCAAAAGGGGCTATATGAGCTACCCCGACTTTTTGGCGCCACCTTGTTTGATGACATTCAGGAACCGGATATTGATGAGCTTAGCAACGACAATATTCGGATTGTAGGCCCGAACCTTGTATTTGGCAGGATTTTCGATCATATTGGTTTTTCTGCAATTAACGATCGCTTGTTTAAGGATTTATGTATATCCAGGATTACACATCCTGGCAGCAAGCTGCAACTGTCAAAATACCTGAGAGAAAATAACAGGGCAGAGATATCAGAGGACAGGATATACTATTTCATGGACAGGCTCCATAACAGATATAAAAATCAAACGGAAGAGATTAGTTTTCGATACACGAAAAGTATTTTGGGTGGAAAAATCGGTGTTGTATTTTATGATATGACCACAATTTATTTTGAAAGTGATCATGCGGATGAGTTCAGAGAAACTGGTTTTTCAAAAGAAGGCAAGCATCAACATCCTCAGATTTATCCTGGATTATTGGTTGGCAAAAATGGTTACCCCATTGGTTATGATATTTATGAAGGGAGTATTTATGAGGGCCACACGCTTATCCCTGTTCTGGAGCGATTTGAGAAACGATTTGACCTTAACAAACCCATTGTGGTTGCAGATGCAGGGTTGTTGTCATCAGATAATATTACCGACCTGAAAGAAAATGGATATGGCTTCATTCTTGGGGCCAGAATTAAAAATGAGTCAGCAAAAGTCAAAAAGCAAATTCATCAACTCAGTTTATCCGAAGGACAAATTGAAAAAATACTCAAGCCTGACGACACAACCCTATTTATCAGCTATTCTCAGAAAAGGGCAAAGAAAGATGCATTTAACCGGGAAAAAGGCCTAAAACGCCTGGAGAAAAACCTCAAAGCAGGCCGCCTCACAAAGAGCAACATTAACAACAGGGGGTATAATAAATATCTTCGGCTTGAAGGAACAATAAACATACAAATTGATTATCAAAAGTTTGAAGATGATCAGAAGTGGGACGGATTGAAAGGGTATATTACCAATACAACTCTCACAGGAAAAGAGATGATTGAAAATTATCAAAACCTATGGCTTATCGAAAGAGCCTTCCGAATATCTAAAACTGACCTGAAAATCAGACCTATATATCATCGAATAAGAGAGCGAATCGAAGCTCATATTTGCATATCGTTTGTTTCATACCTTTTGTTCAAAGAACTTGAGAGGGTTTTAGCTGAAAATCAAACAAACATATCAGTCAATCAAGCAATAAAGCAAATCAACAGAATGTATCAAGTTGTTTTCCAATACGCAAACGGGAACAATCAAAAGGTTTTACTGAAAAACAATCCAACTCAAGAACAAATAATGAACATTATTAACAGCAAATTTTAAAAATGGGTGTCCTGTCCGGAAAACAGGAAAAACTTCATGATTTTGCCGATTTTCTCAGTATTTATTACGATCAGAACATTGATTCAGCGATGAAAAAGCAGGCCGGAAATATGATTGTAAAGCTGTTCTCTTCTGAAGAAATTACAATACCCCCATTTATTCCCGGAGTAAGATGGGCCGGAAATCCTACCTTGACTGATTTGCTTAAGAATGAGAATCTGCCTGAATTCAATTCAACAAAAATCCTGATCGATTCAATGGCTGTAAGGGAACCGTTGCGCTACTCCGGAGAGTCATTATACAAGGGTACCCTGACATTTTCCACCCGGGTTATATCATACTCATCTTCCGATTCGCTGGTTTCGGAGCGGGTAAAAATGGAAGCTGAAATGCTGGCCAAAAAGATTGACAAAACTTTTGGATCCGAAAACCTCAGGGTTTGGGGGGTGTTTTTAGGGAATATGAAACCTGCAAAACCGGATTAACTTTGCTGTTTACCTGAGTCAATCCGATTCGGACAGATAAACCTGGTTAAAAACAGTTCCTTCCTTACTTGTTCAAATTGATTGGTTCTCCGTCCTTGTCCAGCTGCAAATTTACCTTCAACCACCTGTTTTTGGGTTTTTTAAAATGAATTGAAAATTGCAATGCCAGATAGTTACCGGTTAATTCATAATAGCCGCGCGTTAGAGGCGAGCTCATTAAATTCGCAAACTGGTATTCTCCTGTTATTGTTTTTTGAAAGTTCATCACATAGATCACATTCATCTTCAGGAGAATTTTTTCCATTGCATAGGAAACCCCTGTGCCAACTATATAACTTCCAAAAAGAGGAAAATCCGGACTTTTAAGATTTAAACCAAAAATCTCCCGATAATCTGATAATGCGGAATCTGAGATGGACAGAACAAAACCAGCTTCACCTTTTGGGAAGTACATAAGTTTAAGTCCTGTTCTGAAATTTATAAATGATTTTGTGCCGGTTTGCAGATTCAATTGCAGCATTATTGGGACTGAAAAAGATTTAATTGCATAAGCTTTGGCTTTATCAACCAGGTCTCCAGGCCAATCCGGATAAAGATCCTTTTTCAATATCCGGTATCGAATGTTATAAACAGCTTCACTGTTTACATATAAACCTGAAATAAACGACCATTTTTTATCAGGATAAAAATCATATTCAAGTCCAAAAGTTAACCCAGGTATGGGTTTGTTTTCAAAAGTGTATTGGCCATATTGAAGGATAATATCGGCTTTATCATATATCATGGGGCCAATCATAATGCCCATTTTCCGGTATTTTGCAAGTTGGGAGTAATCTTGATTATGAAAAATAGACACCTGAGAATAACTAAAGACACAGATAAGAAATCCAGCTAAAGATGTTAATAGCTTTTTGTTCGTCATTTTATTAAATTTTTTAAGCGTCATCCCATTGAAATTAACAAATCAGCGACCGGCAAATAGTCCGTGTTTTTATGAGATCATATTTGAAGGAATACTACACCCAATCAAAATGCTACCTTCGGCTAAAATACTATAAAAAGGGCTGCCTAAAAATACAACCTGCTACCTGCTCCAACCCATTTACAATCTTCAAAAATCAGAGAAATAGCTTCCTCATAATCATCAAAGGTTTTGGCTTTCCGCACCTTTCTGAAGGCTTTAACCGGCTCATCGAACGATTCGGCCAGATAAACCCAGTATTCCTTCATGGCATTTAAAACCGAAGGATTATCATCGCGTTCTTTACGGTAAGTCCTATACAAGTCATCGATAAATGTTCTGATGGTTTTTGCAGGATCTGGCGGCAATTCAAAACCTTTGATCAGTGAAGGAAGAAAAGGATCATAGAGTATCCCCCGGCCGACCATCAGGAGGTTTATTTCAGGAAAACGGTTTCGAAACCGGCCGAAATCCTCAGGGGTGAAAATGTCGCCGTTATAAACCACCGGCATTTGCAGTTGCCGGGCCGCTTCAGCAAAAGAAACCAGATCGGGCTTACCGGAATAAAGTTGTTTGCCTATGCGGGCGTGGATGGCCAGTTCATGGATGGGATAGCGGTTGAAAACGGGAATAAGGGCTACCATTTCCTCTGCGGAAAGATAACCCAGCCGGCATTTTACCGAAAAGCTAATGTGGATCTCCTTCATTACCTTTTCCAGGATTTCATCAACCATATCAGGGAAGGGTAAGATACCCGAACCTCTTTTTTTGCGGGCTACCTGAGGGTAAGGGCAACCCAGGTTCCAGTTCAATTCTCTAAAACCAAGTACTTCACAACTGTTGGCGAACGAAAGGATCTCCTCAGCGCTCTTGCTCAGCACCTGCGGAACCACTTCAACCCCGTTTTCAAACTGATCTTTCAATGCCTTCTGTTTCAGCGGAGGCAGGGTGTGTCCAACGGCAAAGTTTGAGAAATAAGGGGTGTAAAGTTTATCTACACCCTGAAAATGCCTGGCATACAAAGCCCTGAAGGGTTTGGTGGTGATGCCCTGGAAAGGGGCGAAATAGATAGATACCGGTTGTTGACTCATGGCTGCAAAGGTAAGTGTATCTGTTCTTTAAAGTTTCAGTAAATGCTGTTTCACCAAAAACCGTAAAACGAATTTTTGACCATACTTTTTAAAAAAAGTTTCTTTTCATAAACAGCCTTGATTAAAATTAGTACGTTTGCATAAATCAAATCACTTTCAATTCAAATTTCTATCATGAAGTACTTCTCCCTCCTGCTCCCTTTACTTTTTTCCTGTTCCATGGCTTTTGCACAAAGCGAAAAATATCTTCAGGTAAAAATTGAGGTTTCTAACCAAACAATTTCTACCCTGGCTAGCGCCGGAATTCCTGTTGATGCAGGTTTTTTCAATAAAAAAGAAAATGCTTTCACCACAGCAATCAGCGAAAGCGATTTCAGGACGCTTCAAAATCTCAATATTCCATATACTGTCGAAATTGAAGATCTTACGGCTTATTATGTCTCACGAAATGCAGGTGTCAACACAGATGAAATCCTGCAGCAATCCATGCGGGCGCCTTCCGATTATCCTGTTCCCTATGGTTTTGAACTGGGAAGCTGCGGAGGTTTCAGTACGATAGAGCAGTTTTATGATCACCTTGACAATCTGGCTTATCTCTATCCGAACCTGATCACCGAAAAAGCACCTGCTTCCTCATTGACAACCATTCAGGGGCGGACAGTTTATTATGTCAAAATTTCTGATAATCCCTACGAAAATGAGGATGAGCCACAGGTACTTTACACTGGAATGATTCATGCAAGAGAGCCGATAGGTATGCAACACCTGTTGTTCTATATGTACTACATTCTTGAAAGATACGAAACCGATCCTGAAATCAAAACGCTGATTGACAATACTGAAATGTATTTTATTCCCATAGTAAATCCCGACGGTTATCAACACAACATCAACAATAGCCCCAATGGCGGTGGAATGTGGCGAAAAAACAGGAGAACAAATTCGGTGGGCTTTGGAGTAGATCTTAACCGAAATTTTGGGTATAGCTGGGGTTATGATGATGAAGGTTCGTCTCCCTATCCAACTTCCGAAACATACAGGGGAACCGCTCCTTTTTCAGAGCCCGAAACACAGATAGTCAAAGAATTTTGTGAGGCCCATGACTTTAAAATTGCACTGAATTATCATTCCTACAGCAACCTGCTGCTTTATCCCTGGGGGTACACACCTGAGACATGTCCCGATGACTTTGTTTTTTATGAATACTCAAAGAGGATGACTTTTGACAATCAATATACTTATGGGCCCGGCAGCACCACCATTTATCCTTCAAACGGAGGGTCTGATGACTGGATGTATGGCGAACAAACTACCAAAAATAAAATTCTGGCTTATACGCCCGAAATCGGTTCACAGGGCGATGGTTTCTGGCCTTCGGTGCAACGAATTATTCCGCAATGCCAGGAAAACATGTTACAAAGTCTGTTGGCAGCGAAATTCTCAGGTCCTTATGCTGAAATCAGCGATGTAACACCAATGATTATACCTGATAAAAATTCATTTGTAAAATTTGATGTAAAGCGCCTTGGCCAAACTCCGGCAACCTACATAGTTTCTATCGAACCATTGGGAGATAAATTTTTGACGGTTGGCGAGCCCATCGAAATAAACAATCTGGAAGTTCTTGAAGCCAAAACCGATTCCATTGCATTTGAATTAAGTGAAAATGTAAATAACGGCGATACCCTCAGGTATGTGCTCACCCTCGACAATGGTCTTTACACAACCCGCGACACCATAGTCAGGTATTATGGAATGCCTGTTATCGCTTTTTCTGATGACTTCCCGGACACAGAAAACTGGAGCGGACAATGGGGATTGTACGGCACTTTTCCTTATTCACCGCCTTATTCCATTGCCGACAGCCCAACCGGAAATTATGCAAACAATGCCAATACCTCTTTTACTCTGAATGAAAGTATCGATCTGACCAATGCTTCGGTTGTGGTGCTTAATTTTTATGCCCGCTGGCGAATAGAAGCCGGATATGATTATGTTCAGGTCAGAATTTCAACCAACAATGGCGCTACCTGGACTCCGCTGGAAGGTAAATACACCAAACCCGGAACCAACTATCAGTTGGCTGGACAACCTCTGTATGACGGAATTCAGAACCTCTGGGTACGTGAAGAGATCAACCTCAGCCCCTGGGCCGGAAACCAGATCAAGCTCAGATTTACACTTCGCAGTGATGCCGGCTTAACCGCCGATGGTTTCTTTTTTGATGACCTGACAATAACCATGATTGACATCACCACCGGCACAAAAAATGAGCTGCCGGCTTCCTATGTGCTTAAAGGCCCGTGGCCAAATCCATCAAATGAGAGTGCCGCATTTGAATATGAGCTGCCTTCTTCGGGAGCTCAGCTTGTGATTACCGACCTTAGTGGGAAAGAAATCATGAGACAAACTCTTGAAGGAAAAATTGGCAGACAGTCTGTGTCAACGAGTGGTTTATCAAACGGCCTTTACCTCTGCAAACTGATTCTCGACGGCCGTGTTCTGAGCACTGTAAAACTCATAAAAAATTGAACAGTATTGAATTGACTAAAAAGGCCGGTTTACGCCGGCCTTTTTTTGTAACCTGGCATGTCTATATATTCAATAAGAAAATTATTTTGTAATCTGTTCCATATCACCAAGGTGAAGGTTCAGGGCACTCACTGAAATCTGAATTTCGTAAAGAGATATGCCCAGCGAAGCTATCATCAGCAGCAAAGCAATTCCAAATACCCACACAGCCAAAGTTTGCCAGCCAATAAAAATCAGGAACATGGTTCCCATGCACAGGAATAAACTTCCTACGCCCAAAATCTGCATGTTTTTTGTCAGGTTCAGGCGTTTGCGCAGATTGGCAATCTGCCCTTTCAGCAATTCATTGGGATTGGCCTTGAATTTTTCGTGAAGCCCCCTTATCAATGATGCATAGCCAAGAAAACGATTGGTATATGCCAGTAAGATCAATGAAATTGCCGAAAATAATAAAGCAGGTGTTGTGAGTGTAATTTGCTCCTCCATGGCTTCAAATTTAATTCAGGTAAATTTAATTCAAAGTCAGAGAATATTCAGCAACTTAGGTTAATTATACTAAACAATTTTCCCGTAAACATTAAATACCACTTATAAAACTGAAAATCCCCGGTCACACCTGCCGGAGATTTTCGCATAAATTCAGATTATCTATATTTTTCCTAAGCTACAAGGCAATAAAAGTTTTGATTGAATTACAGTTAAATGTTTGCCCTTCACCAACCTGAATCTTAAAATAATTGGGAGTGTGATAGTCCCCATCGCCATACCAGCCGACCAAATCACCCACTGAGGCAGACCCATTGTTATCAACATCCTTCCAAAGCAGAATATAATAATCCCCGGCCGGAAACCCCGTGAGGTTGAATGCCACCCTGATACCTGAACCCGATACTGTAAAATTTTTATAGGGTTTCCTCTTGTTGGCCAAACATTAAAAAGATAAATTTTTGAATCTTTAAGGTCAGCGCCTGAACCCTGTAGTTCACCGATGCCAGAAATTTGAGAAACCGGTGCAAGCAGTGTTATGGTTTTTTCAGTACTGGCTTTCCAACCTTTGCCATCATCTGCTTTTACAGTTATTTTATGCGAACCTGCAGTTGAAGGCATATTCCAGAACACCAGGACTCCGGTACCTGTAATTGTACCACTGCTTACCTCGTAACTATAGGCAATTTCGTCACCATCAGCATCGCTGGCGGCTGAAAGCAGACTGAGAACTCCGCCGGCATAAATTTCGGCTGGTTCCGTTTTAAGAATGGAAACCGATGGATCTGTATTTTTATCATCATTGCATGACGTAAGAAAGCTACAGATTATGGACAGGGTTAAAAAAATTACAATCAGACTGATCTTTTTCATGGTTATTAAGTTTATGGGTTAATGTCTTGTTTGTCTCTTCATATAATGCTTTCTTAAGCGATGATTTAAGACACTGTCTGCCCGGAAACAGAACTCAATATTACACACAGAAACCTGGATGGCTTTTGCTCACCATCTCATAATGTTTGCTCTGCATCTCAAAAAAGGTAAGGATAACCTATTCCCGGAGGGTACCCGGACTATGTCCAAATGTTTCATTGTAAATCCTGCTAAAGTGAGAGAGGTTTTTGAATCCCACTTCCCAGGCAACTCTATCAGCTTTTTCAGCCTGATCTTTAGTTCTTCTTCATTAAACGGCTTTGCCAGGTAGGCATCGGCACCTCTTTCAAATCCCTGTAGTTTGGAGGTCATGTCTACCTTAGCTGTCAGCATAATCATGGGGATATGACTGGTGCGGTCATCTGATTTTATTTTCTCAAGCATAGTTATGCCATCCATTTCGGTCATCATCGCATCACTCAGGATGATATCGGGAACAAACTCCGGTGCTTTTTGCAGACCTTCCTTTCCATTGGCAGCAAATTCCAGAAGATAATCATCCTTGAGCACTGCTGCCAGATAATCCACCAGGTCGCGACTGTCCTCCACAAAAAGCAGAATATGACGTTCGCTTTTTTCACCTGTTTTATCTGATGGAATACAGCGTTCGCGGCCCCTGGTATGGTTTCCGGAAGCCGGTTTTTCTCCGGGTTCTGAAAATCCTGCCATTTCCCTGAGCGGGGCATTGTTTGATACCGGAAGCATGACCGTAAATTTTGTTCCCTCTTCGGCCGAACTATTAACAGCAATGTTCCCATCCATCAATTTAACCAGCTCTCTGGTAAGCGCCAGTCCAAGCCCTGAGCCGCTTTAATATTGACCTGACTCTTCTTCAATGCGGTAAAACCTGTCAAAAATATGGGGAAGATGTTCAGGATTTATACCCGAACCGTTATCGGTAACAATAATGATAAACTCCTTTTTTTCATTAGCTGCCACTCCGGCTTTGAGTTCAACAATATTACCTTCCTGGTTAAATTTCAATGCATTGGATAAAAGATTTGACACAATATGCATGAGCTTATCAGCATCGTAATCCAGCAGAAAGTGATCGGTATCAGGTTTAAACCGGAGCTGAATGTTTCGGCTGATGGCCAATGAACTAAACGAATCGGTCAGGTACCTGAGTTGCATGATGATGTCCTGCTGGTAAATATGCAAAGGCATAGCTCCCGCTTCAAGTTTAGCAAGATCGAGCATCTGGTTTACCAGGTTTAGCGGGTTTTTGCCGTTGTTCCTGATTTTTTCGGTTCCGGATTCAAGCCATTCTTCGGGTTTTTCCCTTATCAGCCTTGTCATCCCCAGAATTATGGTCAATGGAGTTCTGAACTCATGTGTGATATAAGTAAATAGCTTCGTTTTCGCTTCATCCAACTCTTTCAACCGCGAAGCTTCGGCCTGTTTGGTTTCTGCCAGTTTTTTCTTCTGGCTTTTGTTGTTAAGTATCAAAAGCAGTGTATATCTTGCCTGCCACGAAAAGTTAACGGTAAAAAAAAGCAGATTTTTTGAAGGGGTCATTTGTGGCAGTGGACTTAATTTTGGCTGAAGCAGTGCAGTTGCTATCAGTGCAGTAATTTAGGTTGCAAACAGAATAATGGTCAGGCGGTTCTTCTGGTAAGAGGTCGACATGAACATGATGGAAATCCCCGTAAAAAGTAGCCCGGCAGAGGTGAGCAGGCCGCCCATGATGATCATGAAATAAAAGGTAATCCAGATCAGAATAAAATGAATACCAAAGAAAATCAGATCTATATGCTTTTTAAGGAAAGGGAGAATGATCAATGCCGGGAAGGTAAGCGAAAGCAGCACAAATCCATAGTTTACGATAACAGGCAAATCCATAAAATAGCCGAGCAGTGTCATACCTGAAATTGCAATAGTACCTCCAAGGGCTCCCAACCAGACATTTTTCTTTAAGGTTAGGGTTGTATCATCGAGGCCGGGGATGTACAACATTGTGTCAATCCTCGTAAAAAACCGTTCTAAAAATCGATTTTTCATCTCAATAATTCCTTTATATACTATTATTTGCCTATAATTTCATTGTTATTCCCATTATCAAATCAAACGAACTGATTTGAACCGCAGGCTACAGGAAAAATAAACAATATCCTTTGCTGACACGAACTAAAGATACGCCGAAAATCAGAAAAAGTAAATTTATTTTAATCTTTTGTATACAATATTTTCAGATACTTTGGCTGCAATCAGTTTTTGCTTTAAACACTGAATGTTTATTCATAACCATTGTTGTACATATGAATGTTTAAAGTATCTTTACCATTCAACCAATGAAAATCTTTTCTGTTGAAAATGTAATTCAATCAAACCATTATGAATAAAGTCGTTAAAAATGCCGAAGAAGCCATTGCCGGAATCGCAAATGGGATGACATTGATGGTCGGAGGTTTCGGATTAAGCGGAATTCCCGAAAACAGCATTACAGCTATTGTTGAAAGCGGGGTAAAAGATCTTACCTGTATTTCAAACAATGCCGGAGTCGATGATTTTGGACTTGGCCTGCTCCTTCAGAATCATCAGATAAAGAAAATGATCTCTTCCTATGTGGGTGAAAATGCAGAATTCGAGCGGCAACTGTTGCAGGGCGAACTGGAAGTTGAACTAATCCCGCAGGGAACCCTGGCCGAACGTTGCCGGGCAGGCGGAGCCGGTATTCCCGCCTTTTTTGTTTCGGCGGGTTATGGTACCGAAGTCGCTGAAGGCAAAGAAGTGCGCGAATATAATGGGAAACCCCATTTACTTGAACTCGCTCTTACGGCCGATTTCGCCATTGTTAAAGCCTGGAAAGGCGATACCCACGGCAACCTGATATTCCGTCATACTGCCAATAATTTTAACCAGGCGATGGCTACTGCCGGAAAAATTACCATTGCTGAAGTGGAAGAACTGGTCCCGGCCGGCGAACTGGATCCAAATCATATACACACCCCCGGAATTTTCGTGCAAAGAATTTTTCAGGGAAGCAATTATGAAAAAAGGATTGAGCGGTTGACGGAGAGATAAATGATTTCGGATTGTGGATTTCGGATTTCGGATTTCCCAACCTCTGATCTCTGATCTCCGACTTCTGACTTCCGCCCACCCGCCCTCATAGATTTCGGATTGCGGATTTCGGATTGCCGCCCCTCGACCCTCGTCCCCCGACCCCTAAAATCAAATTAAAAATCATTATAGACTCATAAAATGTCAACCATGGCCCTTACAAAAGAACAAATAGCACAACGCATCGCGCAGGAACTGAAAGACGGGTATTATGTTAACCTCGGAATTGGCATTCCAACCCTGGTGGCCAATTATGTACCCGAAGGCATTGAAGTTGTCCTTCAATCGGAAAACGGAATGCTAGGCATGGGACCGTTTCCTGAAAAAGGGCAGGCTGATGCGGATATGATAAATGCCGGAAAGCAGACAGTGACTGTTTTGCCTGGTGGTTCCTTTTTTGATTCGTCCACCAGTTTTGCCATGATCCGCGGTGGACATGTTGATCTTACCGTTCTCGGGGCCTTCGAAGTTACCGATAAGGGCGATATCGCAAGCTGGAAAATCCCCGGCAAAATGGTGAAAGGCATGGGCGGCGCCATGGACCTGGTGGCTTCGGCAAAAAACATAGTGGTGGCCATGCAGCATTGCAGTAAGGATGGGCAATCGAAATTACTTAAGGAGTGCACCTTACCCTTGACGGGCGTTCGATGTGTAAAAAAAATAGTGAGCGATCTGGCGGTTATTGAGGTAACCGATGAGGGTTTCCGGTTACTTGAGCGGGCGCCGGGTGTTTCAGTGGATGAGATCCGCAAAGCGACTGCAGGCCGGCTGGTTGTTGAAGGGGAAGTGCCGGAGATGAGGTTTTAAAAAGCTTAACTTGATTTCAATAAAAGCTAAGGTTTTTAAGAGTTGCTGATAAGTAACATTTTGTAACTTACATTTTGTAACTTATTATTGGTCTGAAATCGGAATATAAAGTGTTATTTAAAGCTGATCCTCAGTAATTTTCACTAAATTTATTCTTTTAGAATCAACATGCAACTCGACTACATTGATGAAATTAACGAATATGGCGATAATATCGTCAGGCTTTACGATTTTGATAGTGCCGAAGCCGGTAAATTCAGGCAGATCGTACATCAAACAATATTGTTAGACAAAAAATCCCTCGACCTTTCCGCCATCGACTTTATTGAAGCCCGCAACTGCAAACTTACCCTTCGTCTTTCAGATGAGGATGAAGGAATTACGACCTCCGACCAAAAGCAATTCTATTGTGATATGACCATCGCAGGATATGAGCAAATGATAAAGCTGCTGGAACAATTTTGCAACAAAGAGACAAAAGGATATCAATTTCTGTATGATATAGATATTCAGACAGATTTTCTGTTTTCGCCGGCCGGGACCTGGTAAAATAGGTTGAGGTTGAGGTTAAGGTTGAGGGAATCGTAAAAAAATTATTGATCGTGGCATCTGAGGTATTATTTATAATATACTTTTAAGAGAAAAAAGGAATTTAAAAGATCTATTTTACTCTGATGTATTTGCAAAAGCGATCTCAAACTCAACCTCAACCTCAGCCTCAACCTCAACCTCAGCCTCAACCTCAACCTTAACCTCAACCTTACCTTGCAAACGCATTTATTATTTTGTTCAATTCGTAAATAAGATCAGAATACTCACTAAAGAGTCTTTCAGTGATCAGCTCATCAAAATAACCAACTTTCCGGCCATATAACTGGTGATTCTGGGTTTCGTAAGACGATCCACGCGCAATAATATAAAAATTAGCTTTATCCTTTTTTGTGCTTCGCCCAAATGCTTCTGCTATATTAGCGGGAACACTGTTTGACGAACGTCTGATCTGTGATGTTAAACCATAATCTTCAGATCTTGGTAATGTGCTGGATATTTTAAATATCTCTATGGAAAGTTGATGTGCTTTTTGCCATACTGGCATTTCGGTAAAACTTCTATACATATTTCTGAGATTAAAATTATTAGATAAAAATACAAAGTATTAGATTCATTACCTCAGCCTTAACCTCAACCTCAACCTCAACCTCAACCTCAACCTCAACCTTAACCTTAACCTCAACCTCAACCTCAACCTCAACCTCAACCTTAACCTTCACCTCAGCCTCAGCCTTAACCTCAACCTCATCTATAGTCCGGATCCATCTCCGGTGCCCTCAACCCCGCCACTTCATTGGCCATCAGGATAAAAACATTCCAGCACAAGCCACGGGTAGAAGGCCACCAGCTATCGGTTGTTGTATATTTTGTGGGGATAAATTCCTTACTGAAAGGCCACTCGGGATGAAGATAGATTTCTGCCCAGATACGGTTCTCCATCAGTTTTTCGGCCTTTATCCAACCATGTTTTAATCCCACCACATAAGCGCAATATTCCGCCCTGAACCAACTGCCACCATTGTAGTAAAATCCGTCACTTTTGCCATCGCTGTAATTGTCTTCGCCGAATTTTTCAAATGGCTGATAATCTCCGGTAAGGTAAGTAAAGCCTTTTTCATCTCTGGTTTTTCTTACACAAATGGGGGCTGTGGTGCCGTATTCGGGATGTGGCGAATTTGATACTTTGTTCAGCACCGGCATCTGATCCAGGTGATTCTTAACCATTTCATTGGTAAGGATTGGCCGGTCAAAAAGCCAGAGTGAGAAAAATTCAGGTTCCAGATCGGTGAGGGTGATGATGTCGGGAAAATTGCGGTCGAACATAAGATGCTTCCTTTCAGTATCGTAAAAATTTCGGTATTCCTCTTCTGCTTTGAGGATATAGTCTTCCGAAATATCGAACCCAAGCTCTTTTATCGTTCGGAGCGCAATGGCCAACATTCCCTGATTTACGGCAAGTCTATCAGTTTTTGGATCAAAATCAACAATATCCACCTGACTGAGCGAAAAACGTGCAGTGCATTTCCCATCGCGGTCAGCATCAAATTCGTTCAAGACATAATCAACTGCCTTTTGAATTTTCTCCTGCGGAAGTTCAACCCCAAACCTTCGCTTGTTGAGCATGGCCCAGATGAGCCAGTGAATGGTGGCTTCGTTGTCTTTTGCTTCCACTGAGCCCATCAATGGGGTGATGATGGTTCCAACGCCGCCTTCTGGAGTCTGGGTTTTGCCCCACTGTTCCCAGATGGAAAGATTTAACTGCTTGTTATAAGTTGATACCGTCGCAAAAAAAGAATCGCGGTTGTACATATCCGGCGCGTAATTCATATTGGGCACGTTGAAAGGTGTAAAATCCCTGGTATCGGTGATCCAGGTGAGCATATTGAAATTTGCAAACAACATTTTCTCAATCTGCGATCCATGAAAACCTTTGGCTTCAGCCAGTCGCGACTGTGCGGAAATCATAAACTGCTGATGCGATTTCCAGGGTTCCACAAAAATATAGGTGGTTTTCTCAACCTTTTCGCCCAAGGGAAGCAGGTTGTAAGGTTCCTGCTGCGGCTGATGTTCGGTGAATTGCAGATCCTTTATCTGAAGCTTACATTCCTTCCCCGATTGAGAGCCGATAAACATGGAAACGCTGTCATTTTCGATATACGGCACGAGAATACTTCCTTTGAAAAGCGTCCATTCATCTTCGTTTGCCGGAAAGTTATCAATGTATTTTACGCCATGTTCCAGTTCGATGGTTTTTACTCCGTTTTTCATCCTGAAGAGTTTAACCGCCACCCCTGTATTGCCTTTGCAGAGGAATGAAATCGTATAAAGTTTCTGATCCTTAAAGGGTGTGATAAACTCAACCCCTGCCCTTCCGCCCGGGTGGCCGGTGATGGTGATCAGTCCGTCTTTCCACTGCACTTCTGAGTTGCCTTCTTTCTGATATTTGTCCGTTACAGGCAATATAATTTCTGAGCTGGCATCCACATTGAGCATTTCGCCGAATGTTTGCCGGATGTAGTGGTTGTTTTCTGCCTGTTCCGCCGAAGTAGCAACGGCAAACAGATTGACATCCGGTAAACGCCTTATGCCAACAAATCCTCCGCCTCTTCCGCTGAAACGGCGACGGGTATTTCGGGTAAACTGATTTTTATAACCGGCATCGGTCAGAAAACCAACAACATCGTTTTTTAGGGTTATAAAACCGGCGGCGGGATATATTTCATGCACAAATCCTCCGGGAAAATTATCGTATTCGAAACTGACATAACGAAGCGGTTTGTCAGCAGGTATGGATGTTTGCTGCAAAATGTAGTACATGCCAGGCATAGAAGGCTGAAAAAGTTCAACCGTTTTCTTCACGATATTGACATTCACCACTTCGTAGGTAACCGCCACCATAAGGTTTGCATCAAACTCAGGGATGTAGGAATCCCTTTTCAGTGTAATGCGGTTTTCATTTCCCTCCCATTGCTTTCCTTTCCAGTCGGGTAAATCTGCAATAGTGCTCAGGTCGAGGTTGCTCAGTTTTAATGAAAATTCTCCGGAGTTGTTTAACAGTAACCGGCCTCCGTGATCAACACCCACAGTGTAACCATCCTTCTCATTTCCCAAAACTTTCAGCAAAAGCGGTTGGGCAGAAAGTGGAAATGCAACAAGCACAAATACCACAAAAAATAAAGAAGAGCGAAAGATAGTGTATGGGTTTTTCATTTTTTTCAGTGTTTAGAAACTTAAAAAATTAAGCAGGTCTCAATCGAAAATCTTAATCCGATTACCCCAAAAACATGGTTGTGTTAATCGCGGTAATTTTATCACTAAAAACCTTTGTGTCGCGGTCATTGGAAAGTATAAATGCTTTTTTCAGTGGTTTGTTAAGCATATCTTCCAGCCCCATCAGATTTCTGGCGTCATGAGCAGTAATGCGGTCAGCTTTTTTAATTTCAAATGCAAGGTAGTGATCCGGCATTTCAATAAGGAGATCAACCTCTTTCCCATCGTACGTTCGTAAATGATATGTTTGCACCTGAGCGCTGATTGTAGCAATTTGCTTATGAATTTCTGCGATTACCAGACTTTCAAACTCACCTCCAGTAATGCCGCCCTTTTTTTGAAGCACAGCCTGCACAACTCCATTATCCATATAATGGATCTTGGGCATTTTAGTCAATCTTTTACCCGGGTTTTTTGACCAGGCTGGCAAAACAATTGCCTGATAGCTTAATTCAAAATACCGCAGGTAGCGTTGAATGGTTTTTGAAGTTAGTCCCAATTGATTGGCTATCGCCGCGGCGTTTACCAGACTGGCTGTGTTTTCAGCGAGATAGCGTTGTAATTTTACAAAAGGTTCCAAATCGCGGAATGAGGCCAAATCGCGGATATCACGTTCAAGATAGGTGCGAACATAGTTTTGAAGCCAAACATGTTTTTCTTCTGTCCCCATTTCCTCATCCGAAACAGCTGGGTAGGCCCCAAATTCAAGATAGTGTTCCCACGCTATCTGCTTTTCTGCCATTTTTTTATCCAATAGAAATGAGGGCAGAAATTCTCCTTCCTGTGTATTCATCAATATCTTCTGGAAAATGGAATCCTCTACCGGATCATTCCATGATTTTGTGCGTAATTCAGGCAAAGTCAGCGGGACAAACTCAATGATGATACATCTGCCAGCGAGACTTTCCTTTACTTTTTCAAGCAATAATAACTGGCTTGACCCCAGAAGGAAGTATTTAGGTGTCTCCCATTGGTCATAAACCGACTTTATACTTTCAATCAGACCCGGCTCCTTTTGAACTTCATCAAGTATAGCCGTTGGGTAAAGTGCATTCCACTGGGAAGCGGCAAGTTGAGAATATCTTTCACGCATGATCGGGTCCTCCACTGAAATATATTCATAATCGGGAAAAAGATGACGTATCAAAGTAGTTTTGCCGGTTTGCCGGGCTCCGGTTAAAATGATTATTCGTCCTGTTTTCCATGCGTGACGTTGAACAATTAAATCCGTAATTTTTCTGTTTTTCATCTTCTCTTTGGTTTAAAAGTCCTCTTACAAAGATACATAATTCTGTGAAAAACCGACCCTCTATTCCATTTTTTACGCCAATATCTGGAATGACATTCCATTTTTTACGCCAATTATTGGAATTTAATCCAATCGCAACATCTTCAAATTTTTAAATCATAACATCTTCAAATTGCCAAATTGCCCCATCTTCAAATCTCCAAATTGCCAAATTGTCAAATTGTCAAATCATTACATCAATAAAACTTTCCTGCTAACAATCCTGCCATCATTCAATATAATCTTCAGGAAATAAATTCCTGCCGTAAACTCAGAAACAGAGACCTGAAGCCGATCCATGCTCTTGCCAATCTGAGAGTTTTTCATCTCCTTTCCTTCCGAAGAAATAAGCGAAATACTTTCAATTTTTTTATTCTCCTTAAACTCCACTATAATCACATTGGTTGCCGGATTGGGCCAGATATTTGTAATAAGGTCATTCTCTTCAATTCCAATCGGCGTTGCCCACAAAGTTTTCAACTTTTCAATCTGAGGAATTGAAATTTCCTTGTCCCAAAGCTTAAATTCATCCACACTTCCACGAAGTGAATAAAGCGTTTCTGTGTTGTCCATCCTGCCGATGGTAATTGGTCTTGTGGAGGGTTGAATAGTCCCTGAAAACTCTTTAAACATATCGAGGATGCCATCCACATGCATTTCCATTGAGTAACCGGTGTAAAGAACGGCTACATGATAATACCGGTTCAGTTCTATGGGCGCTGAGCCATCGAGATCGGCAACGCCTGTGCTTGTTTTCACCGTCCAGCGGAGATAGCCTTCGGGAGTTACAGAAAGTTTATACCGCTGCTGCCACGAGCCATGTGAGACGATAAATCTTTCAGTGTCAAATTGTTCACATTTTACCCAGCAGCTAAGGCTTACAGCGTCCTCAAAATTAAGGTCGGCATGGTTGTCGGTATAAATAATGTTTGAACCTGCTGTAAAACGGTAAGCCAGAGATGGAGCTCCCCGCGGATCTGCTGTCTTGCTTGCGCCTGATACATTAGCATGAAACCGGTTGGCAACAGCATTGTTATTGTCCTGATCAAAGGGGTACCAGATCAGCGGTGTTTGAACGGCCATTGTAGTATCTTTCACCAGCGCTCCGATTGTAACCGTTGTGGAAAGCATATCCTGATTGGAAACTGTCAAAGAAATTGTTCCTACCGATGGCGTTTCCGGTGCCTGCCAGGTAACAGGATTCCCGGTGGTCTGATTCAGACTTCCGGTGCTTGCAGTCCAGTTATATTCCAGAATTTCACCGGGGGCAGGAACAACCAGCGCTGTAAAGGTATTTTGTTCTCCAATCACCGTATAACTGCTTGCCGCCTGAATTCCATTCACCACAGGAGGTGCCGGAATCCGGTCAACTACCTGAATGTGAAGGGTATCTTCGGAAGTTTGTCCGTTGGCTGTTATCCTGCACTTCAGCACAACCACACCTTCATCGGCAGGTGCAGTCAATACAGCCTGTGACTGATTCTGACCTGCAATCAGAACATCATCAAAAAACCACTCAAACTGCACCGGATCGCCGGCATTGATATTTCCTGGTTCGCAATAAGCAGTGAATTCAGCATTGGTAATCACAGGATTCTGATCCGTTGAAAGTGCTTTTATACGTAGATTTTCGGAAAAATCATACTGGTAATGGTAATCGAGAATATCTTCACCTACATAAAGCCTTCCATCGTTGATTTCCGGAGGCAAACCCGATTCATAAAAGCGTATCAGCCTGGCTTCTCCTGCAGGAATGGTCAATTGCATGGAGCCGGAATAGGAAGTTGGTGATACGATTTCGGTAATGGCTTCATACATGCCGAAAGTACCCGCAGGCAGGTTAACCTGAACCTGTTTGCTGCTTGTGGTTGAATTAAAATACATGTATGAAATCAGGTTATTATGGCCATAGAAATCTGTTTTGTTCAAATCAATCTGCAGAATTTCAGGCACGTTGGTAATATTGACCACGGCTGCCAGATAACCAACACTTGATCCGCTGTAGAGCGATAGATTGGTTGCCGCCCAACCGCCCCTGATGGCGTCGCCGGTTGCAAAAGGTGTTTTCCCGGTCCATACTTCCTTCATCGATTCATACGGAATACAAGCTTGAGGATCGTTGGCCGATGCCCATGCATAAGAATCCTGCTTATCCTGAGGAAGCCCGTTCCAATACATCAAACGGCTGGCATTGGTAACATTCAGTATCCATTTTGAGATGGCTTTTGCATAGCGTTTGTCATATTTTGGCAATGGTGCGAGTGCTGCAGCCTGCTGAAATCCGTTCATAATAAATGCGTAATCGTTGCCTCCATCGTTGGCTTCACCGATTAATCCCGAAACATCGTAACCACCCCAGTTACCGACAATGGAGCCCCAATCGCGTAAAGCACCCCGGTCAAAACACCAGTCAAGGAATTTCTGCAGCGGATAATTTGTGCCTTCCACAGCATTCATGCGGGCTGCGGCAAGCGTTCCATACGGAAGTTGCAGTTCATACGATGGATTGGTTTCCCAATCAGCCAGAAAATCCATGGCCAGCTGAGCGCCTTCCATGTATTTTCTCTCACCGGTTTCTACATAAGCATTGTAAAGCAGCCATGCAATGCTTCCGGCAGATTCCGGCTCAGGTACACTTTGATTCAGCGGCTGTCCGGTTGCCAGGTTGAAAGCGCGGTAGTTCATGTAAGGAACCGTCCATGGAGTGGTGCTGCCTCCGAGTTGTTCAACAGCCCATAACCATCGGTCGGCAACATTGGTAAACTGGCTGCTGAATTCAGGTGCGGCATCGGGGTACAATGATTTTAACTGGTAAAAATAAACGTTGGGCATCATATCATACCACCAGTCGCTGCCCGATGTGGTTGAATAACCATTCAGATAGACATTCTGCCCGTTTTTGGAATTGAAAAAATCCTTCGTCTTTGCCACCCAGTTTATGCCGTTCTGATTGCTTTTATCGACACCTACCAGCGAAGCCCCGACAATAGCCGGCATTATGTTGATGGCTTCAGCCTGATTCAGGTGGCTATTTGCTCCCACATAAGAATCGAGGAAGATCGGGATATTATCGGGATAGTTAAACTGGCCTTGCGTTCCCAATCTTGACAGAGGCAGATATTGCCCGGTTTTCTCCATATCAAAAACGAAATTGTCGTAGTTGATGGTAACTTCCTCCCAGTTTCTTATCAACAATGGTGAAGGGAGATCTGGCATCTGGCTTATGCGGTTGATGTTCAATTGTCCGGTCTGGGCGAACCCTGAATAAGCCAGGAGCGTTAATATGGGAATGAGGTATGTGTTTTTCATCGTTGTTGTATTTGGAGATTCAGTTAAATCGCGGTAATAACCTAACAGGTTTTCTTTTTCAGACCTACCAGGTTTTCCGGTAGTTTCGGTTTAATTCGATGTAATAACCTAACAGGTTTTCTTTTAACCTGTTAGGTTTTCTTGTTGTTTTTTGGATATTTTCCAATGGTCGTTTTTCTTTTCCAGACCTCACAGGTTTGAAGCCTGTCCGCCTCGGGCGGGAAAACCTGGTAGGTCCGTTTTAAACCTGTTGGGTTTACCGTCGGATGTTTTTTCCAGACCTCACAGGTTTGAAGCCTGTCCGCCGCGGGCGGGAAAACCTGGTAGGTCCATATGTAGAAAACCTGGTAAGTCCATTCAATGCCGGTAAATCAAAAATTCATTGATATTCAAATATGGTTGTCCCATCAGTACTTCAGCGCCTTGAGGCAACTCAATGGTCAAACCTTCACCAAAATTGATGATCACCGTAATTTTTTCGTTTTGAAACGTCCGGGTAAAACGGATTTGATCACCGGTTTGCTCCAGCTTTTCATAAGTGCCGTACTGAAGAGTTTTCTCTTTGTTCCTCAGGTGGATCAGAGTTTTGTAGGTGTTCAGGATAGAATTTTCCTGATTCAGGGATTGTTGCAGATTTACTTTCAGGTAATCCGGGTGAACCTTTATCCATGGCTTGCCGCTCGAAAACCCGGCATTTACTTCATCGCTCCATTGCATTGGGCTGCGCGATTTATCTCTGTTGTGCCGGTTGCCTTCTGTCAGGGCTTCTTCGGGAGTTTTGCCTGAATTCAAAGCAAGCTTGTAATGGGTTTTCCCCTGGATGTCAACAATTTCATCAAACGAATCAGCATAAATGTTCTGCATTCCGATTTCTTCACCATAATAAATAAACGGAACGCCTTTGGCCGTCAATATCAGCGCAGCCAGCGCTTTTGCCCTGTCGGGATTTCCTGCGGCCAACCGATTCATCAAACGCGGCATATCATGGCTTCCGAAAAACAGCGTAGGATAATCAGATAAACTGCTTTCCATTTGCTGAAGCTCATTAAAAATCCTGTCAAGCGAAAACTCCGGAATACTTCCAAAGTTAAAATTGAAAACAACATCCATCATTTCAGGTGACTGATATCGCCGAAGCACATCAAGTTTATCACTTCCAATCTCACCAACAACAAACCTGTTGTCGTATTCATCAATGGTGGCTTTTATGATGCGCATGGCATCTTTCACTCCCGGCTGATCAATGTCGAAAATGTGTTGCTGATTACCATCCTTCACCGGATTATCGCTGAGAATTCCATCAGTGGTCAGAAAGTTAATCACATCCATTCGAAAGCCATCAACGCCAAGCTCAAGCCAGTAGCGCAATACGTTTTGAATTTCTTCGACCACACGAGGATTCGACCAGTTAAGATCGGCCATGCGGACATCGAACTTGTGATAATAATACTGATCAGTCACACTGTCGTATTCCCAGGCTTTTCCGCCAAAAAATGATTCCCAGTTGTTGGGCTGGTCGCGCCAGATATAGTAATCGCGGTATGGATTATCGCGTGATTTTCTTGATTCCTGAAACCACCGGTTGTCAGTAGAAGTGTGATTCACCACCATATCGATGATGACTTTGATGCCTCTGCGGTGGGCTTCGTCCAAAAATTTTCTGAAATCGGCAAGATTGCCGTAAACAGAATCCATCTCATAATAATCGGCAACATCATAGCCATTGTCAACCTTTGGCGATTTTAAAAAAGGGGTAAGCCATATGCCTTTGATTCCCAACGACTGAAGGTAATCCAGACGCGAAGTCATACCGGCAAAATCGCTGATTCCATTGCCTTCGCTATCCTGAAAAGAGGGCATGTAAATCTGGTAAAAAACGGCTTCTTTCCACCATTGTTCATGATTTCCAGCAGTATTAGTCTGCGCTGCCAACGCAAATCCAGAAAGGCAAAAACAGAAAAACAGAATTATTTTATTCATGATTTTTTTAGAAAAAGCAGAGTAATCCACCTCCAAAAATAAAGAATGCCCAACCAGCCAAATTATGGACCGGTTGGGCAATTCCTTCACACACATTGATAATTAACCAACCAACCAATTAAGGTTTCTCATCATTATAAAGTTTCGATACCTGACCATCAGCAAGGGCAATATTGTAGATTTTCAATTCATCAATTGCGCCTTTAAAATATCCAAGGTTATCGGCATTGGTCCATTCCATGAAGTTTGCAGCAAGTTCTGCATCGGTAGCTACACCACCAATGATAAACGGCTGTGGATTTTCAAGAGTCTGGAGCAGAGGTCCGATGTTTTTGTCTGATTCTGTCCAGGTTTTGGTTAGGGTACCATCAACATAGAATTTTAGTTCTTTTGTTGTTGAATTCACCGAGACAACAAGGTGTGTCCACTGTCCGACTTTTACAGAAGCATCAGTTTCGTTATCGGCATCAATAATACCACCATCTATTTTTTTGTAGGTAAAAAATGGTTTTCCTCCTCCCTGGGTCTGCAGTTTGTAACCGTTCCAGTAGTTTTGTGACAAAATGTAGTTGTGTTCATAAATCTCATCAGGTTTTACCCATACCGAAATTGTAATGTTTGCAGGAAGGAAGCTGTTTGTGTAAGGTACTTCAAGGTGAGCGCCTTTGTTCAAAAGAATGGCTTTGCCACCCTTAACACCATTGGTCCAGCTTGGCATCATTGCATCATTGCCAAGAATAACTGTATTGCCTCTGTAGAAAGTAGCAACGTGTTTAACGGTTGAATAAGCCGTTGCTGTGGTCCCGGTTCCTTCATCGAAATGCCAACCGGCATTCAGGTAAAGGGCTTCATCAATGTAGCCGTATGCCTGTGAATTAAATGTATTCATGGCTTCGGTTAATTGGGTTACCAGATTGTTAATCTGAACCTGTGTGAGTTTGTCAGCAGAAGCTGTCTTTACAGTTTGCAAAGTGGCTTTAAAAGCGTCAATGGCAGATTGAGGATAATCGGCAGATGTTACGCCGGCCGCAAGTGCATCAGCCTGGGCAATCAATGCATTGAGTTCGGTTTTGTCGCCTTCAACAATGTCATCATCGTCGTCCTTGCATGATCCTAGGATCAGGGCAGTGCTTACGAAGAGCATAAGCAGCAAGGTGTGCAGTTTCATTAGGTTTTTCATTTGTTTTTGTTTTAAAGGTTTAGTAATAAATTATTAGGTTGGTTGGTATTATTATGGATTAATGGCCTGATTTGCATCAATTTCGGCCTGTGGTATGGGTAAAAATCTCTTTCCTTCAAAATTGAAGTCAGGGCCAAGAGCTGTTTCGGCAACAGATTTGCCCCACCGCATCAGGTCAAAATAGCGGTGAAATTCCTGTGCAAGTTCTGTCCTTCGCTCTTTTTGAATGGCCACACGTAGTTGATCCTTATTGGTGGTTGTAACATCGGCCAGCAGATCAGCCGGTAGAGTTCCTTCGAAACCTGCCCTGGCGCGTTGCCTTACCTTGTTCAGGTTGGCCAGGGCTGAATCGGCATTGTTATTTTCGTTGAATGCTTCTGCCTTCATCAATAATACATCAGCATAACGCATGTAAATGTAATTCAGGTCTCCGTCGCCTTTGAGCGATGAAGAAATCTCAGACAATGGTTGCTGGTGCTTTTTGGTCAGAAAGCCGGTAGGCGACCATGATGCGCTGAATGTTTCTCCGTTGAGCCAGGGTTGTCCATCACGGCCGATGGAAGCATCCAAACGGGGATCAACTTCTCCGGTATTGCTTCTTTCGAAGGCATCAACCAGACTCTGGGTTGGAGCATTAAAGTAATATCCGCCTTCTGTCGGTGGCGCGAACCACTGATTTAAAGCACTTCCGGTGAAAGGATTCTGTGCTGACAGGTGCTGTATTTCAAAAACGGATTCTTTGCTGTTTTCGTATGCCAGCCTGAAATTATCGGCATAATCCGGCAACAGCCCGTAAATTCCCAGGCCATCAACCTGCTGGAAATAGCCCAAAGCCGCCTGCCATTTCTGCTGATAAAGGTTCACCTTCCCCAGCATTGCAAGGGCTGCTCCCCGGGTTACACGGCCCATATCAGTAGAACCATACGATTCCGGAAGCACAGCCACCGCATCAGCAAGGTCTTTTTCTATCTGAAGGTAAATGGTTGAAATTTCACTCAATGGAACATGAATGGTTTCCTGTGAGAGCTGAGGGAGCAATTTGAGAGGCACTTTCCCGAAAACATTCACCAGGTTGAAATAAGTGTATGCCCTGATAAATTTAGCTTCACCTATGATGCGATTCTTCAGTTCCTCATCCATTGAAACCGCCGGAACATTGGCAATTACATTGTTGGCGCGGGCAATGGCTTCATAGGCATAGAGCCAGTAGTTGTTGATAATTCCGTTATTGGCATCTACATTAAATTCATCAATATAGGTAATTTCAGCCTGATCGCCGGGATTTCCTCCCTTTACCGCATCTTCTGAAGCAATATCACCGAAAATCCACATCGCATTGTCAAAACGGCTAAAGGTAATGGCATGGTATACCCCATTAATTGCCTGTATGGCCTGCTTGTCGTTTTTATAAAAGGTTTCTGAAGAAAATTCTCCTTTCAATTCCTCGGTGAGAAAATCGGTACAGGCAGAAAGTATCAACATTGAAAGAACCATCAGCAATATTGCAGGGACATGTTTAAAACTTCTCTTTTCAGAAGTATTTAATTTCCTGAGCCGTTTTCTGAATGTTTCTGATATTTTTATCATTTTCGTTTTCATAGCCCGCTGTGATTAAAATGTGATGTCAATTCCAAACATTACCGTCATAGCTGAAGGATAAGTTCCCCATTCAATACCTGATGAACGGTCTCCTTCGTTTTTTGAATTGTCGCTTACTGTCATTTCCGGGTCAAGCCCTGAAAATTTGGTCAATGTCAGCAGGTTGGAGCCTGAGATGTAAATCCTTGTCTGTGAAAACCCTGCAAACTTCAGTGTTTTATCGGGCAACGCATAGCCCAGTTGAAGGTTTTTCAGCCTGAGATAGGAACCATCTTCCAGAAAGCGCGATGACGGTCTGGCATTGTTCGATTTGGTTGTCCATGAAGCCCTTGGCTGAGTATTTGAGGTTCCTTCACCAGTCCAGCGTTCGTCAAAATAACGCTGTGTAACCGGAAATCCGCGATAAAATCCTTCAATATCCTGGTTTACCTGAACATATATTTTGTTGCCATAGGTTCCCTGGAAGAAAAGACTCAGGTCAAAATTCTTATAATTGGCCATAAAGTTGAGGCCGGCAATCAGTTTCGGAATGGCACTGCCCAAATGAACACGGTCGTTGTTGTCGATACGTCCATCACCATTCTGATCCTTAAATTTTACGTCGCCGGGATGAATGTTGTTTCCCTGAAAAGCTGAAAGCAATATTTCAGTTTCGTTCTGGAAAATGCCTTCCATTTCGAGCATATAGAATGAACCGATCGGATGCCCCACTTCTGTTCTGGTGATGTCGATTCCGGTTTCTACCCTTCCGCCAAAGACCGGGGCATCAAGCTCAAGGACTTCATTTTTAAGGAAAGTTACATTCCCGCCTATGGTATATCCCCAGTCGGTCTTGTTCTGCCGATACAAAGCTTCCAGTTCAATTCCCGTATTCAGTATTGATCCGCTGTTGATCCAGGGGGCTGCAGCATAACCAACCGAAGGTGGATTTGGAGCCGTAACCAGCATTTCATCCGTTACTTTATAGAAGTAATCGAGCGAAAAAGCAAGTGCGCCTTTCCAAAGTTCAACATCAACACCTGCATTGTACTGAAAACTTGTTTCCCATTGCAAATCCTTGTTTCCAAGGGCATTCTGCGCATAACCACTGTTTGAAACCCCTCCGAACGGATAATTGTAGTAAGGAGAAATTCTGTCGCTATAGGCGTAAAGTCCTATTTCCTGGTTGCCAATGGCTCCATAGCCGGCCCGGATTCTAAGATTTTCGAGCCAGTCAACATCCTGAAGGAAAGCTTCCTGTTTCAGCACCCAGCCAGCAGAGAGAGAATAGAAAGTTCCCCATTTTTTATCGTCAGTAAACCTGGAAGTACCATCCTGTCGTATAGTTGCTGATGCATAGTACTTGCCTTTGAAATCATAATTCACCCTTCCAAAAAAGGAGGCAAGGGTGGAAGCCCATTCACCCTGACTGCTGATTTTGTTTCCAAGACCATTGCCGATGTAAATAAGTTCATCCTGCTCTATTGGAAAATCCGAATCACTGGCATACATGGCTTTACCACCATTTTTAATGGCTTCGAAGCCCACCATGGCAGACAGAATATGTGATTCGCCGAAACTGGTTTCGTAATTCAGCAGGTTGTTTATCATCACGTTTGTGGTTCGTATATTGTTGATATCCAGCCCATTTCTCGCATTTATGCGATTCAGGGTACCCCAGGTGGGATTAAAACGGCGACTGTTGGAGTTGCGGTAATCCATTCCCAGATTGGTTGTAAATTTTAGTTTCTCTGTAATTTTGGCAATGAAATACGCCTTCCCCAGGTAGCTGTCGTCTTTGCGGTTGTTGTCGTTTAGCTCACTCATACCTATGGGATTATAACCATCGCCCAGGAATGAATCAAATCGCTGATCTCCAAAATATTCAGCAGGGCGATCAACAAAACGTCCATCCTCAAAACGAACAGGAATGGCCGGATTGCGGAAAAATGCATATCTGACCACACTTCCGCCATTGCCACCAGCTCCGTCACCCGAACTTCCGATGATATCGGTGCTTGAGAGACCAGCCAGCATGCTGACTCCAACGGTGAGCCATTTATTGGCTTCTGTATTTACATCCAGTCTGACTGTTCCGCGAGAGTAACCTGAGCCTTTGATAATCCCTTTCTGGTCAAAAAATGAAGTCGAAACCATGTAATTTGTTGTTTCCGTTCCTCCCGAAAGCGAAAGTTCATGCGAATTGATGGGCGCAATCTGAAGCAGTTCTTTTATATGATTCACATCGGCAAATCCATCAGCATCTTCGGGTGTAATGATTCTGCGCTGAAGGGTTGAGGGAAGATAGGCATTGTCGTTGGTGGCTGCTTCGTTGTATATGGTGATATAATCAGCCGTATTTACCATCGGGGTTAAGCGGGTACCTTTCTGAAATCCGGTTTGTCCGCGATATGTGATTTTATTTTCGCCTTTTTTACCTTTTTTTGTGGTTATCAGCACAATACCATTGTTTGCGCGGGAACCGTAAATGGCTGCAGCCGAAGCATCTTTCAGCACAGTCATGGTTTCAATATCTCCGGGGGCAAGAATGTTGAGTGCGTCGGTAGTAGCAACTCCGTCAACAATATAAAGTGGGGCATTGCTCGAATTAATGGAGCCTGTACCGCGTATACGTACCGAAACTCCTTCGCCCGGCGCACCGGTATTTTGGGTTACCAATACCCCGGCAGCCCTTCCCTGCAGTGCCTGAGAAACATCAGCAACAGGAAGTTTGATAAGGTCTTTGCTGTTGACCGTTGAAACCGCACCCAGCACATTGCGCTTTTTGGCAGTTCCATATCCAATCACAACAAGCTCATCAAGCATGGTTTGTTCGGGTGTGAGCTTCACGTCAATCACTGTGCGGCTGCCCGGAATTTGTTCTGATGGCGTGTAACCTATATATGAGAATACGACAACAGACGTAGCAGTCAGCTGATCGGACGACAACTTATACTTGCCGTAAATGTCGGTGGTTGTGCCTGTAACAGTTCCCTTAATCTGTATGGTTACGCCTATCAGGGTTTCTCCTGTTTTGGCATCAGATACAGTTCCCTCCACAACCTTTTGGGCGTAAATCAGCCCGGTTGTCAGAAGCATCGCTGCCAAAAGTATTAGTCTTTTCATATTATCGTGGTTATTTGATTTCACAATACTGAGACACTTAACTTTATTTGTATGCAATCACCGTTTCACCGGCCATCAATTTCAATCCGTTTGTTTTTAACTTTTCACCAGCCGGAAGCACAAAAACAACCATGGCTTCTCCTGCCGGAATCTCCAGTCTGATTTCGTTGATGCCCCCTTTCGACAGGTATTTTCTGGAGACAATGTCGAACAGGTCAACCCTGTTTTCCGATAAAAGAGTCACTGTTTTTCCCTCTGACCAGGGATTGTAATAGAGGGTAACCGGGTATTTGTTTTCCGCGTAAAAGTCCGTGATGTTGCAATCCAATGACAGTATGCCTTCTACATCGGTGGTCTGAACAATGGCGCCAAAAACCCCGGCAATGGAAGTGCTGTAAAGACTGAACATGGCTTCTTCCGGCTGTCCGGCTACCCATTTTGGACCATCGCCAATGGAAACCGGTGAAACACCCACAAGGGCAGGATTATTCATGTCGTCGGTTTTTCTTACGCCTTCGTATCCGATAATGCCATTGGTAATGTTCTTTTTACCGGGCAACCATTGGTATTTTTCTTCAACCTGATCGGGGTAAAATAGCCGCGAAGCATTGACCACATTCAGCATAAATTTGCCGATTGCTTTTGCATACTGAGGCTCATATTTTACCATTGGAACTAATGGCCAGGCCATAGCCACAGAATTCATAAAGAAACCGTATCCGCCGCCATCGGTAATGCTTCCCTGCATGCCCGAAACATCAAAATCGCCCCATTTTTCGGCAATCACACCCCACCCATAACGGCCGTCTTTCGACTGGCAACCGTCAAAGGTGTGGTTTAATAATTTTGTAACATCGTAATTGGTTCCCTGTTCGGCATTCAAACGGGCAGCGGTATAAGCGCCAAACGGAAGCAGGATTTCGTAAAAACGGCTTTCCTTTTGGTTTACAAGTGCTTCGGTGGCACTCTTTGCGCCTTCAAGGTAACGTTCATCGCCAAATTTCTGATAGGCTGAATAGAGCACATAAGCATGTCCGCCGGCAACATCCTGTTGCCAGGGAATGTGGTTGCGCTTGCCCTTCATCTGCGCGTAATCAAAATAAGAATAGTCGTAATTGCCCTGAAGTACCGAATCTGCTTTGTAAAACTGTTCAGCAACCGTGTGCTGGATAAATTCAGTGTTTTCCACATCGGGATAAAGGGCCGCCACGCCGTAATAAAGCACATTCGGATAAACATCGTACCACCAGTCGCGTCCATAACCTCCTCCGGCCATCGCTACTTCGGGGTTGGTATTGTTCATCACAATGTTCCATTTTGTGTCGCTGTTGAAGTAATTCTGCGACATTTTCACGAAGTTAAACCCGTGCTGCCTGGTCTTGTCAATGCCAAGCAATCCGGCGCTTACCAGCGAGTTAAGGGTGGTTAACGCTTCGTGGAATTCGCCTTTGTATTTTTTGGGTCCCTGGCGCACATCGCCAATCACCGTATAAAGACCGAACGTTATCTGGTCAATGTTCCGTTTTGAACTGTCTAACCAGATATAAGGGCCCATTGCAGCTGTATTGTTGAAATCAAAAGCCAGGCTGTCGAATTGTAGTGCTTTTTGTTTCCAATCGATAATTTTGAGGGGCTGCGGCAATTCAGGCATCTGATCGATGCGTGGAATAGAAGTCTGGGCAACCGGATCACCGGTCTTTTCTCTGCAGGAATACAATCCTGTTAGCAATGCCAGTGCGGTTATGATATAAATTCCTCTTTTCATTTTTCTTCCAGATAAGAATGTTTCATAATGTTTTTTGCAAGAGGGATTGAAAGCATCTGAATAAGCGCAACAATCACAAGTGAATACCTTAGCGCAAAATCCCTAGAAACATAGAAAGCCAGGCCTATGAACAGGACGAGTCCAAAGAATCGTCCAAGGTACAGTCCAAACTCATGGTTGAAGATGTATGCGTATTTGCTACGGTTCTCCCTTTCCGATAAGAGATCGATTACCTGCATCTGAATCGGGAAGTAGGCAATATCGTGCAAGGGCATGAAGAGAACTTTACACAGAACGAAAACAATAACACCAAAGGCAGAGAACAGTATCTGGTTGGTCAGGGCACCTACAAGAAAAATAGTCATACCAGCGGCAAAAATGTAGATCCGGTGTTTGGGTTTTGTTGTCCTGCCCAGAAAATAGAGTATGAAAGCCGTAAGTATCCCACTGACACTTTGAATAGTCCCTAAATCACCCTCATTGCCAACCAAAGTCATGATTAAAATAGCGGGTGCGGTAACAAGGTATCCCTGAACCATCCCCTTTAGTGAGGCCAGCCCCAGCATCTTTCTCCATAGTGGGTCGAAATGAAAGTACAGGAATTTTTTCTGCTTTGGATTATTAAACCTATGCTGATGAATCACTATGCTGGCCAGAATGGTGAGCAGAAGCACTATCCCCGTTACAATCTTATAGGCACCCACAACGTTGCCACCAAACCAGCCCAGGTTACCACTTTGTATCAGGAACCAGCCAACAACGGCAGGCACAATGATAAATGTTAAAGTGTAGAAGAATGTCTCCACACCGTAATAGTAGTTTCTGTTTGTATCGTTTGTAGTATCAAGGGCCAGAAAATCGCGGTTGGCCCAGAAAAATCCAAATGAAGCACCCATAATAAATCCGGATATGGATACTCCAACCATGCTTATATTGCTGAGTGTCATCATAAAAATCATGGAAACACCGCTTAAAAGCATTCCAAAGCTGTATAAGCGAGATATCTTTATCTTATTCAGTAAAAATCCGTTAATCAAAAATGTAAAGGGTATCCCGGTGTAAACGCAAAGCTGGTAAACCGCTACCATGGATGGATTATTGGAGCTGCGCATAATGTAGGCTCCGACGAAAATATCGATAATAGGTAATACAAATGCATAAATCATGTTTGTGCCAAGCACAAGGCGCATATCCCTGGGCATCGACATGAAAAAACGGAACTCCGACAAAATTTTGTTCTTCATTAGATTTTATTTATCAAATATGAATACTTGATTAAACTTTGTTGAGTTTGTTTTATTTGTTCAAAGTTTCCAAAATCCGTGTTATCGATAACGCTGCTCCACAGATTACCTCATCACTGGCCCCATAGTAAATGGTAATTTTATCCCCATCGACATAATGACCGTTCGTGAAGACGACATTGCCAAAGAAACCGGTCTGTTCGTAGGTTTGTGTCGGCTCCATGATGGGTTCAACGCTGCGGGCAAGTACTTTTGACGGATCGTTGATATCGAGCAGCAATGCTCCCAGGCAATAACGATTATCTTTATTGGCGCCGTGGTAAATCTCGAGCCAGCCTTTTTCGGTGCGGATGGGCGCACCACCGGCCCCTACCCTGGCTGAATCCCAGCTATCGGGGCGAACCGTTGCAATGCACTTGTGCTGTCCCCAGTGGATCAGGTCGGGCGATTCGGCCAGCCAGATGTAATTGCCTCCAAGTTCGGGACTGCTTGGACGGTGAAGTGCGTAATATTTTCCGTTGATTTTTTCCTCGAAAATCGCACAATCTTTATTGTGTGGAGGGAAAATCATGCCCTCGCGGCTAAAATTCTTCCAGTCTTTGGTACGGATTAATCCAACTCCTACACCAAACTCAGAAACTTCGGTAAATGAGAGGCTGAATCCTTCTGCCATCGTTGCTACTCTACAGTCTTCAATGCCAAAAGTCTCCAGCTCCCCTTTACCAAAAATGGGCGGATATCCCTCCGCTTCATGAAAATTAACCCCATTTTCACTGCATACAAGTCTTAAATAGGAAAGTGTCGTCAGATAATCCTTCTTTTTATAATTGATTACCCTGGGATCCGAAGCATCCAGATCAGGGTCATTTTTATCGAAACTCAGTATTTCAATCTCACCTTTACTATTATATACGGGGAAACTGATTTTCCCTTCAATCTGTTTGGGCCTTTCAGCTACGCGCAATAACAGCCATATTTTACCATCATAACGGAAAACGCCCGGGTTTAACAGGCAGGTAATTTCCATTCCTTTAATTCCGGGTTTCAGATCGGACGGACGAAATAATGGGTTTTCAGGGAAACGTCTGGCAAGATCCATAGGGCTGACTGGATAAAGTGAAAAGCACGGTCTATAAAATAAGGAACGAAAAATGCTGATTTTGAATGATTCCGTGCATTTTTGCAGGAAATTCATATTCACAAAAACAAAATTACAATCGATTGCGGAAAATCGTGTCCGGCCGGTTCCAAATCTTGTACGGTGGAGTCCGGAAATGGAGGAAAAGGAATGAATTTTCAGTAAACACGGAGTTATTCACCATGTGGGGATAATATTTTTTACCGTAAATTAAGATTCCTCATGCTGTTTCCGGTCATCCCCTGACGTGTGAAGCAGCAGGCGAGTCAGGCGTGTAATCCGTGGATAAAAAAATCAGCTGATGTAACTTACTTTTGGTTTGCTTTGAATTGCAAACTCAATTCCTTTCACCCAATAAATTTTTATCACTATGTTTGTATAACAAAGTAGCTGCATTTATCACATGAATGTTGCAACCACAGCAAGTTTACACATCTTAAATTTAAACGACTATGAACTTATAATATATATCCGACAGCAAAGGTCAAACAACTGGCGTATTCATTCCGATTAATGAATGGAACGATCTTAAAAGCAAATACAAGGTTATTGAAATGGAAGATATTGACATTCCGGAATGGCACAAAGGCCTGGTAAGGGTGCGCCATGATGATTATAAGAAAAACCCGGGTTCTGCCATGGATTTTGATTCTGCTATGGACGATATTGAAAAAGAACTGTAATGTACAAAACCATAATCCTACCCCTGGCAAAAGAAGATATCCTTGAAGCGGCAAAGTGGTATAACAAGCAGCAAGAAGGACCTGGCAAAAGGTTTACTGCGGAAGTCCGTGAAAAAGTTCATTAAATCAGTCAAAACCCTAAAGCTTCAAATATCCGATATGATGGTGTCAGAATTGCAGTTTTAAACGTGTTCCCGTTTATGATTCACTTTACAGTTGACGAAGAGAACAAAACCATAATCATTTCTGCCATATTGCATACAAACCGTAACCCCGGGATATGGGAAAACAGATAAAGAAAAAGCCGGAGCAATCCGGCTTTAATTATACTCCTACAATCAGCTGGGCCATGACTAGTTGAAAACATTCTTTTTGGAAAATACCGGAAATTAGTATGTTATTATCTGACTTCCCCACTTCTGAAAATATTTCCATTTGTCGGATGATATTTGAAAGATGATATTTGTATTTTTACTCTTGCCACCGGCGTACGTATGTGTTTGCCTTCATAACGAGCTTAAATACCGCCAAAACATTCAACCCTGTGAAAAAAAACATCCTTTCAATCGTAACCGCGCTCATCAGCTTTTCGGGCTTTTCGCAGATGAATTATCCAATTCCCATGGATAGTACGTCGGAGTGGAGACTTTATGTAAGTGCCTCAAGTGGTGGAAGCAATTACAGTACTTCTTCCGATTACAGGGTATTTATCGTAGGTGATACCACAATCGGCGAACACGTTTACAGCCGACTGTTAAGCTCGGGGTTGCATTCATTTACCTATCAGGGAATAACACAATCAACACCTTTTGAAAATGAGTTTTATGCATTTATCCGTACCGATTCTGCGCGCACCTATAAATTTTTTGACGGTCATGATGAGCTGCTTTATGATTTTAGCCTGCAGGCCGGAGATACTTTACCAATAACTATAATTAACTGGAGTCCGACAGTTATAATAGCCTCTGTTGATACTATTCTGATTGCCGGCAAATACCTGAAAAAGTTTAATCTCTTTGATCCGGGTGGAAGTCTGAACTCGTCCTGGTACGTTGAAGGTATAGGACATGAAAATGGGTTAGATGCACCTATGAATATAATGTTTGATAATGGGTACTCATTTGAGTGCTATGCTGAAAATCATGTTCCGGTTTTCCCGGATGGAAGTACCTGTGACTTAACTGTTGATATTGTTGAAAGACCAGTTGCAAATGAAACAATCCTCACTTATCCGAATCCTTCGGAAGGGATATTTACTGTTACACTAAACGCTGACACTGAGAAAAAACTTTTTGTAAAGATAATGGGAGTATCCGGTAACCTGATAATGTCAGATACCTGGCATATTAAGCAGGGGTTGAATAAACATGTATTCAATTTATCCGGTACCTCAGCCGGGATATATGTTCTGTTTCTTCATGATGGTAATTCGATTATCCACAATAAAATTGTGTTGACAGAATAGATATTAATCATAGAAGATACGGTAACCTTCAAAGTTGTTGCAATCAAAAAGCAATAAACTAAATATGGGCTTTTTCACTTGTCAGTCTTCCCCTTTTTCCTGTATTCCGAAGGCGAGAAACCATAGGACTTGCCGAACAAATCATAAAAATGTGTGCGGCTGGCAAAGCCTGTCTGGTCAATGATTTCGCTCACCGTCATGGTTGTGGTATTCAACAGGATGGCAGCCTTGCTGAGGCGTCGCTGGTTGATCAGGCTGTGTGGGGTGGTGCCCAACACCGATTTGGTCTTATTGTATAGTGAGGATTTGCTGATGGCCAGTTTGTCGCACAACTTTTCAGAAGAAAGCGTTTCATCGTCGATGTTTTCATCAATAAAACTGAGCATATGCTGAAAAAACGGATCAGGAATCTCTTTTACCAGGGAAAGATTATCGTCCGGCTTTCCAAAGTGATTCTTAATACTGGTACGAAATTGCAAGAGTTTTTCAATGCGGACTTTCAGGTGATCGGGGTGAAATGGCTTGGGAATGTAAGAATCGGCTCCGGCTTTAAGACCGGCAATACGATCTTCAACCTCAGCTTTTGCAGTCAGCAGGATGATGGGCAGGTGACTGGTGTCAAAATTTTCGCGCAGCCTTTTACATAGTTCTATGCCGTCCATTTCAGGCATCATTACATCCGAAACAATCAATTCGGGTTTTTCAGCTTGAATCTTCTGAAAAGCTTCTGAGCCATTTTCAGCAAAAATAATGTTGTAATCAGCCTGTAGAAAATCACGCAACAATATCAGAATATCCGGATTGTCATCTACCAGCAGTAGCAGAGGCCTCCCTTCAGCAGCAATAAGATCACTGATTTTTGTTTCTCCGGCATCCTGATTTATAAAATCCGGTCCGTTTTGGTAATCGTCCGGCTCGTTTACCAGTTGTGGAGAATTTACCCGATGCACATCAGGAAAAATACAGGTAAATTTAGTGCCTTTATCAGGCTGACTTTCAAGTGATATGGTGCCTTTCAGCAACTCCACCAGGCCTTTGGTCACTGCCAGGCCGATTCCCGATGAGCGATAATCAGGAAAGCTTCCCCGCTTTCTGGCCGATGAAATTCCGAATGGTTCAAACACCCTGGATTGATATTCGGTTTTTATGCCTACGCCTTCATCTTCCACTTCAACCGCCAGTGAATTGCCTTTCCAACCAAGTTTAACACATACTGAGCCGTTTTCTTTATTGTACTTTATTGCATTGGATATCAAATTTGTAATAATCCGTTGAAATTTATCGGCATCCGTTTTGAAAACCATTTCTTCTCCAGTGGCTTCAACCCGGCAATTGATGTTGCGCTGCTGTGCCATTAATTCCAGATCAGAAATCACTTCCTGAACCAGTTTCACAGGATTTATCTGTTGAATATTCAGGGGTTCTTTCCCTTTTTCCAGCTTACGGA
>JAHYJC010000090.1 GCA_019429275.1 Lentimicrobium sp. | reverse complement strand
TCACCTCCCAAATAAAGTTTCATAACGAATAGATTTTGTTTTACAATTTCAGGTAACATCTCTCTCGTAAATACGGTTTCAATGACCATGTTATTTCCCGATTTTTACCTGATTGGCATAATAAACTGTAAGCAGAAATTAACAATGCAAGAAAATGGAAAATAGGATTGCATAAAAACAGAAAATAAGAATGTCCCTTTTTCCGATTTAAACATACAAAATTTTAAAGAACTTTATCACCTTCAAAAATAGTTTTCCGGTTCTGCAACCGGTAACTTGGTCCTTTTAATCTAACTACCTCGCAACGGTATAGTATTCTATCCAGTAAAGCAGTAGCAATAACTTCATCGTCAAGCATTTCAACCCATTGTTCCGGGCTTTTATTCGTAGTAACGATCAAAGAAGCTCTTTCATGAAGATGATTGATGAAGTTGAAGAGATGCACGCCCTGTTTTTTCTCAAGCGCAAACAACATAATATCATCAATCACAAGTAAATGAGCATTTTTAAGTTTATTGTATTCAATGCGTGCTGATCGTGTGATGTCCTTTAGGGCCAGAAGTTGGGTTATCTGCTCCATGGTCCGGAAGTAAGCTTTATACCCTTGTTTTAAGGTGTCATAGCATAGACCAGCGGCGATGAGTGTCTTACTGGCTCCAGATGGCCCCATCAGAACGATATTGTAGTTCTGCTCAAGCCACAGACACTCTCTGAGCTGACTGAGCTGTTGCTTGCTAATCCCATTGTCAAAGCCATAGTCGTATTGATCCAGGTTGTGCTCCATAGGCAGCTTAGCTGCTTTGATTCTTTTTTCAAGTTCCCGCTGCTCCCTGTGACGGATTTCAGTCTCAAGCATGTTAATAGAGAAGTCCAGGTAACTGCATTCACTTTCGGTAGCGTGATGGATTACTGCATCGATTTGTTCTTGTAACCCTCCCAGCTTGAGGCGAGAAGCGTAATCATTGAGTAATTGAGTTTTTGTTTCCATAAGCCTAATTCATTAAAGATTGGTAATCTGATATATTGCTCTTATTCGGAGTGATCTTATATTCCGCATGGTTCAACGTTTTGATGGTAATAGGCATTGCAGGTTCCGTTGATTGTTGTTTTTCTGCGTGGAACTTCTCGGCAACGCTTTCAAAATCAGTTGCCCTGAAAATTTTATTTTCAATACAAAAATCCAGGCTCCGGTTTATTACATCCATATCAAAACGTTTGATTTGTTTTTCAATATGCAATGCCTGATCCCGGATATTCCTGGGCATGTCCTCTCTGATCTGAAGAAGGTATTCTTTTGCCTGGTCAGGATTCCCAAACAGACTCGCTAGCTGGTCTATTAACTCGTTGATTTTTGACGATCTATCCCTTTTGTAATGGCTGCCCCCTATGGTCCGTCCTTTCCCTGTACTGATCTGATGAGATGCAATCTGGTTATTCTCTGCATCGTAAATCAACAGTCTGTTATCATCGGATATTTCAATCCAGGCCTTTGTGCCAGTACCACGATGGGTTCCCAGCGGCACCCTGTAATAATTACCTTTGTAATTGATCACATTAACTTTCGTGACTGCTACAGATTTCAAGGCCTCCTGTGGGGTAAAAATCTCACTAACAGGATGCAAGAACTCTTTCTCGATGAGCCATTGCTGATGAGGGATTTTTTTAGTGGCAGCATGTACCTTCGCATTAGCTGTTCTGCTCAGCCAAGCCATTCCCTGACCATTGAGCGTATCGACATTGACAAATATCCTTCCTCGCAGGAAGTTATACTTGACGTACTTGACCACATTCTCGATCTTTCCCTTGCTTTGTGGATCAGATTTATGGCAAAAGTGAAGCTTGAAGCCTCTGTAGGTCACATAACTTCTGAAGGCATCAGTTAAAATCAACTCACCTTTATTCTCGTTCACCAACATCAGGGTGTCCTGATCATACACTATGATCTGCGGGATCCCTCCTAAGTATTGGAAAGCTTTTTCGTGCGCAGTAATGGTTATCAGAGTAGTAAATGGCTTCTCTGAAAGCCATAAAAACTTAAAGCGGGAACGAGACAGGGACATACAAAAAAAGTAAACCTTCTTGCGTTTGTTATCCTCGGTGGTCATATTGTACTCACCAAAATCTACCTGAGCCTGCTTGCCATAAGGAAGCTCGTCAACCATTTCATAATCTCGATGATTACAAAATGGTTTTGGGATACCATGCTTGCCTCGAACCATCAATACAAAATTGAAAACCGTTTTCTCCGTCACATCGGGCAAATCAGTAAAGTGTTCCTTAAGCCAGTCATGTAACTGGGCAGCTGAAGCATCGGGACAGGCTTCCAGCCTGCTCCTCACAAAGCTTTCAAATGGGTCAAGTACTTTGTCCCGACTTGAGAGCTTCTCTTGATAATCCAGGTACTCCTGTTCGTTCATGGTAAGGATCTTTTTTACTGTCCGTGTGTCCAGTACCATTTGTCGGGCTATCTGGCTTGGCCTGATGCCTTCTCTGTAAAATCGGTGTATTTCGTGATACATAATCAGTTTATCCATTAACCGTTTCATGAGATTTGATTTTAGTGAGTATCTGTAAAATACCACTTAGCAATCAATATCTCATCCGACCCTACGGCCAAAGTCGACTTTGGCCGTGGGGTCATTCATATGTACTATCCTGGAAAAGGGAAAGAATGGAATAAAAAACTTACATTCCTATTTTCTGAAATCCTGCATTCCTGCTTTCTGAAATCTCGCATTTCTATTTTCCGAAAACTCGCATTGTTATTTACCGATTACAGCATTCTGCCCCGCATAAAATTTCGTATCGGCAGACAGGAAAGTAGCCCGCAATCCCCAACGATTTCATACCGCAAACCGTTAGGGTTAATGTCTCACTTCCTGCACGTTAGACAGAAACAAAACACTAACCATAACGAAAAAAACCAATAATTACACTGGTTACACTGTGTATCTTTACAATTCAGATATTTAACTAATCACATAAAAATGAAAACTAAACTTGATCAGGCCATTCTTGATTCTATGAGTAAAGATCCCAGCAATTGGAAAGGGATTTTCTATTTTAATCGTAAGGATCCAAGATTAACAGTTCCTAAGATTTACCCATTAATGGGCTGGACTTTTAATTTTGCAAGTCCATATCCTTACATTACAATATTTTGTATCATCTTGATAATTGTCGCGGCCAATCTGTTTCTTTAAAAGTGCAGAGGGTAAATTTGTAAAAAAGAATATTAAGACGATTCTCAAGCTTCCGTGATAGTTAAAGGAAATCTGACTCAAGATTAATAAATCAGTAACCATAACTAAAAGGTCAATATCAGTGAACCGAGACAACTCCTACACATTTACCAGGACTGGTTCTTTGGACAAATTTCATATAACGAGACCACCTCTGCATATTTCCTATTACTGGTTAGTTATTTTTGGATTTCTAATAGGTAACATAATTTACGGACAAACCAACATGAATAATTTGATCACAACTATCAATTTTGGTGGTGTAAATTGCTATCTTCTGCAATCAAACACCAGTTATATCCTGATTGACAACGGGTATCCTGCAAAACGTGCTTACCTTGAGAAGGAACTTGAGAGAGCAGGCTGCGTGCCCGGGAATCTAAAGCTCGTCGTTTTGACTCATGGTGACCATGACCATGCCGGAAATAGTATATTTCTTCGGGATAAATACAGTGTCAAAATAGCTATGCACTCTGATGATTCAGTAATGGTGGAAAAGGGAGACATGAATTGGAAAAGAAAGGACAAACCAGATAAATTCTCGATTATGTTCAGAGCAATGTCGTTGATGTCCTTTTTCTTCAAACCTGGTAAATTCGAAACATTTATTCCGGATTTATTTATAGATGAAAGATTTGATTTTGCCACTTACGGATTCGAAGCTAAAATTATTCATATTCCTGGACATTCAAAAGGGTCCATAGGAATTCTGACAGGCGATGGATCTTTTGTTTGCGGCGACTTTCTTTATAACTTATTCGGAAAGCCATGCCAGGAGTTTTGCGACAATTTAGAAGATTTTAAAGCAAGTTCTGAAAAATTAAAAAGTCTAAAAGTAAATACTTTTTATCCCGGACACGGCAAACCATTCACGATGGAACAGTTTTTAAAAAAGTACTGATAATTTGACCTTGACAAAAAATAATCACGGATGGTATATTTTATAAATGATATAAGAAAATGAAACCGGGTAAAAATGACATAAAAGCAGAGATTAAATTCGAAATTGACGAACTGGAACTGTTGCAAGAGAATACTTGGCAGATGGCTGAATCTTTTGGGTTGGATATGCGTATTGCAAACTTGACAGGAAAAAGAAAAGTAGGTTTTTATAGTTGGGATTTAGACTGCTTAGAATGTGTTGTTTCAAATTTGCAACAATCCCCAAAAGATAAAGAAGTAGCAGATAGAATTGCTATGAAAATTGAAGAAGGTTATAACTTTATTAACGAAAAATAAAAATGACTGATAATATAATTGAAATTTCCAAAGCAGGACTAAGAAGCATATTTACTGCAAATAAATATGACGACGAAATCTTAGACGAAGATTTAAGCAGAATACTTTTTATTAGAAATTTTATAGAGGAAAGCTTACTGTCTGTAAAAGAGACATGTAAAGGAATAAATGCAGAAGAATATTTCAATGAATTAAAAAAATATGCTCTTGAATTGTTTTTGACATATTGCGAAGAATCTATACCTGAAGAAGAAAAAAATAGTAAAGATTTCAATTTAGAAATTCATCGAAAAGAAGATAAAGACTATTTTAACTACATTTATGACAATCTGGAATATCCTGAATAAAAGTTTATAAGAAACGAAGATGAAAATGAACGAAATGCCAACAAAGTGTAGCAGCAATAAGGGTTTCAGTGGTAATTCAAGCATTCTACCCCGCATAAACTTCGGTGTAGCTTGACAGAAAAGTATACCGCAATCCCTTACTGCTGCTACACTCAAACGTGGGCAAGCCGTTGACAACATGACAGTTAAGTGCATAATGATAAAAGATACTGCACCCTTGACAACATAACCGTGACAAAAATCTTGGTGCTTTCTATCGGGACTTTG
>JAHYJC010000089.1 GCA_019429275.1 Lentimicrobium sp. | reverse complement strand
GATATACTCAATTACAAGTATGCCCCATTTACCAGAAAAAAATCCGTTGTACCCCCTGCCGAAATTTTAAAAAACAATAGCCCTTAAAATCAAATCCTTACAGGATTTATTCTGCAATGTGGGTTAACTGGTCCAACGTGCCATTTTCCAAAGTGGGCAGTTGTATATCCAGCCTCTTTCAGAAGATGGGCAATGGAGACTTCCTCGGGCCGTAATGACCAGCCCGGGGTAAATGTACCATAACGGTTGGGATGACGCCCGGTTAGCAAGCTGCCACGCGTGGGCGAACAAGTCGAATGTCCGGAATAAAACCGTTCGAAACGCAAACCGCTGGCTGCCATTTCATCCAGCACCGGCGTTTTTACAAACGGGTGCCCGTTGTAACCAACTTCATCCCACCCATGATCGTCACCCATGAGTAAAACGATGTTGGGAAGCGTTTCTTTTTCTTCCTCTTTTTTTTCTTTTTGTGCTTTGGTGCAGGAAAATGCAATCGCCAAAAAGGATAGTGCGATTCCAGCAGTTTGAATTTTCATGTTCAATTTAAATTTTTTAATTCTATCCAATAAAACAGATAAATTATTTTTATTCTTTCTGAAACCAATTTCGTAAAAATTAAGAATACTGACAAGTTTGAAAATATTCTGGTAGGAATACATTTAATTTATAGTCGATAAAACTCCTCCCACCCTTTTCGTGGCGGTGCTCCCTCCAGTAAGTGGTTGGCCAGGGAGTTGTTTGTTATTTGCTTGGTTTTGCGGTCGAATTTAATTTTTATATTCAGCTGCTGGGCAATGGCTCCCAACACAAAAACCTGGCTCAAAGGTGCCGATACTTCAAATGAGGATCGGGTTTTTTCCTCTCCCCTGCATGCCAACACAAAATTCTTAAAGTGATTGGAAGTACTTTTGGGCACTTCCGGCAGATTTGCCATGACCTGCTCTGCTTTCTTTGAAGGCAATATGGATAAGGTACTGCCATGTGAACCTCCCTTAAAGGTAAGATCCTTGCCGTAAATGATCTTGCCCGGATTCAACTTCCTTTTTTCGATGTTGCCGGTACTTGCGGCAGGGATGTCATCCGCAAGTTTTGATTGACCGTAGTTTTCAGGAAGCTCAGGAAGATTGTCAATGCCATCGTACCAGGATATGGTCAGTGGTGGCATTCCTTTTCGTTTCGGAAATTTAAAATCGAGTGTGGTAGCCTGGGGATAAAAAAGCGGATTATGTCCTTCTATTTTTACCGGGTCCACTTCGTAAGGTAAACCAAGATCAAGAAACTCGTGGGCAGTATCAATAATATGTGCGCCCCAGTCACCCAATGCGCCCATTCCAAAGTCATACCAGCAACGCCATTGTCCGTTCACAAGGTCCTGGTGGTAATCGTGATGGTGTGCCGTTCCCAGCCAGGTATCCCAGTCAAGTGTATCGGGCACCGGTTGGCCTTTTGGAAAGGAGGTCATGTTCGTATCCCATCCATGCCACCTTCGGGCACTGTTCATGTGAGCAACAACCTTTGTCACATCTTTGATGATCCCTTTTTCAACCCAGGTTTTAAACTGGAAATAATTTGCATCCGAGTGTCCCTGGTTACCCATTTGGGTTACTACGTTATATTTTCTGGCTGCATTCAAAAGTAATTCCGATTCCTGAAAGGTGCGGGTTAATGGTTTTTCAACATACACATGCTTACCCAGCGACATGGCAAGTATTGTGATTGGGAAATGCGAAAAGTCAGGTGTCCCAACCACCACAGCATCGATCAATTCAGACATCTTGTCGAACATCACTCTGAAATCCTGAAAGCGGGGCACGTCGGGGTATTCCCCAAGTGACCTTTGCGTATGTTTTGCGCCCATGTCGGTATCGCACATGGCTACATTATTTAGCATCCCTGTTCCCATAAAACTGCGAAGAATCTGTCCTCCCCGGTTGCCAATTCCACAAAAAGCAACATTCACTTTATCACTGGGCATGACACGACCCGGTCGGCCAAAAACTACGTGTCCCGGAACAATTGTTAGCGCACCTACTCCAAGTGATACTTTTTTAATAAATGCTCTTCTGTTGTAAATCGATTCGTCTTTCATTTAATTAATTTTATATTGACAAATTTTGTGATATGAATAACCTAATCCAGTGGTTTAATTTTAATGTTACGGAACCGCACTTCATCCCCATGGTCCTGTAAAAGGATATGTCCGTCTTCGAAATTTCCAAAGTTTTCCCATTTCTGATATTTGCTGTAATCAACCAATGCCTGCCACATCTGTGTGTTGCGCACGTATTCTACCACTTTAATCCCGTTCAGGTAATGAGTCACCCGAGTCCCATTTACTTCAATTCGCGCCCTGTTCCAGGAATCAATACCGTTGAACCGTTTAACCCTCAGGTTTGAATCGAAATAACTGCCATTGGCAGGAATCAGATCGTATAATGACGCAAGAGTTCTGTTGCCGTCATTGCCCATTTTTGCATCGGGATGGTTTTTATCATCGAGTATCTGGAATTCGCAGCCAATGGCCGAACCTTTCCCTTTGTTCAGGTTGCCCTGCACAAAATATTTTATTCCGCTGTTAGCCCCCTCAGTAAGATTAAAATCCACTTCAAGGATGAAGTTTTTATAGCGATCAACCGTTATGATATCACCTCCGTTGCCCGACTCAGCACCATCTGCGTTTTCAACAACCAGTGTGCCGTCTTCTACGTGCCAACCTTTTTCTGGAAATTTTTGGCATTTTTCAAAAAACCTTTAAAGTAGTTTACAAATATAACGAGTGTTTGATAAAAGGGGATAGTAATCCTGCAAAAAAAGTTTTTTACCCCGAAGTCAGATAATATAGTTATGCTGCTGAAAGATAATCTTGCTCTTCCACCTTTTCCAGCAGCATTTTGAGCCAGTCTTTCTCTTGTTTTATCCCTGTTAGCAATTCCATTGGTGTTTTACCTTTTCTTTTCCCTGCTTTGTATCTGCGATGATTATGATAAAACATTATTAAATTCAGTATTTCCTGGTTGATTCTGTTTCTTGATGTATTAAGAAAAGCCCTTACAATTGAGTTTATGTTTTCCACAATAGCTGAACTCTGTATGATTTTATCCAATTGGGCAAATACTTCTGATTTCAAGGCTTCAAAATTATCGCCCAACATCATTTTAACCATCTCTAATTGTTCTTTTTCTTTGGTTGTAAAATATTTTCGCCTCTCAGATTTTTTGGCTTTGACCGCGTTTTTTTGATATTGCCATGCCAGTGAAAACGCCTGGATAACATAAGGTTGAATACCTTTTTCAATGAGGTTTTGGACAACCTGTCGTGATGTATCCAAATATTCAAGCAGCTCATCTAAAAGGTTATATATTGTATTAATATTTTTTTTAATTTTATTGACAGGCAAGCCTATCATATAATCCAGGGCTACGCGTATATCCTCCTCAGCATTCTTTCTGTTGCGGGGATTACCATGTTTGTCAAATACCTGCAGGTTATCTATAATGCAATGGTATAGGAATTTGTAAATCTCGTAAAGCATTATCGTTTTATCCGTATTTGTTTTTGCATCAAAATATGCATCCATCCTTTTCTGTATGACCTGTTCGGTTTTTGCCGACTCAAATACTTCCATGCAATGATATTCATTTTCAATGGCAGCGTAAGCTGATCGCTCAAGGCTATTGATCCATTTTCCCAACCGATGGGAAATGGCATGGAACGTGTCTGGCTGCCTGTTAATCCCGGGAAAGGCTGAATCGACCGCTGAGCAAATACCTTGCCCTTCGTCGCTAACCACTAAAATAACCTCAATGCCATTTTCCCTGAGCTTGTTGAAATGATTTATCCAGTCTTGTGTTTTTCTTGACTCCGCCAATTCAATCCTTAATATGGCTGTGCTCACCGGTTCAACCGTGATCAGGATTGGTGTCGAATACGAATACATCTCATCGGCCGCCAAACAAACGTACAAGATGGCGCCATTATTAACATGAAATGTATCGGGCAAGTACTTCCCGATTTGGTTTAAATTCTGGCTGATCGTTCCCACAGAGGCATTTTTCATGCCCATTTTCTTCAGAATACCTGAAATAGCTGGAATGCTGCATTTTCCTTCCAATCGCAACAGAAGTGAATACTCCAGGGATTTTGTTTTTTCCTCGATCATAAGCTCTTTCTTAGAGGATGCGTTTCCCACATAGAAATAATCTTCAATTGCACTGTTCAGCTGTGATTGAAGCATGTAAACAAAAGTTCTGGATATGGCATATCTTTTTGCAATTCCGGTAATGATGCCCCATTTATTGCACAACAGCGCCATAAAAGCGATATGAAGCCTAATCTCCACGGTTAAATCCTTGCGGCGATGAAATTTTGGAGAACCGCAATAACTGTTAATATCATCTAATTCATTCATATAAAGTTATATATTGATTTATATACGAAATAATAAATGACATATATAGTTAATTTATTTTGAAATTCAAAATGATTAGTGCTATATTTGCATTATGAGAGCAATAACAAGAAGACCGGTAAAAACAGATGGCCTTGACCCAAATGCTCTGGAAGTATGGATCAGGCAGGACAATAATAGGCAAGCTGCTATCAAATGTAAGATATTAATTGCGTTATGTAATGGCAATAGTATGACAGAGGTATGCAAAATGTTCAATGTAACACGTGAGGGTGTCAGGAGGTGGAGAAATTTAGTGGTGTCAAAAGGCCCTCAGGAATTAGTGAGACACTGTTACAAGGGAAGAAAATCAAAATTATCACCTTCGTTGGCTAAAGAGTTGAAAAGAATTTTAGCTAAGCCTCCTCACAGAATCGGTTATAAAAATCCAAAATGGAATGGGAAGTTGCTTGTTTCATATTTGAAAAAGGAGCATAACATCAAAATATCAATCAGAACCGCACAGTTGTGGATCAAAATGATTAAAAATCAGTAAATTTGTAAACCGGTATATGAAAAATGCCAAAAAGAAGCTAAAGAAATAAATAAATTAAGAGAAAAAATAGACGTAAAAGTTGAGGCGATATTACAGGACGAAAATTTCTATCTGAAAAATGAAGGGAAAAGATATCAACGATTGAAGAAAGAAAG
>JAHYJC010000088.1 GCA_019429275.1 Lentimicrobium sp. | reverse complement strand
AGCCTCAAATTGCCACCGATTACCTGGCGCGTTTCTCTCACCTGTTCCGCAATATTCTTGAAGGCAGCGTGGAGGAATTCATCCCGCTGGAAAAGGAAATAGAAACGGTGAAAAACTACCTGGAACTACAACAGGTGCGTTATACCGGTAAATTCACTTATCAAGTGAGTGTGGATGAAGACCTGGATACGGAACAGATACAGATCCCACCCATGCTCACCCAACCCTTTATCGAGAATGCCATTGAGCATGGCATCAGAAACCTAAGCTCAAAAGGGAAAATTGACGTCAGGTTCATTCGTAGGGATGATAAAATTTTGCTGGAGATAGAAGACAACGGCATCGGCCGGGAAAAGGCGGAGGAACTTCTGCGGCAGCGTGACAAGACCCACAAAAGCATGGCCACTGCCATTACCATGGAACGCATTGCCGTGCTCAACCGCAAACTGAAGCGTAAGATCACGATGGAAATCATTGATCTGAAGGACGAACGGGGAGAAGCCAAAGGAACCAGGGTGGTGTTTGGGGTGCCTGTTTGAGTATAAAATAGCCATTATTTTGTCATTATTGATAAAAATATGGCTATAAATTTAACATTTCTTTCAAAATTCGTTAGTTTTGCAGAAATTGCAAGAAATGATCAGGCGAGACATATACCTTTCGAAAATCAATTATGGGTTTGAAGTTGTACCCATCGTTCTTTTAATCGGAGCCAGGCAGGTGGGTAAAACCAGCCTGATGGAAATGTATGATTTTAATGGCAGCAAACTTTTTCTGAACGGGCAGGATCCTGAAATTGCATCAGTTTTTCAACAGTTTTCGCAATTGGAGAGCTATCTTAAAATATACCTGGATGAAGAACTCAATGGCCTGCTGATGATTGATGAGTTCCAGTATATCCCTGGTGTTTCAACCATGCTCAAATTGCTTACTGACAAGCATAAGAATATAAAAGTGCTTTGTTCGGGCAGCTCAAGCCTCGACATTCTTCAAAAGGTTGAAGAATCCCTTGCCGGAAGGGTTAGAATGTTGGAAGTGTTTTCACTTTCATTTGGCGAGTTTCTGTTATTTAATGATGAGCCCTTGTACCGGCTTTTCATGTCATTCAGCATTGATACGCCTGAATCAGGCCTGACCGCACCGCTTGCAATATTACTTGACGAATATCTCGTTTACGGTGGATTGCCCCGCGCGGCCCTGACCAAAGACCCCAGGCAGAAACTCGCCATATTGGATGATATTTATAAAACCTACCTGTTGCATGATGTACGCTCCTATATTAAAAATGAACATACCACAGGATTCAATAAACTGATAAGATTGCTGGCGGCGCAAACCGGGAATCTCGTAAATGTCAGTGAGCTGAGCCGCGGATCGGCCCTGCCTTACCGTGCCTGCGAGGATTATCTTGAATTGCTGCAGCAAATGTATATCATCAAACTCGTGGAGCCTTACGTTACTAACAAGCGGGCGGCGATCTCCAAAATGAAAAAAGTGTATTTCTGTGATAACGGTATCCGGAACATCATCAATGCTGAATTTGGTGACATACGTTACAGAACGGATAAAGGGGCGCTTTTTGAGAATTTTGTGCTGCTCGAACTTCTGCGCAATCTCAATCCGGCAGGCGAGATTAATTTTTACCGTACAAGAGATGGCGCCGAGGTTGATTTTGTAGTGAACCAGATTTTTGAACAATATGCTGTTGAGTGCAAATACAAGACCTTCGAAAAGCCTTCGCACAGCAAAGCCCTGAATGCTTTCTCCGATATGGAATCTATTGAAAAACGCTATATTATCAATAAAAACCTGAACATCACCGACCGCGGCGTGAAGTTTTTGCAGGGTTATCTGGCGGCCCGGATCTGACTTACAATCCGCAATGCTAATGCCTCGCCAACTTCATCACCATGGAACGTATTGCCATCTTCAACCGCAAACTGAAACGCAAGATCACGATGGAGATCATTGACCTGAAAGATGAACAAGGCGAGGCGAGAGGGACGAGGGTGGTTTTTGGGGTGCCGGTTACCTTGACTGCATCCAGCGCCTGAATAAAACATCGTAAACGCTGTAAAATACCTGTCCCTCTTTGGTGTAATCCGAATAAATCATTTCCTTATCTGACAAAGCCTGCAGCGAACGAAGCACAGTAGCCGGGCTGCCAAGTTCATATTTCGCGATAAAGTCTTTGGAGGTGGGATAAAAGACCGTTCCTTCATGAGCAATCGCTTTCAGCAGGTTCCATTGGTGTTTGGTAAGCAAATCCCTGTATTTAAAGAAAACGATCTCTTGTTCCTGCAATAGCTGTGCGGCTTGCGTTTTCCAAAACTCATCGCCCATTTTCCCTGGAGCCGAGGCAAACACTCTGTTGCAAAGCAACTGAACATAATAAGTATGATGGTCGGCCCAATTAAGCATAGCATCAATTGTTTCCAGGCTTATTGTGATCCCAGCATTTTCGAAGTGATGCCGGATGAATGAGGTGTAAGCCTCTGGTTTTATTTTGTCAATTTTCAGGAATCCGGCGCTTTGGTAAAATGGACGGGAAGGGTCAGCGAAAAGTTGAGTCATTAAATGCTGCTGGCTGCCGGAAAAAATAAACCGTACATTGTTAAGCGACTGGATAATACTTCGCAATAGGGCATCCGTATTTTTTTCAGGATAATACAGGATTTGCTGAAACTCATCAATAGCAATAATAACTTTTTGAGGGTAGCTCTCAAGGAATTCGAGCACTGATTGGATATGCCGCTCAGCTTCACCCGGCCTCGTATCCAGGGTGAGTTGTGGAAGTCCGGTCAATGGATCGAAAGAAACTACCGGCCTGAGCGATTTGATGAAGTCCAGGATTTTTTTGCCGGGTTTCGACCTTTCAGGAATACCGGAGAAAATAGCTGTAGTCAATGCATTTAGAAATTCTTTCAGGTTTTCTGTGGGAAGGATATCCAGGTAGATGCCTGTATGATCTTCCGGGAGTTGGGCCAAAACATGTCGGATCAGCCCGGTCTTGCCTATCCTGCGAATAGCCACTAATGTTGTTGATTGCCCGTTAACCAGGTTACTTCTGAGTGCGTTTGTCTCTTGTTCCCGGTCACAGAAGTATTCGCTCCCCTGATAGCCGGTTGTAATAAAAGGATTTGAAATGGATGCCATGACCATTAAACAATTTAGATATTACAAATTGTAAATTACAATTTGCAAATATAACATAATTTTTTTTAAAACATAAAAACTGAGTCTCCTTTTCTTCATCTTTTTAACTTTCTCACACATCAAATTCCCAGGTTCGTATAGCCAAACCCGGCGTTTAGCATTTGTTTCAAATGAGCCGGCCGGATGCCTTAACTTTATAAAAATATCGACCAATACCTTATGAACCATGAAAAAGATCATTTTACTCCTAGCAGCACTTGCCCTTATTTATGCCAATGCAATCTCCCAGGGCTGCCTGCCCGAAGGCATCACCTTTTATTTTCAGGAACAAATTGATAATTTCCAGACCAATTATCCGGGTTGCACGGAGATTGAGGGAATTGTTACAATTAATGGAACTGGCATCACCAATCTGAATGGCTTGAATATATTGACCTCAATTGGGTGGGGGCTGGTCATTGGGAATAATGTTTCCGGAAATCCCTCTCTGACCAGCCTGACAGGGCTGGAGAACCTGGCTTCTATCGGGGGTAGTATTACTATTGGTGGCCGTTATCAAGGAAATCCTTCCTTAACCAGCCTGACAGGACTTGACAATCTGACTATCATAGGTAGCGATATGTTAATTGGTTACAACAACACTTTGACCAGCCTGACGGGGCTGGAGAACCTGACTACCATCGTGGGTGAATTTACAATAAGTAACAACAGTTCATTATCCACCTGCGATGCCGGGTGGTTGTGCGATTATCTGTCAGCACCCACTGGAGCGGTGAATATCTATGGCAATGCAACTGGCTGCAACAGCATTTATGAATTAGCCACCGCCTGTGGGGGTATAACCTGCCTACCCTATGGCAACTATTATTTTCATTCCCAATCCGATATTGATAATTTTCAGGCTGCTTTCCCCAATTGCACGGAATTGCAAGGGGATGTTTACATGAGTGGAAATGATATAACGGATTTATCTGGTTTGGACCTGGTGACATCCATCGGGGGTGGTCTTTGGATTTATAACAGCCCCCTGACCAGCCTGACGGGGCTGGATAACCTGGCTTCCATCGGGGGTAACCTGACAATTGGGGGTGACTGGAATGCAAATCCATCACTTACAAGCCTGACGTGGTTTATGTTAAAAAAACAGTTTGATCAGAAATAATGCTGGATGGTTGATAAATCATCCGGTCGAAGAAAAACAAAATTTTACCATTATTGTCGAAAAACGCTCTTTGCAGTGTAAATTTGTAAGTGATTTATTCCAAAGGAATGAATCTTCCTCAACACCAGCAGTTAACTATAAACCCTGTCAGCCGGAAGAAATCATGATCAAGGCTGTTGTCATTATTCACGATCAGGCTACGTTGCAGCAAACCACTGAAACGCTTCATTCCATGTGCACCCGGGTGGAGGTGACTGAGGTATGCGACAGCATCAAGACAGGAATTGCCGCCATCAACGCCCTGCAGCCTGATTTGGTGATCCTGGAAATACAACTGGCCGACGGCACCGGATTTGAACTGCTCAATCATTTTCAGAAACCCGACTTTAAAATCATTTTCATTTCGGAATATGCCGAGTATGCCATCCGTGCTTTCGATTATAATGCCCTGGGATATGTGTTGAAACCCATACAGGAGCAAAAACTAATCATTGCTCTGAACAAGGTTATGGATGCAATTAAATATGAAGAAAGAATCCAACTTGATCATTTTGAATCGGAATTGAAGGGTTTGAGCCAGGTTGGAAAAGTAATTCTTCGGACAAGCGGGGAAATACATTCGGTTGACATATCTAAAATTATCAGATTGAATGCCGATCGCAGTTATGCTACTTTCTACATTGATGATGGGAGAAAGATCATCGTATCAAGACCCATGAAGGACTTTGAAGAATTGTTGCTTGAAAATGGATTTTTCCGACCTCATAAATCTCACATGATCAATGTGAAGAAACTTAAATATTTTGAGAAAGCCGATGGAGGCTTCCTGGTGATGGATGATGGTGCAAAGGTTCCGGTATCATCCCGTAAATACGATGCCGTGATTGAATTGCTGGAATCGGTGAGTTGAATGATTTCAAGCTTCTGCGATAAATAAGAAATTAGCAGCGTTCAGACAGTTATAAGGTACG
>JAHYJC010000044.1 GCA_019429275.1 Lentimicrobium sp. | reverse complement strand
TCCTGTTACGCCTGATAAACATGCCACAAATATAGCTTGCAGCACCCAAAAGCACCCAAAATATTTTTAATCATAACAGTTAATCAGATAGTTGCAATTTTAGCGCTCATGCGCCGCACAAAACAGGAAGGTGGTAATCCGGAACATCTTTTCGTCATCCCTTTGAAAAAGCTTAATTACAATTACATATATACAGACTATTTGCAAAGATTTAATAAAAATAAGTACGAACAATTTTCATATGACCCGATAACCAGAATTCTTGAATAATCATTTATTAGCATTCATGAATTTTAAAAAATCTGGCTAAACAGCAATTACCATCAAATAAGTGCAGTGGTTTCGTCTCTTTATCAGCAGACAAAGAGAGGCGAGACAAGGAGGTTCAGAAAGCAAAGGTGCAGCCCTTGTGGATTGGTGCAATATCCCCGTTTCTCAAATTACCGGCTGTGTGATTTATTAGTCTTTGGTTGCGATTGCAGAGAACTTTTCAAGGAGAAGATCTTTATAAGCCTCCTTAAATTCATCACTCAAAAAACTGGTTTTAATAAATGCAATCCATTTTTCTTTTGCCTTATCCATTTTATTGAAAATATTCTCCTGTTGTTTGGATTGAATTTTCATTGTATCAAAAGCTGCCGTAAAATCACTTCGTCTGAGTTTTTTTCTTTTCCCGTTCAACGTCAGGGCTAATTCTTCATCATCTGCAGGATTGACCAACTTTGTAGCTGCCAAATCGTACGCAGGCGAAAGCGTATATCCAATCCCGGGCTGATTGATTAATGAAAAATTCTTCAGGTGCATATCCGCATTTCCTGTCAGAAAAGAAAACAAAACCAACTCAAAAAAATTGATGACATCCAATCCGGGATTGACCGAATACTTTAAAATAGCTTTTGCTACCTGCTCATAAGAGCCCATATACTTATTTTCAGTCATGCGTTCGGTCAACTGACACATATCTTCCATTGCAAGTTTACCCTCTTTGCTGCGGTCAATTCTTCGGGTTATGTAAGCCAGATTTCCTGATTGCATGCGAATCAGACTGTGTGGCACCACTTTGATTTTAGCGATAGCTGCCAGATGCATGGTCACATCTTCCACTTCAGGCAATTGAGGATAATCAGGGCTCAGGGGTTTTAGTATATAACCTCCCCACAACCCGACTATGGTGAACCGGCCCGGGTCTTTTATACTTGCGCCTTTTGCAATTTTCAGCGATAATTTCGGCTGAACACCTGTAACTGTAACCTGACTTTTTATAACTTCCAGGGCCAGCTCTCCCACTTGCTTTTCGCCATAAGGGATGATGGGTGCGAAGGGCAGTCCAAAGAGTATCTTACTACATGCCCGATGAAAATCAACTTCATCTGTGTTAAGGGGCAGGTAACAGGCTAAACACTTTTTCATACCCTGTCCTCCTCAATCACCGGATGTACACTGACTGCCCCGATGCAATCCCTGCAACAGGCCATTAACAAGCCCATTCTATCGCGTGGATTAAGTTTCCAGTTTTTCTCTGCAATTTCAAGTAACCATCCTTCAGGGATCAGCCCATCGAAAAATGGAAATAAAACATTGCTTAAAAATGGGTCAGCCTGCAAAGGCAAAGTAAGACTTACTGGTTCGGGACTCTTGCTCAACAGATAATCCGAATTATATTCAAATCTGTACCCATTTTCGTCCTGAGTCAGCCAGCCGGCGGTAATATCCCGTATTTTTACTTCAGCTTTCCTCATTGGCTAAATGATTGCGGTTTAAGGGTACTGCTCCGACTTCATACCCAAAAAGGTTCATTACCTGATTTACCTTGTCCAGTCGGATAGTCTCTTTGCCCTGTTCCAGTTCCCTCAGGAAACGCAGACCAACACCGGCCTTTTCTGCCAGGTCCTGCTGAGTGAGGTTCGTAAGCCCTCTTTTTTCTTTGACAAATTTACCAAGTTGCATAATATATACCCTTTCGGGTACAAATATAATAAAATATTTGATAAATACACCCTTCCGGGTATAAATATGATTATTTCAATTATATTATACCTTATAGGGTATAAATATTATGTAATTTGTAATCTTTACACCCCCACGGTATAATTATAAACAGGATAACTCTGTTAAATCCAGTGCGGATTTTGAAAAAAATCTGAAAATCTGTACATAAAAGGTGGCATCGGTCGCAATTACACATGCTGCTTAACAATAGCAGTAATGATTTTGGTTTATCAGCAAACTGCTATCGCAGAAAGCAGTTTACAGCTTTTTACCTGCTCTGACTCCCCTGCAATTCTGGCTTCGCCTGCCTGAATGCCAGGCAGGCAGACTCAGGCATCGGGGGAGAACCATTTTATCAGGAGATTCAATGTGTTGAAATCATCACTTAACAATCGCAGAAATGAAGTTATTAATAAGGCGCTACGGTTTAATTGCGTTGAATCAGGTTAAGAGTATTGTTGTCTTGTTTACCTATATAATATTTGTCAGGCACCTGGTGAAAGATTTTCAGCAAACAAACCATAGCATTACCCTTTTTTGCCAAAGAGGGCTCCCGCTATTGGAGTATGGGTTAGCACTTCCATAACTTATTTATTTTTTCTGAGCCAATCAAATGTTAAACCTGCTCCGGTTTTAAAGTCTGCAGGTTGATAATTGAGTTCCCGGGAAGCTTTTTCACTGGATATACACCAATGGTGAAGATATTTCCTTACCAATGAGGGTGTAATCAGTGGTGATCCTCCGGTTATACCTGCCAGCAAAAGCATGAATTTAGCTACAATACCGGCCAGAGGTAACGGAATATGAAACATTGCATATTTTTTGCCTGTTAGTAATGCCAACTCAAGGAAGAACTCATCGTACGTCAGGTTTGAACCACCCAGCAGATAGCTTTCACCCGATTTGCCTTTCTCCATGGCCAGAATATGCCCTGTTACAACATCATCCACATATACATAATTCCCAATATTACTGCCATTACCTGGTATTACACGCCACTTGCCTGCCATATATCGCTGCATTATACGGGTCACTCCATTACTGTCGCTTAAAACACCCGGACCATATACACGGGTTGGATTGACGATTATTATTCGTGTTCCTGATGCTGCCACAGTTTTCAAAGCCTCCTCCATAATAGCTTTAGAACATTCATAATCAATAAAATAGTTCTTTGGCCGGGCAGTGTTTTCATCACAACATCCCACCTTATCAGATGCTCCAAGCACACCGGCAGTAGAAGTGCATACTATACTATCTGCACCGGCATTAATACCAGCTCTTACCACATTCATGGTCCCTTCGATGTTAAGGCGGTAAATTGATTTTATATCTTTATGGTAAACTTTCGCATAAGCTGCAGTATGGTAAATTTGAGAACATCCTTTAACAGGGTCCTCCAGGCTTTTATATGTAAGTATATCTCCTTTGAATAATCTTATATTGGGATGTCTTAAAACAAATGCAGCAGTTTCATTCCTGTAGAGCGCATGTACCTTGTGCCCTTCGTCAGCAAGCCTTAATGCCAGATGACTTCCAATAAAACCGGTAGCACCGCTGATAAATATTTTCATTTTCACACTATTTTAATCAACATATAAGGGTGCGAATGATTCAGGGGTTTGCCCAAAGCAATCTGAAGCATTTTTCTTTAACACTTCTGAAGTTAAATAAGCACAGGATATAAAGCCATCGGACGCCTCCGGAATGGCATAAATGAAGAAAAATAATTCAATATTATCAGTGTATGGTCTCAATGAAAACCAGAATTAAGTGCTTATCAAACTTGCATTAAATATACAAGATAAATTGATTAAAATTTACATTGTCGGTATATATATCTGATGAATGAAATGGAACTGTCAGATTTAGCCGGGATTTCTCCTCTGTTAATGTTATATTTGTAATTTCATCAATACTTTTCAACCGTGAAACGAACACTGATCATCTCAACCGTAGTTATAGCTGTTGCGTTTGCAGGAATAACAGGTTTTAATTATTTGAGAAATGACGCTCCTGTCGCAAAATCCGGCGAAGAAAATCCGGCTGCCATCAATTACCAGACCTATTGTGCAGGTTGCCATGGCGAAAAACTCGAAAAATTTACCGCCAAAAAGTGGATGGATGAACCGGATAACGCTTCGGTCATCAAAAGCATCAAAATGGGAATAGAAGCAGAAGGAATGCCGGCATTTCAGAATACGTTTACGGATGCCGAAATTAAAGAGCTGGCTGCCTATGTTAAAAAGGGAATTCCCACTGACAGAAGTGCACTGAAACCTGCCGTTAAAGAAGGGGACGTAACGAAATCGGAAGTGCAGGATTTTATTGTTGAAACGGTAGTTGCCGGACTGAATGTACCCTGGGGGCTGGTATTTCTGCCCGATGGCGACCTGCTGATTTCGGAACGGGCAGGAACACTGCACCGCTTTTCAAAAGGAGTACTTTCGCCACCCATTCAGGGATTGCCGCCTATCAGGGCAAAAGGACAAGGTGGTTTGCTCGATTTATGTCTGCATCCAGACTATGCCGAAAATGGCTGGATTTATCTCGCCTACAGCGCATTAAGTGATGAAAAGGGAAAAGCGCTCAGCAATACAGCCATCATGCGTGCCCGACTCAATGGTAATACGCTGGTGGATCAGCAGGTAATATTCACAGGAGTTCCTTTTACCGACAGGTCGCACCACTTCGGTTGCAAACTGGCCTTCGATGACAAAGGGCATCTGTTTTTCGGTATCGGTGACCGGGGTCAGCATTTCGATTTTCCACAATTGCTGGATAATGCCAACGGCAAGATCCACCGCATCAACGACGACGGCAGCATTCCAAAAGACAATCCGTTTGTAAACACAAAAGGAGCGCTGCCCTCCATTTACAGTTACGGACACCGGAATCCGCAAGGCACAAGCATACATCCGGTTACCGGAGAACTTTGGGTATCGGAGCACGGCCCACGCGGCGGCGATGAATTAAACCTGGCTGAACCGGGCAAAAACTATGGCTGGCCTGTGATTTCGTATGGAATTAACTACGATGGCAGCATCCTTACAGAACTGACAGAAAGGGAAGGAATGGAGCAGCCGGTGTATTACTGGACTCCCTCCATTGCGCCCTGCGGCATGACATTCCTTACCGGCAACCGCTATAAAAAATGGGAGAACAACCTGTTTGTTGGTTCATTGCGGTTCGAATACCTGGAAAGGGTGGTGCTTAATGGCCATTCAGTAACCCACACCGAAAAACTGCTCGAAGGCATCGGACGGGTAAGGAATGTGGTGGTTAGCAATGACGGGCTGATTTACGTGGCCACTGAGAATCCCGGTAAGATTGTGCGGCTGGTTCCGGTGGAGAAATGAAAATAGAAGTAAGAGGGCAGAAGTAAGAGGTCAGAGGGCAGAAGCAGGAAGTCAGAGGCCAGAAACCAGATATTCCCTTGGCTCCAGGTCACCAGGTCTCCAGGTCCCCTGGTCTCCAGGTCCCCTTGTCTCCTTGTCTCAAAAATAGTCCGAAATTCAGATTATGTTCAAGCCGAATTCTCACTTCAGACTCACAATCACCCTGGCATTCCTTTCAGGCCTGTTTGCTGCCAATGCCCAGGAAGATGATCAACTTCCAACAAACCATCAGCAACCCGATTCTGCCATTTTACTCGAAAAGGTTACCATTGAAGGCTACCGGCTGAGCAGCCATTTACGCACTTTCCCGGGAAACCTGTCGGTGCTGTCGGGCGAAAGCCTTACCCTTTCCGACGGAACCAATATGACCACCGCGCTCAACTCACTTCCCGGTGTGAGTATGCAAAGCGGAACCTATACCACCAACCGCATCGTCATCCGGGGAATGGGGAGCCGCACGCCTTACAACACCAACCGCATCCGTTCGTACCTGAACGACATACCGATCACCACTTCCGATGGCATCTCGGCGCCCGAAGAAATTGATCTGCAAAACCTTGGCCGGATTGAAGTGATCCGGGGACCCTCCTCGGCCCTGTATGGCTCGGGACTGGGAGGAAGTATCAATTTATTTACTCCCGAAAAAATGCAGCATGAGGGAAACTTCAGCCTGAATTACGGAAGTTTCAATACCTTGAAAACCAATCTTTCAGGAACACTGAACTCCAAAAACACCAGCCTTTGGAGCAGCCTCAGCCACCTGCAATCCGATGGTTACCGAGACAACAATGAATTCAGGCGCACCTCTTTCCTTTCGACAGCCAGGTGGAAAAAATCGGGATGGAACCTGAAATCAACCCTGATGCTGATGGATTCTGATGGCCAGATTTCAAGCTCGCTGGGCAAAACACAGTTTGAAAATGACCCGCGGGCGGCTGCGGCCAACTGGGCAGCCATTGAGGGACATAAGCAAAACCGGAAAGCCCTAGCCGGGGCCACACTCACAAACTTCCTGTCGCCCGGGCTCAGCAGTCAGTTTACCCTACACGGGAAGTGGAGCGATAATTACGAAAAACGCCCTTTCAACAACCTCAGCGATCAAACCCTGAGTGCCGGAATCCGAAGCAAACTGAACTACTACCGGCCGATAACCGACTGGGTGGTGGGCATCGACTGGATTGCCGAACAGTATAAGTGGAAAATCGACCTGGATAACATACTGCTGAATGAAAACCGAGAAAACCGTTATCAGTTCAGTGTATTTAGCATCGTGAATTACCGGCCGACTTCCAGGCTCAGCTTTTCAGCAGCCGGTACCCTGAACTACATCCGCTACCGGCTAACCGACTTATTTTCGGCAAACGGCGATCAATCGGGCAGGCGCGATTTTCCGATGATTTTTTCGCCAAGGATAGGAATGAATTACGCTGCCGGCAATCACCTGACCTTTTATGCTTCGGTGAGCCATGGCTTCTCCATGCCTTCGCCCGAGGAAACACTTTTGCCTGTTGGAGATGTAAATCCTGACATCAAACCTGAACAAGGCATGCAGTACGAAACCGGAGCCCGCCTGAATTTCTTTGATAAAATTGTTGAAGCTGAAATTTCTGTTTACTGGATTGAACTCAGAAATCTGCTGGTAACCAAGCGAATAACCGAAGATATTTTTACCGGAATGAATGCCGGCAAAACCCGTCACCAGGGACTTGAACTGCTGCTGCGCAACCGGATTTTCGATTTCAGCGCTTTCCCGGGAAACCTGAAATCCACCTTGAGCTACACATTTTCCCGAAACCGTTTTGTCGATTTTACCGATGATGGAAACATATACAATGGCAATGATCTGCCCGGCATCCCCGAACAATACGCGCAACTGCAGCTTTCGTGGAATCCGATAAAAAAACTGGAGGTTTCCACCCACCTGCAATACACCGGCAATCAGAATGTTAATGATGCCAACACTTTAAAATACGAAGGCTATTTTCTGCTCAGCCTGAAAGCAGCAACTCAGTTTCAAATCAAAAAAACAGGAGGTTTGAATCTGTATGCCGGTATCAATAACCTCACCAACACACATTACGCTTCCATGCTGCTGGTGAATGCTGTGGCATTTGGAAACAATGAACCACGTTACTATTACCCGGGATTGCCGAGGCATGGTTACGCGGGGGTTGGGTTTAGGTTTTGAGCATAGCAACTCTCCTCAGGATAAGACAGATGTTTCTTCATTTTTGTATCCCCCTCTTATCCCCCTTTCAGGAAAGGGGGACGATAGATTCTGATTTTGTTCAGAATTGTGTTAAACACTATAAGTGGTCTGTTTATTTCAAATCCTGATAGAACGGTTCTCCCCCGATGCCTTCGACTCCCCCGCCGAAAAAGCGGGGCAAGCTGCTCAGGCACCGGGGGAGACACCTGCCCTCATTAGCGCAGCGTATGCGGCGGGAGGGGGTATAGCAGCAGGCAGGATTACGCGGGGGTTGGGTTTTGAGCGCGGGAGATAGTTTCATTCCCGGGTATCTACCGGAAAAAATTCCGGTTAAGCCCGTTTAGTGAGTTATCTGAATCGCTGTTTGTTCATTTTCGTTGAATCAGGGCATATCAGGATTTGTATAGAAAGCTTGAAAATCTTTATATTTCGGGTTTCGTCTGTAAAGAAAAACAGAAAATCTTTACATAAAAAATGCACCCTGGCTGATGCCGGTGAGTTTAACTGGACCGGTGAGCGGGTGGTGAAAGTGTACGACGGAACCTTGAATGTCAGAATTTACACTGACACTGAAAATGAAAAAGTTGAAGGTTTGAGTGAAATTGTTTTTCAGCGGGCGTATTAATCCGAAAAGATAAATGCATTAAAAATCCCCTTCGCCATACCAAACTGTTAAAGCCGGTAAAAAAAACGGAGGGGAAGAAAAACTGCGTCAATGCCTTTGAACCAATGGATTAAATCGGAAATTGAAAAGGTTCCATGGCAACAGTTTTTGTGAGTTATTTTTCGCCTTTTACCATTGTTATCGTTCCTGTCCAGTGATGGAATGAGTTGGCCGGGTAAGAGTCCCTGTTGTAATCATCGGTCCAGCCGCTGCCGGTTGCTCCTTCAAATCTTCCTGTGCCACCGGTAATAACAAAAGGATCTTGCCAGTAACTGTTCACATCTTCGGGGTGATGCGGTAATCTCCCATCCACAACACTGCCACCACAAGACAGAAACAATTTATCACCGTTTGCGGCAATAAAACAGAGGTCAGTCGGACCATACATCGAGTCGGGCCCCTCTATTTCAGGATCGTCGGGGCCACAGGCACAAAAGTTAAAATGCGCTTCTATTTTTCCCATGTGCGTTGCTGTGCCTTGTGCGTCAATCAAAACACGGCAATTAAAAACTTCATCACATTCAAATCCTTCATCACCCGGAAAAAAGAATCCGACATATTCGCCAACGAGATTGGCTTCAAAAGGTATGGTAACTTCAACCTGGGCTTTTTTTAGCTCAACAGTTTCATCCTCAATAAACGCATCAGTTTTGTTGCAGCCTGCCAGGAGGCCGGTTAATGCTGCTAAAAAGAAAAGTTTAAGAAGTGTTTTCATGATGTTGATTTTTTAAGTTAAGTAATTTGGATTTTTGATAAAAATTACTTTTCCCCCTTTACCAGGGTAATTTCACCGGTCCAATGGTGATGCGTGTAATCATCTATACTCGTACAATAATCATTCATTTGCAATTCTCCGGATGCTCCTTCAAACCTGCCGGTTCCTCCGGTAACGATTGCAATACTTGTCCAGTAGTCCGTTACATAATCAGGAGGAACGTTTGTGCCAAGAATAGCTGCGCCTCCTCCGTTATAAAGAAATAATTTATCGCCATTTGCAGCTATCAATTCAAATGAACTGGCGGCAAATGTGTAGATCGAATTTGGGATAGCCGGATCGGGAGGCCCTCCTGTACAGAAAGCAAAAGTTAATGTGACTTTACCCATGTGAGTAGCGTTGCCGCTGGTTTCAACCACAGCACGAACGGGATAACCCCCATCCAGACATTCCTGGTCGTCAAATATGAGATCATTAATTTCGCCCAGAAGATTTACCTCGAATGGCACGGTTACCTCAACCTGCGCTTTTTTCAGATCAACAGTTTCATCGTCAATAAGCGCTTCCGTTTTGTTGCAGCCGGCAAGAAAGCCGATGCCAGCCATCAAAAAGAAAAACTTTAACAGTGTTTTCATAATCGTTGATTTTTAAGTTAAACAATGCAGATTTAAATGATTTAATCCACATTCAATTTCGGGAGAAAAAAGAGACAGTGCATAGCAACTATGTTGCAAAAACTTTCAATTTTTTGCACATTCTTTCAATTATGTTGCCGGGGATTGTAAAAAATGTAAAAACGGGAAATGAATGGGTTGTTATTTGGTGACAAAATAAACTGAACTTGCTTTTTCAGTGTTGCTTTTTATTTTTCAGTAAGGTTTGCGTAAGGCGAGAGACCCATTTTTTCAATAAGTGAATTAAACCGGGGTTCATCTCGCAGGATATTTAAATCCTGGCTGCAATTCATTCTTGGAATATCGGGCACCCGCTCTTCAACTGCCCTTTCCAGCCAGTTTAGTGCGGGTTCTTTTTCTCCAAGCAAACAATACCAGTTGGCAATACGAAGATAATTTGACGGAACTTTTTGTTTTTCCAGATCGATGATCAAATTCAGAATACCATTCATCCCCGAATCACTGTAAACATCAGTAGCTGTATTTACAAATTTAATGGTAGTGTTATCATTGGCCAATATTTTCTGAAGCGACTCAATGGCTTTTTGGTCCTTTCCCAATTTGTAATAAATCAGAAAATAATAATAACCTCTTGAGCTATATCCGGGATATAATTCTTCTGATTCGAGACGAGCTTCCAGTGCTTCATCATATTTCCCGGCACGGTAATTATAACCTGATTTTAGAATTCTGTACATAAAAAACAAGGGGTCAATTTCAATGGCTTTGTCTATTTGTTCCAGTGCCTCGTCTTTTTCATTCAGAATCTCAAGCAATTCGGAGTAATATTGCCGGGCAATGGCATAATTCGGATTGAGTTCTATGGCTTTTTTTAACATTTTTCTTGATTCTTCCCATTCCCAGTCGGAATAGCATAAAATTGAACCGAGGGTGGCCCAGGCTTCGGCCAAATTGTTATCCAGTTCCAGCGCCTTTAATGCCATTTGTTTTGCCATTTCATAGCCATCAGGTCTTTTTTCCCATATCCACCAGGTTTGTATAAAAAAAGCATCGGCCAGCCCTGCGTAAGCTTTTGCATAATCCGGATCAGCGGAAATGGCTTTTTCAAAATATTCCACACTCTTTTTCATTCCGTCTTCAGTTCTTTTATTCCAGAAAAACCGCCCCATCAGATAGTAGTTATACGCTTCTGTATTTTTGGTAGGAATTTTTTCCATCTGTTGTTTTTCTGCCGGCGACAGGACAAACTGCAGCGCGTTTGCCACTTTTTGGGCAATATCGCTTTGAATGGCAAAAACATCAGCCAGTTGCCGGTCGTAATTCTCGGCCCACAAGTGCCGGTCGGTTCTGGCTTCGATAAACTGCACGCTGATGCGGATTTTTTCATCCTCTCGCCGCACACTTCCTTCCAGAATATAGTTTACATTTAATTTACGGGAAATCTCAGCAGCCGAATGTGTTCCCTCCCGAAACTGTTCGGACGAGGTTCTGGAAATAACTCTCAATTCCTCAAACCTGGATAGATGATTCAGGATGTCTTCGGCTATTCCATCGGCAAAGTATTGGTTTTCTGCATCGGGACTCAGATTTTTGAAAGGCAGCACCACAACCGACTTGTAGGCGCCGGCAATTTGTTTTTCAGAAACCGGTGCTTTATTGTAACCAAAATAAATCAACGAAAATAAAACCAAAAAAAGGAAAACAGCGAAAAGAGATAAAACCAAATTCCTGCGTTGGCTCATCCAACCCGTTTTTGGCAGTTGTGAAGAAACAGGCCGGATAGTTTCAGAATTTTTGCCTGTGTTTATTGATTCAGGGTCGTTCAGATAACGTTTTCGCGCTTCTCCCGGCGGAAATCCAAAATGTTCGTGAAAACAGTGGTTAAAATAGGCCGGGCTGCCAAAACCTGTTTTGAATGCAATTTCTGAAGCGGACTCGTCACCCTGAAAGAGCATTTCCATGGCCTTCTCCAAACGCACAGTCCTGATAAATTGGCTGATGGACTGGTTGGTGTGCTTTTTTAAATGCCGGTGAATAAATGAGCGGCTCACTCCCATCTCCTGCGCCAGTTCTGTGACTCCAAACTGTTCGATGGTGAGGTTGGCGGTAATTACTTCTGTTAACCGCTCAATAAACCTGCTGTCGTTAATCCTACCTCCAGTCATGATACTTTTAACACTCTGAAAATGTTCACTTTTCTATATCAAAATTACGAAAAAATGAATAGAGGGATGGATGATTGGGTGTTTTATTATTTCTGTTCAATATATTTGAATGAATTACAATTAAACTTTAGAAATTTTCAAAATTCAATTTTTATTCAAAAATTAATCGATGAAAAAGCAGCCTTTCGCTTTACCGCATTGCTTTTGGTGGTAAGGATTTCAGACCAGAGAGCCGATTTTTCCGTAAAATGGAAACTGAACAAACAAAAAACAAACTAATTGCTGAGCGATATTAGTGTAAACTCGACAAGGATGACATCCTTCTGAACGAAAACCGCTATCAGTATGTTAACGATGCCAACACTTTAAATTACGAAGGCTATTTTCTGCTCAGCCTGAAGGCTGCAACTCAATACCAAATCAAAAAAGCATGCTGCTGGTCTGTGCCCTAAGTTTGGGGAAAAGAGAACCACGCTACTACTACCCCGGATTACCACGGCATTTTTATGCATGGATTGGGTTGAGGTTTTGAATGCAGCAACTCTTTTCAGGATGAGACAGATATTTCTTCTTTTTTGTATCCCCCTCTTATCCCCCTTTCTGGAAAGGGGGACGATAAATTCTGATATTGTTCAGAATTGTGTAAACCATTATATGTGGTCTGTTTATTTCAAATTCCGGTAGAATGGTTCTCCCCCCTTCTTGAAGGGGGAGCCAGAGGGGGTATAGCAGCAAGCATGATTATGCAGGGATTGGTTTCAGGTTTTGAATGCAGGTGATTTGGTATTGCCACGGCAACCAGGACCTTTATTTGTATAGAAAACCGGAAAATCTATACATATCGGGTTCCATTTGTAAAGAAAAATGGAAAATCTATACATAAGAGTCTGTAACTCTCCTGAGAAGCTATTGCCGTTTGTTACAACTTTTAATTTGAAGATTCGGGCTTTTGCCTTCAAAATGTAAACTTTTTTCAGGACGAGACATGGTCCTGCCCGCAAGCCAACCTTTCTCCAAGGCCAAAAGTACCACTTTAACCTAAGATTATGAGGATAGAATTTATGCAATTTGTAGAAACTATACTTGAAAATATTTCATAAAAAGTTTGGAATCTTGAAAATTGTAATTATATTTGTAGCGTCATTACAAAGGAATAAATTTGAAAACGCTAATAAAAGAAATTACAAACATCCAAACCGGACTCTTTGCAAAGCCTTCTGGCGCTGGAGAAGTTGTGTATTTGCAGTCGAAGCACTTTGACGAATACGGACAATTACATGCTTTACTTCACCCAGACTTAGCGGCTAAGGGTATTTCTGAAAAGCATTTGCTAAAGGATGGTGATGTGCTGTTTGCTGCCAAAGGAGCGAAAAACTTTGCAGCCGTTTATGAGAATCACAACAAACCGGCTGTTGCTTCTACTTCTTTTTTTGTAATGAGGATAACAGACAAAAATGTAATGCCTGAATATCTTGCATGGCTTCTTAACAGCCCTTCAATACAAGCAACCATTAAAGCTCAAGCTATTGGCACTTCCATCGCCTCTATTTCAAAAATTGTATTGGAAGGATTGGAAATAATTGTTCCGGAAATCGAAAAACAGAATACAATTCTGCAAATCATTAAACTCCGAAACAAGGAAAAGGCATTGAAACAGAAAATTGAAACACTACGCGAAAAACAAATTCAACAACAAATAATCAACGCTATTAAATGAAAAGAGAAAAATGAATAGTGAAAAATCAAAAAGCCCATTAAGAGATAAGAGTTATGCTTTCGCAATTAAAATTGTGAAGTTGTGCCAATCCTTGGTTTCTGAAAAGAAGGAGTTTGTTTTGAGCAAACAGGTTCTTCGTTCAGGAACATCAATAGGAGCACTTATCAGAGAATCAGAATTTGCGGCTAGTAAAGCTGACTTCATTAATAAACTTACAGTTTCTCTAAAGGAAGCCAACGAAACCGAATATTGGCTAATACTTTTGCATGACACTGATTATTTAGGCAAAGAAGAATTCATTCAGCTTCAATTTGAATGTCGAGAACTTATAGCAATGCTAGTATCATCAATCAAAACCTCAAAATCATAACTATTCATTTTTCACTATTAACTATTCACTCAAATGAAAATAACTCAGAAAGACATCAACGATGCAGTTTGGAAAGCTTGCGACACCTTCAGAGGCAGCATTGACCCAAGCGTTTACAAAGACTATGTGCTTACCATGCTGTTCCTGAAATATCTCAGCGATGTACATGACGATAAAATGGAAAGCTACCTGGAAAAATACAATGGAGACGAGGAACGTGCCAAACGCGCCATGCAACATGAACGATTTGTGGTTCCACCTCAAAGCCACTTCAAATTTCTTTATGAATCACGGAATGAAGCGAACATTGGCGAACTCATCAACATTGCATTAACTGATTTGGAAGAAGCCAACCGTGAAAAACTATACAGCGAAGATGGTGCAGGTATTTTCCAGAACATCGACTTTAACACAAGCAAACTGGGCGAACCAAAAGATAAAAATAACCGACTGAAGAATTTGCTGCTGGACTTTAACAAAGAGAATTTGAATCTGCGTCCTTCGTATTTAAAGGGAAACGACATCATTGGCGGGGCTTACGAATACCTTATCTCAAACTTTGCAAGTGATGCCGGTAAAAAAGCTGGCGAGTTTTATACTCCAAGCGAAGTATCTACACTCTTGGCGAAGCTAACACAATCAAAACCGGGCTCCCGTATTTGCGACCCTACTTGTGGTTCTGCTTCACTGTTAATTAAAGCAGGACAGGAGGTGGGTTCTGATAATTTTTCTTTGTATGGACAGGAAGCCAACGGCAGTACCTGGGCTTTGGCAGTAATGAACTTGTTTTTACATGGATTCGACAATGCCACCATTCGCTGGGGCGATACCATCCGCAACCCCAAACTGAAAGAGGGCGATACACTGATGAAGTTTGATACCGTAGTAGCAAACCCGCCATTCTCTTTAGACAAATGGGGAAAGGTAGAAGACAAAGAAGGCGACAAAACGACCATCAGCTACGACCCTGAATCCGATAAATACAACCGTTTTTGGAGAGGCGTACCACCCAAAAGCAAAGGCGACTGGGCATTTATCAGCCACATGATAGAAACATTGAATGAGCATGGCAAAGCAGGTGTGGTAGTGCCGCATGGCGTATTGTTCCGGGGCAGCAGCGAAGGCCGCATACGCCAACGTACCATAGAAGAAAACCTGCTAGAAGCAGTAATTGGTTTACCCGCTAACCTGTTTTTTGGCACAGGCATTCCGGCTGCTATCCTCATTTTTAATAAAGCCCGCAGCCTGAGCGGAGTCGAAGGCAAGGGCGGCCAGAATGTATTGTTCATTGATGCCAGCAAGCATTACGAATCTGCCAAAAATCAAAACAAACTGCGCGGTAGCGATATTGATCACATTGTAACTACCTACCGCGATTTTGCAGCCGGTAAACTACAGCCTGGTGTGGTGGAAGATAAATTCAGCTATGTGGCTACTGCCGAAGAAATACAGGAAAACGATTTTAACCTGAACATCCCCCGCTATGTGGATACCTTTGAAGAAGAAGCCGAAGTGGATATTGCTGCCGTGCAGATGGAGATTGAACAACTTGAAAGGGAATTGAAAGTTGTGCAATCCGATATTGAAATGTATTTGAAAGAACTAATGCAATAATCGATGGAAAAATTAACCCGTCATAGTATTCAGTGGTTTTATAATATTCTATCCAGGGGAGAATGTGAAATCGTTGATTTCAAAGAACAACTGGAAGACAAAATTGCTTTTGGTAAGTCTTTAAAAAATTTTGCTCCTAAGTATGATGAATTGGCCAAAGATGTGGTCGCGTTTGCCAATAAAAAAGGGGGCTTTTTATTTGTCGGGATAGAGGATAAAACCAAAGAAATTAACCCTGAATTTGAATATGCAGACAGCAAGGTATTTGAGCTTATTCGACAAATTCAGGATAGAACGGTTCCTTCCATAACTATCAAACCACATAAAGTAAATGTTAATGGGCAAGATGTATTGGTGCTTGAAATTCCTTTTACCGCTCAACTCCATAGAACTTCGAAAAGTGAATATTTGATTAGAAGTAATGATGGTAACAGGCCGATAGAAACCTATGAAATGGCGACTGTTCAAGCTGAAAAAGGCTTAATTGTTTTCGACCAGAAAATCTGGGATTTACCTCTTGCTGGCAGAGGCAATGATAAACAAGGGAATCCAATTCCGGGGTGGCAAGATATTAACAAAACCAGGGATCTGTTTCTTCGTATTCAAAGAGAAAAACCTCAAAGCCCCTACCTGAAAAATAATTCACCTGAATTTACAGAAACATTAGGTCTGATTAAGGAAGAAAACAGCAAACAACTTCCTACCACTACTGGTATTCTGTTTATTGGAAATCAGAAAGCATTAAAAGAATTGCCGTATAACCAGATCAAATACATCAGGTACTACGAAGATGGAACATATACTCCATTTGAATACAGTGGCAACCTCATAGAAATGGCCGATGCCTGTTTTCAACAATTAAAATCCGAGATGAAGGTCAGGGAGTTTCATTTCGGGCTTTTTAGGGAATATATTGAAGACTATCCTGAAGTTGTAATCAGGGAATTGTTAATCAATGCCATTGCCCACCGCGATTATAGCCGACAGCAGATTATCGAAATCAGAAAATTTCCTAACTATCTTGAATTTGAAAGCCCGGGGCATTTCCCACAGGGAATTGATGAAACCAATTTTTTAAGGAAAACCAATCCGCGTAATCCTGGTATTATGGATGTGCTGCGGGAAATCAATTATGCCGAAAAAGCAGGTAGCGGTTTTGATAAAATATTTACGGCTCTTTTATCTAAAGGTAAAAAATTACCACAACCTATTCAGACTGAGAACTCCATTTTATTTCGTGTGGATGCCGATGTTTATTCTGGAAAATTAGCAGAATTGAGTTTACTATATGAGCAAACAACTAAAAAAGACATTGACTTAGAAAAATTAATTGTGCTCAACCATATTTACACTGGACAAAAACTCACTTTTCAGCAGTTAGAGCAACTGCCCTTTGTAAATCAATATCAGCTTCGAAAAATTTTATCCGAATTGCAAGATATCGAATTTATTGAGACTACAGGTAGAACATCGGGGCAGAAATACATTATTCACAGGAGTAAACTGATAGATATTGACGATAAAATCAGCTATTCGAAGCTAAAAAAACAGGAACGTGCAGAGCAAATTGAGTCTGTAATCAGATATTTGAAAACAGCTGAAGATATCGATAACGAAGCCGCCCGTAAAATGTTGAATATACCCGACACCAACGCATCGTATGTGTCGAGGCTTTTTGCCGAAATGGTTGAGAAAGGGTATATCGAGATAGCCGAAGAAACCAAACACAACCAAAGAACTTACAGGTTAAAACCATGATTGCAAAGAACAAAAAATTGAATATCAGCGTATTAAAAAAATCTTCTTTGCAGTTTTCTTTGCAAAGTTGCAAACTTAGCTCATTCAATTCGAACCAAATACCACTTGCGTTTTGTTTGCAAAAACAAATGTTACTGCAAACGGTTTGCAAAGAAAATATTGTTAATAATCAAGCAATTATAAAATTATCGTTTGCAAGTTTGTTTGCAAAAAACCCAAATTAAAAACAATGAGCACAGAAACAAAAAATACCAAAACGTTTTATAACACCGAAATCCCCAGTGATTGGGACGTAATTGAATTTGGTGAGTTTGCCGAAGTTTCTAAAGGAAAATATAATCCAATAGAAAATGGGAATATGAAATGTTTAGAACTTGAACATCTTGAGCAAGGCACAGGAGCAATTAATGGATGGACAAACTCTGTTGAGCAAAAAAGTATTAAGAATAAGTTTAAAAATGGTCAAGTACTCTTTGGTAAACTAAGACCATACTTGCAGAAGTATTGGCTTGCAGAGTTTGATGGCGTCTGTTCGAGTGAAATTTGGGTTTTAAATTCGATTTCTAAAAAATGCACAAACGAGTTTTTGTTTCGGATAGTGCAAACAAATAAATTCATTCAAGTAGCAAATGTTTCTTCGGGTTCCAAGATGCCAAGGGCGGATTGGGAATATGTTGCAAGTTTTCCTTTTTTACTCCCCCCACTCCCCGAGCAAAAAGCCATAGCCCAAGTACTCAGTAAAGCAGATGCGGGCATCCACACCACCGAAAAACTCATCGCCCAAAAAGAACTCCGCAAAAAATGGCTTATGCAGCAATTGCTTACGGGGAAGAAACGGTTGGAGGGGTTTGAGGGGGAGTGGAAGGAGCTTTCTTATGAGAAGATACTAAAAATTGTGAAACGGAATTTTGATTGGGATGAAAACGAAATATACAAACTGATAAGTGTTAGACGAAGGTCAGGCGGGATATTTTATCGTGAGGCTTTGTATGGCCATCAAATATTAGTGAAAACATTACGAACAGCAAACGAAGGAGATTTTCTGTTTTCAAAAATGCAAATACTACATGGGGCATCTGCATTGGTTACAAGGGAATTTGATGGTGCGAAGATTTCAGGCTCATACATAGCTGTAGTTCCAAAAGAAAAGAAACAATTGAACATGAAGTTTTTTCAATGGTATTCACAAACACCTTACTTCTATCATCAAACCTATATTTCAAGTTACGGAGTACATATTGAGAAAATGACTTTTGATTTTGATACATTCCTTCAACTCGAAATGAAACTTCCATCTATCGAGGAACAAAGCGCCATTGCTCTGGTGCTGCAAGCGGCAGATAAAGAAATCAGCCTGCTCAAAACCAAAGCGGAGAAGCTAAGGGAGTTGAAGAAGGGGTTGATGCAGGTGTTGTTGACGGGGAAGGTGAGATTGAAAATTAAAGAATAAAGCATGGAAAAAAATCAATTTAGTCCGCTGGATAAACTACCAGACGAATCAGACCTGAAAAAAATGGTTGGAAATTTTGAGTATAGAAAAATTGAAAATCAAGAGCTCCCTGGTCCTATTTCTAGTAACGGTTTGGTAAGCAAGTGCAACAGTTTTGTGATGGCTGCTTCAGGAAGCACGGCTGGGGTGCTATACACATTTGTGGGCTTAAGACCTGATAAAGGGAATGTAATTGACGAACATCCTTTCGTTTTATACTATGATTATAATGACCCATCGAAAAACTTTGGAGGAATAATACACCACGGGGATTGGCCTGATAGAACATATCCATTAGAGTCATGGCAGATTGCTGCCATGGGAGCTAGTGGCATGACCGCTAGTTTCACATACAAATCTATTCCTCCCGGTAGTTCCGGCTCACTTGATGATTTAAGAGCCAATGGTGTATTGGATGGAATTTCAGAGCAATTCAATATACTCTTTAAAAACAAGCCTGAATAATATGAAGACAATAGGAATACAAATCAAGTCCACAGAGGCAATTATGGTTGTGCTGGAAAAAGATGCAGCCGGAAACATCACGCAAACAAACGAATCTGCCAAGTTTGGTATTGACGACCCAACCAAACCCAATCAGGTAAGGCAGTTTCGTGACCAAATTAATGCAGCATTTGACTCAATAGGAGCAGCAAAAATCGGCATTGTTGCAAGGAATGCCAATGGAAAAGGAGACCGTGCCCCTTCTCCAATTTCCTTTAAATTGGAAGGCATTATACAGCTATACGAAAAGATTGATGTGGAGCAAGTATGGAAACAAACCACAATTGCATATTTTAAAAAGAACGCAAAAAATGGCAGTGCAAAAAATAAGTATCAGGATGATGCCTATGATGTAGCGTATTATTTAATAAGTCAATAAATGGTAACAGTAGAACTAAACGATGAAGATTCAGTAAAAGCCATTCAGGATTTCGTAAGAAATACTCCTGACATCAACGTATATGAATATATCCGTAGAGGGTGCAATGGTGATGTGTATTTCGGCAAGCGAATAAAAATGAATGATGATGTGGTGTTGAAGTTCTACTGGTCGCACCCCAACTATGATGCAGCGGAGGAGGCTGTTATCCTTCGAGATATAGACCATGATAATATTTTAAAAATTCATGACCTTCGTTTTCTACCACCAAACTATGCTTACTTTTTAACGCCACGAATTTCTGGTGGCGATTTACAAGGAGTTATAGATAGTAGAAGGCTTTCAAGCAAGGAATCTCTTGAAATTATTGCAGGCGTTTTACTTGGTTTGACTGAGCTTCATTCAAAGCACAAATTGGTTCACCGTGATTTGAAGCCGGGAAATATTCTCTTAGACCTTGAAAAGAACATTCCTATCATCGCTGACCTTGGAGCAGTGAAGAAAATTCATAAAGCTGATGGATGTGTAACTGCTTCAAAATCCACCTATCTGTATCTCCCACCAGAAGCAGTATTGGCAAATGAGTATTACTACCAATCCGACATCTACCAAGTTGGTGTAATCATGTTTCAACTCTTATGTGGTTACTTCCCTATCAATGCCCCAATGGATTGGCTGACTGCAAGAGAAAAAAAGCAGATTGATGCCATACGAAACTCAATGGAAAAAAATAGAAAGTTTGAAGAAATCATTGGCAAAAAAGTAATTAAGGGGCAATTAGCCGACACCAACACTTTGCCTTTCTATTTAGATGCCGGATTTAAGCGTGTTTTGAATAAAGCATTAAACTTTCACTATGAAAAGCGATATAAGAACCCTTCTCTTTTTCTGAAAGAGGTTCACAGTCTTTTACGTTCATGTCCTGATTATATGTATGAACCGGATAGGCTCATTATTAAACATGAAAACGGTAAGGAATACCAAATGTTTAAGAACAAAAAAGATGAAGTAGTTTTAGAAAAACGCCTTGCAAACAAAGATTGGAGAAAGGATAATGGCCACAGTGGTACAATTGAATCAGCACTATCGGTTGCGAGAGTTTCATAACCGACAATAAATAATTTTTGAATATGACAATAGCAGAATTGAAACACATTCTCCAATCTCTCCGCAATCTAACCTCCGAGAATGAGATTGTGGAGTTTAAGGAAGCCAAAACCGGCTATGACTTCACTAAACTGGGTAAATACTTTTCTGCCCTTAGCAACGAAGCCAACCTGAAAGGAAAACCACATGCATGGCTGGTTTTTGGTGTTGCAAATAAGAAGCACAATATAGTGGGTAGTCAGTTTCGCCCAAGACGCAAAGACCTTGACAGCCTGAAAAGTGAGATAGCTAACAAAACCACCAACCGGATTACGTTTATTGAGATTTATGAGTTGAATGAGACGGAAGGTCGGGTGGTGATGTTTCAGATACCTGCTGCCCCAAAAGGCTTCCCCATTGCCTTTGATGGACACTATTACGGCAGAGATGACGAAGAATTATCCCCTTTGAATTTGGAAGAGATAGAACGCATAAGGGCGCAGTCCATTACTGAAGATTGGAGTGCTTCCATTGTTTCGGGTGCTACGATTGAAGATCTTGATGATGAAGCCATTGCATTAGCTCGAAAAAACTTTACAAATAAGTTTCCTGAAAAGGTTGCAGAAGTTGCCACATGGGATGATGTTACTTTTTTAAACAAGGCAAAAATTACTATCAAAGGTAAAATCACAGGTACAGCCATTATACTCTTGGGTAAAGAAGAGTCTGAACATTATATTAATCCGGCTGAGGCAAAAATACGCTGGCTGCTGAAAGATGCTCAGGGGAATGATAAGGATTATGCCATTTTTGGATGCCCAATACTTTTGGCAGTTGATAAAGTGTATGCTAAAATCCGCAATTTGAAATATCGATACATTAAGGAAGGGACGCTGTTTCCTGATGAAGTAAATCAATACGAACCCTATTCCATAAGAGAAGCCCTAAATAACTGCATTGCACACCAGGATTACACCAAGCATGGTCGAATCAATGTAGTAGAAATGGACGACCAGTTGATTTTTACCAACCTTGGTTCTTTCATTCCCGGCAGTGTGGAAAAAGTGGTAAAGGAAGATGCTCCTGAAGAACATTATCGCAATCGTTTCTTAGCTACTGCCATGTTTAACCTGAAAATGGTGGACACCGCCGGAGGTGGAATCAAAAAGATTTTCAATTTTCAAAGAGAACGCTTTTTCCCAATGCCAGACTACGACCTTTCAGGTGGTAAGGTTAAGGTTACCATTGCTGGCAAGATACTCGACATTGAATATGCGCGATCACTGGCAAGAAATAAAGATCTGGCTTTGGAAGAAATTATTATGCTGGATAAGGTTCAAAAGAAGCAATCTTTGACAGATTTTGAAGAAAAACTTCTGAGAAGCAAAAATTTGATAGAGGGTAGAAAACCTAACTATTTTATTGGTTTAAGGGTTGCCCAAAAAACTGGACAAAAAGCTGCATATTCTAAAAACAGGGCCTTTGATAAGAGTTACTATTTAGACTTGATAGTGAAAGCAGTTCAAGAACACGGTTCGCTTGATAGAAAAGATGTTGATGAGTTGTTGTGGAAGAAACTTCCAGATTGGATGAATGATAAACAAAAGAAGAATAAGGTTGGAAACTTGCTATCTGAACTGAGAATGAGGGGTAAAATCACAAATAAAGGAACACCTAAAAACCCACAATGGTCATTTAAGGTTTAAGAGAAGGTTTAAGAGAAGGTTTAAGAGAAGATCTAAGAGAAGAGCCAATGGCGCTTATAATAAAAACTCTGAAATACAAATAGTTAGAAAAAGGAACTCGCGTTCTAATTTAAACAAATTAGAAATGCTATTAGAAGAAACGAATAAGCAGTTAATGGCTTACAAGAGGATAATTCTTTGCATTTAATGCGGGATCATCCCAATTCATAACTCATAGTTGATCATTCAAAGCTCAATAAAATGGAGACACCCAGTTTTAAAGAAGACCATATCAGCCAGATTCCTGCATTACAAATGCTGGTGAAGCTGGGTTATAACTACGTGAGTCCGGCAGAAGCCGAACGGTTGAGAGGCGGCAAAACCACGAATGTATTGCTCGAAGATTTGTTGCGGAAGCAGTTGAAGAAAATTAATGCAGAGAAAAATGTAAGTTCTACTAAAACAACCTACATAAGTGATCCAAACATAGACAAGGGTATCCAGATTCTGAAAAACCTTCCTATGAACGAAGGCTACATTGCAGCAAGTGAAAAGGCATACAACTTGCTCACTTTGGGTCAGGCATTGGAACAAAGTGTGGATGGCGACAAAAAGAGTTTTACGCTGCAATACATTGACTGGAAAAACATCAGCAACAATGTATTTCATGTAACCGAAGAATTCAGTGTGATGCGTTCTGCAAACAAAGAGCATTACCGCCCTGATCTGGTATTGTTTGTAAACGGTATTCCGCTTTGCATCATTGAGTGCAAACGACCTGATATGAAAGAGCCGTTGAAGCAGGCCATCAGTCAGCATTTACGCAACCAGCAGGAAGACGGTATCCGAAGTTTGTATGTGTATTCTCAATTGACACTGAGCATAGCAACACAAGAAGCAGCCTTTGCCACCAATGCCACACCAGAAAAGTTTTGGGCAAAATGGCAGGAGAAGTTTGAAGAAAATGAAAAGTTAAAAGAGCACAATGAAAAATTAAAAGAGATTAAAAATCAACCACTTTCCGGTATTCAAAAAGACCAACTGTTTGCCGACCGCTTCAAATATGTTCGCCAATACTTTGATGCTTTAGAGCAAGAAGAAATTCTTCCAACAGAACAGGACGCGTATTTGTTTGGCTTATGCCAACCAGAACGCTTGATGGATATAATTTTCAATTTCGTTTTGTTCGACAATGGCGAAAAGAAAGTAGCCCGTTATCAGCAGTTTTTCGCCATTAAAAAATCCATGAAACGGATTCAGCATGTGGAAAATGGCAAACGCAAAGGCGGTGTTATCTGGCACACACAAGGAAGCGGTAAATCATTAACCATGGTAATGTTGGCACAAGCCATTGCCATGGAACCCAGTATTCGCAACCCGAAAATTATTTTGGTAACCGATCGAACCGATTTGGACAATCAAATCACAGGCACATTCCGCAAGTGCGGCAAGTTTGTAGAAAACGCTACTACCGGGCAGCGATTAGTAGAGTTGCTGGAAAGCAAAAGCGATGCAGTGGTAACAACCATTATCAACAAGTTTGTTGCAGCAGTAAGGAAGATCAGCAAGCCTTTAGAAAGCCACGAAATTTTTGTGTTGGTTGATGAAGGACACAGAACACAATACGGCGTTTTCAATATCGACATGCAGAAGACTTTGCCAAATGCCTGTTTCATTGCCCTTACCGGAACACCACTTTTCAAAAAGGACAAAAGCACAGCAGCCAAATTTGGTGGTATGATTGATACCTACAAAGTTGACGAGGCAGTATACGACAAAGCCGTTGTTCCATTGTTGTATGAAGGAAGGTTGGCTTTGCAGGATGTAAATGCCAGTCCGATTGATACTTTTTTCGGAATGGTTTCAGAGCCCTTGACCGACTATCAAAAGGCAGACATTAAAAAGAAGTTTGCCCGATACGACCATTTGAATTCAGCCGAGCAGAAAATGCGAATGATAGCATGGGACATCAGCTATCATTTCCGCGACAATTGGCAAGGCAGAACACCATTTAAAGGACAGCTGGTTTGTGATAAGAAAGTTAACGCCATCAAATACAAAGAATACTTAGATGAAATTGGTATTGTTAGTTGTGAGGTTTTGATCTCATCCATTGACGAGCGTGAAGGGGAAGATAGTGCGTATGAGAAATCAACCCAAAAAGAAAATCAGTTCTGGAAAAAAATGATGGGCGAACATGGCAACTCAAAAAGCTATGAAAAGAACATTATCAGCCGTTTCAAAAATCAGAAAGTCCCGGAAATAATTATCGTTGTTGATAAACTGCTCACCGGATTTGATGCACCCAAAAACACGGTTCTATATCTTACAAGAAACTTACAAGGGCATAAACTCTTACAAGCCATTGCAAGGGTAAACCGAATTTATCCTGACAAGGAGTTTGGTTACATCATTGACTATTACGGAGTAATTGAAAATTTGGATGATGCCTTGCTGATGTATTCTTCATTTGAAGATTTTGACGAGGAAGATTTGGCAGGAACGCTCACCAATATTGCCGATGAAATCAAAAAGCTGCCACAAAAGCATTCTGACTTGTGGGACATTTTTAAAACCATTACCAACAAAAGGGATGCAGAAGCTTATCAGCAATTATTGAAAGATGAAGCAATCAGAGTTCTATTTTACGATAAACTGGCAGCCTTTGCCAAGGGTTTGAAACTGGCCTTATCATCTATTCAATTTCACAAAGATGTTGAAGAAAAAACCATCAATCGCTACAAAGAAGATTTAACTATGTTCCTGAAACTCCGTTTGGCAGTGATTGAAAGATACAGCGATGAAATTGACTACAAACAATATGAAGGGCAGATTCAAAAATTGATTGATACCCACATCACCACCGAGAAAATAGAAACCATTACCGAATTGGTAAACATTTTTGATAAAGACAAATTTCAGCAGGAAGTTGAAAACACAATTGGAAAAGCAGCCAAGGCAGACAAGATTGCAAGCAGAACAGCGAAGCACATCACCGAGAAAATGGATGAAGACCCAGCTTTCTATAAGAAGTTTTCGCAAATGCTAAGGGAGGCTATTGCCGATTATGAAGCCAAACGCATTAGCGAAGCACAATACCTGAGAAGAGTTCAAGATATCATGAACAATGTCTTGACGCATACTGATGATGACATACCGGAACAGCTTAAAGACAGAGATGTTGCAAAGGCTTTTTACGGCTTAACGGTTGAAGCACTTACTGATAAGATTCAGGATGATATGATCCGCAAAGAGATATCAACACAAGCCGCTTTAAAGGTTGATGAACTGATAAAACTTGCTGTTTTGGACAACGAAAAGCCAATTGTTGACTGGCAGTATAAGTCAAACATAACGGGTAAATTATTGATAGAGATCGGCGACTACCTGATTGACGAAGTCCGCGATAAATATCAAATAGAGTTAACGTTTGAAGAAATGGATAAAATTGCCGGTGATTGCATAGACGTAGCCAAAATCCGTTACAAGTAATGACAGAAGCCATACAATTTGGAAGCAGAAAAATTGATTTTCGCTTAGAGTACTCAGAAAGGAAGTCACTTGGAATTACTGTAACTCCTGAAATGGAAGTACTGGTTAAAGCCCCGGTTGACACTTCCATCGAAAAGGTGAAAGAAAAAGTAAAAAAGAAAGCTCCCTGGATTATTAAACAATTGAGCTTTTTTCTTACCTTCCAACCAAAGACACCAAAAAGGAAATACGTAAGTGGAGAAACACATTTGTACTTAGGCAGACAATATCGCTTGCAAATAAAGATCGGAAGTGTTGAATCGGTAAAACTAAAAGGCAAATTCATTGAGGTGGTTACCCGGGATAAGGACAGAGCGAAGGACCTGCTTATGGGTTGGTATTTACAAAATGCACGGATAAAATTTCATGCAATTGCTGAGCCTTTGATTGATAAATTTAGAAAGTATAGGGTTGAACCGGATTCTATAGTATTAAGAGACATGCCGACACGTTGGGGAAGCTGCACTCCTAAAGGCAAAATCATTTTAAATCCTGAATTGATAAAAGCACCTAAAGGCTGCATTGAATATGTTATCTTACATGAACTTTGCCATTTAATTTATCACGACCACACAAAGAAATTCTTAGATTTACAAACAAAGGAAATGAAGGACTGGGAAAAGTGGAAATTGAAATTGGAGAAACTATTAGCATGATTTGCCTAAACAAAAAAGCACAACATTTGAAAGCCACACAAGCCTTGACACAACCCAAAATTTGCAAAAGAGCTTCCCGGTCCCAACGCTAAACCAACAGGCAATCAAAAATAAAGTAGTCCAACGAACGCACAACACCAATGAATGTCATTCAGATAAACAAAAAAAATAAAATAATGGATAACAAAAATTTAAAAATAGAGGAGCTAATATCAACTGGAATTGATTACTTAAACATTACAATTTCTAAAGAAGAAGTCGTTAGAAAAGATTTTACTGGGCCTATGAATTTACTTGGTCAGTTAACATCAAACATTACCTTTATAAAATATTTTCGTGAACGTGTTGATATTTCATTTGATGGTTACAATCAAACAGCAGAAGAACTTTGGGAAATTCCTGAAGTAAGAGATTATGTAGTTGAATTAGATTCTCAATTTCCATATTGGCTATATTTCTTATCGAAAAATGGAGGAGGGCTATTTGTAATAATAAAATGTTTTCTCCTCCCTTTTCTAATGCCAGAAGCCGAAAAAGAAATTAATGGTAAACGGCTTCAGAATTATTTAGAACAAAGAGGGTTTTTAGCAATGAACCATCTTTGTGAGCTGGCCAATCTTTCTGAAGAAGAAAACATCCAAATGACAAATCGAGTATTTACCTATTTTCAATAATAATAAATCGCATGCAGGTTACACGGGTTTTCCTCAGGCAGGCTGATGTTCAAACTTGGAGTTGATTGCTTCAATTAAACTTTTGAAATAGAATGAAGCTTGGTACTCCGCCCCTATCTGTTGGCGAAGTTACACGGCCACATGATCGTGCCAGCCGGCGCACAAGCCTATACGCAAACCTATTTTTATGCGGTAAAAACTGCAATATCCCTAACACACTACCGGTACGATAACACATTCGTTAATTTATGCTAAAAAAGATTGAAAAGATTTTGAGATAAAAAAATACATCTATCTTTGTACTATAAAACATTTTTAGTACAAATTGAATATGAGCATTGATTCTACTAAAGATTCAATATTGAGAGTTGCAAACCAACTGTTTAGCCGGTTCGGGTTTCACAAAACCTCTATGGACGAAATCGCAAAGGTTGCACGCAAAGCTAAAGGCTCTTTATACTACCATTTCGTTAGTAAAGAGGATTTATTCAGGGAAGTGATTTTAAAGGAAATTACTATTCTTAAAAGCCAGTTGGGACTTATTACTAACAATTCTGATTTGGATGCTTCTCAAAAGCTGCATAGCTATCTTGTCAAAAGAATGGAAATCCTTAATGCAACAGCAAGCTACCATGAAACGATAAGGGCCGATTTTTTTGAGCACTTCCACTTTATTGACGACCTAAGAACTGATTTAGATACGTGGGAAAAAGAAAACCTGAGGAAAATCATTCTTCAAGGTGTTCATACAGGCGAATTTACTTTAATTACAGAAATGGACGTTCTGCTGGATATGTTCTTAATGGTCCTAAAAGGTCTTGAAATACCATTTTTTCTGCAAAATAAGTACGAGAAATACTCACCCTATTTCGATGGGTTAATAAACATATTGAATAAGGGTTTAGCCACCTGATTTTTTTTTAACTAAAACTGACTATAAAACGATAATAGTACAAATAATAAATAAAAATATGAACAGATTTGTAGAATCAATAATCAGACTAAGATGGCTAATAGTTTTAGCTGTTTTGGCATTAACCATTTTTTTTGGTTACCAGACAAAAAATTTGCATATCAATTCCGATATCATCAGCTCTTTGCCCGATGACGAACCGGTTGCTAAACTTTACAAGGACATAGGAACTGAATTTGGCGGGAATGATATGGCCATGATTGTTTTGGAAACCGAAAATATTTTTAATGCAGAGGTAATTGGGCATATCAAACAAATTACTGACAGCATTCGATACACACAAGGCGTTTCTACAGTAACCAGCTTAACGAATATACTTGATATCAAAAGCTCCGAGTGGGGGATTGAAATAGGAAAGCTGGTTGATGAGTATGAACTGCCGACAGACCAATCTGACTTAGATAGCCTTAAAGCTTATGTTCTGTCAAAAGAAATGTACAGGGGGGCAATCGTTTCCGATGACTGTAAGGCGACAGCAATTATGTTTACCCTGCTTCCGGATGCAGATAATCAAACTATTGCAAAAGAAATAAAGAACAAGATTGAAAATATGAACCTGCCAGAAACACTATACTTTGGCGGGCTCCCAATGATGATGAACGATATTAATGATTTAATAATATCCGACATTATTTGGTTGATACCCATTGTTTTTCTTGTTATAGCAATTATTCTTTTGTTTAGTTTTAAATCATTTCGCGGCGTATTGTTGCCGTTGCTTACTGCCGGGATCTCTGTAGTCTGGACTTTGGGAATCATGTCAGCTGCAGGCTATGAGCTTACCATCATATCAAACATCATTCCGGTTGTTCTGCTTGCGGTGGGAAGCGTCTATACCATTCATGTGCTGAACAGTATTAACCACATGGCCATTCAGGACAGAAAACAAGCATTAATTAAGGCGGTTGCGTATATTACCATTCCGGTCATATTGGCAGCAGTAACCACTGCAATAGGTTTTGTTTCGTTCGTTTTTGGTGCATACCTTACAATGATAAGGGACTTTGGGATATTCACAGCAGTAGGTACAATCATCGCTTTGTTGTTGTCCATATTCTTTGTTCCAGCCCTGATTTCGGCTTTGTCAATGTACCGAAAGAAAAAAGTTGTTGAAGACACAGAAAAGGAAACGGTCTTAACCCATAAGATATTAATACCGCTAACTAAAACCCTTTTTACACATCCTAAATATACAGTTACTGCATGGGCAATAATCCTTGTGGTAGGTGTTATCGGGATTTTTCAAATTGAAACCAGTGTAAACATGGCGGATTATTTTAAAGCAGATAATCCTACCAGGGTGGCAGAAGAGGTGATGCAAAAGAAGTTTGGAGGTTCGCTACCCATATTCGTTGTTTTTGAGGGCGATATGCAAAGCCCCGAAGTTCTGCAAAAGATGATTGAAACGCAACGCTTTATGAAAGAAGACCCAAGTATTGACGTAGCCCAATCGGTTGCCGACCTTATAGAACAAATGAACGATGCTATGGGCGAAGGGAAAAAAATACCCGATGACAAGGCAAAAATTGAGCAATTATGGTTCCTGCTCGACGGTCAGGATGTGATGCCCCAACTGGTTAACAACGATCTTACCAAAGGAGTAATTCAATCAAAATTTGCTTCGGTTGATACTAAAAACATTGAAGCATTTACTGAAAAAATGAACCGTTTTATTGAAGAAAACCAGAATGAATATTGTAAAATAGAGCTTACAGGTATGCCATCCGTTTACGAAAAGCTCAACAGCAGTTTATTAAACAGCCAGCGGAACAGCTTATTAATAGCTATCGCACTGGTTATATTGATTGTTAGTACAATATTGAGGTCTTTTTCTAAAGGAGTTTTTGCTGCGATTCCCGTGGTTGCAACGATTATTGTCCTGTTAGGTATTATGGGACTAACCGGAATACCGCTCGATATAGCAACCGTACTGGTAGGCAGTATTGCTTTGGGTATAGGCATTGATTATTCTATCCATATTATCACCGGATTTAATAATCATCTGCTAAAAAACGGAGATGCCGAAAAATCAATCGAAAGCGTTATTTTATTGAGCGGCAAGGCAATAATAATTAATGTAGTATCGGTTTTAGCAGGATTCTTAGTGCTTCTGTTTTCACAAATCGTACCCTTACAGAATTTCGGATTACTGATTGGCGTTAGCATGATTGGTTCCGGGTTTAGCGCGCTATCACTGCTGCCAGCTATTCTTATACTGGCAAACAGAAAACGCAAAATAGTAGCAAATAATCATTAACAATTAAAAAGTAAAAATTATGAAATCAAGAATTCAAACAGCGGTAATTACCGCCATTATAGTAGCAGGAAGTATGTTTTCGGCCAATGCACAAGATGCAGGTACCATTTTAAAGAAAATGGACGATGTTATGTATTCACCCAAAGACATGACAGGCAAGAATACAATTATCCTGATTGACAGGAATGGAAGGGAGGAAATTCGTGAAGCAACCATTCAGCAGAAAGGAACCGATAAACGAATATTTCGGTTTACTGCTCCTGCTTCGCAATCTGGCATTGCTGTGTTGTCATTGCCTAATGATGTAATGTATTTGTATTTACCCGCATTTGGTAAAGAAAGACGAATTGCAACCAGCGCAAAAAATCAAAACTTTGCAGGTACCGATTTTTCTTATGATGATATGGAATCCGTACTTTTTTCGGATAAGTACACGCCTAAACTGATAAAAGATGATGGTGATGTTTTCGTTCTTGAACTTACGCCAAAAGGGCGTTCCGATTACTCAAAAGTAATAGTACATGTGAATAAAACGAATTACTATCCTGAATTAATGGAGTATTACGACAGGGGCAATTCAAAAGTAAAAGAAGCTAAATATACTTTCAAAAAGATTGGTAATTATTGGAATGCCGAAGAGATTGAGATGACCGACCTTAAAAAGAACCACAAAACCATAATGAGAATGTCGGATGTGGAATACGACACAGGGTTGACCGATGACGATTTTACGGTTAGGAGGTTAAAGCAATAATTGGTTGTTTAGTATGAAAACCTTTTCAGGATACATATTGACAAAAGTTTGTGGTTGGAAAATTGTTGGTGATTTTCCAACCCTTAATAAATCTGTTATAATTTTTGCACCACACACAAGTTACTGGGATGGTTTATATGGAAAACTTTATCTGATGCAGTTAGGTATAAAATACAAATTTCTATCAAAAAAAGAATTTTTCAAATTTCCATTGAAATACTTTTTCATAATCTTTGGTTCGATACCAGTATATGAAAACAAAAAATACATTGATTATGTTGCTGAATTGATTAACAATAGCCGCGAACTTCATATCGTATTATCCCCGGAAGGGCAATTGGCAAAAACAACACGCTGGAAAAAAGGGTATTACTATATGGCAGAAAGAGCAAATGTTCCAATTGTTGTTGGCAGTATTGATTATAAGAGAAAGGAAATCGGGGTTAAAGGAGTAATCGATAACTTAAATAGCATTGAAGCAGTTAGGCGGGAAGTTGCTGAACTATATTCTGATGTGTCACCAAAATATCCCGAAAATTTTTCGCTTGAAATAAAAATATAGACCATGAAACAGAATGTAGCACTAGTACTATCGAGCGGAGGCTCAAGGGGGCTTGCCCATATTGGGGTCATCAATGAATTGGTAAAACAAGGTTTTCAAATAACTTCTGTTTCAGGTTCTTCCATAGGAGCGGTTATGGGAGGGCTTTACGCCATGGGAAAAATACAGGAATATACCGAGTGGGTAAGCTCCTTTAACAAAAGGGATGTCTGGGGATTTATGGATTTTACGCTTGCATATAATGGCTTATTAAAGGGTGAGCGGGTTTTTGATAAAATGAAGACTTTTATCCCGGATATGAATATTGAAGATATGCCCATCCCCTTTGCTGCAGTTGCTACTGATATACTTCATGAAAAAGAAGTAGTATTTACAAAAGGAAGTTTTTATGAAGCTGCCCGGGCATCCGTTGCAATCCCGGCAGTTTTTACACCGGTAAAATACACTGATACCATTCTTGTTGACGGCGGTATTCTGAATCCAATTCCTATTGAATACGTGTCCCGTAAGAATGGAGATTTGCTGATAGTAGTGAACTTGTACGGTGACAAAAAAACTGATATTCCAAAAGAAACAAATACTAACAATGGATACCTAAATAGGTTGATGAACACCATATCGACCTTAATTTTAACTGGTGACAAGAACAGTGCAGGGTATTACTCACTTTTAAGCGGTACTACATCGGCAATGGTGCATAGAATTGCAAAAATGAGTATTGAAAAACACAAACCTGATTTGGTAATTAACATCCCGCACGATTCTGCCAACACTTTTGATTTTTACAGGGCAAAGGAACTCATTGAATTAGGAGAAAATGCAACAAAAAAAGCGCTACAAAAAACTAAAGCATTTTGAATTAATATAATGCAAACAACAAGAGAATATATCAATATTCACAAGCTCATTAAAGCAAGTGATTCGAAACTTCTTAAACGATTGCCCGACTTTGCGATTTACCTGATTAAGCTAATTATCAGGCAAAATGAGATAAATCGAATTCTATCTGTTTACGCAAATTTCGAAGGAGTTGATTTTTTACCCAAAATAATTGACGAGCTTAATATAAAGGTTGAAATAGTTGGCAAAGAAAATTTACCTGAAAATGGCAGGTGCTTTTTTGTGGCAAATCATCCCTTTGGATTTGTTGATGGCTTAATTCTAACCAACACAGTTGGTGAAAAATATGGCGATTTCAGGGCTATCGGCAACAACGTATTTATGCTTATCCCCCATTTAAAAGGAAATATTGCTGCGGTAAATGTATTTGGAACTAATTCAAGAGAGTATGTTATAGATTTGGAAAAAGTATTTAATTCTGATATCCCCATAACTCATTTTCCGGCTGGTCTTGTTTCGAGAATTAAAAAAGGAAAAGTTGAGGATAGAGATTGGCAAAAAAGTTTTATTAAGAAAGCGGTTGCGAGTCAGCGTAACATTGTTCCATTTTATTTCTATGGGCGAAATTCACTTCTATTTTACTTTATATACATCGCCCGAAAAACTTTTGGAATAAGTAAAACCTTGGAATTAGTTCTATTGCCTCATGAAATATTTAACAAACGAAATAAAACCATAAGGGTTAAAATAGGCAAGCCAATTTCATATAGCACCTTCGATATGTCAAGGTCTCACCACGATTGGGCACAATTTGTAAAAAAACAGGTGTATAACTTAAAAAACGCAATATGAAAAAGGTATCCGCAATAATTTGCGCATATAACGAAGAGAAAACGCTAAAAGATGTCATTCTTTCAGTTTCAGAATCTTTAATTGTTAGTGAGATTATTGTAGTTAACGATGGGTCTTCGGATAGTACTAAGAAAATAATTGAGGAGCTGCAGAAAGAGATTGAGATAACGGCAATCCATTTAACAGAAAACAGAGGGAAAGGCTACGCAATGGCTGTGGGAGTTGAAAATTCAATCTTTGATATTATGCTATTTGTTGATGCCGACCAGTCGAACATTATTCAGGGATACATTAATCAATTAACCAATCCATTATTAATAGAAGAATCGGACATGGTATTAGGCTATTCTACTGTAAATATTTTAAATCAGGACGTAAACCCTTTAAAAATATTGACAGGCGAAAGAGCTTTATACAAAGAAGATATTATACCAATTCTTGATAAAATGAAGGAATCACGTTTTGGTGTAGAAACCCTATTGTATTTTTATTATATATCGATTGGCAAATCCATAAAATTTATAAGATTAAAAGGGATGGCACATAAGGATAAGTACAAGAAAATGTCAGCGTTTAAGGCAACAACAGGCTATATTAACGAAGGTTGGGAAATTGCATATACTGCCATTAAAAATTATGAGCTTTTGCTAAAATCTGTAGAAAAGCAAATTTCTAAAAGAGTGAAACAATGAGTAAAATATCGGCCATAATTTGTGCGTATAACCAGGAGAAAACAATAAAAGAAGGATGTACTGCCAATTTTTGGAGGAAATGCGAACTTCAAAATTTGGTGTGGAAACTTTAATTTATTAAAAAAAATGAAACTAAAAACAATAATTTGGATAACAGTTTTTGCGGTCTCCATGGGCTTCTTCGAAAGTTCAATCGTAATTTACCTTAGGGAAATTATATATCCCAATGGATTTGACTTCCCTTTACAGCCTATCGAAAGACCGCTTGCAACAACAGAAATAATAAGAGAAATGTTTTCTTTGCTTATGCTTTTATCCGTAAGTATTCTTGCAGGCAAATCAGCCATTACAAGGTTTGCTTACTTTTTGTTTTCTTTTGCCGTTTGGGATATTTTTTACTATGTCTTTCTGAAACTATTAATACAATGGCCCGAATCTTTTCTGACAATGGATATTTTATTCCTGCTGCCTGTAGCCTGGATTGGTCCCGTAATAGCTCCATTAATTCTATCATTTATTATGATTGCATTTGCCTTATTAATACTCTATTTCTCTTCAAGCCATAAACAGGGTCATTTAAAATCCATTGAACTTTTATTTTTAATTTTAGGCTCAGTAATTGTCATTATATCTTTTACCCAAGACTATATCAGATTTATATTTAAATACTATTCATTTGTTGATATCTGGTCACTACCCACAAAAGATCTTTTTGATATAACGTCAACATATTATCCTGACAATTTTTACTGGCCCATTTTCTTGTTTGGGGCTGCCTTCATCTTGACCGGAATCGGGTTTTTTACAAATCGCAATGTTTCGTCAAAAAAAAATTTAAATCAAACTAATAAACCTTAACATATGAAACACATAAAGTTATTTTCAATTCTACTTCTTCTCATAGCCATTACAAGCATTGTTAAGGCTCAAGAAGAGAATAACCTTAAAATTTCGGGTGAATTACTAATCGATGACCGATTCCTGCTCAAAGACAAGAATGACTGGGCATGGAACGAAAACCGTTTGACTTTAAACCTTGACAAAAGTACAGACAAAGCTAAATTTCATGGCGAAGTATGGTTACGTAATATTGGTCTGCCCAATATTAATTCATCATCTGACCTTTACAATAAAGGAATTATTGACCCTTACAATCTGGAAATCAGGGAAGCATATCTTCAGTTGTATGGTTTTCTTACTAAAAATTTAGATGTCACCATTGGTCGTCAACGCATTGTTTGGGGAACTGCCGATAAGCTAAACCCTACTGACAATCTCAATCCGTTGGACTTGGAAGACATTTTAGATTTTGGTCGCCGACGTGGTTCTGATGCTATTAACCTAAATTACTATTTAAACAACGACTTCTCACTTCAAGGGGTTTTTATCCCATTTTTCCAACCAGCCAATATGCCTATCGGCATTTTTGCAAATGCTTTAAATCCGTCTATGACATTACCTCAAGGAATGGTTTTAAAAAGTTTCTCTGATACTTTAATGATGCCTAAATATAATTTGGGCGAAAGTTCTACAGCAGCCTTAAAATTTAAAGGATTTGCTAAAGGTGTTGACTTTTCTCTGAGTTATGTTTGGGGATACGATGGCTTGCCTTTTGCTACAAGAAATACTTTTTTACCTGTTGACGCCATTGGCGAAATTAATATCAATTCACAACTTTCGTTTGCAAGAACTCACATAATAGGAGCCGATTTTTCGACAAGCATTGCTGGTGCAGGTTTTTGGGGCGAAGCAGCAGCATTTATCCCCGATGAAAACATAATCATGACCAATGATTTGTCTGCTTTTTATCCTATGTCACCCGTTCCCGTTACCCAGGATTCCTTAATTCTAGACAAAACAAAGCCTTACATTAAATTTGTTGTTGGTAGCGATTACCATTTTTCAGATGGTTCGTATCTTAATTTTCAGTATATGCACGGATTTATTCACGAGCGAGGAGCCGAAAACCTGAATGACTATTTCTTTTTGCGGTACGAAAAGAATTTCTTCAATGAAAAGTTAAAAGTAGCTCCTATTGGTGGTGGTTTCATAGTTACCGACTGGAATAATATAAAAGATAATTATGCCCTTGTGTATATGCCTGAGATTGCTTACAAAGCCACTATTAATTCAGAAATCACTGTTTCAACCACCATTTTTGATGGCAAAGGAGATAATTTGTTTTCCAATCTGAAGGACTTCAATATGTTTATGTTTAAATTGAAATATAGTTTTTAATGTTGGATCACAATTAAATTAATTTAACTTTAAGCCACAAATCCAAAAGAGCCATAGTGGCTCAGTTGATCCCGGAATGAGTGGCTCAGTTTGACCGGTATATCCAACATTTTTGTTTAATTTATTAACAATCAGTTATTTGTGAATAAAAACCCTTGTTTATTAGTAGCTTTTTCGGTATCTTTATTACTGAAAATCAACCTTTAAGGCTATCAAATTCATCCAGGGACAAGACCGAAATCAAACCACCCTTTTCCCAGTATCTCTGGAGCAAGCCAATGACCCCGATAATGAAGTGCGTATCATAGATCTTTTTGTGGACTCATTGCCACTAAAGAACTAAGTAACTGAATACCCTTTTTCTCTTGGCATCAGCCTTTTCAAGAGCCACAAAGGTCAATTTATGCAAAATTTTCGTGCTGATGCCCCCGGTGGATATTCACATGAAAAACATAAAATATTTGATCAATACGTTTATATTTGGAAATAAATTGAGAATCCCGGTGGGGTTATGAGACGAACTGACGTTAGATTTCAGCCTTAAAGACAATTCTGCGATTTATATACATAGCTGAATTTTACAGAAATAAACCATGAAATATATTTTTTTGATAGCAGCTTTCAATGCTTTATTTTTTGCGGTTTTAGTTTTGCAGAAGAAAAAAGCATTACATGATAAAATACTCTTTTACTGGCTAATTTATTTGGGTTTATACACAGGCATATACGCTTTGTATTCAAATAAGCTATTTACTGATTTTCACCTCCTTTCAGCAAGTTTTATCTCATTACTCTTACTTCATGGTCCATTCTTGTTTTTATATATTTCTGCATTGATCGACCAGAAGTTTACATTCAACAGTAAAAAACTATTACATTTTATTCCTTTTATTCTATTCAACCTTTTTATAATTATTGCTTCCTTTTTTCCGGAAATATCGGAACGAATAAGATTTGACCATGTGGAAAGTGAAGCTGGGGCGCCTTTGCTGTTTAATTTATTCCTGATTCTTACTGTTTTATCCGGGCCATTCTATTTTATTTTATCAATTCTGCTTTTTAAAAATCTGGACATTAATATCTTCAATAATTTTTCTTCGTATGAGAATGTTAATCTCGACTGGTTAAGAAAGCTTGTCTATACTTTTGGGGCTATTTGGACAGTATTAATGATTTTTGCCACTGTCCATCATGTTTTCCATATGTTTTCATGGATTTTTTGTACACACGGCTTATCTCTTTCTTTGTCCGTTTTCATCATCTTAATAGGGTATTTCGGCCTAAAGCAAAAGGAAATCTTTATTCAATATCATGATAACAGCATCGAATATGTAACGGAACCGAAGACAAGGTATGCTGGAGTTCTGTTGAAAGATACTGATGCAGAGAAACATGTGAACAAAATACGGCATTTTATGAACACAGAAAAACCATATCTGGATGCTGACTTAACACTGCCACAGCTGGCAACCAGGCTTCAAATCCCTTCCCACCTGCTTTCAAGGGTTATTAATGAAAAATTTGGACTTAATTTTTTCGACTTCATTAACCAATACAGGGTGGATGAATTAAAATCAAAACTAAATAATCCTGAATTCGATAATTTATCTTTGTTAGGTATAGCATTTGAGTGCGGCTTTAATTCTAAATCGGCTTTTAACAGGGTATTTAAAAAAATAACCGGATTAACCCCCAGTGAATTTAAAAACCAACTCTAAAACATTGTAAAACATTACAATGAATGTTATTTCATGAAGTTCGGTTTTATAAAACGAAATTTTTATTTGTAGCTAATGGGTGCTACATTACAAAGTAGGTCGCGCAAGGATATTTCCTAATCTACCTTTGTTTCAGAATATTTCTATTATTAACCATTAAAAAAAAATATTATGAAAACAAAAGAGTTTAATTTAAGAACGGAAAGTCCTGAAAGACTTCAACCCCGCAAAAGCAAATTGCAAACAATCCTCCCGATTGTATTCGGCTCGCTGTTACTGTTATTTGTTGCATTTCCCGCTTCAGCACATTGCGATTCGTATGATGGTCCGGTAATTAAAGATGCTGCCAGGGCGCTTGAAACCAACAATGTCAATCTAATATTGAAATGGATTACGGATGACCAGGAACAGGAAATCATTCCATTGTTCAATAAAACTTACAGTTTAAAAGACGGTGATATAGAAATATATACCATTGTGGAAAAGCATTTTTTTGAGACCCTCGTCCGCCTGCACCGCGAAACCGAAGGCGCTCCTTACACCGGATTAAAACCTGCCGGAACTACCAAACAAATTATTCAAATGACCGATAAAGCCTTGGCAGAAGGAAATGTAGATGATTTTCTGGTAAAATTTAATAGCCATATAAACAAGGTAATTCGTGAAAAATATCAAAAAGTAGCCGAACTCAATAAAGTAAAGGATA
>JAHYJC010000043.1 GCA_019429275.1 Lentimicrobium sp. | reverse complement strand
GGAAAACAGAATACCAGTTAACACTTTTCTAACAAACCGCCGTATACCGAACGGTACGTACGGTGGTGTGAGAGGTCGGAAAATAAAACAGGAGGAAAACTGTTTTATTTTCCTCCTACTCGATTATGAAAAGAGCAATATCCTTAAAAAGGGTATTGCTCTTTTTGAATAGAATTTTATTATGCGTAATCACTTATTTGGCAGTATAGTAGCAAACTTTTGGCGAAATAATTTTTTCCTCCTTTTTTAATGCCTGAATTGCTTTATCTACCACGGCTTTTTTAATTCCGGCTTTGGCTGCTATCTCGGCCGATTTCATTGGTTTTTCAGATCGTTTAAGTGTAATCAACACTATTTTTTATGTTTCCATTTTTCAGTTCAATTGACTGTTTTGGTTTGTAAAGCGGCCATTTTGTGCCCGATAAATCCCAGTATCAGCCATGGAACAATACCATCGGCAAAATGGGCAAATATGTCAGGCGCTTTGTACCAGATAAAGTTGGTGTAGGGAACAAAGAAAAAACCGATCATACCGACGGCAAGTGCGAGAAGTAGCCTGTTGGTCAGGGTTGGATTCTTTTGCTGCAGGAATAGCCAAAAGAGAAGGAAAGAAATTACGAAACAAACCAGTAATCCCCTGATCATTGGCATGGCCATGCTCATGGAGTTGATCTTATGATAATTGATTACAGCCCAGGGTTTTCCTTCCAGCTTATCCATGGTGGCCTGCTGTTCGGCCTGGCTTAACGATGGATCTGGTTGTCCCAGAAGATACATTCCCTCGGTTAACCCTGCATCATCCAGCATTTTTAAGATGCTGTCCTGAGCCGGGGTGTAAGTGGATGCTGACTTGTGGAAGTTGGGCATGGCATAGGATAAAAACTGCCAGGCGAAAATGATGATTGCCCCAATCAATGAAAAAAGAAGTTTGTGTTTCATGTTTCGTCGTTTTGGTTGATTCAAAGATACTGGATGTTAAGCATAATACAAATATATTAACCAGTTTTTCAGAGTGGTGAGCGACAACGAATTCAGAAATTTATTTTCGGGCATAAAAAAAGCCCGGAGTAACTCCAGGCTTAAGCTTTGAAAATATTTTTTTTATCCTGCAAGGGTAAACTTGATGGGCATATTGAACTGCACACGCACTGGTTTTCCTCTTTGTTTGCCAGGGCTCCACCTGGGCATGCCCTTGATAACGCGGATTGCTTCTTCGTCGCAACCACCTCCTATACCACGGAGAACCCTTACATCGGTAACCGAACCATCACGTTCAACAACAAAGGTTACATAAACAGTTCCCTGAATGCTACTTTCGCGGGCCATCTGGGGATATTTGATGTTGGTTGTGAGGTAACGGATTCGTGCTTCATCGCCGCCCGGGAAACTTGGAGAAGTTTCGACCACTGTAAAGATCTCTGTTTCAGCAACCTCTTCTTCTTCAACAACTGCGGGTGGGACATAAGTCGGAATTTCAGTAAACTGATTTGCTTCGGCATCAATCATGAAATCATCCTCTACTTCAACATTATCCTGAACAATATTGATGAGGGTTGTTGTTGGAGGAGGAGCCGGTGGTGGTGGAGGTTTGTTCTGTTGTGTAATTTCGATCAAATCTTCCTCAATTGCTTCGGCTTGCCGACCGCTCAGGTCGATTTGCCTTACATCGTAGGTTTTCCACTCAAAGGCAACAAGCATTGCAGCCAGTGCTACAATTAAACCGATCTGGATAAAAAGTGTGCGTTTTGTTTCCAGGTCAGCTTTTGGGGTTTTCTTTGCTTCCATATGATTACTGATAATTTGTGCGACTAACATTTTGCAGAAAATGCAGTCCGCTAAATTAATTAATTTTTTATTTGGTTTTTACTTTTTCTGATTTTTAATCTTCATAAAAGTAAAAAATGCAATTCCAGCAAACAATCCGATGACATTGGCTATACCGTCAAAAATATTTCCATCTCTTTTTATTGGCAAGTACCACTGTAGCAACTCAGTAATAATTGCAAATAATATGCCGGAACATGCAACCACGATGTAAATAAAACGCAAATCAGTCTCCGGATATTGTTTTATCAAACCCATCATCAGCAAATAAGCAAGACCGGCAAACAATGCAAGATGAACCAGTTTATCGGGCGAAAACAGGCTCCAGAAACCTGAAATTTCAGGGATGTAATTGCCCGGAAGGATTGTCAGTAAAAAGATGCCTAAAAACCAGATGATGGCGGGCCACAGATTACAAACAAACCGGGGCATTATTTCATTAGTATTTGCAGATGTGGAATCAGGCGCCTAAAAGTTTTCCATAAGCATCGGCATCAAGCAGATTATCAAGTTCTGCCATATCGCTGATTTTGAGTTTTATGATCCACCCTTTGCCATAAGGATCCTGGTTGATCTGTTCAGGGGCACTCACCAGGCTTTCATTGAATTCAAGAATTTCACCTGAAGCGGGAAGATACAGATCGCTTACGGTTTTTACTGCCTCAACCGTGCCAAATATTTCGCCGGAATCCAGGGTTTCTCCAATGGTTTCAACTTCAAGAAAAACTATATCGCCCAACTCTTTCTGGGCATACTCGGTTACTCCGACTATCGCGGTATCTCCTTCAACTTTGATCCATTCGTGCTCTTTTGTGTACCTGAGGTCAACTGGGATGTTCATATTACAAGGGTTTTATATAATTTATTTATGGTTGCGGGTTCAAATTTACTAAAACCCTTCTGATTTTAAATCAAAATGCAATAATATTTATCCTTATGAATTTTTTACTTTATGGACGGTATTACAATGTGGCACCTATAGTTGCTTGTTTGTGATCGATCCGGTAGTGAACCATTCCTCAGGCAGAAATTGTTTTTATTTTTCAGAAAGTGTAAAAGTTGTCAGGTCGCAGTTATTCATTACTTTTACATGACAGCCAGCAATTTAAAAATGGGCGGATTGGTAATGGCTGATTTAAAAGTAAGGTATAAGTTTATGATAGCAATCGCAGTTTACAGTATCAAAGGAGGTGTTGGTAAAACAGCTACCGCCGTGAATCTTGCCGCACTGGCCGCGCTGGATGGAGAAAAAACCTTATTGATTGACCTTGACCCCCAGGCTTCATCAACTTTTTATCTGAAGGTGAAACCCAAAATCAAAACCACGGTTAAAAAACTGCTGAAAGGTAAATCTCCGATTGAAAAAAGCATTAAGGCAACATCACTTGTGCACCTCGATATTTTACCGGCTACTCATTCTTTCCGGGAAACGGAGCAGTTGCTAATACAAATGAAAAATCCTGATAATAAAATTTCAAGTATACTAAACCAGGTAAAAGGCTCCTATAAGTGGGTTTTCATTGATTGCCCTCCTGGAATTTCTTATTTGTCATCCAGTGTTTTCAGGGCAGTTGATGTGTTGCTTTTGCCAGTGGTTCCCACTACACTCTCTATTCGAACGCATGAGGATCTCCTTGAATACCTGGAAGATTCGCCATTGCGCAAGAAAAGTAAAGTTCTGGCGTTCTTTTCTATGGTCGACAGGCGAAAAAATCTGCAAAGAGCCATTCTTGATGAATTTGCGGTACACCAGACAGGATTCTGCGACACACTCATTCCTTACCTGAGCGATGTTGAGCGGATGGGACTACTCAGGCGCCCGGTGGTTGATTTCCGACCCGGATCGGATGCATCCAAAGCATTTGAAAATCTGTGGGCCGAAATAAAAACGGCTGCCCTTACTCCGGACAGCCGTAAAAAATAAAATATGTCCCAGCCTTATTGAGCCAGTGTAAATCTCAGACTTACCCCGGCATTGGTTGTTGAATTCGGGAATTGCGACGAAACAAAAGGATTGGTAATGGTTTTGTCGAAGAAAAGCCTGAGGTTGAAACGTTGGTTGATCATGTAATCGGCTGATGAATTGATGGAGACCATCCGGTTTCCGGTCGATATCTGGTTAATTTCTTCATCCAGTCTGCGGAGCATGGTTTTATTATCGCGCACCGAGAGGTCCATTTTTACATTCAGGTCGCTCTTGAGCTGCTGCTTTCTGCCACCGCTGGAAATGTTAAGCTTGACATCCTTAAAACGATAGCCAGCGCCGATAATTAACTCATTCCCTGATATTTCAGTAACCTGGTTATTCACAAAGCTGAGCGAAAGGCTTCTCGATTTCTTGATCTCAATCCTTGTCAACAGGCTATTGTTCCATGTCATATCGAAGTTGATTAGCGGGCTGAACTGCTCGGTGATGGTTATGATATCGATTCTGTTCTGTGGAATGTAATTTCCGGCAGCATCAAAACCTGCGGGGAAGCCCAAATTTTCAAGAAAGTCAACATTTGAAATGTAATTGCCCACAGAGTATGTCGAACGGTAAGCGTGAGAAATGGTCAGCTGCTTAAGATATTTCTTGAAGAAATCAAGTTTTGACAGACCTGAGTAAGTAAATCTCCAGTTTGGCATCGGAACCTTCGGAAAAGCCGTAAGTGCTATTTTTGATGCGTCCTGACCTGTGTAAGCAGCAATAAAGGCCGGAATCAACACATCCTGAGACCCGGATCCGTAACCATTGGGGAATCCGAGGCTGTCAACACCAACCGAATTTGGGTTTTCCATACCTAATCGCGCAGCAATGATGGTGCGGTTATCTTTGAAAGCTTCAAAAACAGGTGATACATTCTCATCGCCGTCTTTCTGGAAGGATGTTCTTAGCGAAAAGAATGACATACTGAATGAACCCCTATCCTGAGGAGTGGAGGAGCTGAACTCTCCGTTTGCGTTTGCCTTGAAATACTCCTGATGACCGAAAGACTCTGTTTTGTCGGCAGTAAATTCCAGCCTGAACTCAGAAAATGGCTCATAGGTTGCCCTGGCTGTAATGTTTTTTGTCAGGCGGGTTACATAGGCTGTATTGAGCAAAGTATCTGAAGTAATCCATCCGTTTTTCACAGCCTCAATCCTTATATCTTCCTGGCTTCCAAATGCAAACCCCAGTCCGGGAGCCATATCACTCAGCCTGTTGCCCAGGATATTGGGCTGCGGCACAAATCCGGGAAGCAGTGTGCCGTTGGATTCTGAATAACTAAATTGTACATCTTTTAATCCAAAAACAAGTTTTACCACTCCAATTCCAAGTTTTTTAGCAATCTGTGGAGATTTCTTTTCGACTTTGGTGGAGTCGGAAGGTTCGGTTTTTTCTTCCTGTTTCGGAGCGGTTCGGCCACCCGGTCCGGGCCTTTTCGGTGTATTTGGGCGGGCTGGTGTGATGAGCTTTCTAATGGCACCTGATTTGTTGTAAAGGGTGGTTAGCCTGGCATTTCCGTTAAGGTTGACGGTGTTGCTGTTTTCGATGGTATTCCCCATAATTTCCTGTATCGACCTGGGAGAAGCTTCCCATCTGAATGTGCTGGCATAACGGGCATTCAGGTTAACCCAGTCGAGGAGAGGTATTTTATTGATTGGAACCATATAGTTCAGGTTCAAATTCTGGGTAAACCTGTTCATGCTTCCGAAATTCAAAATTTCATCCCAAATGGAATCGCGCCTTGCCTGGTAATCATCGGCATTGCGGCTGATTCGTCCCGGAGGCTCATTTACGTAAGCATTGGCATTGGCAGTGTATTCCAGTTTCAGCGATTGGGCAATGTCATACTTCAGGTCAAACAGCCTGTTCCAGTCCCAGGTTTTGGTATAGGTAGGCTCAATGATGATGAGGGCATCGCTCTTATTACGCAACAAACGCTCATTGTATTGCCGGTTCATGTCTGTTCTGAAGGCAAACATTCGGGGCATATAATAGAAATTAAAATCCTTGATGAGTGCCAGAGCTTTGGGCTGAAGAAACTTGAATTTCTGGAAAGGTTTTACCTGCTTGGGATTGTTGATAAAGTTATATCCAATACCTCCCCGGTACTGCTTCCTGCTGTCGTATTCCAAATCAATATTCCGGTGGAAGATTTCAGAGTATGCATAGGTTAAGTCAAAGTTTTCAATGCTGTAGATTCTGTTTTTGGTTTGTGCTCCGACTTTGTCTTTCCGCACATTCACAAAGTTGATGTTGGAACGCCTGGTAAAATCCTGTGCTTTGTTTCTTACTGAATCTTTTTCCATCCTGTTAAGGTCGCTTACCACTTCGTTGTAGCGAATATCAGGATCCAGGGGATCATATTTTGGAGTCATGCGCATTTCGGAATAATCGATATGCATCGGAATCCTGATGCCTGTTTTCTCGGGGAAGAATTTACCGAGCTGTATGTTGGTGGCAACATCAATCTGGCTAATGGCTTCCTGCTGCCGTTCGCTTACTTTCTTTTCGATGCTTCCGAAGCCTGCCGAAGAATAACTTCCCGAAACAACAACATTTCCCAGGTCGGCAAGGTTGGCAGCCATACGGGCAGTTGCAGCAAAACCACTGGTCTCATCAAAATCGGTAAGCCTGAGTTCATTTACCCAGATTTCAGCACATTTCTCCAGTCCGTCATCAGTATCGGTAATGTACTGCTTTTTAGGATTTCTCACTCCAATCATAAAGGCCTTAATATCGCTCAGGCTGGGCATACCTACCACCGTGATGCGGTTTTCGCCATCGAATACTTCATAGGGAGTGAACACCGAAACCATTGATCCGGCTGTACCCATAACATTGTTGCGCTGCTGTTTGGCATCCACAAGTTTTTTCAGCTCAATTTCCATTCGGTTGGCGTCGGGCCAGATTAACCGGGGATTTGCGGCAGAGGTAAACCAGGGAGTAAATTCCACAGGAATTTCATACTCATAATAGTTCTCGGTAAAATCGGAACCCATGCGCACAAAAACCGTAACATCGCCTTTTTTTAATTCCTGATATTCATTGGATTTCTCGGCGTGAATGTACATCTTCAGTTTTTTGTATTGTCTGAAGTCGAAGTCGGTGGTTTTATAGGTTCCGCGGGCATCACCATCGAGCAGGTTACACACCTTTAAAACCATTGCCTGTTCGTTGAGCCGCTGATAATTGGTAGTACCCACATTGATTTCACGTTCAATATCAGGAGGCAGTACATAAGGCACGGGCGACCGGCTTCCGTTTTCTTCAATGCTCACCGTTGAGATGTCAAATTCTGTGAGGCTTTGGTTGGGATCAGGAATATATTCTCCGGGAGTCAGCAGGTTGCTGTAATATTTCCTCCATTCTCCCCTAACCAATTCAAGGGTGGCAAACCTGAGGACAACTTCTTCCTCAAAATCTTTCAGAAACATACGAATAAATCGTATGCTTTTAAAGTCCTGAATGTTGCCAACAACAACATCGGGACTCTGAACCGGGATTTTAAACTGGTACCACTTTACAGATCCTCTTTTTCCATTTTCAAGCGGAATGTCATTGGCAGTATACATATCGGTTATAAAATTTTCACCGACGTTCATTTTTTCAGGAGAAAGATTGATTTTATACTGGAAATATCGTTCCTGTTCATTCAGGGTGTTGTCGCGATTGATGTCTTCCACGTTGGGGAGAGTGGTAGCCTGGGTCTGAAATTGCTCATTCGATTGTTCGGTAGCTGGTGAGTTGCCTTCCACGCCATTATACATCTTGTAACGTTGGGTTACGCTGCTGTATCTGGGGTCATCGTCGTAATCAGAGCCGCGGAAGAAGTGGTAGTTGTCTCCCGAGGGGTCATTGATGGCATTCTGATAAGCAACGGATGCTTCGCCATATTGATTTGCCAGCGCCTGAATGTAGTCACTGAAGAAACTTCTTTCGTCTTCATCGCCAAGTCCGTCGTATCCGACATCCTGAAAAGGCCGGGCGGCAATGTCATTATCGAATGCATTCACCAGGGCCTGCAGGGTAGGCACCCTTCCCCAGATGGTAGTATCTACATTTTTTACTTCGGCCGAAGTCGGCAATCCGTTTTCATAACTCTTTCGTCCATCGCGCAAAATATCTTCCGAAACATCGCCAAGGTTAAAGTACAGGTTTCCGCCACGGTGATTTTCCACTTCAGAGAAGGGATCCATCAACCAGAATTCTATGTATTCAACATTAGCGGCTTCAAAATCGGTAGATTCTATTTTACGCATGATGCCGCCCCAACGGGTGCGGGGAGCAAGCAGGTTTCCGTTTTCTGATAGTCCGCGCGATACTCCACCTGGCAGCAAATCGTAATTGTAAGGCCCTCTTTCTTCCGGAAAAAATGCAAGGTTGAGCACAGGAAGATTCATGGGTTGACCGTTTGGCGGATCGGAATTGGGAAATACTTCGCTTTCACGCACCAGCCTCACAGAGTTTCTGGATAGCTCATCTTTTGAAATATTTTTTGGCCTCAGGTTGCTGTTCCTGTCGTAGAAAAGGGGATCAATGGTGTACCATGAAAGTTTGGCCCTGTTGAAACCATAGGCAAGTCCGGTTCCCAGCGCAGCTTCGGGGAACATATTACGGGTTGTCTGGCCCTGCGGTGTACTTGCCAAAAACCAGGTGCCCACATTTTTCAGGTCGATAGATGATTTGGCGCCTTCAAAATCGTCGATGTATGATGTTCCGGTTTTACCAACTGCCCGTGAATGGCCGGGAATAAAATGTGCAAATTCACCATTGAATTGAATGCGCGAAGGTGTTTTGGTGCTGTAAAACGGGAGTTTATCAACCAGCCGGGTCAGAAACATCGACTCGGTCTGATAGTTGAAATCAAGCCCCCACATGGTATTGGAGATGGGTTCCTGACCAAAATTGGTTTTTTGGGTGAGTGGCCTCTCATGCAGATTGATGAGGGTTGCCCCGATCATCAGATCATTGTTTACTTTATAGTCAACATGCATTCCCATCATGGTTTGGGTTTGCAGGTTAAAAGTTGCATTGTTTTCAAGTGAGATGCTCACCGGTGTTCCGGAGTTGAGGATGCCCTCGTTGATAATTTTAACTCTACCAAGGGTATAGTCCACCGTATAATCCACATTTTCAGTCAGCGGAATACCTCCGGCAGTGACTCTTACCGATCCCTGTGGCACGTTTAATGCGTTGAGCGCAATTTCCGATCCTGATGACGACTTATACTGCCCTTCAATCAGGTACCGGTTTTTATCGGGATATTGCTGTGCCCCGCTTTTGGTGAGCGTATAGAGTGAATCGTAACAGTATTTATCGGCAAGTTCTTTGTTGTTCAACTTTTCCCTTAGGTAGGCTCCGAATGGTTCTCTTACCGTAAAGAACACCCGGCCGTTCGATGATTGTATGGTGCCTCCCTGCCGGGCTGCATTATCGATAAAGTCAAAGATTCCGTCGTGGGGCGGGTTCAGTTGAGGGTCGAGGTTGTCGAAGTTGAATATCCTGAGCAGAGGTACTCCCTTAATTCCGTCAGGGCCTTCGGTAAAATACCCTGTAGGCACTGTGTTTTCGTTTCCCGAGTAGAGGATATTCAGGATAAAGTCTTCGCGGTTCAATTGAAAAGCACCGATGTTGTAAATGTTTTTCATCATCAGTTTCCACATAGGAATCCGGGTATTCAGTGCAGTACTCTTCAAAAGTTTAACCCTCAGTGTTTTGGGCGCATTGATGCCTTCGTCAGAAAATTCACCGACCTGATATACCTTATTATCACCGATAACCGTGTACTGGAATGCGACTGCAAGCACCTGATCGGGGTTGAGGGTGCTGTTGAGCGAGATAAATCCAAGTTTGGAGTTATAGCTGTATTCGCTGGAACTGAGTCTTCTGGCATTTTCAACTTTCTCAAAATCGGTACCTGAAACATATCCGAAAGGCGCTCCGGTAAGATATTGGGTTACCTGGTTAATGTCTCTGATCCTGACAGTATCGAATTTTGAAAACAGGTCGTTGGAATAGTTATCGGGGAAAACCGGGCCGGCAACAGGATTTATTGTCTGATTATATGGATTTCTTTCGCCAAGGTCCATAAGAGCTACAAGGTTACGGTTATCAGTAACGGCAGGGCCTATGTTGGTAATCCAGACTTCAATTTTTGTAATGTTGATGTTTGAGTTGATGATGGGCAGCTTACTCAGTGCATTATCATAGTTATCGACGAAGAACTGTGACAGGAAGAAGTGCCTGTTTTCTTCATAGTCGAGCGCCCTGACACTGAATTTGCTGGTTTGTGCACCGCCCTGCACGGTAATGGTGGAGGTTTCGCTTTTTTGTTGCGAAAATACTCCGGTAACAGTTGCTTTTCCGAACTGAAGTTGGGTTTTAAGTCCGAAAAGGCTCTGACTTCCGGTAATCAGTGTGCTGTTCAGGGGGAATGTAATATCTCCTGCCTCTATCAGCTTAATAATTTCATCTTCTTTGCCTTCGTATTTGAGTTTCAGTTTATTTTCGAAGTCGAAGGTGGCTTCGGTATTATAATTGGTATTGAATTCAATTTTATCTCCGATTTTTGCCATCACACTCATCTGGATGCGCTGCTGGAAATCAAAGTTGGTGGTTTTTCTTTGCCTGATGTCGAGTGCGGGGTCATCGCGACGGTTTGATAAAATACCGAAAGTCACTTCAGCACTTCCTTGTGGGCGGATATCGATGGTATTTCCACCGAAAATCCGGTCAAAAACTTCGCCGCCAATGTGAATTTGTGGAATAATTCCCGATCTGGAAGCTGCAGTGCCACTGCTCATGGCTTTTTCGCGCCAGTAATTATTCAGCGAACGCTCCATGTCAAGTTGATTATACTCATCAAAATTTAGTGAAGCGGGTGTTGTCAGCTGAAGCTCTCCGGCTTTACGTGTATAGATGTAAGTATTGGTTTCAGGATCGTAGGTAAAGTCTTCGCTGATGTTGGAGGTATTGCCAAGAATAAGCTTGTTATAGTCATCAGGTTGCAGGGTAGCACCCGGTTCGGGCACCGGAATGGGGTAGGGCAGGCCTCCGCCGGGTTTTGTAGTATCGGGAGGTGGCTGAGGGAGAGCCTGATCTTCAGGCGCATACAATATTTCATTGGAAGCCGGTATCCCCCACGAAATGGTTATGACCGACAAAAAAACGAACAATCTTAGAAAATATTTACCTATGCGCTCCAAGGAACCTCAATGTTTGTAAGTGTAATATCCGTTTATCATTCAGTAATATCAAATGTAACCTTCTTAAGTGATATCGTTGATTTTTAGCCTGAATGTGAACAGTTTTAGTTATAATACTTTAAGGGCAGCCTTAATCAGTTGCTCCACGGAGTAAGAAGCACCCTCATCTTTTAATATTTTTTCAATGGCCTTGCCTGCCAGCGCTTTGTTAAAACCAAGCATTGACAATGCAGATAACGCCTCCTCTTTCTTTGTATTGTGCGGACTGCCCAAAAATTCTCTGATTCCTGGATCTCTGCTGAGTTTGTCTTTAAGATCAATGATGATGCGTTGAGCTGTTTTTCCTCCAATGCCTTTGACTCTCTGAAGCAAAGGAACATTGCCTGATACTATGGCTTCATTCAATTCTTCAGGTGTTAGCGATGAAAGAATAAGTCTGGCCGTGCCTGCTCCAACTCCCGAAACAGAAATAAGATGCCTGAAAAGAATTCTTTCGTCTTCTTTGGCAAAACCAAACAGCATCATAACATCTTCCCGCACTACCAAATGGGTAAACAGCCTGCATGATTCCATTTCTTTTATAAGGGAGTAGGTATTCAGAGAAATGGAAATATCAAAGCCTACTCCATTGCAGTTAAGCACAACAGCTGCCGGATTGATGCCTGAAATCTTCCCGTCTATAAATGCATACATATAAATTTACGGTTTGGCTGATGACCGACAAAAATAGAGATATTTGTTGAATTGATGCTTATTTTCCGGAAATCACTTCCTGCGTATTTTTTTTAAGGCCTGAAATACGCTAATTATCTTCCTTTATGTCAAAGGAACCAACTCATCAGTCAGTTAGCCGGAACCTTGTGTGGAAAGCAAGAAAAACTGTTATTCTTTTTCGTTATTTAATTTTTATTTCAGATGCAGTTTTATATCTTTGTTATATTAGCAGAACCGTTACTTCAAGATTGATAAATACTGAAAAACTGAGTTATGAAAGTCCCTTTAAGCAAAAAAAATTCGCTTGCATATCATGCCGATGGCAGGCCAGGTAAAATCGAAGTAATTCCAACAAAATCGCACCAATCGCAGAGTGATTTGTCGATGGCTTACACGCCCGGGGTAGCGGAACCCTGTCTTGAAATTAAGGCCAATCCCGAAGATGTTTACAAATATACCGCGAAAGGAAACCTGGTAGCTGTCATTTCAAATGGAACTGCAGTGCTGGGCCTGGGCGATATTGGTCCCGAAGCAGGAAAGCCGGTAATGGAAGGCAAGGGTTTGTTGTTTAAAATTTATGCAGACATTGATGTTTTCGACATCGAAATCAATAATAAAACCATTGATGGAATGGTGGATACCATAAAGTCGATAGCACCAACTTTCGGAGGCATAAACCTGGAGGATATCAAAGCGCCAGAGTGCTTCGAAGTGGAAGATCGCCTGAAAGAGTTGCTGGATATTCCTGTTATGCATGACGACCAGCATGGAACAGCCATGATTACCTCGGCCGGCCTTTTAAATGCACTAGAAATTACCGGTAAAAAAATCGAAGATCTGAAGGTAGTGGTAAACGGAGCCGGAGCAGCTGCCATTTCATGTGCGGCCTTGTATATTAAGCTGGGCATAAAGCATGAGAACCTTGTGATGGTGGATTCAAAAGGAGTGCTTCACAAATCGCGCAAAGACCTGAATCCGTGGAAGATGAAGTTTGTTACTGAACGCAACCTGAAAACCCTTGCCGAAGCCATGGTAGGTGCTGATATGTTTCTCGGGCTTTCAGTGGCAGGAGCTGTAACACCCGAAATGCTGCTCAGCATGAGCGATAATCCCATAGTATTTGCCCTTGCCAATCCCGTTCCTGAAATTTCGTATGAGCTTGCTGTTTCTACCCGCAGCGATTTGATAATGGGTACCGGTCGTTCCGATTTTCCAAATCAGGTCAATAATGTACTTGGGTTCCCCTATATTTTCAGGGGTGCACTTGATGTAAGGGCTACCACCATCAACGATACCATGAAACTTGCTGCAGCCCGTGCCCTGGCCGATCTGGCAAAACAGCCGGTTCCCGAGGAAGTTAACATTACCTATCAGGTTGCCAATCTCAAATTCGGAAGAGATTATGTAATTCCAAAACCGAGCGATCCGCGATTGATTACCCATGTTGCACCGGCAGTTGCCCGGGCTGCAATGGAAACCGGAGTTGCCCGAAAACCAATAACCGATTGGGATGCCTATCGCGAAGAACTCAGCAAAAGGCTGGGATTGATCAATCCACTCATCAGGCAAATTAAAGCCCGTGCCCGTAAAAATCCCAAAAGGGTTGTTTTTGCCGAAGCTGAACATTATAAGATTCTGAAGGCTGCTGAGATTGTCATGGAAGAAGGAATTGCCATCCCCGTTCTGCTGGGCAACCGCGAAGTAATCCTTGGTATGATTAAGGAGCATGAACTTGAGCTTGATAATGTTGAAATTATTGATCCCCGTTCTGAATCCGAAAGAGAGAGAAGAGAGCTGTTTGCAACCCAGTTTTATGAGAAACGCAAACGCCGGGGGGTAAACCAGAACGCTGCACTCGACTTGATGATTCATCGCAACTATTTCGGGCCCAGCCTGGTAGAAAATGGTTTTGCCGATGCCATGATTTCGGGACTCACAAGCAGTTATCCGGCTACCATACGCCCTGCCCTGAGAATTATCGGCAAAAAGCAGGGAACCAACATTGTGTCAGGAATGTACATCATGATTACAAAAAAAGGCCCCATTTTCTTCGCCGATACTACTGTGAACATGAACCCTGATATGGATAAACTCGTTGAGATTACACTTCAGGCCGCTGAAATGGTAAAACAATTCAATATAGAGCCCCGGATTGCATTGTTATCCTATTCAAATTTTGGCTCTGTCGAAGGCAGAATACCCATTATGGTGAGAAATGCAGTTGCAAAACTGCATCAGGAACATCCTGATCTTATCGTTGACGGAGATATGCAGGCTAACTTTGCGCTGAATAACCAGATGCTTCGCGAAAATTTTCCTTTCTCGAAACTGATTGACGGGCAGGCAAACACGCTTATCTTTCCATATCTTACGGCCGGAAATATTGCATATAAGCTATTGCAGGAGATCGGGGGAGCCGAAGCCATTGGCCCTATACTTATGGGATTGAACAAGTCAATTCACGTATTACAGATGGGTTCCAGTGTTTCTGAAATCGTAAACATGACCACCATTGCAGTGATTGATGCACAGTAAAATCAAATTGAGTAAAGTGAGTTGTTTACCCTCATGGCTTTAAAACAATGAAGTCTAATCCATTTTTTTGTTTTATGTAAATATCTAAATTTATATCTTTGTAGAGGATAATCCATGATTATCTAATGGTAAAAAGTTCAGTTCTAACAATAGTAAATGGTCTAAAATGAAAAAAATCACTGTTATTGGTGCCGGAAATGTAGGTGCCACCTGTGCCAATGTTATAGCGCATAAAGATCTTACGCGTGAAGTTGTATTGGTAGATATCAAGGAAGGCGTTGCAGAAGGGAAGGCACTCGACATCTGGCAAACCTCCTCCATCAACAATTTTAATACCCGTGTGGTAGGCGTTACCAACGATTATCTGAAAACCAAGGGCTCTTCTATTGTGGTCATTACCTCAGGGTTGCCCCGTAAACCAGGTATGAGTCGCGACGACCTGATAAAGACCAATGCCATAATTGTAAAGGAAGTTACTGAAAAGGTTGTAAAATATTCACCTGAAGCAATTATCATTGTGGTTTCGAATCCGCTTGATGTAATGACCTATGCAGCCTATCGTACTGCCCGCAAGCACTCAAGCAGGGTATTTGGCATGGCCGGAATTCTGGATACCGGACGATATAAAGCTTTTATTGCTGAAGCGCTTGATGTTTCGCCAAAGGACATACATTCTCTTTTACTTGGCGGACATGGTGATGCAATGGTTCCCCTTCCAAGGTTTACTTCCGTTTCGGGAATTCCAATTACAGACCTTTTAAACAAAGAGGAAATTGATAAAATTGTGGAAAGAACCAAAAAGGGAGGCGGGGAACTGGTTAACCTTATGGGAACTTCGGCCTGGTACGCGCCTGGTGCAGCTGCTGCACAGATGGTTGAAGCCATTGTTGATGACCAGAAACGTATCTTTCCGGTTTGTACTTTGCTCGATGGTGAATATGGACTTAGTAATGTTTACATGGGCGTGCCGGTTAAACTCGGATCCAAAGGAATTGAAGAGATTGTCGAGCTCAAACTCAATAAAGAAGAGCAAAAAATGCTGGAAGAATCGGCCAAATCCGTTAAAGATGTCATGAAGATTCTCGATGAAATGAATCTTTTTGATGATTAGAACTTTATAAAACGAAAAAACTGCGGCAAACCAAACTCTGTCGCATTTTTTTTATAAGGTACTGATAATGATAAGTTTGGTGGGCTTTAATAAACGATAAGAGTTGCCTGATTTGGCAGGAAATCAAATCAGAATAAACTAATTTTTATTTTTGAATAAGCTCTGATTTTGCAGCAGATTTAAGTGAATGAAGAAAATAGTGGTACTGAGCGGAGCCGGTGTGAGTGCGGAGAGTGGTATAAAAACTTTCCGTGGTAGCGATGGTTTGTGGGAAAAGTACCGCATTGAGGATGTAGCAAACTATGATGCATGGCTTAACAACCAGGCGCTTGTGCTGGAGTTTTACAACCAGCGGAGAAAACAACTTGCCACGGTAAATCCCAACGAAGCTCATTATGCATTGGCCGTGCTTGAAGAGAATTACAATGTGCACATTATCACACAGAATGTGGATGACCTTCATGAGCGGGCAGGTTCAACCCATGTGCTTCACCTGCATGGCGAGCTCACTAAAGTAAGAAGTTCGGTGGATGAAAACCTTATTTACGACATAGGATACAACGAACTTAACGCCGGTGATCTTTGTGAAAAGGGATCCCAGCTTCGACCTCACATAGTTTGGTTCGGCGAAATGGTTCCTAAAATAGAAGAAGCCTCCACGTTGTTGCACGATGCTGATATACTGCTGGTTATAGGTACATCGCTGCAGGTTTATCCGGCTGCAGGACTGATACATGATACGCCGAACCATTGCAGAAAATACCTGATTGACCCAGGCAGTCTGCCGGTTTCAGGAATCAGTAACCTAACCGTAATCAGGAAAACTGCCGGCGAAGGCGTTCCTGATCTGGTAAAACAACTGCTGAATGAAAAATCAATTTAACTAAAATTCTATATGATGAATCCTAAGAAATTATTCAAATTTTTGGCCTTGATGATGATTGCGTTATCACCCCTTTTGAGTAACTGCGATAAAGAGGATGACATTGATGCCAAAGATGATCAGATTATACAGGATTATATTGCAGCCAACGACCTGATTGCCGAAAAAACAACTTTGGGTGTTTACTATGTAATTGAACCATCGGGCAATACACTTAAACCCACACTGAATTCGGAGGTAAGAGTTACATACACAGGTTATTATACCGATGGCAAGGTTTTCGATGAAAATACACTTACCCTGCCTTTAAGGGGGGTGATCAAAGGCTGGCAGGACGGACTTCCAAATTTCAGTAAGGGCGACAAGGGCAAACTGTTGATCCCAAGCAGATTGGGATATGGCAGTAATCCGCCGGGCAACATCCGTAAAGACGCTGTTCTTATATTTAATATTCATTTGATTGATGTTAAATAATACTTTACATCAAAGTCAGATTTTCAGCGATTTATAAAAATTCAGGTTGAATTTTAACATGGTTTTTATACTTTTGCATTCGGGATATTATTTATAAAACAAAACGACATGAAGGAATTTGAAAAGCAGCTGGCAAAAATACGCCGCTGGTGTGCCATGCAGGAACGCTGTGTGGTGGAAGTTAAGATACATTCAGCCGGCATTGGCATTTCGGCCGACACTACCAATAAAATCATTGAAAAGCTCACCGATGAAGGCTTTATTGATGAGGAGCGCTTTGCAAAACTTTACGCAGGTGGCAAATTCAGAAATAAAAAATGGGGACGTGAGCGTATTATTGGTGAACTTCGGGCAAGGCAAATCAGTGAAGATGCCATAGCAGAGGGATTAAAAGAAATTGATGAGGAAGATTACAGGAAAAACATTGTGGACATGGTGGAGCATAAAATTGCTGTTACCGACCACTCCAACATCGTACTTTTCAAACATCGTTTATCGAGACCTCCCATAGCCAAAGGATATGAATATGGACTTGTCTATGAAATAATTGACGAACTCATTAAAAACAAAGGATTGTAATATGGTTCAGAAAGAACAGTTGAACGACCTGAAAAAAAGGCTTGAAGCTTTAAGGAGGTTCCTTTGACATTGATAGTAAAACAGAGCAGATAAAAGAAGAGGAGGCCATGACCCACCGGCCGGGTTTTTGGGACGATCCCAAAAAGGCCGAGATTTTGCTTAAATCCATCCAGGAGAAGAAACGCTGGACCATCGAATATTCAGCTGTGGTGTCGGCTTTTGACGACCTACAGGTTTTATACGATTTTTATGAAACCGATGATGCCACTGAATCAGACCTCGACCAACATTATACCACGGCCCTGGGCAAAATTGAAGACCTTGAGCTTCGTAACATGCTCAGCAATGAAGAAGATCGCCTGAGTGCCATTCTGCAGATCAACGCCGGCGCAGGCGGAACCGAAAGCAACGACTGGGCCGAAATGTTGATGCGCATGTATGTGCGGTACGGAGAGCGCAACAATTATAAAATCAGGGAACTTGATTTGCATGAGGGAGATGTAGCAGGCATAAAGTCTGTTGCGCTGGAATTTGAAGGTTACAATGCCTTTGGTTACCTTAAAGGAGAGAATGGTGTTCACCGGCTGGTGCGGTTATCTCCTTTCGATTCAGCCAACAAACGCCATACCTCTTTCGCTTCAGTTTATGTTTATCCGGTGGTTGACGACAACATCGATATACAGGTTAATGCTTCAGAGATAACATGGGACACTTTCCGATCGAGCGGGCCTGGCGGGCAGAATGTGAACAAGGTTGAAACAGCAGTCAGGTTGCGGCACGAACCTTCGGGTCTTGTTATAGAATGTCAGGAAACCCGCTCACAGGGACAGAATCGTGAAAAGGCGCTTCAGATGCTCAAATCACAGTTATATGAAATAGAGCTTCGCAAGAAAAAAGAGGCTATAGCCCTGATAGAGGGGAATAAAAAGAAAATAGAATGGGGTTCGCAGATCCGCAACTATGTGCTGCATCCGTACAAACTGGTGAAAGATCTTCGGACAAATTATGAAACCAGCGATACTTCGGCTGTGCTCGACGGTGATCTGAATGCTTTTATCAAAGCGTTTCTGATGGAGTTTGGGAAAGAGGGGTAGTAAGTTGGTTCTCGATTTCATTATTAGGGAAATTCATTTGAGTAAACTACTTTCAGATCCCGACAACAATCTCCGGTAAATTCTTTCTTGCAAATCCTAAAAAATCGTATATTTGCAACCCTTAATACCGGTTCACACCTGCCCCGGTGGCGGAATTGGTAGACCTGCCTGACTGCTTCAGGAACTAGTAATTATCGAATTTTCATTTCAGTCAAGCAGGCAGGCGCGTCGGTCTCAAAAACATCTCATTTTTCTTCGTCATAAATATTTAAATTTTAATGTTTTTAGTTTACGTTATAAAAAGTGTGAACTTCGATTTTACTTATGTCGGATTGACGGCCAACCTTGAACGGAGGATATATCAGCATAATAACAGGCAAGGACGTTCAACAAAACCTTATGCTCCTTTTACCTTGATTTACTCAGAATCATTCGCAGATCGTTTATTAGCCCGTAAAAGGGAGAAATATCTAAAAAGCACTGCCGGTAAAATCCATTTGAGTAAACTACTTTCAGATTCTAGCAACAATCTCCGGTAAATTGTTTTCTTGCAAATCCTAAAAAATCGTATATTTGCAACCCTTAATACCGGTTCACACCTGCCCCGGTGGCGGAATTGGTAGACGCGTCGGTCTCAAAAACCGATGAACGAGAGTTCGTGCCGGTTCGATTCCGGCCCGGGGTACAAAAAAGCCCTTTGAAGAGTTAATTCTTCAAGGGCTTTTTTAATGGCTTTTTCCTCTTCAGGCTTTTAATTTGTATAAGTTTTCTATTCTTTCCCAATTCATTAAAGGTAATCTTTAAAATGCCCTATTTATAAACCGGAATTGTAAAACTAAATTTGCTGCCTGATCCGGGCTTGCTTTCAACATGGATACTTCCTCCATGAACTTTTACAAATTCTTTACAAATTAACAACCCCAGGCCGGTTCCCTGTTCGCTTGCTGTGCCGGGTTTTGTCTGTATTTTTTCGGGTTTAAAAAGTACACTCAACTCTTCCTCTGACATTCCGATACCGTTGTCTTCAACGAGAATATGAACAAAATTCTGCTTACCTATAGCGCTTAACGTTATTTCACCGTTTTCTTTTGTATACTTCACTGCATTGCTTAAAAGGTTTCTCAAAACTGTCTTTATCATTTGAATGTCTGCATAAATCAGTAATCCGGGAGCAATCGATTTATAAATTATAATTTTTTTCTGAATTGCGCCATAATTGATGCTGTTAATTTCCTCGTCTACTAACTCATCGAGGTTTGTTTTGACAGGTTTAAAGTTTTTCTCTTTATTCTGAGAACTGGTCCAGACTAAAAGATCATCGAGCAGTCCTAATGTTTTATTGGCTGCATTTGTGGCCATATCAATATACTTCGCCATGTCCTTGACATCGTATTCGTTCAGTCCTTCTTTCAATATTTCAAGTACACCAAGTATTGAACAAAAAGGGCTGCGTAAGTCATGTCCTATGATGGAAATAAATTTGCTGTTTGTTTCAATAACCTCTTTTAATTTTCCCGAATAATTATCAACCTGGTTTTGCAGACGCATATTTTGAATCTCCAATTCATTCAACTTCGTATCTGGAGGTTTTTCTCCGGTTTTTCCCCACTGCAGGTTTCTCACCAGAATACCAGGCAGAATCTTCCTTGGATTGACAATATGATTGTTATTTCTCAGAGTAACGGACATCTTATCAGTTAAGAATTGTTTTTGATTCATGGGTCTGTTTTATTAAATCCAACTTCTAAACAAATACAAACATTCTTATCGCTGAAATCCGATGAATCTCAGGGAGTTAGTCTTAACACGTGACTAAGACTATTCAATCGTTTGTGATGTTAAATCAACCTTCATTTTCTACCACCTTAAGCCAGGTTAACTTTAAGATGGTCAAACCATGTCAAACTTTTAGTCATTTTTCTTATTTTTAAAGAACTACTGAAATCAATCTTTGTAAAAATTCAGCAGATTTTTTTCAGGTGTTTAATTTTTTTAAAATAAGATTTGTCTGGCAGATAAACTACAAACCGGCAATCAATGAATTCATTTCGAGTTTTATTTTTTTTAACTTATAAGCGATCATTCGAAGCATTTTTTCTTTCATGCCATCCTGATGCGTAAGGTCTGCATCTGTTAATTCTGGATATTTTTCTCTTATCCGGCGCTTAAAATCTTCCAGATTTTTTTTATGCATATGCAGTTCCATTAGCCTTTTTTTTATTAATAATTTTTGACAAAAGTCTTTCATAAACATGAAGTAAAACATCCTTTCATAACCGGACAATTTTGAGTTATCCGATTCAGGATGTTTTTCCAGGTCATTCAGTATTATTGAATTCACTTGATATGAAAGAGTGTCTGATTTAGTTTTTGTTGTCAACTGTCAGGTTTTTAAAGGCTTCACCCAATTCGTCCATATCATGGTTGAATTCACGTTTAAATGATTCCCAGCTGGATTGATTTTTCTCATAATCCTTTAATCTGGTATTCAGGTCTGCAATCTTCTGTTCAAGCTGTTCTATCCGTTGTTTGTAAAGATCATCAAAAGTTTTGCCCGACTTTTTCATTTGATCTTTCAGGGCTTTAATACGGATTTCATATTCACTGATCTTTACTTCAGTTTCAGTTTTAAATGCGAGCCATTCATCTGCACTGGCTACTTTTGAGGCTTCTATGTCTGCTTTTTCCTGTGCTTCAATCAGCGCCTGCTCTGCTTCATCTACTTTGGTCTGGGCAGCTTCTTCCTTACTTATAGATGACTGACACCCTGTGAAAATTGTTCCGGCTACAAGCGAAGTTGCAACAATCAGTGTAAAAAATTTATTTTTCATGTTTGTGTTTTTTGAATAAATTTAATTTGTTAAGAAGTTATCGGTCAGTGATTTATAACACCACGCGGTAACTCTGTTCCATAAATGGCAGGCAATTATAAGTCAGAAATTATTTTGTGCAACTCTTCTTTCGATTTACCAAGTTTAATCTGGAGTCTGCCAAACATCTCCTCTTTCTTACCTTCAGTAAACATCAGGTCATTATCGGTAAGGGCTGCAAATTTTTGTTTGAGTTTACCCTTTTGCTCATTCCAGTTTCCTTTTAGTTCTGTGGAGTTCATAATAATTGTTTTTAAAGTGAAATAGTTTTCACAGGTCAAAAGTACTTTCATACCGACTTTTTACTGTTATACAATTCTATAGAAAGTTTATAAAGTTCATAGCTGCAAAGCGGTAGAATTACAAAAACAAAAGAGGCTGTCTTTGCTGACAGCCCCTTAAATCTTATACAATCAGAGGTTAAATCACGATTAAACCTAAATCTGTTGAAACACCTGTTACAACAGCCACATTTGTTATTGTGACCTGTGTATAAGGGATTTCAGGATTAATGATAACATCATATATGCCGGCCGGGAGCCCTGGCAGAAGAAACTGACCAGTTGCATTACTTGCAGATGAATAGGAAATTCCACCTGAAGTAGCTGTTATCATTGACATAATACCCGATGGTGAAATGTGTCCTTTTATAGATCCGCTTAAGGCAGCATCAATCACCCTGATTACAGGTTTTAACTGATATTTGCCGTTACCCGTTAAAATAACAGATTGATTTGCGTCGAAGTCAAGCAGTAGCATATATGCCACCCCTGGTTCGAATGTTTGATGTACCTGAAGTTTTAATCCCGATTGCTGGGCGCTGGGCGTGCTGAGCGGGTAGGCGACATTATCTACAATAACCGAGTTATCGGGCCCAAGAATCAATCTGATTTGAGAAATCGTACCTGCATCCAGATATCCTGTTGCAATGAGCGTATCCAAACCATTTGAAAAATTGAGCAGGTTGTAGATTCCGGCATTTGTGTTAAGGATAATCAGGCCACCATTGTTGCCGGTTACTTCAACAGCTTGCAGATCAATCAAAACGGCATCATAATTTGCAGGAGCATCAGTCATTCTTACCGACAGATGTGCTTTCTCTTTTGTGTTTTCATCGTCTTTATTGCATGCGGAAACCAGTAGAACTGACAGGCCGACAGTCATCAGGAAAAACATCCTGGTAACATTCCTCATCAAACCTTTATTTTGAATTAATTGCATCTTTTTCATTGTACTTTGTTTTAAGTTCGGCATTAATTTGCAATGCAAAGGTCCGATCTATTGCCAGGGGAACCATTACACAATATAAGAAATGAATTGTATCATTCACACATTTGTGTATTGATTTTCATAGTAGGAAGGTTGATGGATTGATGATATATAAGAATGATGTAATGTTTGAACCTGGTGAACGAAGCGATGGATTCTATTTGTTTGACAGGGGAATTGAGCAGGGGTCTTGTTGTGAGCAATGTAATGGGATAATGAGCTAATTTAAAAATGAGCCAATTTGTCTGCCTCGTCAAAGTATGAGATGACGAGGGAATGATGGCCCTTCGACTCAGGATGACAAAATGGTATAATGGAATGATGAGCGTAGCGCGGGCAGCCCGCCAGACGGCAGTCAGGGTTGGAAATTGGAAACCAGCCTGCCGGCTGGCAGATTGGAAATTCCTAAAACGGATACCCTATCGCCACATTTAATATCAGGTTGTCGCTTCTCCAGGAGGGGCTTGCAAAATTGATTTTATCCATTACCCAGCGGTTATTTTCTTCCAGCCACGGTTTTCGCAAAGGCATGGCCAGGTCGAACCTCAACAGGAAGAATGAAACATCAATCCGCAATCCAAAGCCGGCGCCGACAGCCATCTCGCTGGCGAAAGAGGATAAGGAGAAGGGGCTTCCCATGGTGGAAGGATTTGATTTAAGCAACCATACGTTTCCGGCATCAGCAAAAACGGCTCCTTTCAGGAAACGAAAAATGTTAAAACGATACTCGGCATTGAGTTCAAGTTTTAAATCGCCACCCAGTCGCAAAAATCCGATACTATCGTTGCTTTGGTTATAGGTGCCTGGTCCCAAAGTGTGGATGCTGAAAGCGCGGATGCTGTTGGGGCCGCCACTGAAAAACTGCTTTATATAAGGTAAGACTTCAGAGTTACCGAAAGGCTTAGCCAGACCGGCGTAAGCTCTGACTGCAAATTTTTCTTTGTTCGGGAAATTGTAATATGCACGGCCATCTAAGCTTATTCTTGCGAACTGCGAATAGGAATATCCGGCAATGAAAGAAGGGTTTTCTGCATTAATCTTTTTGCCGGCAATGATGTTTGCCAATGAGAAGGCATTTCCTGCAACTTCGGTGGTGAGCTGAAAATAGGTTTGAATGGTCTTCCCGGTAAGAACCTGTTCATTGTATGTGAACGAATAGCTTGCCCCTGCAATAAACTGATCTTCATAACTCTTTTTAAGGAAGGGATTGGATTCAAGCAACTCGAGAAAGGCATCAGATTTGTTGCCAACAGCAGTAAAGCTGATATTTACCGGGTTTAGTTCGTGTTCTTTCCTGATATCTTCTTTCCATCGGAACCCATAAATAAACTGCAATGAGCGCATATCGAAAAAGTTGCCTCGTTTCAGATAGTCATAAGATAGTGAAAACCTTGTTTTTGGCAGGTAAATGCTGCTTGTTTGCTTAATATTAAAAGGAACAACAAACCTGGGGATAGTTATTTCAATCTTAGGGTTCAGAGAGTAAGACTGCAGGTTTTTGTCCTTACCGCTCAATTGCGTTTCCCAGGAACCGGCAACACTGAAATTCAGAAATTCTGCACCTTTAAAGGCATTTCTGTCGGTAAGGCTAAAATTCATTCGCGGGCCCGAATAGTTATTTGATTTTGAAACAACATCCAGTTCTGCCTTGAAAGCATATTTGGGGATAGGAGTCATCAGTATGGTTACATCCAGAAATCCGGGAGCAACTGTATCGCTGTCGGTAAATTTAATACTGACAAATTTAAAATTACCCATCGACATCAGTCGGTTAAGCGTAGTGGTATGATTTTTACGTGCATATAATTCATTTTTTCGTAAAAAAACCGACCGGGTAATTACTGAAGGCTTTATTGAAGCGCTTCTTTCTTTGCCCAAAAACAGATAATTGCCAAATGGCAGGGTATCCTTAACCCTTGCTAAAGCTCTTTCATTCAGCGAATAAGCCTGATCAATGTAAACATTGTTGATGCGGTAAGCAGTTAATGCTTTTTGAGGTACACTGTCTTTTAAGGTCAGCCGGAAACCTATGCTCTTGTCTGTTTCCGTGGTATCAGCTTTGAACAGCAGGAAGTCGGGATCGAAGTAAAAATAACCGTTGTTTTTAAGCAAAGCATCTATACGGTTTCTTTCGCTTTTCAGTTTTTCAAGGCTATAATCTTCTCCGGGTTTTATCAGTGATTTCTCTTTTTCTAAAAGGATAATGTGCGTTAAACTGCTGTCGCGAACCGCATAATTTAATTCCTTTACCTTATAAGGTTGATGAATATGGCTGGTGTACAGCACTTTCGCCGTACGTTTTTTTTCAATTATATTATATTCCGTGTAACTTTTGAAGATGCCGGTATTATAAAGTCTGGCATCGATTACCGAAGCGGTAACCATGGGCTTCACATTATTAATGAGCACGGGAGCCTCCCCGGTTCTTTTCATCCACTTTTTAAATTTACTTTCAGCCGTATCTCCGGCTGCCATATATCTCCACAATTTGAAGCGCATACCAAGAAAACTGCTATTGGCTTCGGGATAGAAAGCTTCTTTGGCAGTCTTTTTTACAGATTGATTCTTTCGGAAGCTGAGTTTATCTGCTGACTCCAGATTAACTTTTGCGCCAGTATATAGTTTTTCGCCGGAGGGCAGATGCCTGGTTCCGCTGCACGCTGCTGCAAGCAGGCAAAAAACGAACAGAATATATTTCGTGTAAACTGAGCGTTTCATGGCGTTTTTGTTATTGTTGAATCTCTTCTTTTGCCAGGCACCCTGAAGAATTGTTTCCATCTGTTGAAATTGCGGACATACATTACGCCGACTCCGGTTTCAACCAGTTGTCCCTCAATGGCACCTTCGTACTGGTTATGGCTAAACCCTTTCAGCCGGTAACGGCCATCTTTGGTCAGCTTGTATTCAATGGTTACATCGGTGCCAATATTGCTTGCTGAATTTTGCCTTGCCCTTTCGCCTTCAACATCCACCACACCGCCAACCTGTACTGACAGGCGTTCGTTAAAGAGTTGTTTCTTCGCACCAATGTCAACCTGTGTGCGTCCTTCGGCCTGCCCGGTTTCATAATCATCGTAAGATTGAATATCAAAATTCAACTCAACCCCTGGTACTGCCTTTGCGCTGAGTTTGTTTAATTCGGCCGACAGAAACTTTCCCACCGTAGAGCGCACAACAGTTGATGCCCCAAGGTTGGCTTCAGATTGCAATGGATTTTCCTGAATAAACCTGCCCAGCACCAATAAAGCAAAAACCTGTTTGTTCAGGGCCGAAGGGTCTTCATTCAGCATGGTAAGCCTGGCATTCACCGCTCCGCCAAATATCCCTTTGTCCTCGGGCCGGAGCTGAATATCGAAACTGATTTCGGGCTTCATAATTGCTCCACGGAGCTTCAGATAAACCAGAAAGGGGTAGCGTTGCTTGTAGGTGTTCTGATCGGCTTCGCTCAGTCCGGCTATCTGATCACTCACCAGATCAATGGGAGAAGCCCTTACCGTATAAATTGCATTGATGGAAATGTCAGCATCCAAAGGATCTCCATTCCAGATGAGGGTGCTACCCGGATCGATATCAAACCTTCTTTTAACAACAGACTCAAGAGTGACAATGTAGCTGCCATCGTTCAGGTTGTAGGCGCCTGTGAGGCTCATTTTGCCGCTGCGGTCGATGGTAAGATTCAGGGCAGCTTCACCTCTTACCACCAATGAGTCAGAAGAACTCGGATCCATCATTAACCTGAGTGTTGCTTCTTTATCCACTTCAATAATTGAGGAAAGATCAAATCCGGTGAAACTGGACTTCTGGACTTCCGGTTTTTCTTCTCTGTAAAGGATCGGATTGATTTTGTGCTTGTTGTCTATCACTACAACATCCTCACCTTTGTATGTAGTCAGCTTATCTTCGGGAACGGCAAAAGTGAAGTTTGAGCCATCTTTCATTTTGACTCTTGCGTTTATCACCGGAAGTGACATTGGCCCCTTTACACTGATGCGGCTGTCGATGATCATGCGGCCATAAAATACCTCGTTATCCTTTGAAGTTGTATTGAATAACAGGAAATCCTCGGTTTTAACATCCAGAGCAAAAATGAAATCCTGAAAATTTTTCATTTTCACTGTTCCATCAATGGTTGCCTTATGTTCGCCGGGATCGAGGAGGGTGAACGAATTGAAATAAACCCCGTCACTTTTCAACTCAACGGTTTCATTCTTCAATTGCAGCATATTGTTTAATGCCGAGGGTTTGATAAAAGCATCGTTAAAGGTAAGCTGGCCGGTAATTTCGGGCGAACCGGTGTTACCTTCCACAAAAACATTCCCTGAAAGATTTCCTGAAGCTTCTGTGATGGTTCCCATCGAAAAGGCTTCAAAATTTTTCAGCGACAGCGAGGTAATGCCGGCTTTTATACTGACCGAATTTTCACCTCCTTTCGGGATAAAATACCCTGAAGCCGTTACATCATTTCCGTGGCCCGATAATTTCATCTCAATATCAAATTTTTGCGAGGTGGGATTATCTGCATTCATGGTAAAGTTTCCAACGGGTATTTCACGCACAACCAGATCAGAAATCTGTAAATCAGCAACCAGACCATAAGCATCCTTAACCTTGATCAGCATTGCTTTCCCGTCAACCGTGCCCTTTATCAGGCTGGTATCCTTTGATACAACTCCTGAGAGGTCGTTGAGGTCGAAATTATTGATAACAATACTGAGGTCATCATTAAACTTGTCGTTGACTGAATAAACCCTGACCTCACTGCCCGCTTTATCAAGGAAAAGATTGTGGATTAAAAATCCCGTTTCGCCGAATGCAACATAATTATCTGCAGCTATGCCCCAGCGTTCGTTCATCAGGTAGAAATCTTCGGGATCGAGTGTGAGTTTGTAGTTGGCGTTTTCCTTAATAATCTGTGCATTGATCAGCAGTTTTTTGTTTTGCTTGTCGTCAATGGATGACATTGTGGCAACAAGGGTCGAATCGGCCATTTGCCCCGAAACCAGAAAGTTGTCGAGGTTGAATTGCGGACCTGATATTCTTGTGCTGGTAATTTTATAGGTAATGGCATTCAAATCAGAACCCACGTCAAGTAACAGGTTTCTGACTTCGGTGTTGCCGTAAACTATTTTTTTTATTTCTGCATTCAGTTTCAGGTCACCTTTCTCACTGTCAAAGCTCCCTTTGATCAGACCCGGCTCGAATTCCTTCAACTCAGGCACGAATAAATCAGCCAGAATGGGGTGATTGTGCAATTGTACTTCAAATTCAAAATTCTGGGGTTCATGTTCAGTGGCGAGAGGATCGGACTCTGAAAACGGGAAATAATTATTTATGAATTTTCTGATCTCGCTGACCAGGAAAGCAGGCGAGAAGGTCCCCTTATATTTTATGCCTACCAGCGCATTGTCAACAGTCAATTCACTCTTTTTCGATTCGTTGATGGATGCCAGCATAAATGATTCGAGCAGGTATTCTTTGTCTTCATGAGCAATGTAAATTTTTGTGATTCCGGCTGTTCCGTTGATTTCATCAGCCGTTTTCCCCTTCAGGTCCGATTCAGCCCTCATGCTTATTCTGATGTCTTTATCGGTAATTTTTAATTTCTGAAGGTTGGCTCCTTTCACATTCAGCTTGAACTTATACTGTTCCTCTTTTGGGTTCAGGTTGACCAATCCGTCAAAGTCGAAGGCTGCATATTCATCATCCAGGTTTACTTTTCCTTCAAACTTCTGGCCTGTGATATCACCATCTATAATCAGGTTGTGGTAGTCGTAACTGTTCAACCAGATTTGAGAAACATCCGCCTTGATTTCTGCCCTGATTGTATTTTTATCAAGGCCTTGCCCATTGGTTTCTGCCTTGAGCGACACACGGCCAAACATCGCAGTGTCCATCATCAGCCGCCCAACATCAAAATTGACAAGGCTGATATTGCTTTTGAAATTTTCGCTCTTGTCCACCGATGCCGAAACATCTGCCGACCCATAACTGCTGTTCATGGCCAGGTTTGTGACAAACGACTTCATCTCACCTTTGAAATTCACCCGCAATCCAATGGTTTCCGGTAACGATATGCTATCAGGGATGGCAGTGCCAGCCAGCATTTTGATATCATCTCTGCCTGAATTGATGATAAGATTTGGAAAATTAAACCAGGCTGTTTCTGCGTCGGGCAGGCCCCTGATGGTGAAATCGGTTGTTAGGCTGGTGTTGCTTCCTGTTTTGATGGTCAGGTTTTTACCGCTCAGGTTGTTGATCGGTCCGTTCACCTTACCTGAAACGGTAGTTATGTTCGTCGCATTTTTGAAGAACGGCTGCCTGTGAAGCTCCGGACTGAAATAAACAATCTCTGAATTTCTAACCTGAACATTTCTTATGTCCAGATTCAAAATCATAGACGGAAGTGAGTCAACCAATTCCCCAAGTGAGGAAAACCGGATGTTTAGGTCAGCATCAGCGGTTGAGTGGGCAGTTTTCAATTTCGCATTTTTCGCAGTTATGGAATGCAGGTCCATGCTGAGGTCGGCCTCAAACTGACTGATTAAAAAATTGTGCTGATCCACCGTCGAGAATTCTTTGACAGAAACTTCAGATTTCGCCAGTGACCAATAGAAGCCGGTGGCTTTCAGCGACAAATCCCGGTAGGTCATGTGATTTGCATCAAAAGTATTTTTCAACACCGGCATATTTACCACATGGTACGCCAGGGTATTGTCTTCCAGTTCAATGATTCCGGCAGAAACCTTCCAGTCGTTGTTTCCTTCCGGGGTATTAGTTAACAACTGCCCGTTTTCATTTGAGGGTGCGGTTTCGACCGATTTGTAACGGACATTGCTCTTTGACAGTGAAATTTTTTCCGATGACTCCGTTTGCCGGTTCAGATCGATGGCTGAATTCTTCAGAGCAAGGCGGTCAACATCTGCCACTGCAGACCGACTGACAACCGAATCTCCGTAAGTGACATAGCTGTTGCTGATATGGATTTTATTGGCTGAAATTTCAGGCAATTTACCTGATGATGATTCATCCGATGAAGTTGAAGCCTTACTGATCAGCACACCGGCAGTCATTTTATCAACCGACACTTCATCGATCTTAAAAATTAAGTTTGCCAGGTCGATCCTGTCCATGGTCAGCTTTAATTGTTTCACATTTAATGCTGCATAGGTTCCGCCATACAGGTCATCAAAAAGAAACCGGTTATTTTTTAAACCGACTTTATCTATGGTAATGATCCATTTGCTGGTTTTTTCAGGCTCCACGGTTTTCTTAGCTGACGTATCGCTGAATGCAGTGAGCAGGAAATTAAAGTTAAACAGGGAATCGGCTTCGGCTCGGCTTAGGTTGAGCACTGCATCGTCGAGCGCGAAAGAGCTGATGTCTACCTTGTTTTTTATAAGCGCAAACAGCCTGATGTTGATTTTTACCTCACCCGCATACAGCAGGGTATCTTTATTCAGATCTTCAAGATACAGTCCATTGATGACCACCTTTTTGGGAAAGGAAATGCTGATCTTATCCAGTTCTATTTTAGTGAGGGTTCTGCTGCTGACAAAATCAATGGCAAAACCGGTAATTTTATTTTGAATGACCGGAAGTTGAATCAGCAAGGCGATGAGAATAAACAGCACCACAAAGCTGAAGGCCACCCATAAGATCACCTTCAATATTTTTTTAAATATAGCACCAGATTTATTCATCTTCAAAAACAGGATACTGGTGAAGCAATTATCATGCTCAACTACTTTTTTCTCGCGGGTTCCTTATCTTTTACGACCTGTCAGAAGTGTTTCAGATAGCAAAACTATCCTCAACCGTGGCATTCAAATTTCAGAGCATTTAAAAAGGCAGGTTGTTCGAACCCCGGACAAAATATTTAAGGCTGTAAAGATGAATCAATCAGCCATAAAATGCATTACACAATTGTCGTGAATATTTGCATTATTCACACATCCCATTTAATGGGGACAAGGGGAAATGGAGACAAGGGGAGTATCGTTCCTCGTCCCAATCGTCCCATCTTTAACCTTGTTTTGTCCTGAACCAGGTTTACACAATTTGTAAATAAATTTCAGGACGATACAATAGTATGCAACTGCCAGGCCAGTATGTGTTTAATGCCATCTTTCTGAGGCAAGGCACTGTCGTCAAGTGATACTACAATTTTTTCGTAATTATCGCGTATTGCTTTTAAGGCATCATACTCCCTGTTTATTGTAGCTTCATCGAGCAGTAAATATGTACTTTGCACATAGATCAGGTTGTCAGCTCTTTTTACCACAAAATCAATTTCCTTGTCAGGTAAGGCTCCAACATAAACATCATATCCCAAACGCCTGAATTCCAGATAGATTAAATTCTCAAGTTTGTGGCCAATGCCATAACCAAAACCACTGAAAAGATAATTTTTGTATGCCAGATCATTGCAATAAAACTTACCATTACCTGATAGCGTATCTTTTCCCCGAATATCAAAGCGTTCTGCTTTATGAATCAAAAAAGTATCTTCAATATAGCCGATATAATTAGCAACTGTATCATAAGTGGTTTTTCGTCCGGAGCTTTTCATGTAATTGACTATATTATTGACCGACATTAGATTTGAAGCATTGTTTACCAGATACATGAACAAATCTTCAAGTAATTTAGGATCTTTAATTGCATTACGCTGAATGATATCGCGCAGCAGAACGGTATCTTTTACTGATGATGTATAATGCCGCTTTGTTTCGTTGTCAGGCAGCGCAAACAGTTCGGGCAACCCTCCACTTTCCATATAGCGGATATAGCTTTCCCTGTTTGTCTGTTGATTGGTAAAACTCACATATTCAAGGAAACTGAAGGGAAAAATTTCGAAACTAATATATCGCCCTGAAAGCATTGTAGCCAGTTCGCCTGAAAGCATTTTTGAATTTGAGCAACTGATAAATATTTCATAATCCTGAGTAAAATCCTGGGAGTAAGAATTAACAAAACGCTCCCATTCGGCTATATTTTGAATTTCATCAATGAATAAGTAAATCTTTCCCTCCGGTTTCAGAATTGTTCTGTAGTATTTAACCAGATTCTCAAGCTCAACATAATTATGAACAAAGTCAAATGCCGTAAACTCCTTGTTCAGATAAAAAATATTGTGCGGATGTGTGCCCTTGCTGATAAGATTTTGTGCAATCTGGCGCAGGATATAACTTTTGCCTGTACGCCTTTGTCCAATGAGAACTTTTATCAGTTTGTTGTTGCAATAGTTCAGAATCCTGTCAAGATAACTGCTGCGCAAAAATCCCAATTGAGGCACATTTGCATTCCAGAAATTATACTTTACAAGCGCCTTGAAATTTTCTTCCATGTTCGATTTTTTTACAAATATAATGATATTTTCTTCCGCACTCGAAAATACTTTAATATTTAATTTATTTTCAGGTACAGAAGAATATTATTTGTCACGAAATGTTTTTTCAAAAAATAAAGTATAAATGCAATTGTTAAATAGGAGAAATGCAGTTTTCCTTTTCGGAATCATTACTGTCCGTGGAAACTTATTAGGATGCTTTAATTTTGACAGGACCCAAAACCAAAAAATCTACTACTGCTTTTCCCATTTTTATTTCCCGGTAGGGGTATTGGGTACTATCTGGAATTATCAATTTTTTATTTCCGTTATTCCGTATTATAGTTGATATTTCAAGTTTAAATCCTGTGGAAGATGAGTATTGAAAAACAGAAAAATTATTGGTATGGCTGAAAACGAACCACCTTTGCGGCATTTTAGCCTCGATGACATAAAAAACTGCTGTCGATTGCCATGACAGAACTTGCAGATACCAATTACCGGGTTTATGACGGACTCCCGGGATCAGTCATCGAATCGATTATTGAGGAGATGAAATCCAGTGGTGAGTACTATCGTCAAGATAACAAGCTAAAGGACTTTAAATCGAGATTCCCGATAAAAAAGGAAGGAGAATCCTGAAGCAATGCTGAATTATCCGAAAAACCGTAAAGCGCCGTTTCGGTCATTAATCCGGGATTTGGAATCGGGGAACGGCGATCCTGAAGTTGTTCCTTACCTGATCCTTCAATATGGGGCAAAAGCTTTAAATCCGCTCATCAAAGGATTAAATGCACCTGCAGTTGAAATGCGATTGCAATGTATTGACTGTCTGGAAAAGATGGGAGACATAAGGGCGGTAAAACCTTTGATAAGCATGTTTGATCTCCCGGAAAACATCCATTTATTCTGGAACCTACGGGAAACCATTGGCCAGTTCTGTTACTGGGAGAGAATGGATCTGATATACAAGACGCTACATTCTGGCAGTCCTGTCATTAGGGCAAATATTGCGATAATATTGGCAGATTATTTCGATGAAAATGTTTTTCAGGAGCTGGAAAAAGCATTGAAAGACAAAGATGTAAATGTCTTTTCCCAGGTATGCAGTGCACTGAATTCATGGTCAGTTTTCTATCATAGCGAGGAAATCGCATTTGCTGCAATTTCTGGCTATCTCACAGATAATGACCCATTGAATAGGGCAGCCGCTGAAAAAGCACTTGCAATTATAGCCAAACAAAATGCAAGTGTTTTTATTGAAAATGCAAATAGCATAGATAATCAAACTTTCGGGGAAATAACAACCATTAATGATCCTCCTGGCCAAGGATCATTCGCAGGAAATATTACTGAACTGATTGAACAACTCAGATCTCCTCACCCTGAAGTGCAACTTGAAGCGATAAGGAATTTACGGAAAAGCGGTTCCGGGGAGGCTGCCATTGCTTTGAATTCATTATTACCGGACAGAAACGCTTTTCACCGGCTGGAAATTGTCTGGGCTCTTGGTCATATCGGAGATCAAAGTTCGGTTTCGGTATTGGTTAATGTCTTCCCTTCAGCATGGCTGGAACTTAAAGCACAGATCATCCGATCATTTCACCTTATCGGTGGTAAAGCGTTTCTTTCTCCGTTGATTGGTGAATTAAATGACAAACACATGAAAATCCGTTTTCTTGCAGCATGGGCGCTGGGTCATCAAAAAAGCAAAAAGGCATTGAAAACTTTGAAAAATGCAGCGCTGTTTGAAAAAAACAGGTATGTGATGAATAATATCCAAAGAGCAATCAATAATTATGAAAAAACCAATTAGATCCCTGTCTCATCGCCCCTCATCCCATCCGCGGTGAAGGAGACAAGTAGAAGTGGGGAAATGGGGACAAGGGGATTTCGTCCCTCGTCCCAATCGTCCTTCGTCCTATTTTTAACCTTGTCTTGTCCTGAACCAGGTTCACACAATTTGTAAACAAAAATCAGAACGATTCAGGGTTTTAATTAATAGCGAAATATTGCGGCAAGTCCTGTCTCGCCGGGCATTTTATCGGTTGGAAAAACCATAACCTGGCCACCCATCTTTGTTACCAATTCTCCCATATCGTCAAGCAGGTCATCTACTCTCGGATTCAGTAAGTCTTTCTTTTGCGTATTGCCTGTCACGAGGTTCGTTATTCTGACTCCAATCATCCGGTCTGCCTCTATGATCAGGGTATCAACCCTGCCTTCAGTTGCCGCTATCGCAACTTCCTTCATGTCGTCACTGCCTTTGCCATTTGCCTTTGCCTGTTCAAACCTGTTAACCAAACTGTCAAGCTGTAAAAGATATTCCGGTTCCATGATTTCCCAGGCCAGGTCCTTCAGCTTGTCAATAGAAACAACGGCAGGGTTTATACCAATGCCCACCGACAATAACATTGGGTTTTTACTAACCTTTTGAAAAAGACTGTAGTGTTCTGGCAAAGCAGCGAGCACAAGTGGCCAGCCTGTCGGCCTGGAATAGTTCTCGTAAACCGCGTTTGCTATGTCACGAAAAAACCGCTCAGTGTTCATGTCTGTTTCATCGTTTTGCCCACGGTGGCCAAATTGAGCATCCTCGCTTTTGCCTCCGGAAGCGCTGTATGATGAGGCTGTTGTTTGCTTTTCAGTTGTTTCATCATCAGTTGATTCTTCATTGTTTTTTTTGGATTTTCTGACCGGTTCAATCTCAACCAGCGAGTGACAATTGCCTTCAAAAAGCCTGATATCATGCAGGCTTAAGCCCAGTACATGATAGTGTCCAACCGATTGCAGATACAACCGAAGCGGTTTTGTATGAAAACTATCGGCTACCATAGCCAATTCCTCAACGGGCCCATGCAATTTTATCGTTTCGAAGACCCCTTCAGCACTAAGAATGGCGAGTCCTTCAGCTGTATGATTCCAGAATTCAGTATTGTTGCCAAACGCTTCGAAAGGCTCCAGAAACGCCTTTGCTTCCGCCGGGGTGTGTTTTTGCAATAAAGATTCTTCCAATTGCTTCAGCAGGTTTTTATACCTGACGGGATCCTGCAGATTTTCAGGATGGCTTCTGTGGGTGGGCATATACAGCGAAAGACAAACCTTGTGTTGTTCAGACTGTAATTCACGGATCAATTCTTTGGTTAGTGTATTCATGGTTTTTCTTTCTTTTTTGCTTTAAGATTTTTTTACTGAAGCAATAAATTTCCTGGTGTAATCCGCCGGCTTTTCAGCAACTATCTGAAGTACATTATGCGTGATGAGTTTCAGTGATTTTTTAATTACTATTCCTGGGTTCATGCCATGGTTTAATTTCATTTAAAATACTGCACCAAGTTCGGTGCTTTCAACCGGACAGGTATTACAGAACTTTTAAAAAGAATTATACATTTCCCACAATAATTGGGTGGATTTTGGCTAATGTCCGGCATTAACATGGGCGGCAATGCGCACAATTTCTACAGCAATTTCCTCCGGCGAAAGGATAAAATCAACATAACCGCTTGCTATTGCAGTTTCGGGCATATCGGGATGGTTGGCTGTTTCGGGTTTCTGGGCAATAGTGATGCCCCCGGCTTTTTTAATACCCTTGAGTGCGTCTGCGCCATCACCATCGTATCCTGAAACAATAACTGCAATGAGTTTGCCATCCCAGTTTCTTGTAAGAGAACGCATAAAAACAGTGATCACGTCGGGCCAACCCCAGGGTTTTGAGATCGGCTTCAGGCGGAACTCCTCATTGAGTATATGTAAATCCCGTTTTTCGGGAATTATAAAAACCTCATTGGGCCTGATATCCAACTTTTCAGTAATCAATGTGACAGGCATAAGGGTGTGTTGGGGAAGAATTTCATGCAGCAATGTGGCCACTTCACGCAAGTGATTCACAATTACGATTGCAACGCCCATATCGGGAGGCAGATTCTTCAGCAAACGGGTGTAGGCATCAAGGCCTCCGGCCGATCCGCCCACACATACAATGGGAAAATCCTTTTCATGTTTCAAATCTGCCTTGGTGCTCATTGCTTATGATATTATCATAACCAAAGTTAAGGGCTTCTATCCGGCCAAGTATTACATAACTATTGGTAGAATTATCATAATTCCCACATTTCCATACTACAGGCTTTTTACTTTTCGCCTTACTAACTGCTAGATACGTTTAAGTTCCGGTGCTAGCTGCACTGCCCGAGTATCAGCCATATAATGATAAAAACCACAATGGTGCCCAGGCAACCACCGCCCAATTTATAGGCCCCGTAGCCTGATATTAATCCTCTGAATAAATTGTTCATTTGAGTTGCTGTTAGTTGAATTGAAATTTAAAACATGCAAGGACTTTCCCGTCTTTCCGTTTTTATTCAGAAACAGTGTCCCGGAATGATTCTGTTGAAGGGTGTTCCAGTTTGTAGTTATTCAGAATTGAATTCAGCTATTCATAATAGGCCAGTAAATGGCTCAGGGACATCTCCGGATTGTTTTCGTTCGGAATGGTGGCCGGCATTTCTTCCAGAAATTCAGATAACTCAGGATATTGATCACTTATGGTCAATGTAATGCCCATAATCTTTGAATTCAAGTCCTTCATTGCTGCTTCGTAATCGACAACCTTTTTCTGGCTTTATTCCTGAAAATCAGGCTGGCCTTCTGTTTGAAATTGGACAGGCACAGCGTCAGAATCAGACGCTGTGCCTGTCCAATTTTATGATCTTCCTTGATGGTCATTTATTTTTTTCCTTAATTGATGTTGGTACAATTCAGAGTGCTAAGTTATGATTCAGTATCAGGATGTACATTACATAATCTTTAAAAATTATTTCATAATTCATACATTTTTAGCATTGTAACAGATGCTACCAAAACACCAACCTGCCCGCCGGCAGGCGGGAGCACCTAAATTCGCCGACTTAATATATTGTTTTTGTGGAGGCTGACAGCCGGCAGGCTGGCCTGGGTATTAGTGCCTTATGGAAAGAACATTCTCATTTTTACCGGACAACAATGGTTCGGAAATTGAAGAAGGGTAAAATTCCGTAGAAGGAGTTTGTTACTGAAATAACCTGATAGAAAATGAGGATATCGGATCAATTAAACGAACCTGCGATAGAATTTATATTTTCTGTATTTCACTAGCTGAGCAAAGCAGATTTACGCAGGTAATTCGGATCAGGATAATAAATAAACAGGCAGGATCCATTTTCGATGGTTTCAATAACCGGTTGTATCAAATCCGGTGGAAGTGATGGACATCCGTAGCTTCTGCCGAGTCTGCCGGTTCTTTTGATAAAATCTTCAGTTGCATACTCGGCGCCGTGCATGATGATCTGGCGGTTGATGGCATTGTCGTTAAAACCTTTTTCAACACCCTGAATAACAAGCGATAGGCCGACTGTTGACCCCATTATGTGATTTTTAGTTACATAGAAGCCAAGGCTGCTTTTCAGGGTGCCCAATTCGTTGGAGAATGATTTTGCATACTCTTCCCCGGTGTTTCTGCCATGGGCCACCAGCGTGTTGAAGAGTAATTTACATTCCAGTAAGTCAATAACATACATCCGCCTTTTTTTACTGGATTGAGAGAAGTCGACGATGGTTATTACGCCCGGGTTCTCAAGTTTTCCGGCTACTTCAAGTTTCCTGTGGCCATTTAATGCAAGCTCAAATACTTCATAGGATAAGCCATACGCTGACAAATCCAATTCTGAATAAATGTCACTCTTTAAGTCAGTAACCTGATATGTTATTTCAGAGCCTGCCCTGTTTAAAACAGGTATCATGAAGAAAATTAAATAGAAAAAGTATTTTTTCATCTGGCTAAAGTAGTTCTTACTATGTTACCTGATAACTTGTTTTTCAGATAGTAATTGTTAAAGTTTATCAATTTGTTAAAATTCTGGTATTGCTGAATGTGCTTAGCTTTAGTCTAAGTAGCATTCAGGCTGCAAAAGAAATTTTTAAGAAAATGTAATAAAAACCGGATTCCATATGAATTACCCAATTTTGGTTTATAAATAATCCCCGGTTTAGGGATAAACAGTTTTAATTTGTTTCACATAAACAGTTTATGTCAAACAGATAAACTACTTTTGTGTTGATAATGAAAGCTTTACACCAATATTGTTAAAGCGCCTGATTTTCATCATAAAACATTCCGGAACCTAAACCCATAAAATGCATTTCAAACTTTCAATTATTGCCCTTATTGTTTTATTTACCAATTGCTTTCAATCTTCTGATAAAGCTTTACCGGAAAAACTGCCGGTAAAGAAAGATTCAATTGACAGAACAGAGGTCATAGAATTTGCAAAAGCATATCTGGGGACAACATACCGGTATGCCAGTTCTGATCCCGCCCTTGGGTTTGATTGCTCCGGATTTGTACATTTTGTGTTTAAAAATTTCGACATCAATCTGCCCCGTGGTTCAGCTGAGTACAAATTTCTGGGAACAGCGCTGAAACCCGAAGAATTTAAGGAAGGAGATGTTCTGGTATTTTATGGTAATAGCGACAGTAGCCAAATCGGACATGTTGGCATCATCTGCGAAGCAAACGGCATGAAATCAAAATTTATACACGCCTCTTCAGGCAAGGCTAACGGAGTAACCATCAGCGAACTGGGCTCCGATCATTACACCCGACGGTTTTATAAGTGTATTGATGTGATTGATTTAGTCACTCAATAAAGATTGTTTTGGCTTGTAGGAGAATAACCAGACAGAGAGAGCTTTGCAAGGTTGAGGTTAACCCTTCGGCTGCGCTCAGGGTAACAGGTTGAGGTTGAGGTTGACCCTTCGGCTGCGCTCAGGGTAACAGGTTGAGGTTGAGGCTGACCCTTTCCCGCAGTTGCGGGACTCAGGGTGACAGGTTGAGGTGGGATTTTAGTGGATTGACGGAGCGAGGCAGCACATACATTTTACGAATAACGGAATGATTGAGCGATGGAGTGCATGAAATCTGTGTGAAAGGCTCGTCCCTCGTCCCTCGTCCCCCGTCCCACGTCCCTCGTCCCCCGTCCCACGTCCCTCGTCCCTCGTCCCTTGAAAGATTACTCCTTATAAAACAACAAGGCCGCCAGCCTTTCG
>JAHYJC010000042.1 GCA_019429275.1 Lentimicrobium sp. | reverse complement strand
GCAAGAGCTAACCTTTATGTTGCCTAAATCCAAAACCATTAAATCAAAGCTACTAAGTCCAACGCCCAATCAGACCCGCTTGATGAATATGAAACTTTAAACTGGGTGCTGCAATGCACAAAACAGGGGAGAATATAAAATAAAATTTTTATTCTCTGACGGTATTGAGCGCATTATTGATTTTTCATTTTTTTTAACGAATGCAAAAAATCCAATGACAAGAAAATTTCTTGACAAGAAATTATTTAAGAATTATTCAATTAATTACGGAGATATAATCTGGAATGATTATGAAATGTGTTTTCCGATCTGGGATTTACACGAAGGGAAAATATAAATAAAGTATGATAGTCGTCGGTCATGCTGCGCAAGGGGTTTATGTAGAAAACCGAATCTTTTTTATCGCATCAGGGTTCTTGCGTGACGGATGCTGAATTTTAATGTATAGTAAATGCAGAATCAGACCCTGATAGTGCCGGGGCTATGATTGGGCATAAAGTGATACCTTTGCAGGCATCTTTACCAGTTTTACCATCTATGCTTTCAGTCAACAACCTGTCGGTTTATTTTACCGGAAAATATTTATTCAATGAGGTATCCTTTCTGATAACAGAGAGAGACAGGATAGGCCTGGTAGGTAAAAACGGGGCAGGCAAAACCACCCTGCTCAGAATTATCACAGGGGAACAGCAACCCGAAAAAGGCAGCATTTCTCAGCCATCGGACCTTAAGACCGGATATTTACCGCAGGAAATTGTCACCACCGGCAAGGGAACCGTACTTGAAGAGACGTTAAAGGCTTTTGATGAAGTGCTCAAACTAAAAGCTGAAGCCGAACGGCTGAGTTTGGAAATCGCTGGTTATGTTGACTATGATTCCCCGGAATATATGAAATTGATTGAGCGGCTGCACGAAACCAACGACAGGTTTGAATTGCTTGGTGGCCATGAAATGGGCGGAGAAACCGAGAAAGTTCTGCTTGGTCTGGGGTTTACAGCCCCTGATTTTGACAGAAAACTCAGTGAATTCAGCGGTGGCTGGCGCATGCGTGTAGAACTTGCCAAACTCCTGCTTCAAAAACCCGGACTGCTCCTGCTTGATGAGCCGACCAACCACCTTGATATTGAATCCATACAATGGCTTGAAGAGTACCTGCTTACTTTCAGAGGTGCCGTGGTGGTGGTATCGCACGACCGTGCTTTTCTGGATAATGTAACCAACCGGACCATTGACATTACTTTGGGCAGGATTTATGATTATAAAACATCCTATTCGGGTTATGTTGAAAAGCGCGAAAGCCTTCGCGAACAGCAGCAATCAGCTTTCAACAATCAGCAAAAGCAACTGGCCGATATTGAAAAATTTATAGAACGATTCCGATATAAGGCAACCAAAGCCAGGCAGGTTCAGTCTAAAATGAAGCTGCTGGATAAGATCGACAGGGTGGAGGTGGAAGATATCGACAAGAGTGCGATACACTTCAGGTTTCCGCCTGCTCCGGCTTCAGGAAAAATTGTAGTAGAAGCGGCCGGACTGGCAAAGTATTACGGAACACATAAGGTGTTTAGTGAAGTGGATTTCGCCCTTGAGCGGAATGACTTTGTGGCTTTTGTCGGAAAAAACGGAGAAGGAAAAACCACACTGGCAAAAATAATTGCCGAAGGCCTGGAACACACCGGCAAATGCCAGTTGGGACACAATGTGAAGATAGGATATTATGCCCAGAATCAGGCCGATTTACTGAATCCTGACCGGACTGTTTTTGAGACCATCGACGATGTGGCTGTCGGAGATATCCGGCCAAAGGTGAGGGCCATTCTCGGAAGTTTTTTGTTTGGAGGGGAGGATACCGAAAAGAAAGTGAAAGTTTTATCGGGGGGTGAAAAATCGAGGCTGGCCCTTGCAAAACTCTTGTTATCTCCCGTTAATCTTCTGATTCTTGATGAGCCAACCAATCACCTCGACATGATGTCGAAAGATATCCTGAAAAATGCCTTGCTGATGTTTGATGGAACACTCATCGTCGTTTCTCACGACCGTGATTTCCTTCAGGGGCTGACACAAAAAGTTTTTGAATTCAGCGGTGGAAAAGTACGACAGCACCTGGGTGATGTTTATGATTTTCTGGAAAAGAAAAAATTGAGTACGCTAGACCAGTTGAATGCAGCAGCTGCGGCCCGGCAGGCAGGCAACACCGAAGAGGTTTCATCGGTAAACAAGCTGAATTACGAAAAAAGAAAACTTTCGGAGAAGGAAATCAGGAAGGTAAACTCCCGCATTGAAAAAGCAGAAACTGAAATCCACCGTATTGAATCGGAGCTTGCAAAGATGAATAACATACTTGCGGCACCCGATGAACATGGAGATACCCTGAGCAATGATACTTTTTATAAGCGTTATGAGGACCTGAAGCTCCAACTGGCCGAAGAAATGGATCGTTGGGAATTGCTCCATTCTGAAATGGAAGAGGTTAAGGCAAGGGCAGAGAAGGGAAACTGAGCTTTCTTACGTGAAAAAAGTAATTCCCGGGGGAAAGACAATCTTATTTTCTATTTTTTTCGCAGCAACATGCTTTCGGCAATGTTTTTCAAAGCTGCCCGGGCCTCTTCGGAAGGCTTTATTTTCTGCAATTCATCAATGGCTTCGTTGTAATAATCCATGATGATTCTTTCAGTCAGTTTTTCTATATCTGCATTTCTGAAAATACTTAGCACCCGGCTTATTTTTTCCTCATCGTTCATGTTGCGACGGCTGTAAAGATCTTTAAGGCTGGCAGCGTCAGCAGCACTGGCAACATCAATGGCTTTCAGGTAGAGATAGGTCTTTTTGTTGGTAAGAATATCACCTCCGGTTTTTTTGCCGAAAAGGGTTTCATTGCCAAAGGCATCCAGCAGGTCATCCTGAAGCTGGAAAGCAATGCCCAGTTTTTCGCCGAAACGATAGATGCTGTAGGCATCTTCTTTGGACGCGTTTCCGGTAATTGCCCCGATTTTCAGGCTGGCGGCTAGCAGTACAGCAGTTTTTAGCCGTATCATATTGATATAGGAATCAATGCTGACATTGCCGGAAGTCTCAAATTCAATATCATATTGCTGGCCTTCACAAACTTCGATGGCAGTTTGGGTGAAAATTTTCATCAGGGCAGGCAGTTTTGAAGGGTTGCTGGCCGATAATTGTCCATAAGCAATGGCAAACATGGTATCGCCCGAAAGAATGGCCGTGTTAATATTCCACTTTTTATACACCGTTTCGCGGCCTCGCCTGAGGGGGGCTTCGTCGATGATGTCATCGTGCAGAAGGGTGAAATTGTGAAAAATTTCAATGGCAATGGCTGCCGGTAAAGCCTCATCGGGATTACCGCCAAAGGTTTGAGCCGACAACAGCGCCAGCAGTGGTCTGAGCCTTTTACCTTCCTGATTGAGGGTGTATGAAATGGGCTCATAAAGACCGGCAGGATCACCGTAAACCGGAAGTTGGTTTATGGCCTGCCTTATTTTGTCGAGTAATTGATCGGTGGTAAGCATATAATTGCTTTGAAAGCATTAGTATTCAGAAATACGCATCAGGTAATCACCATAACCGCTCTTGAGCAAGGGTTTGGCCAGTTCCTGCAATTGCAGCCTGTTGATAAACTCCATGCGAAAGGCGACTTCTTCGATACAACCGATCTTCAATCCCTGGCGGGTTTCAATAACCTCAACAAATTGCGAAGCCTGCAAAAGCGAGCCGAAAGTTCCGGTATCGAGCCAGGCAGTTCCCCTACTCATTACCTTTACCTGAAGATTACCATTTTCAAGATAATGCCGGTTGATATCTGTAATTTCGTATTCGCCGCGTGCACTGGGCTTAATATTCCGGGCAACCTCAACCACGCTGTTGTCGTAAAAGTACAATCCGGGAACAGCATAATTTGATTTTGGTTGTTTTGGTTTTTCCTCAATAGAGATGGCTTTGCCGGAGTTGTCAAATTCAACAACTCCGTAGCGCTCAGGATCGGATACATGATAGGCAAACACAATGCCGCCTTCAGGTTTCTGACATCCATTGAGCAGGTTCTGAAGTCCCGAACTGTAGAAAATATTATCGCCAAGAATAAGCGCGGCATCGTCATCGCCAATAAAATCAGCGCCCAGAACAAAGGCCTGAGCCAGTCCGTTTGGCACATGCTGGGCTACGTAGCTGAATTTGCATCCAAGCAGGCTTCCATCGCCGAGCAGCTTTTCAAAATTCGGCAGGTCGTAAGGTGTAGAAATAATCAGCACTTCATTGATTCCTGCCATCAGCAGCACCGATAAAGGATAATAAATCATTGGCTTATCGTAAACAGGCATCAGCTGTTTGCTCACTGCAAGCGTTAAAGGATGAAGCCTGGTACCTGAGCCGCCTGCAAGAATAATTCCTTTCATAATTTCTTTGTTTAGAGTCTATTGGTCTCTTTATTAAAAGTATTGTTCAATTCTTCGGGGTCTCCGTTTACATCACTTTCTTCATCCTCGTCGAACAATACAATCAAAGGTTCCTCAAAGTGTCGTGTAGTAATGCGGCGGTCAAGCGAGAGCAGTAGAGATGGGAGCAGCAATAGATTTGAGAACATGGCAATGAGAAGCGTAAAGGAAATAAGAAATCCCATGGATTGAGTGCCACCGAAAGTCGATAAGATGAAAATCGAAAATCCAAGGAAAAGTACAATAGAGGAATAAACCATGCTAAAACCTGTTTCGCGCAGGGCCGACAAAACAGAAACTTTGATGTCCCAGTTATTGTTTTTCAATGCGAGCCTGTATCTTGAAAGGAAATGTATGGCATTATCAACAGAGATGCCCAGGGCAATACTGAATATGAGAATGGTTGATGGCTTGATTGAAATGGCCAGAAAACCCATCAATGCTGCTGTCATAAGTTGAGGAAGCAGGTTGGGAATCATGGATACGGCTACCATTTTAAACGAAGTAAAAAGCATACCCAGCAGAATGCCTATGGCAATGACGGCAAGAATAAGGCTTGTGATCAGGTTGCGAACCAGGTACTCGGTGCCTTTCAAAAAAACGATGCTGGTTCCGGTAAGTTCGACATCGTATTTACCGGGGCTGAAAATAGAATCAATTTTTGGTTTCAAGTCATCTTTAATGCGCTGAATATCACGCGTACCAATGTTTGCCATTTGAACGCTGATGCGGGTTTTACTCATTGATGTATCTACAAATGAATCGAGAATTGTTTTTTTGCCACCCTTCATCGAAGGCATGTATTGCATGATAAAGTTTCGTTCCTGGCTGTTAGGAATGCTATACATCTCAGGATCACCATTATAAAAAGCCTGTTTCGAAAATTTGACCAGTTCGGCAACCGAGAGTGGCTTGGCAAATTCCGGATAAAGGGCCAGCGTATCCTGAAGATCACTGATTTTCTGAATGGTGGACATTTGCATCACTCCCCTCGGTTTTCGGGTGTCAATCGAAATTTCGAAAGGAAGAATTCCTTTAAATTCCTCTTCGAAAAAAAGAAGATCGACATACATAGGGTGATTATGCGGAATGTCATCGACCACATTGCCGGTAGTTTTAAGTTTTGAAACACCTATTACTGCCAGTAAAACGCCGGCAATGGCAGTGATATAAATTGCCTTGCGGTGATTCTGGACCAGATAAACTACTTTATTGATGATACCGGTGGTGTATTTATTGTCGAGATGTTTGATGTGCCGGAGCTCGGGAGGGGCCAGATAGCTGTAGAGAATAGGAATCAGAAAGATGGACAGGACAAAAACGACCATAATGTTTATGGCAGCAACAATTCCAAACTCTACAAGCAGTTTATTACCCGTGATGATAAATGCTGCGAAACCTGTTGCGGTTGTGAGGTTGGTGAGGAATGTAGCATTTCCGGTGCGCACCACAACTCTTGACAGTGCTTTTATCTTATTGCCATGTTCCCTGTATTCGTGGTGATACTTGTTGAGCAGAAAAATGCAGTTTTCAACGCCTATAATGATAAGCAAGGGTGGTATGATCCCTGTGAGAATGGTAATTTCATAGCCCATAATTCCCAGAGTTCCCATCGACCAGATAACACTGATGATGACAATCAGCATTGGAAACAAAACAGCCTTAAACGATCTGAAGAATATAAAAAGGGCGATAGATGCTATGATCATTGAAAGAACCATAAACAACAAAAGCTCTTTCTGCACCATTTTCATGGTTTTGGTGCGGATATAGGGCATACCTGAAAAGTGCACGTTAATGTCATGCTTGCTGCTGAATGTCGCCACTACATCTTCAATATCACTTACAAGTTTTAACCTGCTCTTGTCGTTAAGCCTGGCCCTGTCAAGTGTCAGCATCATCAGTGTGGCATTGGTCTCCTTATTGATGATCAGACCGTCATAAAAAGGCAGATTATAAATCAGGGTTCTGATGCTGTCAAGTTCTTCCTGAGATTGAGGTTTATCCACGAAAAGTTGCCTGAAATCAAACTTCCGGCTGGAATCGTTTTTTTCAAGGGTGTAGAGTTTGCCAATAGAGAGGACTTCCTGCACTCCATCTACCTTTTTGAGATTTTCTGTCAACTCCAGCCAGTCGTTAAACTCTTCAAGGGTGAATAGTTTTTCGTCTTTGATGCCAATAAATAACACAGCCCCATCCTGACCGAATGTTGCTTTAAATTTTTTATAGGCAAGGCTGGTGGTGTCGCTTGCAGGCAACATTTGAGCCATTTCGTACGATAGATGAACATCCAGGGCTTTATAGCCCATAAAGGCTGTCAAAACTGCAATTGCAATCAGGTTGCCCAGACGGTTGCGAAGAATAAAACGAACTAAAAGATTCCACATGGGCTTGAGCGGTCGGTCGAGATGGTAAATATTTGATTGATAAACAGATATAAGTATATTTTATCTTTTATCAGTCCGCAAAAATACGATTTTCCTGCAATTTAAAAGGAAAATTCGTTTAATTTATTGATTTCAGGGATATTAAACGGGCAATTTATACTGAAAATTGAAAAGAGTATTATATATTTGTAAATGCAATTTAAAAGAATATGAAAGGCAGGATTTTATTTATCGATACTGCTCATCCCTGGCTGGATCAGGCATTGACAGAACAAGGTTTCGAATGTGTTTGGGAAACCGGCGCCGACCGGCAGCATATTCTTGATAAATTGTTGGATTTTGACGGGGTTATAGTACGAAGCAAGATAAAATTTGACCGGGAAGCGTTGGATTGTGCAACCAGGCTGAAATTTATTGGCAGGGTAGGAGCAGGTATGGAAAATATTGATGAGGCTTATGCCACTGAAAAAGGGATAACCTGCCTAAATGCGCCTGAAGGCAATCGTGATGCCTTAGGTGAACACGCTTTGGGAATGTTGCTTGCCATGCTGAATCACCTCCTGCGTGTTGATCATCAGGTGCGCAATGGTTTATGGATTCGTGAAGGCAACCGGGGGACTGAGATCAACGGGAAAACCGTGGCCATTATCGGATATGGAAACATGGGAAGCGCGTTTGCTGAAAAACTGAGTGGATTTGGCGCCAATGTAATTGCCTACGATAAATACAAAACCGGTTTCGACGGGCCCAATGTAAAAGAAGTGCAAATGGACGAAGTATTTGCTGAATCTGATATCCTTAGCCTGCATGTTCCGCTTACCGAAGAAACCCGCAATCTTGTTGACCATAATTACCTGGCCCGGTTTAGAAAACCTATCTATATCATCAACACAGCACGAGGACAGTGTCTTGACACTGCTGCCCTTATGGATGCCATCGACAGTGAAAGAGTTGCAGGTGCAGCACTGGATGTGCTTGAGTATGAAAAGCTCTCTTTCGAAAACCTTAAAAGTAACGAATTGCCCGATACCTTTGAAAGACTTATTCATAGCACTAAAGTGATTCTTTCTCCCCATATTGCCGGCTGGACTCATGAATCGGGGTTTAAACTGGCCGACGTGTTGCTCAGGAAAATCAAAACCTTATACCCTGACAGTTAATTGTCAGGAACATTTTCAAGGATTTTCTTCTATTAATTAATTAACGATAAAATTTGGTAAATGAACCCTCTTCTTGACTCATATAAACTTGGAAATCTAAACCTGAAAAACCGACTGGTCATGGCGCCGCTTACAAGGCGACGGGCCGGAGAGGGTTGTGTGCCGGTTGAGATGAATGCATTGTATTATGCTCAAAGGTCCTCTGCAGGACTCATCATTGCCGAAGCCAGCCAGATTTCGCCACAAGGGGTTGGCTATATGAACACTCCCGGCATTCACAGCCCTGAGCAGGTTACAGGATGGAAAAAAGTAACTGAAGCCGTGCATGCAAAAGGCGGATTGATTTTTCTTCAGTTATGGCATGTAGGAAGGCTTTCGCATACGCTGCTGCAACCCGGACATGCACTTCCGGTGTCGGCTTCAGCCATTTCGGCCGGAGATTTAATCACCACCCCCGAAGGAAAGAAACCAATGGAAATTCCAAGGGCACTGGAGTTGAGTGAAATTCCGGGAATTGTTGACGATTATCGCAAAGCAGCAGCAAATGCCATGATGGCCGGATTTGATGGTGTCGAAATTCATGCCGCCAATTCCTATCTGCTCGATCAGTTTATGCATTCATCGGCAAATGTCAGAACCGATATTTATGGTGGGAGTATTGAAAACCGCTGCCGTTTGACACTGGAAGTCACCAAAGCCATTTGTGATGAGATTGGCAGCGCAAGAACAGGCATCAGGCTGTCGCCTTCGAACATAAAGAATGGCATGGATGATAAAGATCCGGTGGGTTTGTTTGGTTACCTGATTGCTGAACTTGAAAAGCTCAACCTTGCATACATTCATCTTGTTGAACCAATGCTTTCGCTTGAAAATCATCCACATATGATTAAAAATGTGGCAAAGCATTTCCGCAGGCTGTATTCAGGAACCTTGATAACCGCCGGAAATTATACTCCGGAGAGCGGATGCGAAGTACTTGAAAAAGGATATGCTGATCTGGTTGCCTTTGGCCGCCTGTTTATTGCCAATCCCGACCTGCCTGAACGGATTGCCGTCAGTGCCCCGCTGAACAAGCCTGATGAAGACACTTTCTATACCCGTGGACCGGAAGGTTATGTTGATTATTCGTTTTTGAAGGAATGATACAGCATTAGCAAAACGTATAATGCACTTTCGGTAAAAGACAAAATATAAATACAGACTGTGTGAACGGGGGCACGCGTCGGGAGAATGCGCCAACCGTGCTGATTTTGAAATGTTTTAAGACGTTGATATTCAGGAGAATTGTATTTTACCCCCTCTCACCTCCCCTGCGAACAGGGGGAGAAACGTTCTGCCAGAATTTGGATAAATTCTTAAGCTTTAGATTTTCAGCATGATTTGCTCCCTCCCGGTGCCTGAACCTGCCTGCCGGGCATTCAGGCAGGCGAAGCCGAAGGCGCAGGGAGGGCTGGGCTTGTCTGCTTGGTGACTGTCTGTATGACACAATCAGACGGGCAGTCAAGCAGGCTTGCCCTGAAGAAACAAAGTTGAAGCGGGGGAGGGTAAAAGACCTGAAAAAAGTTTACACTTTTCGTTGTTTTTCCTGTTTTTGGTTTACATTTTAATCGGTTATACTGTAAACCTATATCAGGATGAGACAGATCTGATTTGGATAAAAAAAGGCTGCCCGTGAACAGGACAGCCTTTCAAATTATCTGTTAAATACTTACTATTCGTCTTCTTTTTCCTGTTCTTCGTAGGCTTTGAGGAGGGCGGTCTGCACATCTCCCGGCACCTGCGAATATTCGGCAAATTTGAGTGAGTAGGTTCCGCTTCCGCTGGTAATTGAACTAAGGGCGGTAGAGTAGCGGTTCATCTCAGCAAGGGGAACTTTTGCCTTCACAATCTGGTAATTACCTTCGCTGTCCATTCCCATAATTATGGCACGGCGGCCCTGAAGGTCGGTCATGATATCGCCCATGCGATCGCTGGGAACCATTACTTCCACATCATAAATCGGCTCAAGAATTTTCGGTCCGGCATTTTTGAAGGCTTCTTTAAAAGCCTGACGGCCGGCAAGTTTAAATGCAAGCTCGTTAGAGTCAACCGGGTGCATTTTTCCGTCGTAAATATTTACAACGATATCGCGTGCATAGGAACCGGTAAGCGGGCCTTCTTCGATCTTCTCCATAATACCTTTGAGAATGGCTGGCTGGAAACGGGCATCAATAGAACCACCGACGATACAGTTGTTGAAAACCAGTTTTCCTCCCCAGGGCAGGTCATGGGTTTCGGTACCACGGATCGGGAACTCTGTCTGGTTGGTCATTCCTTCGGAATAAGGCTGTATGAGCATATGCACCTCGCCAAACTGTCCTGAACCACCCGATTGTTTTTTGTGGCGGTACATGGCTTTGGCGTTTTTGGTTATGGTTTCGCGGTAAGGAATTTTCGGGGTATAATACTCGATGTTGATCTTTTCGATGTTTTCGAGATGCCATTTGGCAATATTCAGGTGCAACTCCCCCTGTCCGCGGATGATGATTTGTTTCAGCTCTTTCGAATACTCAATGGAAATGGTAGGATCAACCTTTTGCAGATCGGTAAGGGCAACACCCAGTTTCTCATCGTCTGTAGTATTTTTAGCTCTGATAGCCATGGTAATTTTTGGTGCTGGGAATTCGATCGGCACAATTATATCACCGGCATTTTTTGGGCTGTTTAGGGTGTGATTGGTGCGGATATTTTTGAGTTTAATAGTCGCAGCAATGTCTCCGGCAACTACTTTTTCAAGTTTTTCACGCTTTTTGCCTGCAACGGCGAACATTTGTGAGATACGTTCCTTTGAGGAGTTAAGACCGTTGACCATATCCATAGCTTCTGTAATCTCACCTCCAAATACCTTAAAGAAAGAAATTTCACCAAGATGCTCCTCGACGGAAGTTTTGAAAATAAGTAATGAAGCGGGATCGGACGGATTACATTTGAGGGTTTTACCTTCCTTTGTTTCGCGGCCAGGCATTTCACCGGGAGCCGGAACATAATTGATGATAAAATCAAGCAAAGCATCAACCCCGAAATTAGGTTTTGCTCCAATGCAAAGCACCGGGAACATGCCACGGTTCATAATGCCAAGTTTCAGGCCTTTTATGAGTTCTTCCGGGGAAAGGGTGCCATTTTCGAAGAATGCTTCCATAATGGTTTCATCGTTTTCGGCAGCCGATTCAACCAGGTTGTTAAACATCTCTTCTGCTTTGTCTTTCTGATCGGCCGGAATATCAAGAATTTCAGCTTTTCCACCACCGGCAGGATATTTAAACATTTTTTGCTGCAACACATCAATAATTGCATCAAAACCATGTCCCTCATTGTAAGGATACTGAAGTGCAGTAACAGAACCACCGAACTGGGTTTTCAGCTGGCGGAGACTTTCTTCAAAACTTGATTTTTCGTGTTCGAGATGATTGACAAGAAATACAACCGGTGAATTGGTAACTTTTGTCTGCCTGAAGTTAATTTCGGTACCCACTTCAACACCATTTTGCCCATTAACTAACATAAAGGCTGTATCAACTACATTTAATGCAGCAACAACTTCTCCCATAAAATCGTCGAAGCCCGGAGCATCAATCAAATTGATTTTGTGACCTTTGTGCTCAGTATACATAACCGTTGAGGCAACAGAGTTCTGCCGTTCCAGCTCAATTTCACGATAATCTGAAACTGTATTTTTATCTTCAATAGTGCCGCGTCTGGTAATAACGCCGCCTTCAAATAAAATGGCTTCCGAAAGCGTGGTTTTCCCGGTTTTCGCACCACCTATGAGTGCAATATTCCTTAACTCATTTGTTTTATAAACCTTCATGTTTTTAGTAAGTTATGATGATTAATCCTGATCTGAAAGGGCGACAAAGTTATAAAAATCCGTTCAATAACAAAACCTAATCGTAAAAATGATGCAATGAGTTTGGAACCGGCTTGCAAAGCAAATTACAGTTCGAAAGCATTGAGAATCGCACATCACTTTTCTGAACTCAAATGCCCAAAGTAAAAAACGATGCAGATTAAGCCGCTTCTCTGGGTTTATTCAGCCCGGTTAGTCCAAAATGATTTCAAATTGTACCATTTCTGAGAACTGACGGATGCGGTCATTCAAATCACCGTTATCCAAAGCCTGAAGCCCTTCAGTACCAAATTTCTGCACGGTAAATGATGCCATAGCTGAGCCATAGATGATGGCGCGTTTCATATTTTCGAAGCTGATGTCGCCGGTTTTGGCCAGATAGCCGATAAAACCTCCTGCAAAGGTATCGCCTGCGCCGGTTGGGTCAAAAACCTCTTCAAGCGGAAGCGCCGGGGCGAAGAAAACGCTGTCTTCATTAAACAACAGGGCACCATGCTCACCTTTTTTGATGACAAGGAACTTTGGCCCCAAGGCAATGATTTTGCGCGCTGCCTTTATCAGGGAATATTCGCCTGAAAGTTGCCGTGCCTCTTCATCGTTGATGGTCAGCACATCGACCATTCCTATAACCTCAAGAAGATCGTCCCAGGCAGTGTTCATCCAGAAATTCATGGTATCCATCACAATTAGTTTTGGCCTTTCCGGAAGTTGTTCAATCACTCTTTTCTGGATTTGGGGCGTAAGATTGCCCAGCATCAGAAATTTACAGTCTTTGTATGATTCAGGGAGCACAGGATCGAAATCGGCCAGCACGTTAAGCTCTGTGGCCAGAGTATCGCGCGAGTTCATGTCATTATGATAGCGGCCCGACCAGAAAAATGTTTTTCCTTCAGGAATAACCCTGATGCCTTCGGTATCTACCAAATAATTGTTCAGCAGATCGAGATATTCCTGCGGGAAATCGCCTCCGACAACAGATACTATCTTTGAAGGTACATTTAGTTTTCCGGCAGCCATGCCAATGAATGTGGCGGCACCACCAAGTATTTTATCTGTTTTTCCGAAAGGGGTTTCAATGGCATCAAAGGCAACGGTGCCGACTATGACTAAGCTCATGATCTTAAAATGAATAGTGAATAATGTATAAAAATGGTTGTAAACACTCCAGAAAAATGGCGGGATGACGAATATAAAGCACATCATATCAACATATTGCCGGATTATCTGTTTACCGGATTTTTCTGTTTTACAGCGAGTGCAAAGGTAAGGAATTATTTAAGCTGGTTTGCTGAATAAATTCGGATACGAACAATAATGGAAGGCCAAACAAGCCAATGGTACAGGGTTTAGGATTAAATTTATATATATAAAGAGCAGCAATATCATGCTTTCAGGTTCATGGTCTAAGTATTTCAAAGCCTGTTTGCTATTGCGTCATTTAGATGATTCAGGCTTGCAACTTCGACTCCTGGCCGCACAGGCCAGCCCATTTCAACTGGAGAAACAATAAAAGTAGCCAATGGGCGGATATCTTCAATCGCTGAAAAATTTCCCTTTGTGAGTGCCGGAGCATGCGATGCTTTGCATTCGATGGCAAAAGTTTTTTGGTTCATTTTTACAACAATGTTAATTTCGGCGCCTCCTGCTGTGCGATAAAAAGAATATTCTGCATCGGGCCAGTATGATTTGAGGTGTGTGAGAACAACCTGTTCCCAGATTGCACCCAGGGTCGGGTGGCCGGCAACCTGATCGAAAGAGGATAATCCCAGCATTGCAGTTGCAATTCCCTGGTCGGCAATATACACTTTCGGCGATTTTACCAACCGTTTGCTTGTATTTGATAACCACGGCCGCAAGATTTCGACCATGAATGTTCCTTCCAGTAAATCAAGGTAATTTCGTATGGTAACATTGCTAACACTCAGCGAGTTGCCTAATGTTGAATAATTGACAACCTGGCCGTTATGATAAGCCATCATCTGCCATAAGCGACGCATTACAACAGGCAGAAAACCAGCATATTGCATAAGATCACGTTCAATAAACGTGGTAATAAAATCATTGCGCCAGTCCATCGAAACCATTGCATCGGCGGCAAGCATACTTCGTGTAAACCCGCCTTTACACAGGTATTCCTCCAACGAAACAATACTGCTGATTTCATTGTATGTAAATGGAGTCAGCCTTTTAAACGAAATTCTCCCTGCCAAAGATTCGGAGCTCTGTTTCAAAAGTTCGCGTGATGAAGATGCAATTACCAGGAAATAGCTATTGCCGCCCCAATCATCAACTAAGCTCCTTAGTAGAGGGAAAAGTTCAGGTTTACGCTGTATTTCGTCAATGCATACCAGTTTATCTTTTAATGAACCCAGTTACCATTCGGCATTTTCGAGTTTTTGCATGTCTGATGGCCGCTCAAGATCAAGATAAACTGTATTCTCAGATCCCCGCAGAAGGTGCTTAACAAGGGTAGACTTACCGCACTGCCGGGGCCGAATCACTAAATCATCATCATTCTTTTATAAACAGTTGATCTCCCTGAGGTCAGTCTGCACATTCACCACGTTTTCAGCAAACCAAATAAGGCTTAACTTGACAAAACCCTGCGTTCGTTAACCCAAACCCAGCGTTCGTTAACTCAAACCCAGCGTTCGGGAATCTCTTTCATTTCTGCTTTTTCAGTGAACTATCTTTATATTCTAAAAAGAGGATTTCGATTACATCTTTGAAGAACCACTTAACTCCCAAAGCTATGGAAACATTTAAACATTACATTAATAGCAAGGCCACCGGATCGTTTCTTGCTTTCTTGTTTTTAATCATTCTGGCGATCCTTGCAATTTTCCTGTTCTGATATTTTTAAAATTTTAAAGGGTTTAAAAAAAACCTTTAACCTCAAAAACACATAGCCCATGAGAAAACTAACATGGCAAAGCTTTTCGGCACGGCCTCCATAATCCAGCCAATTGCCCGATAAATTTTAATACAACACTTTTACAACACACAAAAAAAGTGATCCTATCAAAAAGGACTGAATAACTGAATAATTGAATCTGTTTTAAAACTAAAAAATATAAGCCATGAAAACTTTAAAATGCCTGAGTATTGCATTGCTGGCAGGCTCCTTTTTGTTTACAGCATGCACAAAAGATGAGGTTGTAACTCCATCGTTACAACAGAATTCTGAAATTACCGAATCAACAACCGAAACACTGGCTATGGTTAAAGGTCCGGAATGGATTGACTCTTTTAATTCAGCTGAAGATTTCGCCGCAGCATGGAGCCTGAATGGCACTCCACAGCCCTGTTGGATTATGAATGCTTGCGGAAGAAAAGGGTTGGTTGAAAATAGAGGAATATCTCCATGGGGTAGCTATGCTGTTTCTAAGGCCATGGTTAGTTCTTCTTATGGTTATTGTATAGAATCAGAAGTTTGCATAAACGTTTTATCAAACGAAGGAATTGTGGTATGCCCTGAAATTGGTGTGTCCGTTTCTCCTGGAATAAGCACAACCGGAATATCTATGCGGCTTATGTACATCGGGAAAGATGTTCCGCATATTCCTCCTCAATTCCAGAACAAAACTTTTGTTGTAATGAAAGCATATACACAAAGCGGGAAATATGTATATTCAGGACGTTACACTTTTCCGGTAGATATTATATCAGGCACCTGGCACAAAATGTCTATAATTGTTGATGAGAGTCATTATGTAACTTTTAAGCTTGATAACAATACCATCTGGAGACCGCATTATAAATTGAATTCTGCTATGCTAAGAGGTAATCATGTGGTTTTAGGACACCTGTCTCCTGAGCCTAGAGCCCATGCATACCACGACTATGTCAAGGTAACCTATCCTCCATATGAATAATTCAATAATTAATTGAACAAAAACTAAAATTATGACTTGGCAATGCTATTTCAAATATGTAAAAGAGGCTGTCGCAAATAAATGACAGCCTCTTTTATTCTTTGAGGCGTTAATATTATCATAACACTCCTGTTAAATAAAATATTTCGGGCTATTTGCTGAACAATAATGAAAATTAGCCTTTGTTTTTATCCTGGCGAAGCTGCCCTCTACGTTCCATCCGCATAATCAGAGGTCGTCATATAAAAGAAAAATAAACCTGTTTGTTATGAATAGCATAAGTATATTTTTAATCAACTTTCATTTATTTTCACGAAATCAACTCATCACTCTGCCTATTGTGCTTCAAGAACATATCCGCCAATAGAATTTCCTGATCTTAGTAATTTTATGGAAATCCTAGAATTCAAAATGCTGCGAAAATCATTTTGCACATGGGGTTTAACCTGTATTGCCAGAGAGACTTCAATGGCATCAGGCAAGGAATTCTTTTTTCAGAAATTCTTCAAGCCTGATCAGGTCGAGGGTAAATTTGCGGATGCCTTCGGCCAGTTTTTCTGTTGCCATGGCATCTTCGTTCAGCAGCCAGCGGAAGTTCTTTTCATCGCAGGGAATGCGGTGAATATTCATTTCCCGTGCTTTTCCTGCATCGAGTTGCAGTTCAAGGGTTTCAAGTAAATCTTCGAGTTGTCTCAGCAGAGAAGGGGCAATGGTCAGCAAATCGCATCCGGCAAGAGCCTTGATTTCGCCCATATTGCGGAAACTGGCTCCCATGACTTCGGTGGTGTAACCATATTTTTTGTAATAGTTGTAAATCTCCTTTACCGAAACCACACCGGGATCTTCTTTGGGGTCGGTGGAGTTGAAGTTTTGCTCTTTCTTATACCAGTCGAGGATTCGGCCGACAAATGGTGAAATGAGTTTAACGCCTGCTTCGGCACAGGCAACAGCCTGAATCAGTGAAAACAAAAGGGTAAGATTGCAGTGAATTCCTTCTTTTTCAAGGACTTCTGCGGCTTTTATCCCTTCCCAGGTGGCAGCCACCTTTATCAGAATGCGCTTGCGGTCGATACCTGCAGCCTCGTAAAGCCTGATGAGTTCTCTGGCTTTGGCGATGGTGCCCCCGGTGTCAAAAGTTAATCGGGCATCCACTTCGGTACTTACCCTGCCCGGAACAATTTTCAGGATTTCGAGTCCGAAATTAACAGCAACCCTGTCGAGACAAAGCGACAACTGAAGTTCAGAATCATTACTCAGCTTTTTGGCTTCAGTGGCGGCCGATGCAGCCAGGTGACGGTATTTTTCATCTTTGGCCGAAGCATAAATGAGCGAGGGATTGGTTGTGGCATCCACCGGAAGATAGGCTTTCATGGATTCGAAATCGCCGGTGTCGGCCACTACCCGGGTGTACTTTTTTAATTGTTCGAGCGCATTCATGTGTTGAAATTTTGAAAAACAAAGTTACAACATTAGCCGGATTTGCTTTTTGCTTTTTCTTTTTGTATTCAGCATGAGATCTGAATTTTTCGGGCATGTAATCCATTCAGGGGAATAGATTCCGTATCTTTGCAAATCAATGATCATTTATTCGCTTGCTACTGACCGTTCAAAACAGGGGCGGTATTTTGTTTTTTGGAAAGTTCAAATTATCACCTCAGACACTCATTTTATCAATTCAATCCCGAGTACCATGAAGAAAATTTTTACCCTGCTTTTTGTTTCAATTCTCAGCTTTTATGCACAGGCTCAGTACAGCACACCAGGTACCGGTGTAAACTGGAATCTGAACGACCTTGTTCAGAATTCGGCCGGGGCCGTTATCTGGAATGGGGATGAGTATGAAATAACCACCACCATTATTATTGCCCCTGCTGATGCAATCAATATTCTTTCAGACGTTACCATCCTCTTTCACGATCTGGCCGGCATTGAGTCGTCGGGAACGCTGAATATAAATTCTCCTTTACAATCAGTGTTTACCGCCATCGACAGTACTTCAGCAAACAAGTGGCGCGGACTCAAACTGGTGACCGATCATGTCACCCAAATCAGGAACGTAACCTTTGCTTTTGGCGGCGGAGTGCGTGTACAAACCGGAACGTTTTCAATTCACGGCAGCACCTTTTACAAAAACTACTACAAAGCCGGATCCAGTGATGGTTCTTATGCTTCAAGTGCCGCACTCGACCTGTCGGGCAATACCGATGTGACCAATTGTACATTTCTTTTCAACCAGCGCGGAGCCATAGCTTCAGGTTCAAATATTCCGTGCAGGGCAAATATCCGCAATAATTATATTTTCGGAAATACGGTTGAGAATTCAAACCGCCCCCAGATCAATATGGGGCCTTCGGGTGCCAGTGACACCACTTTTATTGTCGGTAATACAGTTATCGGCAATGGAAGTACCCAGGCCGGAGGTATTGCCTACTCATCGCTGGTGGGCGTGGCCGGCAACGTGGTTATCGATTCCAACTTTATTGACCAGAACCGATATGGCATTACCCTTACAGGAAGTCCGATTAACGGAGCCATTCGTTATAATACCATAACCGACAACAACATACAGAACGAGCCGAATCTCGGGGGAAGTGGAATAAACTTCACTGCAAGTAGTGCCTCCTCCATCCAGAACGCGGTTGTTACCGGCAATGTGATCAGCGGTAATTTGTGGGGAATTACCATCATCGGCTACCCGAATGTAAATATGGGCGATGCATCTGCCTTTAATTTCAATCCCGGAGGCAACCAGTTCTACAACAACGGCAACGGTGGTATTTTATATGACCTTTACAACAACGGTCCGGTAACCCAACAGGCCATGTACAATTGCTGGGGCGTTCCGGCACAGGATTCGGCCAGCATTGAGACCGTGGTGTTCCATGTGGTCGACAACCCTGCATTGGGCCGGGTGAATTTTATGCCTTCCTGTGCTTATCAGACGTTTTTCGCCGTTCAGGATGCATCAGGCAATCCGCTGGCAGGGGTTGAAATCAATATTGCCGGATTTGACAATACACTTTATACCAATGCCAACGGAAGTGTTTGGGAGATGATACCACCGGGGAATTATACATTTACTGCAAGTCTTGCAGGATACGACATTTACAACGGAAGTTTCACAGTTGAACCCGGCACAAACCTTGTAAACGTTACCCTTAGTTCAGGAAACTATGAACTTACCTTTTATGTGCATGATGAGAATATGATTCCACTGGAAAGTGCAGAAATATCAGTTGACTCACAACTTTTGTACACCGGTGCCAATGGAACGGCAAGCATCATGCTGGGCAACGGAACATATAGCTACCTGGTTTCAAAAGAAGGTTACGAAAGCGTTGAGGGGAATGCAGTTATTGACGGTGCCAATACTTCGGTTGATGTCCAGTTGAACAGCATCATAACCCTTTACACCGTAACTTTTATTGTAAATTCTGATATCGGCTTTCTTGAAGGCGTCGAAATACTTATCAATGGTGAATTGCTTTACACCAACCAGGAAGGAACGGCTGTCATTCAGCTGGAAAATGGCAGTTATCCATACACAGCAACCATTGCTGTACTGGGTATTGCCTTAGACGGCACTGTGGTTGTTGATGGAGCTGATGTTCAGGAAGTAATCTTTCTGGACACAGAAATAGAAAAACTTCCTGATTCAGGCATTGCGCTTTATCCCAACCCTGTTGCCAACCTGCTTTACTTTAAAGGAAACAGAATTAACTCGGCCGAAATTTATTCTTTATCAGGAAATCTGGTTCATCGGTATGTTACCCCCGGAAATTCTATCGATGTGAGCCGCCTGGAGCCCGGCACCTACCTGATTCATTTATATTCAGGTGGCAAAAAAGTGGTTAAGCTTGTTGTGAAGAAATAGACGCGGTAATTAAAAAGAAAGAAAAATTTTAATAGGTACTTGTTTATTTAAAATTTAGGTTTAATTTTGCAGTCCCAATTCGGGGAAAATTCCTCCTTAGCTCAGTTGGTTAGAGCATCTGACTGTTAATCAGAGGGTCGCTAGTTCAAGTCTAGCAGGGGGAGCAATAAAAGCCGGTCAATCCGGCTTTTTTTATATCATCATGTTTTTCATCTACATTCTCGAATCCATTGCCGATGGCCACTACTATGTGGGCCATACAGATGATTTTGCCCGCAGGATTGAAGAGCACAATTCATCAGATCATCCTACCTATACTTCAAAACATCGCCCATGGAAATTGATTGCTCTCTTTGAAGTTTCCGAAGAAAGAAAAGTTGCAATGAATGTTGAGAAATTTATCAAAAACCAGAAATCCCGTACCTTTATTGACAGAATCTGCGCAAATGAAAAGGTTGATCTCCCCATGGCTCAGTTGGTTATCCCGTAGGTACGGGACGAAGCTTCGGAATTAATCAGAGGGTCGTCCCGGGAGTGGAGCGATCCGGGATCTAGCAGGGGGAGCATTAAAGAACAAGCCGACATTTCTGCCGGCTTGTTCTTTTCTACCAAAGGTTGCCGTGGTTGCAACTATTCCCGGCAGCAAAGTCAATCTTAACAAAGACGCTGTAAGGTTGCTGTAAATTACTACCAATGTTTGATACAATTGACCAGCCTATTCAACGGGTGTGGTCAGCCCCAACCGGCGACAAGTGGTCAGAAACCCTTTTTGTCCAGGGAATTATTGAATAATCCAATCAACATACTTTAACAGGATTATAATTAACAGGAGAATAAGTGCGAAAAAAGCAGCGATTATTTTCAGTCCCAATTTTCGCGATATCCGTCAATAAGGATTGTGATCGTGGAAAATAGGATGCCGATATCAGCAATCCAGACCAAAATTTCAGCTCCGGGCCAGCGCAGGGCTTTAAATAAAAAAGCTGACAAGCCCACGATCAATGTCAGCGAAGCCGCAATAATACTTAACTTCTCTATTCCTCCTGAAAGCTTTGAGGGTATGCCGGCAAGAAGCGTTATGAAAAGTAAGATTCCTGATAATGTTCTGCAGATCAGCAGAACCTCTGCGCCCGGCCAGTGCATTGTTTTGAAAAACAAGCCGATCAGCAAAAAACCATGGAAATGATTGAAGTGATCTTGATGGTCTTAATCATGTCTGAAAATGATTTGGTTAATAATAAGAAACTAACTTGTTATTGCAGAAATTATTGTCCGAGGGGACACGCCGGTCATAATGACCTGCCTGCCGGTGATTTTTTTAGCATGAGTTGCACAGCCTGTAATAAAATTCATTTTTTAGTGTTCACCATATCAATGTTTTAATAAAATTAGCGGAGAGTCATCCGGTTACAACTTTGAGCAGTAAGGGGAGCGCAACATAGTGGACAGTGAATGGTGAAGAGTTATTCGCTATTCACTTTTCTTTTTTCCTTCAACCTTTTCATCCTTCACTTACCAACCACTATAACCTCTTGATAAAAAGGATTATACCATGGATGCTATCGCTCAAACAATTTCAAATAATTTTCAAAAACGAAGATGCGGTTTCTTTTGAATCCTGTTTTTTCGCTAAGGATTCCGAGTCTCTCAAAGTCCTGAATTAACCGGTTTGCTGTTGAAATATTCACGGCAAGTAATTTTGCCACTTCGGAAGCATCTACAATAGGCTTGGTGTATAAATACCTGATCAGTTGCATTGCCACCGGAACCTTTTTGCCCAATGTAATAATTCGTTTCTCTTCCAGGTCACTGCGCAATTTCATAATTTCATGAAAGGTCTGAATTGAATTTTCGGCAGTTTCAAGTACTCCCACCAGGAAGAATGTTAACCATTGCACCAGATTATTCTGAGTTCTCACCGCGGTTTGATTATCGTAATAATGCGAGCGATTCCGTTCAAAAAAATCGGAAAGATATAATGCAGGTTTGCTTAGTATTTTGTTGCTTACAAGATAAAGTGTTATGAGTAACCGCCCTAATCTCCCATTGCCATCAAGAAAAGGGTGAATGGATTCAAACTGATAATGTGCAATTCCGATTCGGATAAGTGGTGGAATCTGCAAATCCTCATTATTCAAAAGTTTTTCAAGATCGCTCATCAATTCGGGCACTTCACTGTGATGAGGCGGAATATAGGTTGCATCATTAAGCGTGGCGCCCCCAATCCAGTTTTGCGAGGTACGAAACTCACCCGGCAATTTGTATGTGCCACGGACTCCCTGCAATAATTTTTCATGTGTTAGTTTCAGTAAGCGCGTACTTATTGGAAGTTCCTCCAGTTGCGCAATTGAAAAATTCATAGCTTCAATGTAGTTATGAACCTCCTGCCAGTCGTCGCGTTTTTCGGGGCTGATGTATTCAGCAGTCTGAATGGCTTCTTGTATGCTGGTTTGAGTCCCCTCAATCCTGCTGCTCCGGGTAGCTTCCTTGGTGATATGCATCCGGATAAAAAAATCCACATCGGGAATCATCATCGAAAAGGCATTCAACTCGCCAAGTTTCCTGGTAGCATCATTCAGCAGTCGGTTTACCTTTGCATCGCTTACCAGCCATTCGTGGTTTACAGGTTCAGGCGAGAAACTTGAATAGCCATATTGTTTATTGTATTTTCCTGCTTTGAAACGGGTTATCTCCATGGCTGACAATTTATCCTTTTGCAAATATAAGAATTTATATTCGCAGTTAAATCATTAAATGCAAATATAAAAATTTATATTTGCAGTTGATTCTTAAATTATCATATCCGGTTTGAAAACTTTCCACTCCCGGAAAGGAAGTCATCATGTTGCAACTTTGAGTAGCAGGGGGAGCAATAAAAGCCGGTCAAACCGGCTTTTTTTATATCATCATGTTTTTCATCTACATTCTCGAATCCATTGCCGATGGCCACTACTATGTGGGCCATACAGATGATTTTGCCCGCAGGATTGAAGAGCACAATTCATCAGATCATCCTACCTATACTTCAAAACATCGCCCATGGAAATTGATTGCTCTCTTTGAAGTTTCCGAAGAAAGAAAAGTTGCAATGAATGTTGAGAAATTTATCAAAAACCAGAAATCCCGTACCTTTATTGACAGAATCTGCGCAAATGAAAAGGTTGATCTCCCCATGGCTCAGTTGGTTATCCCGTAGGTGCGGGACGAAACTTCGGGATTAATCAGAGGGTCGTCCCGGGAGTAAAGTGATCCGTGATCAGGCAAAGAGGGGCAAAATCAAGCTGTTTGCTAATAGTTAGCTGCTTTCTTTGAATTGGCAAACAAATCATTGTACGCGTGTGTGAAGTTAGATTTTATAAGCCGACTACTGTTTTTCACATCCTATTGTTTCTGCCGGAGTTCAAAAAAAATTAATTCCGCTGATGCGGGATGGATTAAGATAAAGCGATGCAACCCCCGGTTACTCTTGTGTCGGCTAGGCTTTTATTGTATATTTGTTTTATAAAATCTGATGGAATGTTACCTTTTTTATCAATTCTGGGAATTTTTCTGTCTGTCATTCTTCTGCTTTATAATGCAAAAAAGTTTGCTTCTTCAATCTATCTGAGCCTGTTTTTTTTTTATAAGCCTGTATGGCTTTTATCAGTACATATTAATTTATTCCAAATCAGTTACGCTCATAAGCCTTCTTCTGTTCAATTTATCTATCGCTGTATCTCCGGTTTACCTGATTGGTCCAATGTTATTCTGGTATGTGAGAAGTGTACTTACCGACCGTTCTAAACTAACAAGGCACGATCTGTGGCATTTCCTGCCAATGGCGGTATATTTTATTTCGGCAGTACCCAATATGTTTGTATCCTGGGCCGAGAAGGTTGAGGTTGCCGGATTGGAAGTGATGAACCAGGAATACATGATGATTTACAAGCCTACCCTTCTAAGCCATATCTTGCCGGCAGTCGTTATATACGTATTTCGCCTGGTTCTGATTTTGGGTTATACCATCTGGTCGATTGTACTATTCTGGAATTTTATCAAATACAAAAAGTCATCTGCTGTTTTTACAAAACAGCACTTCATGAAAAAGTGGCTTATTTTCGTGCTGAGTTTCACTTTGATATTGGTGGTCTGTCAGATATTTCTTGTAATCAGAAGCTTCGAACTGCGCTTTTCTGAATTGTTTTTCACATTTAATTTCTTGCGCTTGCTTTCAATCATCGGGCTGGCCGGCTTGCTGGTTACTCCGTTCTTTTTCCCTTCTGTTTTATACGGCATGCCTCGTTTTCCGGAGGAAAGCATCAACCAGCAACAGGAACCGAACGACAGCAAACGCATTACGGATAAACCTTTGGACGACAAAAACACATTTGAAACTGATTACCTGAACTCCCTGGAGCAAAAGATAAGTGCCTGTATGGAGAAAAGTCGTCCTTACCTGCAGCCTGATTTCAGCCTCGCTTATCTTTCGGCCATGATTCAGATTCCGGTTCACCACCTGGCTTATTTTTTCAGGGAAGTGAAAAAAGAACACTTTATCGATTATCGGAACCGGTGGCGTGTTCAGCATGCCAAAAACCTTATTAAAGAAGGCAAAACCTCCAAACTGACGTTAGAAGCCATTGGGCTGAGCTCGGGATTTTCAAACCGGAATGCTTTCAGAAACGCATTTAAAAAGTTTGAAGGAAATTCTCCGGCCGGCTTTACATCGGATCTGCAAAAGTAATCAAGCGCCCATTTTCATTCTTGCATCATTTTTATAAAATCGATGCATACCTTCCTTCCATTTCCTTTACTTTTCTTTATTGCTACCCTAAATTTGCCCTTCAACCAACAAAAACCAGAAATCATGAATGCAAAAACCATCTGGAAAGGTTTTATCAGAGTGATAATTCCTTTTGTTTTAGCAGCAATTTTAACATTGTTGTTGTTACAATCCTGTCAGAAGGAGGTCTTGTTTGAATCAGAAGAAATTGCACTGAAAAGTGTGGTTGCGACTGAAATTATGATCACTTATCCTCAGACGGATGTTCTTGCCGGTGAAGATTTCACCATTACCTATTCGTCATCGTGCGGTAAAATTATGCTTGAAATAGGCTATGTGCTTGAATACGATGCCGTTTTGGAGGTTTATAACAAAGTTTACACCGGATTATCATGCGAAACCGAAAATCTGCAATGGGAGAGTGTAGGCGAAGATGTATTTATAACCTGTGCAGGAGAATCAGTTACCCTAAACCTTGAAAATCCCGGAACGTATGTCTACCGGGCCAAGCTTAATATGAAATCGATAAAAAAATCAGGATGCCAGGATTGCATTGCCTTTTTGGGAAACCTGTACGAGTGTTTTACAATTACGATTGTTGAAGGTGCCAATACACCTACATTTACCGATGAACGCGACGGCAAAGTTTATAAAATTGTAACCATTGGTAACCAAACCTGGATGGCTGAAAACCTGGCATATCAAACCGAATATGGAAGCTATGCTTATGGCAATGATGAAAGTAATGTGGCTGTTTATGGCCGGCTGTATACCTGGTGGGCAGCCCAGGCAGCTTGTCCTGCCGGATGGCATGTGGCTACCAATGGGGAATGGACGACGCTGATAGATTATCTCACAGACAATGGTTACGGATATGAAGGCGACGGTGACGATGTTGGCAAGGCACTTGCCTCACAAACGGGTTGGCAGGAAAGTCCGTATCCCGGTTATGTGGGTAATGATCAGGCCAGCAACAACGCCAGTGGCTTTAATGCATTGCCCGCCGGAAATCTCGATGGAGCCTGGTACTGGTACCTGAACCAGTGGGCCCTTTTCTGGACAGCCACTCAATACAGCGAATCATTAGGCATGAGCAGGCAATTGGCATATTTTTATAACGGAGTTTTTTTCACTTATGGTGTTGCCAAAAATAACGCTTTGAGCGTCAGGTGCGTGAAAGACTAAACTTCTGATGAATTAAAAAAGAAAAGTAAAGTAATTTTGAATTAGAGGAAACAGGCTGTCTGGGATATTGCCGGGCGGCCTGTTTTGGTGTTGTTATTACATCATCATGTGTTGCTCAATATCCTTTGATATATCCGACAATGCAAGTATCCTGTTGATCTGGCTCGGATTCACAGGGTCAAAGCACGCCTTCTGTCTCAATCGGGGGACTGCTTTTTTTGGTCTTTTTTTATAGTAATTTTTTTGGTCTTTTTATTTCAGTTATGAAGCGCCTATTAATCACCTTTAAATTTTCAGGAGTATGAAAAAGCGAGCCGGATTAATGGTGTCTTTGGTTTTTATCTTTTCTGCAGTGCTTTCTCAGTCATTCATTCTGAGTTCTTTCGATGAAAGTGCTGATGATTGGTCAGTAAATGACGGTACCCTGTATCATCATCTGCAAAATGGCAATCCTGATGGGTTTATTGAATTCGAGGACAATCAGGATGGTGCGGGAATTTTCATGGCTCCCAATAAATTTATGGGCGACCTGACATTTTATAATCAGGGATTTGTCGAATTTGATTTGAAGAATACCTTTGATAACGGTCAAAGAATGTTAGAGGGAGATGGAAATGTGAAAATTTCCTCTTCTCTTCTCACTGCGGAACACAATGTAGTGCCACTTTTTATCATCAATGAATGGACATCATTTTCAATACCTTTTGATGCTGAAAGTTGGGGAATGACCACAAGTGGATGGGATTCTTTAATTTCGGATGTAACCATGATAAGCATACAGATGGATGCTCAGTGGAATTATTACGACAAAACAGGCCTTGATAATTTTACTTTAAAACCCAATTCCAATGGTATAAATTCAGAACCTGGTAATTCCGGCGTCATACTCTATCAGATTTCTCCCAAACCGCTGAAAGATGTGACATGGATTGTTACTGAAATTAAGGATAGGCTAAATATTTCCTTGTCATTAGTTCAATTAAACGGGCAGGAATTAAAGACCATTTTCAGTGGTGAATTGAATCCGGGAACCTATAAATTTAAACTTGATTGCACGAGTTTACGAAAAGGCAAGTACTTTATCAGACTTAAGAGCGCAAAAGATGCCCTTACGAAAAAGCTAATGGTAATTTAAAGGGTGTTTCAGCGCCACATAACAAATTAAGGAGAGTTTTATAATCAGTCCCGGATAATTTCAGCCACCACCCAATCGGTAGTTTTAATTATGGTTTTCCTTGTTTGAAGAAGCATTCCAGCTTTTATTCATTATCTTAAAGTAAAAAAATCATACAAATGCTTGATTTAAGGCCACAATTTGTGTATATTAGTGCGCCTTTTTAAGAAACTATATTGTCCGGCTAATTTTTGAGCATGCAAAAATTATAATATCACTCTAATCCATCCTGCCCAAGGCATTCAGCAAGGCTGAGGCTCTTTATCGATTCTGATAAACTACTTACTTCAATTATTTTGTTCTTTCTGCCTGCCTCAGATTTTATGTTGGTTGAAGCAATCATTTTTTATTGCGACTTCGAAACAAAACCAATTACCAAAATTGAATTGTGCCGGAAAAATTGGCAACAGCACAGTATCAAATTGGCTTTTTCATCAGTAATACAGGATAAGGAAAAATATTAACCGGGGAAAAATAAAAAAAGGAGGTTTATGGTAAAAAAAAGAAACTTTTTGTTTGGAGAATATTCCGGAAGTATATTCTTCAAAGTCGTTTTGCTATGGCAAATGAAGCGAGAAATTCATCCGTTCTTATTAACATTAAGTCAAAAAAAATGAAAAGAAAATATCTCATTGTATTCATACTACTATTGAGCACTGTTCTTTTAACCGTCAATGTTTTTGCAGGCACTGCTTATCCCTATCCCATCCAGATGAATCAACCGGATGGCACTACAATTACAATAAACCTCTATGGCGATGAAAACTTAAGCTGGGCTAAAACGCCTGATAATTATACATTGCTCTACAATGCTGAAGGAATCTATGAATATGCAATGCTGAACAATTCGGGCAACCTTGTTCCATCAGGCCTGAAGGCACACGACATGTCACAGAGAACTTCGGAAGAAATTATCTTTCTGAGCACTTTACAAAAGAACATGTTCTATAGTCGTTCGCAGATTTCAAACCTGAAAAAGATAACTGATCTGCAACAATCGTTACGATCGACCAGTGCATTTCCAACCACCGGCAGCGCCAAATTATTGTGTATTCTAATCGGATTCTCTGATCTGGCATTTACCGAAACCCAGGAAAATTTCAATAATCTTTTTAACCAGACCGGCTATGGTACTTATGGCAGTGTGAAGGATTATTATGCTGAAAACTCATACGGGCAATTCGATCTGACTGTAGATGTGGCCGGACCCTACACTGCCTCAAACACCCATGCTTATTACGGGCAAAACAATCCAAGTGATCCTAAAGATAAAGACCTTCATGTAAGAGAACTGGTTACAGAAGCTGTTCAACTGGCAGATCCGGATGTAAACTATGCTGACTATGATAATGATAATGACGGCACGGTTGATGGAATTTACATCATTTATGCCGGTTATAATGAAGCCGAAGGTGGTGGGGCAAACAGTATCTGGTATCATGCCTGGACCATTCCAACAGTAAATTTGGATGGAAAAAATATTAGTGCATACTCCTGTTCGGCAGAATATAAAAACAATTCAGGAAGCGATATATCAGGCATAGGCAATATCTGCCATGAATTCGGACATGTGATGGGAGCACCTGACTTTTATGATACCGACTATGCAACCGGCGGGCAATACTCAGGAACCGGAAAATGGGATGTAATGGCAACCGGAAACTTTAATGGCGACAGGGATTGCCCGGCACATTATAATCCTTATATAAAAGCTAATCTGTTCGGATGGTCATCGATTACTACCCTCAGCAGTCAGGCTGAGTTAACGATCTACAATTCTGCCCTAAACAACAATTATTTTTACCGCTATAATACCAACACAGCAGGTGAGTATTTTTTGATGGAGAATAAGCAGCAAGTGGGATTTGACACAGAAATACCGGGCCATGGCCTTGTTATATACCATGTGCACAAAGATGTAGCAACCGGCGGCATAAACAAAACGCATCCGCAAAAATTCTATCCTGTCTGCGCCAATGCCGGGACAGAACCATCGGCTGCACCTGCTGATTATGGAGATATAAACAGTATGCATACACCTTTCCCCGGCGCAGGCAACAAAACAGAATTTACCGATGCAACTTTACCCAGCTCAAAATCGTGGGCAGGCGCAAACACCTCCATGCCTTTGGCATTCATAGCGGAAGAAGCATCGGGGAAAATCACTCTTTGTTTTATGGGTTGTCCTCCTGAGGCTGAATTTGCAGCCGATGTTACCGATCCGTGTACCGGAACTACAGTGAACTTTACCGACCAATCGGAATACGAGCCCACTTTGTGGGCCTGGTCATTTACTCCGGCAACGGTTACTTTTACCGATGGGACCACTGCAGCTTCACAGAATCCGAAAGTTATTTTTAATGCACCCGGTAGTTATACAGTTAGCCTCACAGCAACCAACGCCTACGGATCGGATACAGAAGAAAAAACAAACTACATGGATGTTTTTGCTGCACCGGAAGTTACCTTGCAGCCTATGAATACCGATGCATTTTGGGGCGATGATGTTACTTTCACTGTTCAGGCAAGCGGTCGGCCCGATCCAACCATACAATGGCAGCTAAGTACTGATGGAGGCAATATTTTTAATGATATAAGTGGCGAAACATCAGGTAGTTTAAGCTTGTCGTGCATAACACTTGATATGGACGCCTATCATTACAGGGCTGTGTTTACCAACCGTTGTGGCACCGATATTTCAAATGCTGCTGTATTAACGGTAAGTCCGAAACCAGTAACAGCAGTAATTACCATTGTACCAAATCCACAGCAATACAGCGATCTGGTTGACATTACCATTACAATTGGAAATGGATATACCTGTGGAGAATCTGCGGCAATCGGTGCTGATATATATATTGGCACACAGTTTATGGGAACAGTAAGTTTTTCTGTTTCAGGATCAGATTTAACAGCGACTTTGTTAGATGTTGCACTGCTTGAGCCCGTACCTTTCGGCATACCACCCACAGGTCAGATGTCGCCGGGCGAACATCTGGTTACCGCTGTGCTCGATGGCGTCAACAGCAATTTTGGAATTACCAATTCAGGTGCAATACTAAATATCATCTGCGAAGATGCTGAAGTTACCTATAACGGAGAACAGTATTTTACTGCAAATCCAAATAACGGCGATTTTATGGCAGCCTTATCGGCCTTTGTAGTTGATGACGATGATCTCTCAAGAGGTGAAATAAGAAATGCAGATGTCACCTTCAGGGAAAATGATGAGCTTGGAAATGTTTTAGGTACTGCAGCTATACCCGTAGGTTTAATTGATGCAGCCAATCTGCAGGAAGGCTTTGTTACAACTGATATAATCGGAACGCTCAATAATTCCGAAAAATCAGGAGGAGGAAAATCTTATATTGTATGGGCAGGAGCAGGTAATTATTATTGCGGAGAGATAGAAACACCGGTTACAGTTACAATTGGAATGCCCGGAGGGGAATATGTAACGGGTGGAGGCCACATCAACATGACCAATTCATCAGGTTTATATCCTGGCATGAACAATGCCGGAAAACACATGAATTTCGGCCTGGTGATGAAATGGAACAAGAGTGGGAAAAACCTTCAGGGAAAAGTTAATGTGATTTATCGTGGCGCTGATGGTTACAACTATCAGATAAAAAGCAATGCCATCAACTCACTTACTGCACAGACTATTGAAGAGGGTGAATTGACATTCAATAAAGCTGTAATAAGCACCAAGGCCATTTTAAGACAGTTAACTCCGGATGGAGCCATAGATCTTGGCGGCAACCTGAGCCTTGTTATTACTGCCTGGGAGTGCACCTCAGTAAATTCGGGCGAATTCGACAGGATCAGTGTGCAACTGGCAGGTAACGGCGGCTCGGGCATTTATTTTACCAGTAATTGGGCAGCAGGCAACACCATTGCTCAAACCCTTGATGGCGGGAAAATAAAAGTCGGCATGGCCAACCTGAAATCTGCTGAAGTTGAGGCAGAAACAGATCCGTGGATCAACGTTTACCCAAATCCGTCTTCAGGTCCGGTAACCTTTGAATTCCAGCTGAAAGAAAACTCGAAGGTTACCCTTGATATTTACTCAACCACAGGTTCTTTGATTTCACGAATTTATGAAGCAGAGGCCGGCGGAGGTGAGATTTATACGCTTAAATATGGTGAAAAGCTTCCGGCAGGAGCATTCTACTATGTTTTCAGGTCGGATGCCCTGATAAAAACCGGAAAATTTATCCGGACGCTTAAATAGTAAATAATTCTGTTTTATTTTAGAAGAGTAAAAAGCCCCGATGCACCTGCAGCGGGGCTTTTGAATTAAACTCCAGGGGCTTTGATTTCCCTAAGGAATATTTCCTGTTTTTTATCTCCACAGACCAAGAATAATCCGCACCACCATTAAGCCCAGTGCCCTTTCACCGACATCAAAAAAGAATAACTTTTCTTGTCTTTAACCAACAGATTTCCCGAATTAATGGGGATAACAAAAAACAGGGTTACCATTAAACCGGCGCAGATACCAGATGCGACGCCATAGTTCCCGTACAATCTGAGAATTAATGCTATGCCAAGCGTATACAAAAAGGTCGAAATAAACAACCCGATCATGGATCCGGGCTAAGGCTTATCGGTACTTTTCGCCGGCATCCCGTTCTCTTTTGCCCATAGTTCACCTAAAAGCAGGGATTACCATACAAATCCGATCATGAAATAAACAATCATTGCCATAAGCACCGCCAGATAATTAATGTCAGTAAAGAGATTCATAATTCAGATTTAAAATGATTTTCAGGAACGCTTTTGGCTAAATGCACTAAGAAAATAAAACAACGCCTGTCTCATATTTTTTCCCTGATGGCTTTTCAGACATAAAGAGTGGACTAAGGGTAAGTCTGTCGCAACGCTAATAAATAAACCGGGAAATTTTAAGGTAAAGAAATCAACAGATCATTACTCCGGATAAACAGTTGAAATGTTGTCGATGTTTCTGAAATACTTTATTTAAAATATGGCATTAGTTATGGCAGTTGTACTCAACAGTGGTTGTCCCAAAATTTTTGGCAGATGTTGCACTCCAGTAAATTTTCCTGATTTTCCAATCACTGTCAGTATCATATCTGAGTTGAAGGGCTTCTCCTTCGTGCGAATCAGCATTATAGGTTTCCATTTGATCTTTTGATAGAAACATTCCGATATTTGCATCGAAAAATTGAGCCTGCAGAAATACATTGCCTTTGCCAACCTTCAGTGTAGATTTTTTATTTTTAATAAAAGTGCAGCGGTGATTTGTATTCCCTGATGTAAACCTGATTGCATTTCCTTCGTACCACTCAATGGTCAGCGTTTCAACTCTGTTTAATGCAAAGTTGTAAAAACTAACCGAAACCGGCTGATGATCGCAGTTGTAATTGTACTGCAAATCCCCTAAATCTCTGCCTGAATTATCAGAATACTGAACAGAAACAATATTGCCGAATGAGTCTAAAGTTGCTTCAGACTGACCGACAAGTTGTCCGTCAACATAAAAATCGGCAAAAGCCATGTTGGTTTTGTATATAAAATTGACCTCTGAGTTTGATATGCCATTCATAGTAGTCCTTACTGATGTAATCATGTCATACTGATCATATTCGAAGGTAGTTGTTGGCCCCTTGTCGATGGATAGACTGCCGATAAAACAGGTGGGACCATATTGCCCGTCATTATATTCGTCTTCTTCGCAACCTCCGGTTAAAAGTAGGGTAAGGCAAATCATGGCAGGTATTAGCTTTTTCATAGGACTATTATTTTGGCATGCTTCAACATATATTATTTAATATCATTCTATTAATCCTAAAAGTTTTAAAAAGTAACTGAACAATAAAGGGATTTCGCAGGTTCGATAAAGTTTATCGGGTCATTCTGATAAAATGTTGTTTTGATTGTTTGATTTTTCCTGATTTATCCTGATAAAAGGAAAAGTTGTCTGATTATTTTAAACAAAATCTTATGTAAACGCATGGGTGTAAATGCCATTTTGTGCACTTTTAATTCTCTGTAAAAAACATCATGTAAATATTCCTGTTTTGTTATTAAAAATCCGATAATAGTTTCCCGGCTCCTGGATGTTGCTCCGGTGAAAGTGTGGAATGCATTGTGCGATGAAGCTGAACTCAGGAAGTGATACTTCCCTGTCAGGGATTATGTTTTTGAAGAGGGAAAAACTTTTACCTTTTATGAAAGTGAAGACTCCGGTCTTTTTTTGCACAGTTGTACGTTTCTTACCATCATTCCCGGTCGCCTTAATGAATACACCTGGGAGCATCCCTCTCATTCGAAGGGTAGCTCTGTTGTAAAGTGGGAAATTGAACAACAGGCAAATAGAACCCTGGTAACGCTCACACATTCCGGAGTTGAAAATTTTACCGATGCCGGAACTGATTTTTCAAAACAGAATTACCAAATGGGTTGGAATGCCATCGTAAAAACTTCGCTGTGCAATAATTTATTTAGAATTGAAAGGTTGGTTTTTGAGATTGACATAAAAACCACACCTTCACTGTTGTGGCAAAAACTCTGGCACAGCGGAAAATACACCCGCTGGACAGAGCCATTTTGTGAAGGATCATTTATTGACGGAAAACTTGCTTTAGGAGAAAGAGTGCATTTTTTAACCCCATCGGGCGATGGAATGTACAGCGATATAACTTTTTTTAAAGAAAATGAGTTGGTTGTTTTCAGCCACATTGGAAATGTAGAAAACAAAAAGGAAATTTCGCCAGACTATAAAACCGAAAGATGGACCGGTTCTTTTGAGTCATACAGACTCCTGCCGAAAGGAGACATCACCACCCTGAAAGTTGAAGTGGATACCGTGGAAAATTACATAGACCACATGAAAACAAATTTTCCCCTGGCGTTGCAGCACCTGAAAGAAATGGCAGAAACCGATTAATCTTTAAACTTAAAATAATGGGAGATTACTTCGGGATGTTTACTGAAAAATTTGAGGTAAACTGGATGGTCAGTTTCAATGAAAACACGGGCATATAGAAAACTATGCCGCCTGCATGCCAAATCCGGAAAAATTCCGCCTCTTTTTTTTTATCGCACAGGCTTTTCTTCGAAAAATTACTTACTAAAGGTTTCGTCACATCAGCAGTAACAGTTAGATTGCTTTTCTAGTATTTCATCACCACTTTGGTGCTTCTTGTTCCATCAGAACCCGAAAGCGATATGTAGTAAATACCGGCAGGATAGCCTGAGAAATCGATCCGGCAGGTGTTGAACATCCAGGTGGGACTGATATCAAGTTGGCTGCCTAAAACCGATGAAACGGTAACATTCCTTAAATTACCCGGAGCCTTAAACTGAACAATATCGCGGGTTGGATTCGGATAGAGGGTCCAGTTGAGTCTCTCCGGATCATCAATTCCGGTGGTAGGACAAGGTACTTCAATGGCTGTGTATTTGCCGCCCGATAGGGTTCCGGCATCCCAGCATTTATCTTCTGCGGCAAAAAGGTCAACCGTTTGTTGATTAGAAGTGGTGGAACCATTGTTAAAAACAATGCCAATGGGCACTGTACTGAATCCGGTAATATCATAGGAATAGTAACCATCACTTTCTAATGTCATAGAACTCCCGGGCCATGCACCGCACAGCGGGGTAGAACCCGCCCAGGAATAAACCTTGCAGGCATCCCATCCGGTGGGTACTTTAAACCGTACCCTTATGCTTGTGGGGATCGAAGCAATGGTATAAGTATTTGACACTTCAGGCGAATACAACTGGGCAACAGGGTTATAAGCAATGGCACGCAGGGTCTGTGAATCTGATATGACTACCGGAGCGTTATAAAGGGTAGAGCTGTTGTTGGGCGGCGTATCGTTGGTGGTATAATAGACCGAAGCACCGGCAGTGGTTGTCATGTTAACCGTTTGAGGGGTATAATAGTTTCCGCCTGAAGGAGTGACCAATAATGAAGGTGCAACCGCATAGGTGGTTTTTATCCAGATGGCATAGTCCGTGCCTGAAGTAGCCAGAGTGTATCCAGAAGGTGGGGTGTAACTTCCGCTCCCGATTTTTACAATCAGGCTGCCGTTAAATCCCGTCGCCGTGGATACATATAGATTGTTGGCATATTGATTCACGGTAACTGCGGATTCGCTGTGAAGTTGAACTGCCCGCCGTGCAGCGATCATGGCAAAAATGGCTGCTTTATTGGAATTCCAGTGATCGAGCAATACACAGGGCACGCCGGGCGATCCCATCAGAAAGGCATAGGCAGCCTTTACATTTCCGTTGAACCGGTTGGGGCTACCGTTTACGTAAGTATCGTGGTTGTCCACAAAGGTGACGGCATAACGTTTGGTGTCAGGGTGGTGTATCAAACCGGCGGGCTGGGGGGTAGTGCCATTCATCAGCCAGACCAATTGGGTTAAGTCCATACCTCCGCTCCACATGGCCGCATTCAATCTGAACTTTAGTGGAAAATCGAAGGTAGTTGAATTGTTGCTACAACCATTCACCCATGCTTTACAAAGGTCGTAACTTCCGTCAAAATACTCACCTACTGAAAAATATGCTCCGGCAGCCAGATTATATTCATTCACAAAGTAGGCATAGAATCCTTTGGTCATATCGTAGCGCCAGCCGGAGTAGCCCATTTCGTTTTTCAGAAAATGCATATAACCCTTTACGTTGTTCCTAACCACGGTGCTTAAATGATCGAGATCGCGGGAACCATTAAAATCTTCGCCGGTATCGGGAGCTCCGGTGGGCTGTGCCTGGCCTGGTTCGTTCGCCACCTCATCGGTGCTGCATATCTGGGCAGGACCCATTGAATAAGTTGTACCATTATAGACCTCTGTTGGAAAATCGGTCCAGTTGGTAGCTCCGCTCCGGTGATTTACAACTACATCTGCAATGGCCTTTGCTCCGCGTGCGTTAAGCGAAGAAATCAGAGTTTTTAGCTCAGCTTCAGTTCCGAATGCACTGTTTTGGTCGAACCACCAGATGGGAGCATAGCCCATATTGTTTGTGCTTTGGGCGTTGCCACTGGGTGGAAGCCATACCAGGCTGAAATTTGAGGCAATTTCTCCGGCCTCTGCATTGAGGACCGTCCAGCGGCTGTCGGCATAGGAATCCCAGTAAAAAGCCTGCAACATCACATCCTGACATTGGGCCGGAGCCTGAGCTTGCAACGCTGGTTTTAAGAAAAAAACGGAAGGCAAAAGCAATAGAAAAATGAAGATTTTTTTCATAATCAGAAGGTTCTAATGAATTATACCGGGCCGTAAAACTAATTAATAATCAGGTAATTTCAACCAGTCCTATATAAAAAAGTTTGCTCTCACGGATTATTTTAAGCACCTGTTATATCAAAAATACGTTGTAATTTTATGTTGTTGTTGTTGAGGATAAAATAATTTTCTATTATGGATATCGAAGCTGAAATTCCTGTTCCAGTCAGGTTTAATCCAATGAAACATCACCGGAATTACATCCTGGATTTTCTTAAAGTTGCTTCTCCCGATTTGGTTATTGGCCGGATGGATTCAATCTGCAATGGTTATACTGATATTTATACCGGATTGATTGACCCTGTTTCTATAGGAAACTCAGTCATTTCCATACTTAAATCCAAAAGGGTATTTAGCGCAGATGATTTCCTACATTGGGTGGATTTAAAAAACGGATACCGGCAAATCAGGCTTGAAGACCTGTCGGAATGGATTGTTAGAAAAAGTATCGGAAACGAACGCTATATCCATCTTCATCCGGCCCGCACCGGCCCATTTACCTTGCGGTTTAAAGGTTCCACATTAAAAACTGTCTGTCTGCTGAGTATCTTCTATCCTGGTTTTCAAGGAAATATAAGTCCTGAAATGTTAACGCGGGTCAGAGAACAGCTGGGCCTTTCGCCCCTGTCCAGGATTGAACGCTGCAAAGGAATTATTCATTGTTTTTTGACATTTTCGTGACCTGAGTTATGAAATTACCGGATCATCTGATATCAGGTCGGGAAACAAGGCATGTTTCTCAATTCTATTTAAAAAACAGAAAAACCTGAACAATTGTGAGGAATATAGCCAGGGCCGGACACCTTTGGAAATTCCTGTGAAATTTATGAGTTGAGCCATGGAATTGCCGGATCAGGAAACGACAAGCTCTATTACCATGATTTGATAATAGAGATAGCGCAGAAGGGGAGTCGGTTACTGAACCACAATCTTAACAGAGGTCGCCTGATCAGCATCTGAAAATCTTGCGAAATAAATGCCCGGAGCTACCTTCTCACCGGTTTGATCGCAGAGGTCCCACTCAAGGATGTTGCTGCCTGTTTTTAAAACAAGATGCTTAATCTCTTTAACATCCCTTCCTTGTATATCGTAAACCGAGAGTTGAACAATTCCTGTGTGATTGGAATTAAACTGAATGATGGCTTTTTCGGCAACCGGATTCGGATAAACCGATAAATAACTTTTAGGGTTTGAAGAAGCCTGTTCTGCAACACCGACCGGGTCATTGATAATTTGCAGGACAGCAATTCCCTTCCCCAGGCAGCTCATCCGTAGCTCATAACCGCCGGTTATCTCTTTAATTTCGAGGTCTTTTATGATACTGTTTGGTAAACCGCCCCATTTGGGAACACCACCGGGTGAGGATGGAAAGATGCCCATGTTTTCCCCATCGTTCCATAAGATACCGGCTTCAGTAGAAGGATACTCGGAATCATACTGCATCCAGAGCAGTCCATCGGGTGTAAGGGTGAGTGGCTGCACGTGCTTGCCCGGGAAAGGCCAGCCTTAGTCATACGACCAGGTCTGGTATAATCCTGTATTTGTATTGAGGCGAATCAGCGTACTGCCGGTGCTGGTAAACTGTGCACAGGTACCCCACCCACACAATGCCATTGGCATCGGCAGCAAATCCGGTAAACCAGGCAGCGCTGCCCGGGAATTCTTCAATTCCGCGGCGATAAGTGTCAGTGCCGTTGGTTCGCTGTATTTCGTAATCGGTTATGGCCCAAATGGAGCCTTCGGTGGCGGGATCGGGTATTATGCGGAGTCCCCAGCCAACGATGGACAAGGTAGTCCAATTGTTCAGATTACCATTGTAATACTTCAGGCTGTAGTACTCTCCCAGGCTCCAAAACCTGCCCTGTGAGTCCTCGGTAAATCCTTCTGAGCTGGTGAGGTAATCCTCTAAAGGGTAAAAGTCTGTTCCATTCCAGACATGAATGCCATTGAAAGTTGGGTTAAACACAACATCTCCATTTGACGGCCTGCTGTAAACAGCCTTTGTGTTGTCGGACTGGTAAGGAAACGGATATCCGAATCCGTAGGTATAATCATTAAACCCTATTCAGTGTTTTCCGTCAAACTTCTGGAATCCACCCACTCCGGGGCCTGCATTTCCGGTCATCCAAATGTTTTCTTCACCATCAATAGTGAGATCTTCAACAAAATAATCGATTTGTGATGTGTTGGTTATCCTGTATCGCTGCCATTGCCCGGTGTTTACATCGCACCGGGCGGCACCCGCAACACCGCAGACCCATATATCTCCCGACTGGTCTATATCCACTGAGGTAGCAACTTCGTAGGGCCGCCAGATTCCATAATTTTCCCAGGCTGTGCCATCGAAAATCCAGGTTTCGCCATTTTCAGTTACCAGAAGAGCCTTGCCGTTGACAAATGCTTTGAATGCATCAATATAGAAGCTGACATTCTGATAAGGGGGTTCGGGATATACCCAGATTCCGACGGGCCGCTGATGTTCGAGTGTTTCCCAATCGCCACCGCTGGCGATCCGCAAAGCCCGGAAATTTCCTGCCTCATCAACACAATCTTTTCCCGGCAAACCGGCGACGTCTCTAACAGTCTCGGGCAGGTAATTTATACATTCACCGGTTTCGCTGTTAAAAGTAAATACATATCCGTAATAGGGGTCAGCCGACCAGACCAGGTAATTTCCGTTGGTTTTGGGTTGCACGGCAATGCGTATGTTTTAGCCTTCAAAGGATATCCACTGACCGTCATTTGGATTGTAACGAACGAGGCCACCGCTTGCAAACCAGATGCTGCTGTCGGGTGCCACATCAATATCATAGGTAAATCTCAGCAAAGCTGAATTTTCAGGTCCCCAGTTTTTGAAAGATGAAATGTCGGCCTGCGGATTAAATTTCACTGCACCAAGATAACTGCCGAACCATAGATTCTAGTCATAATCTTCCACAATATCCAGAAACTGAATATCGCCATTATCAAACGACCCTAAAATTTCGTGATCAACATTTGAATAATTGGTCCAGCTGCTATCTGCAAGGTGAAATCTGGCAAAACCACCTTCGCCCCAAATCCCGGTATTTGCCGCAATATAGGGATCGCCGCTATCATCAACCAGAAGTGTAGTGGCATAATCACCCTTTATGCCTGAGTTTCCAGGGCGGTAATAGCGCCACGAAGAGTACAAAGGTTGTGAATCTGCCAAAAAAGGTACCGAGATTAAAATGAAAAATAGGAAAAAGTTTTTCATGAGGATTCTTCTATCAACATGAATGTAAAGGCAGATTCTTTTCTGAAAAGTGGCATTTGAAAACCAGGGATTTAGCTCTCATCAGAAAATTCTTAACCGGAAATAAGCCAAAGGGAATAGTTAATGTTCAATACAAAGAAAATAAGAGGTTACTTATTTTTCTTTGTGCGTCAGGCATGTATATCAGCTATAGGGTGCAAGTCCCGAACACGCTTCACAGTAAGGAGTGTTAGCCAAGAGCAAGGGTGTCCATCGCGAGATGGAATCTGAAGGAAGCTGGCGG
>JAHYJC010000087.1 GCA_019429275.1 Lentimicrobium sp. | reverse complement strand
CCCTAACACGTGTTCTAACATATTGACCAGCTTTACCACTACCTCCTGAGATATGAACACCTGCCGTTCTGCCCTGTAGCGCTGTTTCAAAACTGGGCATGGTGTGTCCTTCAATATCTTCTGCGCGAACCGATGAAATGGAGCCGGTAAGCTCTGATCGTAACCGGGTTCCATAACCAACCACAACTATCTCGTCAAGAGTGGCAACATCCATCCGCATAACAACATCGATAACCGCCTGTTCTCCCACAATTCTTTCTTCTGTTACCATCCCAATAAATGAGAAAACCAGTGTAGCACCCTGCTGCACTTCGATAGAATATCTCCCATTGGAGTCGGTAACAGTACCCTGTGTTGTACCTTTCACCACTACCGTTACCCCGGGCAATGACATACCTTCAGTATCGGTTACTGTGCCGGTAACCCTCATTTCCTGGGCATAAAGGCTATTAACCATCATACCCAGAATTACGGTAAAAACTAAAAAAATACGTTTCATGTTGTTTGTGTTTTGTTAGTGAATAATTAAACTAAAGATTGAAACACATTGATAATCTATGGTTTCAAGGCGTAAATATAGAAAAAAAAAGATGGGCTGTCAATATTTATCATTGATTATGAACATTGAAGTTTTCGATTACATGAAAATTTTCACGAAAAAGAAAAGGCTTAATCCATTTTATATTAAAATTCAAATAAATTAATTGGGTTTTAATCTGCTTAGTGAAATTATTCAAATTAATTAGTGGAAAATGATTGTAATTGATAAATTCTACAGTAGCAACAAATGGATTCTTGATTTCAAAGGTACTGTGAACATCATTCTGAATTTCTGCGTTTAAAATTAAACAACACCCTGTTGATGCAATTATTTATCAAAACCATATTAATCGTACTTCCAATCCTTGGAAGCCCTTTCAGGCAGACTTGCGAGGTGCTTAAGCAGGAAATTGCAGAAGAATATATTGGAAACTGTCGCCGTGGGTTGGCTCATGGTCGAGGGATTGCAAGCGGAGAAGATTTCTATCAGGGAGAATTCAGAAGAGGATTACCTCATGGAAAAGGCACCTATACCTGGAATAACGGCGATTCGTTCAATGGCGATTGGCGCAAGGGTCAAATGCATGGACACGGAACATTCACAATAGCAGAAAAAGATTCCAGCTTCTATGGTTATTGGGCAAATAATGATTTTAAAAGATGGGTTGATTCAACAGCAGTGGAGGTCCCAAGCTATGAGATTTATTACCAGCGCAACCTGATCAGCACCAGATTTTTGAGGGTCGTTGATGGAGACAGAGTTCTTTTTACATTCAGGGGTCAAAGTGCCAGCAGGAGAGTTAGATATTTGAGTACGGTCGGTACTTCAGGAAATTATGTAATTTACGGCCGTTATTTTGGTTATGAAAACGTGACATTTCCCTTTGAAGGCAAGATCAGCTTCGTGGCTCCATCCAGAACAGGGGAAGTAACTTTTCAGATTGACCTTTTCTTCAAGATTAATCAGCCAGGCCATTGGGAGGTGCAGTTATCTTTTTAAAAAAGTAAAACAGTTACTTTTCGGATTCTCTTTCTTGTTTTCGTCACTTTTTCGGGACACCCTTGTAACTCATTGTAAATCAGAATTAATTTTGTATTTTTGGGTGTCCCGAAGCTAATTCCATGTTTTTTAGAAAGAAAAAGAATGCCTCAGGTAGTACCAGTGTCCAGATCATAAGTAAGGCATCAGGCAGATATAAAGTTGTGAAGACTATCGGTTCTGCCACTGATCCACGTGAGATAGAATCACTTACATTCAAAGCAAAGCAGGAAATAGAAAAGCTCACCCGGCAGCCAAAACTCTTTGGATTTGATGATGATCGGATAATTGAATCTGCATTTGAAAAGCTTGAAAACTCAAGCATTCGCACGGTTGGTCCTGAGATAGTTTTTGGAAAGATCTTTGACCATATTGGATTTAATGTCCTAAAACAAGAGATGTTCCGCCATCTTGTTATCGCACGTTTAGCCTTTCCATTGAGCAAACTTAAAACAGCAGAATACCTTTACCGCTACCAAGGGATATCTCATGATATTAATTCCATTTATCGCTTTTTGGACAAGCTTAATAATCAACTAAAAGACCAGATAGAACAGATTTCCTATAAACATACATACAGAGTTTTAAAGGGCAACATTAGTGTGGTTTTTTACGATCTTACCACCTTGTATTTTGAAGCCAGTGATGAAGATGATTTACGCAAAACAGGTTTCAGCAAAGAAGGCAAACACCATAAACCGCAGATTTACATAGGCTTGTTGGTTGGACTGGGTGGTTATGCCATTGGTTACGATATTTTTGAAGGCAATACCTATGAAGGCCATACCTTGATTCCCTTTCTGGAAAGAATCAGGGCAAAATTCAACCTGGATAAACCTATTGTAATAGCCGATGCAGGGCTGTTGTCAAACAAAAACATTACACAACTCCAGGAACAAGGATATGAATATATTCTTGGCGCCAGGATAAAGAATGAGCCCAAGGGCATTAAATATCAGATTTTAAGCAAAACCTATGCTGATAAAGATACCATAACAATTATTAAAAACAGCCTCACAAAACTCATTGTCCAGTTTTCAGAAGTAAGAGCAGCAAAAGATGCCCATAGCAGGAAAAAGGGCCTCACACGCCTTGAAAACAGGGTGAAAACCGGAAAGTTAACAAAGACCAGCTTGAACAACAAGGGGTACAATAAGTACTTAAAAATCAGCGGAGAGGTAAACATAGAAATTGACTACGAGAAATTCAATCAAGATGCTGTATGGGACGGACTGAAGGGTTACATAACAAATACCAAATTAACCAATAAACAAGTAATTGAAAACTATAGCAACCTATGGTATGTAGAACGGGCATTTCGCATGTCAAAGACAGATCTTCGAATCAGACCCATTTTTCATAGAATCAGAAACCGAATAGAAGCACACATATGCATTTCTTTTACAGCATACTGTGTATACAAGGAGCTAGAGAGGGTATTAGAAGAAGAAAAATCAAGTCTTTCAGTAAAACAAGCGACAGAGCTAACGCACAACATGTACCAGATTACCTATACACTACCTGAATCAAAGCATACTAAATCTAAACTAATGAAAATGGATGAAAAGCAAACTGAACTTTATAATATCATCCAGGAAAAATTCAGGGTGTCCCAATGACGAAAACAAGAGGGATTTCATCTGTAGTTACAAGTCATATTGTCTTAACTTTTCCTGGTGGCCTTCGCCTGGAAATATACGGATAGACCATGCTTGGATTAAGTGCGAACCTAAGGTATTTTTTATGTACACGCGAAGTTGACATGCGAAATGGTTTCGATGGGCTGGCAGGAATAGTAAGAAATCACCTTAAACAAGACCCAATTTCTGGCGATGTTTTCATTTTTATCAATAAAACCCGCACTCACATCAAGGTGCTCTATTGGGATGGTGACGGATTTGCCCTTTTTTACAAGCGATTAGAACGGGGTCGCTTTGCACGTACAGCATCTTCTGACATAGCTCAATCTATGCGCAGGGATGAACTTATGATGCTTCTGGAGGGGCTTCAGTATGGCAAAATGAGAAAGAGTAAGCGCTACTATCACGGGTAAATATTTCCTGCAAAAAACACCTGAAACACTTGTCAATAAAGGGTTTTATTGTTATATTTGTGCATGGAAAATCAGCAAGAAAACCATTCTCAAACCATAGAAATTCTTCAGGAAAAAATCCTGAATCTGGAGCAGGATCTTGCTGAAAAAAACAAGACCATAAATAAAATCTCTTCCCATAACAATTCTCTCCAATTTCAGGTTGACCAACTCAAAAGACTGATTTATGGCTCAAAGAGAGAACGATTTGTACCAACCCTGGATGCACAGCAGCTAAACCTTGAGTTTGAGCCAAAGGCAGCCGAAGTCGATGAACAGGTAAAGGCCGAACGAGAACTTATCCGGGTTAATTACCAGCGCAAGCAACCACAGAAAAAACACCAGGGTCGTTTATCGCTCCCGGCTCACTTGCCCGTTGTAGAAACCATTGTAGAGCCCGCAGAAGACGTTACAAACATGGTATGCATAGGGCATGAGATAACCGATGAGCTTGACTTAACACCGGCAAGACTGCACATCAACCGCACTATCCGCCCAAAATATATAACTAAAGAAGATGCTTCTGGAAATCAAAGGCAGGTCATTGCAGAATTGAACCGCCCCATTCCCAAATGTATTGCAAGTGCGGCTTTAATTGCATCAATATTTACAGATAAATACATTTATCACCTGCCACTTTACCGCATCTTGAAGCGCATAAACCAGATGGGAGTTAGCTTGCCCAGTTCCACTCTTGAGTCGTGGGTAAAGCTGGGAGCAGAACTTATACGACCCTTGTATGCAGTACATCGGTTACATGTCTTCAGGGAAATCTACCAGATGATAGATGAATCGCCCATCAGGGTACAGGATAAAGATAAAAAAGGAGCATGTCACCAGGGTTACATGTGGGTTAGGTATGCACCTTTGCCCAAATCCGTACTCTTTGAGTATTATCCAAGCCGAAGTACCAAAAGAGGTCCAATCGATGACCTGCATACCTTTACCGGGTTTATCCAGACCGATGGCTATGCTGGCTATACCTACCTGGCTTCTGTTAAAGGACTGACCCACCTGTCGTGCTGGGCACATGCCCGCCGTTATTTTGAAAAAGCCATGGACAATGATCAAGCCCGTGCCGCTCATGTGATGAAGCTCATCCAACTCTTGTATGCCATTGAAGCCCTTGCACGTGAAGCGCAGATGACTCCTGAGCAACGGCACGAACTCAGACTTGATAAATCACTGTCTATCATCAACGAAATGGGTCAGTACATCCACCAGGAACGTGGTAATGTGCTACCCCAAAGCCCAATTGGGAAAGCATTTGATTATTGCGCCAATCACTGGACAAGCCTGCAGAACTACCTGCAAAATGGCATCCTGGAAATAGACAGCAACCTGGTAGAAAACGCCATCCGGCCATTGGCCCTTGGACGCAAGAATTACCTATTTGCCGGCTCACACGATGCAGCAAAAGATATAGCCATGTTTTACAGCTTCTTTGCCACCTGCACAAAACATGATATTGACCCCCAGAAATGGCTTACCTATGTGATCAATAATATTAACGATACGAAAAACTCCCAACTTAAAAATCTGCTGCCGCAATTTATTGATAAAAATCTATTCTCCTAATATGGGGTTAGTGGGGTGGATACAGCCGGCGGGTTGCATCATTACTTCAAACCTGCACTGCACATCGTTACAATACCCAAAAATAAACCCCCGCAAAAGGAAATCCCTGAATCGGCTGATGTGTTTGTGAAGTTTGATGGGGTAGGGTATGAGCCGGATTTTAATGTGGAGTGGGATGGGGAACGGTGGAAT
>JAHYJC010000041.1 GCA_019429275.1 Lentimicrobium sp. | reverse complement strand
AGTTTCCTTTTTCCAAAGACCTGATTCTTGCTTCTAAAGCAGTGATTTGCGCCTGCTGCGCTTTTATCGCCTCAATTAACGGGGCAATCAGGTTTCCATACTGAACTGCTTTACTGCCGTTACTGGTCGTTACCAGCTCGGGATAGACTTTTTCAACTTCCTGCGCAATTAACCCTAAGGATTTTTGGTTGGTGTCGCGCCAATTAAAGCTTACGCCTCTTAAGGCAAGAATTTTGTCGAGCGAATGCTCAAGAGTTTGAACATTTTTTTTCAAATTAATATCGGAGTCATAAATAAAGGAAACCGCGGCAACAGTACCGGCAACTCTTAATTTATATAGGCCAGGCGCGGTTGTGCCAATGCCAACATTGGCGCCGTTATTATAAAGATTTGAGTCAACTACCCAATTAGTAGTACCATTATTTCTAATTGTTTGACCGGCTGTTCCTGAAGGAAGTGACCCTCCGCCACCACCTGCAGCCGTACAAAATTCAACATTACCTGAAGCATCAACCCCTAAAGGAAAATAACCCGCTGAACAGTTATTACCATTAGCGGCTAAAGAAGTCGCGGTTGTGGCGTTGCCGGATAAGTTCCCAAAAAAAGTTGTGGCTTTAACATTACCATTAACATCTAATTTTTGGCCAGGGACACTGGTCCCGATACCAACGTTTCCACCCGGAGCTAAATTAAGATGACTGAGTCCGCCGGTTTGTATTGTTTTAACACCAGTTGAAGAGGAGAAATTTAAAATAGCGCTCGCTTGGGAAATGGTGGGTGAAACGGAGAAAGCTAACAATTATTGGCCGCCAAAAGAGGCGATAAATTGATGCCCTTGCTTGACAAGGTCTGCAACAATACGGACATTTTTGGAGCTTCCGATTGTTTTTACCAACCTGGACTTGCCATTTTGCTTGGATATGACCTGAGCGTTGATAACTCCGTTCTTATTAGCCTCTTCACGTACAAATATGAAATAAAGGTAAAATAGGGAGCTGGCACCCAAAAACAGATAAAAAATCTTAAACCCTGTTTTTCAGTATTTTATAAAATTTGTCAGCTTTTAATGTTGGAGTCAGATGATTTCCTGGCTGCAGCTAAAATAATTTGCTATTTCTCTTTTACTATCAGAATCAGATCTTCATCATCTTTCTTCATCATGTATTTCTCTCTTCCAAATTTTTCGAGCAAGGCGGTATCAGACATCAGTTCGTGCATTGAGATGCTGTCGTTCCTGATCTGATTCAGATAATATTCTTTTTGTATTCTTTTTTCACTCAATGTGCGTCCCAAACGTACCTGTGAAATGAAATTATTCCGGTCAAAGAAAGTAAGCCATACCAAAAATGCTGCGCTGAACAGTATATATTTATTTCTGAAAACGGGTGGGATTTTTTGCCACATATTCATTTTGTATCTTTTACAAAAGTAAAGAATAGTAAAACTCCTTTAATGTAAACCATGTGTATTTTTATAACAAAATTTCACCAGCCTCAGCTATTGTGAGGAGCGGTGAAATTTGAATTAAAATTTTGAATTAAACCGTTTTAAGGATCTTTCTAACGGTATAAATCAGAAATATTTATCTGACTTTCATACAGATGAAGAACATCCTCAAGGTTAACCAGTTTTACTTTATCAATTTGGTTTGAAAGCTGCTGATACCAGATTTCAATATACAAATGGTCAACTCTGTAGAGTTTAACCACATAATAAACATAGATGCGGTCGAGCAATTCCATACCATTTTCAAGAACAACTGAGACCTGTTCTTTGGCCGGCATTTCCCTGAATTCCTGTTCTGTAATCATAATTACAACTGCTCGCTTAATTACGGGCAATTTCAATTTCGTATTTATCCTGCAGATATTTTAATCGCTCAAGGTTGGTTTCTCTGTCATATATACGCACCAGTTCAACCACACCTTTTTTGCAGTAAACTCCTGCCTGAGCAGCATCATAAACTTTATGATCCCAGTTATTGCGAATTGAAATGCTTACTTTTTCGAATTGCTCCCAGGGAAGGTATTTGTCAACTTTTATATAGTAAATATCGGCCATCTCGGTATCTCTGTATATGCGATCTGAAATTTCCTCAATGATCATATATTTTCGCACTGAAATCAGGCTGATGTAAGGCTTGATACTTCTGTTTGCCAGAAAAGTAAATCCGCTTTTGCTGTATTGACTTATAATTTCAGGCAATGGTTCATATTTATCCATATTGATCCTTATACATGCAGTCGTGGTATTCTGTAATTCAAGCAATCCCATTACGGCATCGAACTTCAGACCGGTTTCATTTTTAATATTGACTGTGGCACGAATAAAATTATCCATTTCATCGAGACTGTTGTTCTTTATCACAGCAAAAATAGAACGGGGTTTCTGCTCTTTTTCGTTCATAGGAATGTGATAATGATCATAAAAGCCTGGATAAGGATCAAGGTCTTCCAAAATCAATTCATGGAATTTGTAGTCAGATTCAATGGTTGCAACTTTTTCTTTTTTAATAACAAAGCCCAGTGATTCAATTCGTTTATTGTTCTCCATAAGTCGGTTTTTACAGGTTATGTAGTTTAAATAATAAAATGCACGGAGTTGTTATTCTCCAAAACATATAACAGTAAAATTAAGAAAAAGTTAACAAATCATATTGGTTTTGAATAAAGTAAAATTATAATGTATAATTTTTAATCAGATTTTAAAAGATATCATCTTTAAATTTCCTGACATATATGTGTATTTCAGGAAGGGAAAATGTTAATTTTGAAAAAATATTAGCCTGTGAAAACAAAAGTATTAATATCGCAAATCCCGAATTCACTTACATTGCTGAACCTGATGCTTGGTTCGGCGGCAATTATTCATGTGGTCCAGGGAAATCTTGTTACTGCAGCTGTAATGATTGGTATTGCTGCCATTTGTGATTTTTTTGATGGGTTTGTTGCCAGAGCCCTGAAGGTGAAATCAGAAATTGGCAAAGAGCTTGACTCACTGGCTGATGTGGTATCTTTTGGCGTTGCTCCGGCAGTTTTTCTGTTTACCGCCATTAAAAATCAAACTCAGCCGGTCATTTTTTATGGATTTCAGGATATACTTGCATACTCAGCTTTGCTTATCGCTGCGTTTTCGGGATACAGACTTGCAAAATTCAACCTCGATCAGCGGCAAACCAATTCATTTCTTGGGCTTCCTACCCCTGCCAATGCCATCTTTATTATACCTGTTTCATTAATAGCAACACAGTCGATCTTAATCGAGCAGGAAATTATTTTCAGTTTATTCAGTAATTTATGGTTCCTGTTGCTCATCATTCCACTTAGTTGCTGGTTGCTGGTTTCTGAGATTCCGCTATTTGCACTTAAATTCACTCATGGTGCCGGATTTTCGGCCAATCGCATAAAATATATTTTTCTTTTAATGTGCCTGTTAGCTCTGATTTTGTTGGGTTGGGCCGGGCTTCCATTAATCATTGTTTTGTATGTTGTCACTTCCTTGATTTTCAAACAAAATTTTTAAGATTCCTTCAGACTTCGAAAAAAAATATATTTTTGCAATCTACACTTGTTTTAACTACAAAGTTGCTGAATTATTGATGAAACTACTGCTCAAAATAATCCTGGTTTTTCTTTTTTCATTTTTATTAACAGAAAATTCCAGCCTTACCACAAGTGCCAGTAACAGTGAGAATGAACTTCTCACCGGATTTGAAACCCTCGAACTTTCCAAAATTATCGACTACCGCATATTGCGGGGACTTGATTCAATTACTGATTTTTATGCCAGACAAAAGGGGTTTAGCGGTAATGTTCTGGTTGCCATAGATGGACTGAATGTTTTTGAAAAGTCGCTGAATTATGCAGATCCACTCAGGAAAACACCATTAAATTCATCCAATGTTTTTCAACTTGCATCGGTAAGTAAACAATTTACTGCTGCTGCAATACTTTTGCTTAAAGCTGATGGCAGATTGGATCTTGACGATGAATTGGTAAAGTTCATACCTGAATTACCGTACAAGGGAATCACCATCCGGCACCTGTTGCATCATACTGGTGGACTCCCAAACTACTTTTACCTGATAGATAAGTACTGGAAGAGTGCTCAACATCCGGATAATGAAGATATAATCGACTTAATGGCAAGATATAAGCTGCCTGCCTTCTTTAAGCCCGGGTTGAAATATGATTACTCAAATACAGGATATGTCATGCTTGCTTCGGTAGTTGAACGTGTTTCGGGTTTGCCATTTTCAGAATTTCTGCAACGCCGCATTTTCAGCCCTCTGGGAATGAAACAGACTTATGTTTACAGCACTGCTGAATCAAATTCAGGCCGTCAGCATCTCGATGGTTTCAGGGCTTTGAAAAATAGTTATGTGAGGATAAATGCAACCAAAAATAACGGCCCCGTCGGTGATAAAGGTGTTTGTTCCACAGTTGGTGATCTTTTTATCTGGGATCAGGCGCTTTACAGTGGATCACCTGTTCCTGCCGTATTGCTTGAAGAGTCTTTTATGCCGGCAAAAGCAGCCAATGGCACTGAAATTCCGTATGGTTTTGGTTTCAGGTTAAAAACAGTCAACAATCAGGAGGTAGTTTATCATAATGGTGTTTGGGAAGGTTTTCGTACAAATTTCTATCGATACCCGGCTTCGGGAAATACGATTATAATACTCAACAACACAAGTACCCGTGTCAATCATGAGATGGTGACTGATTTTGAAACATTATTCAATAATCAACCGAAAGCGGATTACACCAAAATGCTTGTAAATATTCTGATTGAAGAAGGGTTGCCTGCAGCAGCCGAGGCTTTTACGGAATTAAAATCACAGTATAAAGAGGCTACAATCAATCTGCGTTCTATTGTGCAGGTGGCTGATTTTCTTGAGCAATCGGGAAAACCATCTCTGGCATCACAGTTTTATACTATGGTTTCTCTGATGACCGAAAAATCAGATATCTGAGAAATTTTTGTTGAGTACCTGCAGGATGTTATTTACTTTCTGAGTTCAAAGTTTTTTCCAAGGTATACATTTCTGACCTGTTCATCTGCAGCAAGTTCTTCAGCCGATCCCGATTTTAATACTGATCCTTCAAACAACAAATAAGCACGGTCGGTGATGGTGAGAGTTTCATGCACATTATGATCTGTGATCAAAATTCCAATATTTTTCTCGCGCAACCTTGAAACGATTTGCTGAATATCTTCAACAGCAATAGGATCAACGCCTGCAAACGGCTCATCAAGTAGAATAAATTTAGGATCAACTGCAAGTGCCCTGGCAATTTCAGTTCTTCTACGTTCTCCTCCCGATAGTTGAATTCCCCTGCTTTTTCTTACGTTGCTCAAACCGAATTCTGCAATGAGCGATTCCTGCCTTTCTTTCTGTTCTGCTTTGCTTAATCCCGTGAATTCAAGAACTGCAGCAATGTTATCTTCAACACTCAGATCTCTGAAAACAGAGGCTTCCTGAGCCAGATATCCTATGCCTTGCTGAGCCCTTCTGTACATCGGCATTTCAGTAATTTCTGTATCTTCCAGAAACACTTTTCCTTCCAGGGGCTTTATCAGTCCAACTATCATGTAAAAAGTTGTCGTTTTCCCTGCTCCGTTTGGACCGAGTAGTCCGACAATTTCACCTTGCTTTACCTCCACACTCACATTGTTAACTACAGTGCGGTTTCTGTATTTTTTCACAAGGTTTTCTGTTCTTAAAATCATCGGTTCGGCCATGATAATATTTTTAATCAATATTCAATTTCAAGGGTGTTATGAATTGAGATCGTCCCAGAATTCAACAGCGCGGCGTGTATGAGGAATCACAATGGTTCCTCCCACAAGATTGGCAATGCCAATAACCTCCATAAGCTCAGCTTCGCTTACTCCATTTTCATGGCATCTGATCAAATGATATTTTATACAATCATCGCATCTTAAAACCATTGAGGCTGTTAAGCCCATCAATTCTTTTGTTTTTACCGGCAAAGCTCCTTCGAGGTAAGCGTTGGTATCGACATTAAAAATACGTTTGATGATTTTATTATTATCTGCTTTAAGAATCCGGTCATTCATTTTTTGCCGGAATTCATTGAACGCATCTTCCTTTAGTCCCATAATGCTTTTTAAGTGGTTTAATCGGTTTCAGATAATCCCTTCTTTCAGTATGTCGTGCAGGTGGACAACACCCGCATATTCGCCATTGTTGAGAACCAGAATTTGTGTGATGTTGTTTTTTCTCATTATATCCAGCGCATCGGCTATAAGGATGTCAGTGTTTATTATCAATGGGTCGCGCGTCATGATATCTTTGGCAGTGAGTTTTTCAACCGGAATTTCACGGTGAAGCATTCTTCTTACATCGCCATCGGTAATAATGCCAACCAGTTTCTTTCCATCTAGTACAGCAGTTGCGCCCAGCCTTTTTGATGAAATTTCGAGCAAAACCGAGCGCATATCGTCATCTACCTGGACTTCGGGCTTTTCGTTGTTAACGTAAAGATCTGAAACTCTTAGGTAGAGCCTTTTCCCCAGTGCTCCGCCCGGGTGGTATTTTGCAAAATCTTCGCGGGTAAAGCCTCTGCATTCGAGCAAAGCTACAGCAAGTGCATCGCCCATTACAAGTTGGGCTGTTGTGCTGGCTGTTGGTGCCAGATTATTGGGACAGGCTTCTCTGTCTACACTGGCATTCAATATATAATCGGCATTCCGGGCCAGGTAGGAATTGGTATTGCCAACCAGCCCGATCAGTTTATTGCCCATTAATTTGAGCAGGGGCACCAGCACTTTAATTTCAGGAGTGTCGCCGCTTTTTGAGAGACAGATTATAATATCACCGTTTCTGATCATGCCCAAATCACCATGTATGGCATCGGCCGCATGCATAAATGAGGCTGGCGTACCAGTGCTGTTAAAGGTGCTGACCATTTTTGCAGCAATGTTGGCACTTTTGCCAATCCCGGTAACGATGACTCTGCCACCGGAGTTTAGAATCAGTTCAACACAGGCATGAAAATCACCATCAATATAATTGATTAGATTGCCTATAGCTGCTGCTTCTTCGTTGATGGTGCGAAGCGCAATTTCCCTGATTTTTTCGTATGTGCTCATAAGTCAGGCCGTTCGGGATAATAAGTAGTTGGCAAAGATACAATTAATTATTTCAGACCATTTGTAAAGCCAACGACAGCAGTAAACCAAAATTGCATTTTCAGCAAAATCTGTTTCTGAATCAGATATTATTTTATTTAATCCGTAATTATGCAAAAGCAGGTTTCAAATGGTAAACCAGCAGGATGACATAGAAGATGGATAATTACTGGGTAATTCGTTATTTGATGTGCTGGAATTTATTATTTCAGAGCAAAAAAAGTTGCCACAATCCCGATACTAACCGGATGGTGGCAATATATAAAAGCACATCTTCTAATTCTAAAGCACAACCCCAATTCCAATTAATAAAATCAACAATCAACAGATTTTTTGATGGTTGTAATATGATTGACTTTTTTTTAGAAATTTGCACTCCTTTTGATACAGGTGTTAAAAATTACTTCGGGATAGAGTAATTTGATAATTAATTATGTATTTAAGAGGATTATTGTTTATCTTTATAAAGCATAAGCGTAATCAGGCAGGATGGATTTGGGTAAATAGAAATGAACCGGTATGAATATATTTTTATTGTTCAAACCTGAAACGGAGTAACCTGATATTTTTTTGAAGTCGGAAAGTATCGATAAATGAAAATTTATCTTTTGGTGATTATTTAATTTTTTCCAAAAGAATTTTTAAATTTGTTCAAAGAAGCAATTACCTGTCTGAAATATTGAGGCAGGAAACGAAAATATACTGAATATGAAAAAAGTGGATAATCATTCGCTTAATGAGTTGTTGAAGAAGATTTTTGGATTTGATTCCTTCAAAGGGAATCAGGAGGCTATTATTAAAAATCTCCTTGAAGGCAAAGATACTTTTGTTATTATGCCTACAGGAGGCGGTAAATCAATGTGTTATCAGTTACCTGCCATCATTAGTCCCGGAACAGCCATTATTATTTCTCCACTTATTGCTTTGATGAAGAATCAGGTTGATGCCATAAGAAACTTTGGCGCGGAGCAGGGTATTGCACATTTTTTGAATTCTTCACTCACAAAGAATGAAATTACCGAGGTGCGGAAAGACCTGAGGGCTGGTAAAACAAAGCTTTTATATGTTGCCCCCGAATCATTGACAAAAGAAGAAAACGTTCAATTTTTCCAGGAAATAGATATCTCGTTCTTTGCCATTGATGAAGCCCACTGTATTTCAGAGTGGGGTCATGACTTCAGGCCCGAATACCGGCGCTTGAGACCTATCATTGAAGCTATTGGTAAAAATGTTCCGATCATAGCCCTTACAGCCACTGCAACACCAAAAGTTCAACAGGATATTCAGAAAAACCTGAATATGCTTGATGCCGGGCTGTTTATCTCGTCCTTTAACCGTTCCAATCTGTATTATGAAGTAAGGCCCAAAGGCGATGAACCCATAAGGGACATCATAAAATACGTCAAATCTCAGCAAGGCAAATCGGGGATTATTTATTGCCTTAGCCGGAAAAAGGTGGAAGAGATTGCTGAAAGCCTTCAGGTAAACGGCATCAAAGCACTGCCTTATCATGCCGGACTTGATTCAGCCACACGGGTGATCAACCAGGATAAATTCCTGATGGAAGAAATCGATGTAATTGTTGCTACAATTGCCTTTGGAATGGGAATTGATAAACCTGATGTGCGCTATGTTATCCATCATGACATGCCAAAGAGTCTTGAAGGTTATTATCAGGAAACCGGGCGCTCGGGGCGCGATGACGGCGAAGGTAACTGCATTGCCTTTTATAGCTACGACGACATTCAGAAGCTCGAAAAATTCAATAAAAACAAAAGTGTTGCCGAACAGGAAATTGCCGGACAGTTGTTGATCGAAACGGTTGCCTATGCTGAATCATCGGTTTGCCGCCGCAAGCAGTTGCTCCATTATTTCGGCGAGGTTTACCATCAGGATAATTGCGGAAGTTGCGATAATTGCCTGCATCCAAAAACAAAGTTTGAAGGTAAGGAGGCTGTTGAGCTGGTGCTTGAAACTGTTCTCGCCGTTAAACAACTGTTTAAAGCAAAACATATTATCAGTGTAATAACTGGCAAGGTCTCGGCCAACAATAAATCATTCAAGCACAACCAGCTGGAAGTATTTGGTAAAGGTGCTGAATACGATGAGAAATACTGGAATGCAGTAATCAGGCAAATGCTGATTGAGCGTTTGTTGGTCAAGGATATTGATAACTACGGGCTTCTGAAAGTGACCCCCGAGGGTAATAAATTCCTGAAGAAGCCATACTCAATTATGCTTACCCGCGATCATGATTATGAAAGCACAGAAGATGACGATTTCTTTGCCGGTGGAGCTAAGACAAGCACTGCCGATAAGAATCTTTTTACTATGCTCAAAGACCTGAGGAAAGAGATTTCAAGAAAAGAAAACCTGCCTCCTTTTGTTATATTTCAGGATCCTTCGCTCGAAGATATGGCCATTCAATATCCCATTACCTTCGATGAGTTGAAACAAATTACCGGAGTTGGAGCCGGTAAAGCTCAGAAATATGGAAAACCTTTCATTGAACTGATAAAATTATATGTTGAGGAAAATGAAATCATCAGGCCAATGGATATGGTAGTAAAGTCAGTAGTAAATAAATCGGGGTTGAAAGTTTATATCATTCAAAATATCGACAGAAAGTTATCTCTTGAGGATATTGCTTTTGCAAAAAGCATGACAATCAGCGAATTACTTACTGAAGTGGAGCGCATAGTTTCCTCGGGTACAAAACTCGATTTGAGCTATTATGTAAATGAATACGTCGATCCATACCATCAGGAGGAAATTTATGAATATTTCAGAGAAGCTGAGAGCGATTCCATAGATGATGCCCTGAAAGAACTTGGTGAAGATGAATTCAATGAGGAAGAAATCAGACTCATGCGGATAAAATTCATGTCTGATCTGGGAAATTAGGCCTGAATTTTGAAAAATTAACGAGGCAGGTATCACAGATGGTACTTGCCTCATTTTTTTCGCTTAATTTTGCCGCCTTAAGAAAATCAATCTCAAAGTTAAAAAGTCATGCAGGAAGAAAATCTTAATCAGGTGGATGAATTGGTAGCCAAACCGAATTCGTCAGCCAACAAATTTCTTACAATTACCAATATTGTTTTACTGGTCGCACTTATCATTCTATATTTTATTGTACTCAACCCCGGTAACAAAAATGTGCAGGATAGCGCAACCTTAACTCAAAAACTTTCAACAGGCAGTCTTGCACTGGCTTATGTAAACAGTGACAGTATTCTGGTTCATTACGACCTGGTAAAATCAATGAGGGCATCGCTGGAGACAAAAACTTTGGCTTTGGAAGCTGAACTCAAAAGGAAACAGGCATCTTTCGAAAAAGATGCAGCATATTTTCAGGAGCAGGTAAATAAGCAGACCATTTCCGAAGCATCAGCCCAGGAAATTTATGCCGAGCTCATGGCCGAACAGCAAAAACTTTACGAACTCAGGGAGAGATATTCTGGTCAGATTGCTCAGCAGGAATATGATTTGAACCTTGTTTTGATCGACAGCCTGAATAATTTCCTGAAAAGATATAATGAAAAAATGAACTTCGATTATATATTTTCATACAGCCGTGGAGGTAACATACTTGTAGCCAATGATTCACTCGACATTACCGATAAGGTAATCAGGCTGATTAATGAAGAGTATTCGGCTTCAACTCCTTCAAAATAATTCAAAATAATGAGGCGGATTCTGATGATTTCAGTTTCGGTTTTACTGCTGCAGTTTTTGCATGGATGCAGGCCGACAGTTAGTAAGCCAGGGGAAAGCAACATCATTCCCCGCGGGGAGATGATCAGAATTATGAGCGACGTTGAAATAACTGAGGCTGCCTTACGATTTATGCAATCAAAAGTCAGTCGCGATAGTCTTGAGGTAATTACAGAAAAAAGTTTTGATTCACTTTATATTTTCTATGGAATTACTCCAGCGCAGTTTAAAGAGAATTTGATTTATTACCAGCAAGACCTTAAAAATTTTGAAAAAATGATAGATGAGGTAATGCTTATAATAACCAAATCAAAAGACAGCGTTCAGAATTTAACTGTAAATCCGTCCGATTCCCTTGAAGTTGAATAAGCGGATACTGGATTTTAAATATGGATTCATCAGAATTCAAAACATAAAATGCCGGCTACAGTTACCCTAAGTGGCCGGCATTAATTTTCAAATATATTCAACTATTTAACAGCTTTTGCGGTGTAGGAAACCTGATCACCTCCGGCTGTTGTGGTATATTCCCAATTCATATTGTTTATTGTCGACATGGTTCCTGTTCCGCTAACCTCGAAGCCCGGAGAGACTTCCTGGGTGGGTATGGTGATCCTGTTACCTGTAACAATCCCATAAGCAGAATATTGATTTCCCAGTTGAGCAAAGTTTCTTAACAGCACCTGGGCTGAATTTCCGGGATCATAAGAAATGGTAACTGAAAAACTGATGTCGTCCGTTCCTCTTTCAATCTGTTTTTCAGTAAATCGCCATGTTCCCAGAAACTTATCGCGGATATCTCCGGTAATTGGGTCCAGGTCATCCTCAGGAAGGCATCCAGCCATGATAAGAACCAAAGAAGCAATCAGGATTTTGAATTTGAAATTTCCGGTTTTCATAGGCTGATGTTTTAGAAGTACTAAAACTTAAATGAGAAATTGTTCTCAACTGCAAAAGTAATACAGAACAATTAACAAATATTGCACCACATTATTTGATCACTCAAAGTTGAAAAGAACTTTAAAAATATTATCATAATAAAACGTCCCCGGTTTTATCCTACTGCTCTTTTCTGATTATTTTATTTATCTGAACGGTCGCCAAGTGGTGTTTTGTGAGGGGCTGTTTTACTTAATTAAGAAACATATAAGAAATGTTGAATATATGTATGAATATTTTAACTTTGCTGCCCACCTAAAAAAATCAACATGCAGACTTTGATTGATTTGCTCGATTTTGCAGTCGAGAAATTTCCTGAGAATACTTATCTTCATGAAAAAAGAGGGTCAGAATGGCATAAGTTAACTTACCACCAAACCCGCCAAAAAGTTCATGAATTTGGTGCCGGGCTGCTGAAACTGGGCGTTGAATTTGGAGATCGTATTCCTTTGCTTTCCGAAGGCCGCGATTCCTGGATTATTTCGGAACTGGGGTTGCTGCATGCGGGAGGTTGCAGTGTGCCATTGTCAATCCGGCTTACGCCTTCTGAAATTGCTTTCAGAGTCAAACACAGTGGTGCAAAAATTATTATCGTTTCTAACAATCAGTTGCCGAAAATCAACGAAATCAGAAATGAAATTCCAGAGTTGGAAACCGTGATTTTGCTCGACAAAATTTCTCCCAAACAAATTGGCGACCATTACTTTGATGAAGTTTGCGAATTGGGTGTTGAATACCTGAAATCAAATCCTGAGGTTCTTAATGAAACATTAAGAGTAATCAATCCTGATACTTTAGCCAATATAACTTACACCTCAGGAACAACTGCTGATCCTAAAGGCATTATGATTTCGCATGGGAATTATATTTCAAACGTAGAGCAGGCGTTAACGCTGATGCATATTCCTGACAGTTATCGGACATTGGCCATACTTCCCTGGGACCATTGCTTTGCGCATACAGCCTGCCTTTATTGCTTTATGGCAAAAGGTGCCTCGGTTGCTGCAGTTCAGATCGGAAAAACAGGTAATGAAACGCTGAAAAATATACCCGTTAATATCAAAGAAATCAAGCCCAATTTGCTGATGAGTGTGCCTGCTTTATCGAAAAATTTCAGAAAAAGCATAGAATCAGGTATCGCTAAAAAAGGAAAAATTGCGGTTGCATTGTTTAAGGCCGGGCTAAGCATATCCTATGCATATCATGGTATTGGCATAGATAAGGGAAAAGGTTTGCGATTCTTGCTTAAGCCATTGGTGATGCTTTTCGATAAGATACTGTTCAGCAAGGTGCGCGAAGGTTTTGGTGGTGAACTTGAGTTTTTTATTGGAGGAGGAGCATTACTTGACGTAGAATTGCAACGCTTCTTTCTGGCCATAGGAATGCCTGTATGCCAGGGCTATGGGCTTTCCGAAGCATCGCCTGTAATTTCTTCAAACTCCCCTAAATATCTTAAATTGGGCACTTCAGGAAAGCTGGTAAAGCCACTTGAACTTAAAATCTGCGATACCGAAGGCAATGAATTGCCAAAAGGCCAGGCCGGAGAAATAGTAATAAAGGGTGGAAATGTGATGAAAGGCTATTGGAAAAATCCGGGAGCAACTGCTGAGGTGATCAAGGAAGGTTGGTTGTTTACCGGCGACCTCGGATTTATGGATGAGGACGATTACCTGGTTGTGAATGGCAGGTTTAAAAGTCTGTTGATCGGCAGCGACGGAGAAAAATACAGCCCCGAAGGCATTGAAGAAGCCCTGGTTGACAATTCAAAACTGATTGATCAATGCATGCTGCACAACAATCAGGATCCCTATACTGTCGGGTTGTTTGTTCCGAATGTAAGCGAACTGAAATCTGTGGTTACTAATTACGGCCTCAATCCTGAGTCAGAAGAAGGTCTTGAATATGCCATCAAAGTGATTGAACACGAAATTAAATCCTATTCCGGTAAAGGAAAACATTCGGGACTATTTCCTGAAAGATGGCTTCCTGCCTGTTTTGCTGTTTTACCTGAAGCTTTTTCAGATAAAAATCAGATGTTGAATTCTACCATGAAGATGGTGAGGCGGAAAATCAAGGAAAAATATTCATCTGTTTTTGAATTTCTCTCTTCACCTGCAGCCAGGAATCCTGTAAACAGTATGAACAAAGAAAATTTAAGAAAATTGATTACTGGTGGTAATTAGATTTGCCTGCGTTTCTGAAAACCATGATTTATGAAGCACATTACTTCATTTATTTGATATTCAGATCAGTATGAACCCACAAGACTTAATAAAATTTGTTAAATTCAGACACATTATTTTCACTATATCGTGTCAAATGCTTTCTTTTTATAATTTTGTGGCATGCTGAATCAATTTAATACTTTTGTTTCTGAAAATCAGCTTTTCAATAAGACTGATTTAATACTGGTTGCAGATAGCGGGGGTGTAGATTCAATGGTAATGGCCGAACTTTTTTACAGAGGAGGCTATAACTTTGCAATTGTGCACTGCAATTTCGGATTACGGGGTTCCGAATCAAATCAGGATGAAAAATTTGTTGCCGGCCTGGCCGAAACATTTGGAGTTAAATTCCATGTCAGGCATTTTAAAACCCGAGAATATGCCGGGTTTAATAAAATTTCGGTTCAAATGGCTGCCCGCACCCTCAGGTATGAATGGTTTGATGAACTCATAGCCACCGAAGGGTACAAAGCCGTAGCAACAGCCCATCATCTCGATGATCAGATAGAGACGTTTTTTATTAATATTTTACGTGGCACCGGCATAAGCGGACTTCATGGCATCATGCCTGTCCGGACAAATGTTGTTCATCCGATGATGTTTGCATTCAGACGTCAGATTGAAGAATATGCCGGTGATGAAGCCATTACCTATCGTGAAGACAGTTCAAACCGTTCATCCAAATATGTCAGAAACAAGCTCAGGCACGACCTTTTGCCTCTGCTTTCAGAAATTAACCCCGAATTCAGAAAAACAATCACATTTACCATTGATCGCATAAGAGAAACTGAAGTCATACTCAACAATCATCTCAACAGCATCCGCGAAAAAACAGTGACGCTGGATAATGGAGTGATGTCAATCGATATTGCTGCTTTATCGACTCTTAATCCTCTTGATTCCTACCTGTTTGAGCTTCTGCAGCCTTATGGATTCAACAGAAGTGTATCTGACGAAGTGGCTTTGGGGTTAAATGAGCCATCAGGTAATCAGTATTTTTCTTCCACGCACAGGCTTTTAAAGGACCGTGAATACTTACTGATCACCGAGCTTGGCCTTGCCGGAATACATCCGGCCGGAGAGGTGCTTATAGAGGAGGGCACTACCGAAATGCGGAAACCAGTGCAATTGAAATTCTCTCTTCTCGACAATAATCCCATTCTGAAAATCAACAAAAGCCCTTCGGTGGCTATGCTGGATGCATCAAAAATAATCTGGCCTCTAAAATTAAGAAAATGGAAAGATGGGGATACTTTTATTCCTTTTGGCATGATCAACAATAAGAAACTCAGCGATTTTTTTATCGATAACAAATTCTCAATCATTGAAAAAGAGAATGCCTGGCTGCTCATTTCAGGAAATGAGGTAGTCTGGCTCATCGGACACCGCATTGGAAATCCGTTCAGGGTTACCCCTGATACCGAAACTATATTGCGGATAGAAGTCCTTGATTAAATCAGGGCATTAAAAATAAACCAATTATAAAACTCATACATGAAATATTTCCCTAAATTCCTGATGTTTGGATTGATTATTCTCTTCCAGACATACACTTCCAGTTACGCACAGATTCTTAAACCAGTGAAATGGAGTTTCAGTAGTAAACAGATTACAACTGAAGAAACCCAGCTGATTTTTACGGCAGATATAGATCCTACCTGGCATCTTTATTCGCAGGATATTCCGCCTGACGGCCCTGTCCCAACTTCATTTACTTTTGAAAAGAGCCCTGCTTATGCTCTTGTTGGCAAGGTAAATGAACCCAAAGCCCTTGAAGAATTTGACAAGAACTTTGATATGGTGGTGAAGTACTTTGCCAATCAGGCGGTTTTTACTCAAACCATTAAAATTCTGACAGATAAGGATTTCAAGATAAAAGGAGTGCTTGAGTTTATGTGTTGCGACGACAGCCGTTGTTTGCCTCCTGATGAGGTTGATTTTACTTTTAATGTGAAAGGCAATCCCGATTTGGCAAAAGCTTTGGTAGTTCCTCTTGATAGTGAGTTGAATGATGAGGTTGTTTCAACCGATTCCCTTTCAACGCAAGAAGTACCCGATGATCAGGTTGCAGTCGTCAGTGAAGAGGCTGGCACATTGGATTCGGGCGGACTCAATGAACACAACTCATTGTGGGCACTTTTCTTTTTCTCATTCATTGCCGGGCTTGCAGCTATACTTACTCCCTGTGTGTTTCCGATGATACCAATGACGGTAACCTTTTTCCTGAAGGAGAAGGACAAGGTTAAAGCCAAATTCCAGGCCCTTTCCTATGGTGTATCCATTATTCTGATTTATACCATCATCGGAACAGTTGTGGCCATAACTCTGGGTGCCAATTTTGCAAATTTCCTCAGTACCCACTGGTTGCCGAACGTACTTTTCTTTTTGATTTTTATGTTTTTCGCAGCTTCATTTCTTGGTATGTTTGAGATTACACTGCCCAGCTGGCTGATCAATAAATCTGATTCACAGGCCGACCGTGGTGGAATCATTGGATCGTTTTTCATGGCATTTACGCTAGTTCTGGTTTCATTCTCTTGTACAGGACCTATTGTAGGAGCCATCCTTGTTGCTTCGGCCGGTGGCCAGGTGCTTGAACCCATTATTGGAATGCTTGGATTTTCGCTGGCTTTTGCCCTTCCTTTTACTTTGTTTGCATTTTTCCCACGCTGGCTCAACAGTATGCCCAAATCAGGCGGTTGGCTGAATTCAGTGAAAGTAGTCCTGGGTTTTATTGAAATTGCACTTGGGTTGAAATTCCTGAGCATTGCCGATCAGACTTACCACTGGGGAATCCTGGATCGCGAAGTTTATCTGGCTTTCTGGATCATCACTTTTACCCTGATGGGATTGTATCTATTGGGTAAATTGAAATTTGCCCACGACAGTGACCTCAAATTCATCAGCGTTCCTCGTTTAGGCCTCGCCATGATAACATTTACATTTGTGCTTTACATGATCCCCGGCATGTTTGGCGCTCCGCTGCAGGCCCTTTCGGGATACCTTCCTCCACAGTCAACCCACGATTTTGATCTGAATAAGATTGTAAGGGACAATGTTCAGGTTTTCGGATCGGGCGGAACAGGCGGAAGTGAAGGGAAAATTACCACCCTTTGCGACAAGCCTAAACACGGCGAACTGCTTCATTTGCCCCATGGTCTTGAAGGTTACTTTGATTATGAGCAGGGACTGGCATGTGCGGCTCAGCAGAATAAGCCCGTGTTTATTGACTTTACCGGCCACGGATGTGTAAACTGCCGCGAAATGGAGGCTCGGGTATGGTCCGATCCAAGGGTATTGAAAAAATTGCGCGAAGAATTTATTATTGTGGCCCTTTATGTTGATGATAAAACGCAACTTCCAGAATCAGAGTGGATTACGTCAACCTATGATGGTAAAGTAAAAAAGACCATTGGGAGGAAATATGCCGATTTTCAGATCAGTAAATTCAATGTAAATGCACAACCGTATTATGTGTTGCTTGATACCGGCGGAAATGTTCTGATTCCCCCCAAAGCTTACGACCTTAATGTGGAGAATTTCCTCGCTTTCCTCGATAGCGGACTCGCTGAGTTCAATGCAGGAAAGTAATCCGGAATATTATTTTATAAAGGCTGTCTTCTGACAGTCTTTTTTTTGATCATACCCGTAGCCGTACTTTTATTTATTTTGTACTTTCACGGATCAAAAAAAATATTAAAATGAGGTATTTGCTGGCTTTTATAATTTTATCAGGATTTCTTTCGCAATCATATTCACAACCTTTTGTTAATGTGGCTTCAGATCTGATGGGAATAGGATATGGAGCAGTAGCCTTTGCTGATTTTGATAACGATGGCGATCTTGATCTGATACTCGCCGGACAGGATCAATCTTACATGCCCTTTGCGATGGTTTACCGCAATGATAACGGAGTATTTTTGCCGGTTGAAACTAATATTCCGGGTCTCGAAAACTGCGCTGTTGCCATTGCAGATTATAATCTCGATGGTTGGCCCGACATTGCCATGACCGGAGTTGATACTGACGGAAACAAAACTTTGCTCCTCAAAAATACCGGAAACTGGCAGTTTCAACTGGTGGAAGCAGGTTTTTACAATGCCGGAAATAACGGAGATCTTGCCTGGGGAGATTACAACAATGACGGTTTTCCCGATCTTGTGATATCAGGAAACTGGTTAACCCGTCTTTATGCGAATAATGGTGATGGCTCTTTCTCTGAAGTAACAGCAGGTTTGGTGGGCATGAATTCACCCTCACTCGCCTGGGTCGATTGCGATAACGATGGCGACATAGACCTGATGATGGTTGGCGACGCCGGATCGGTTGCTGAAGCCTGGTTATATGTGAATGAAAACGGCACTTTTACACAGCTCGAAACGCAGATACAGGGCGCTGTGGGCGGTGATGTGCAATGGGGTGATTATGACAGCGATGGCAACCCCGATATACTGATTACCGGTAAAGATACCACACTTGTTCCTGTTTCTTATGTCTACAGAAACAATGGCGACAGATCCTTCAGATTTTCGAATGCCGGTTTGGTAGGAACAGCCCTTGGTCCGGCCAACTGGATCGATTTCGACAATGACGGCGATCTCGATATAATGCTCTCCGGTCAGAATGCCGGATGCGGAAATTTCTCGACCCGCCTCTATACTAATAATGGAATTGGTGACTTTACTGAAATCTCCTCGGGACTTACATTTGCTGAAAATGCAGCTTCAGCCTGGGGCGATTTTGACAATGATGGCGATTTCGATCTGGTGTTAACAGGAATTTCAGGAGGAAATAGTTCAATATTATATCGAAATGATCTGATTACCGGAACATTTCAGCCCAATACCCCGCCTACAGTTCCTGCCGGAATTACTACCTATGTCTCAGATCAATATGCCGTTATTGGCTGGAACCGTTCTACCGACCTGCAATCCTCCTCAGAGGCAATTACCTATAATGTTATGATGGGCCGGCAATCGGGAGGAATTGACGTAGTCAGCCCCATGGCCAATCCTGTTACCGGGCATCGGTATATTGCTGCTTCGGGCAATTGCGGATCGAACGACTTTATGATCTTCAGAAATCTTGAACCTGGTGATTATTTTTTCAGGGTGCAGGCCATTGATCAGGCTTATGCGGGTTCTGCTTTTTCGGGAGAGGTGAGTTTTTCGGTTCTCCCTACCGAAACTAAGAATATTCCACATCAGCAATCCTGGATGAATCATTCAGGTAATCTGCTCACGCTAAACAAAACTGAGCATGGCCCCTGTTCTTTTATTATTGCCAATTTGGCCGGACAAGTGCTTTATGATTCCGAGGTGAAGGAAAATCAGCTTATTATCTCTACCATCGGATTTTCCCCGGGTATTTATGTGGTAAGAATGAGAACAGCCGATAAGATGTTATCAGGAAAATTCATCAGATAGAGCCGTTCTGTTTTATTTCCGTAAAGGAGAATAAATTCCCGGATTAGCTTATGACGGAAATAACGAAATTCAGTTCAAAAAAAATGCCGGTAACGACCGGCATTTTTTTTGAGTAGATTTTACTCACAGTAATATTTAAAGAACCAGGGTATGGTTTCAATTCCTTTGTAAAAGTTAAAGAGCGGGAAATTTTCGTTGGGTGAGTGAATGGCATCTGACTCAAGGCCAAATCCCATAAGAATTGATTTTACGCCCAGCACACGCTCAAAGGTTGAAATAATGGGAATGCTTCCACCACTGCGCACCGGAACAGGCTTTTTGCCAAAAGTCTTCTCATAGGCTTTGCTGGCAGCTTTGTAAGCTTTGGTGTTTGTCGGTGAAACGTATCCCTGTCCGCCATGCAGATTGGTTACTTTTACCTTTACTGAAGGCGGTGCAATTTTTTTGAAATGAGCCTCAAACAGTTTTGATATTTCTTCATGATCCTGATGAGGAACCAGACGCATAGAGATTTTTGCCGAAGCCTTGGATGGTAGCACTGTTTTTGCTCCTTCTCCGGTGTATCCGCCCCATATTCCGCAAACATCCAGTGTCGGACGTATGCCGGTGCGCTCAAGGGTGGTAAAACCCTCTTCGCCGCTTACCTCTTTTATGTCAATGGCTTTTTTATATTCTTCGAGGTTGAAAGGTGCTTTGGCCATTTCAGCGCGTTCGCTTTCGGTAAGTTCAAGTACTTTATCGTAGAACCCTTTAACCTTTATCTGGTTTTTCTTATCGGTAAGCGAAGCAATCATTTTCGACAGCACGTTGATTGGATTGGCCACTGCTCCTCCGAAAAGCCCTGAATGCAAATCGCGGTTCGGACCTGTAACTTCAACTTCCAGATAGGCAAGTCCGCGCAATCCTACCGTAATGGAAGGAATGTCCTGTGCAATCATTCCTGTATCAGAAACCAGTATGATGTCGGCTTTTAGCATTTTTTTATGATCAACACAAAACTTTTCAAGATTGGGAGAGCCGATTTCTTCTTCGCCTTCAATCATAAACTTGACATTACAAGGCAGTGTTCCGGTCTGAACCATGCTTTCAAAAGCCTTGGCATGCATAAAGGCCTGTCCTTTATCATCGTCGGCACCCCTGGCATAAATTTTACCATCACGCACTTCGGGTTCAAAAGGAGGTGAAGTCCACAAATTAAGTGGATCAACCGGCATAACATCATAGTGTGCGTATATCAGAACGGTAGGTTTGGCCGGATCAATGATCTTTTCGCCATACACCACCGGATTTCCGGCAGTAGGAATGATTTCAGCCTTGTCGGCTCCGGCGTTCAGTATGGTGTTCTTCCAGTAATCAGCAGCCCTTAGCATATCAGGTTTGTGGTCTGATATGGAGCTTATTGAGGGAATACGGATGAGATCGAAGAGCTCATCGAGAAAACGTTGCCTGTTGGCTTCGAGATAAGTGTTCAGGTTTTTCATTTTAATGTATGATTTATTTAGTTAAGATCAGGGCATAAAGATAGGAAATATTAATAAACATCATTTAAGGCATGCGATTCAGAATTACTGAAACTCAGCAAAACCAACATTAATAAATATCAGATAACTTAACAACTGAAATCAGAGGAAAAACCCCCAGGCCAAACCAAAACTTATAAAGTTGAATTTGTAGCTCTTTGCGGGTATAGTTGTGGGAGCAGAGGAACTATTGGCTGAGAATGGACCCATGGTGTGTGATCCGGAGTAGATGAACTTTATATCGGATTTTAAATTTGATTTTGGCCTTTCAAGAATCACCAGATTGAAACCGAACTTTAATCCAGGTGATGCTTTGGTATAATCCTGCGAGTCATCTTCATTGGTATCGATGGTTGCATCGTTGAAAACAATGGCAGGGCCGGCTTCAAAGTCAAGATTCTTTTTCAATATATGCCGGTATTGAAGGGCAATGGATGCCTGTGAAAACCTGACATCGAGAAAACCCCCGTTAGCATTTGAATACCCTTTTACAGTTCCTCTTTCCAGAGAGCTGAAAGAGATTCCCAGCCGGCTTTTGTCAGCAATCTGTCTGAAGTAGGCAAGGTGAAATTCTGTGCCAAACCAGAAATATCGGGGATATTGCTTTTTGTCAAGAAATAAAGTCATGTGACTGCCATCCAGATCATAATCTTTCATCAAATTTACCATTTGCCTTGTGGGCCCAAGGGTGCTTAAACCGAATCCAATTTCAAGAATTCCTTTTTTGGGCTTTGTAATCTCCTGTGCATAACCAGGAAGATAAAATGCTGATAGTAAGAATAATATGGAAAGATAAAAAATAATAAAGCGGGCAAACGGTGCTTTGCTTGTCATGACTTTTGATCTTAAAGACATCGTGTTTATAACCTAAAAACTTTACAATCGAACTTTCAGTGAAACGGTCAAAACCATTTTTCCGAAACATAAAGTTACGACCATTTTTCAGGATTTCAACATGGGAATATTCTTAAAAGAATAAGGCACTGAAAGTTAAAGGATTGCTTCGGACAGAATTCCTACCCGGTTAGTCAGGAAAGCAAAGAATTATTATTGCGGATATTATAAAGGGCGGACAAGTCTCCTGTCCTATGACGCATTTTTTTACTCTGTTTTACCTGCAGCGGCTGCCTGCTCAGCAGCCTGTTTTTCAAACTCGCGGACCATCTCTTCGGGCGATTTACCAAGGTAAAGCAGGGCAGCTTCGGCATCATCGGCCAACTCATGATCAGGAAAACGGGTGAGGAAATCGCGGTAAGTTTTTTGCGCCATTCCCAGGTTACTCAGCTGGTTTTCATAAATATAGGCTTTCAGAAAGATGGCTTCCGGCAGCTTCGGGCTATTGGAATACTCGTTCAGGTAGCGGTCGGCCAATTCCATGGCCTTTTCGCCATTGTTCATGCCCATGGCCAGGTTAATGGCTTTATACAAATACTGAGGTGAGGCGGTGTCCTTTGGATTGTTGTCTATAAAACCCGTGTATAAATCCATCAAAGCATTCAACTTGTCGGCGCCGGGCTGGGTGGTTTGTTCAATAAGTTGTTTTTCCAGTGCTGCAATTTCACGGGCGGCTTTATCGCGCTCTGAAGCACAGGATGTGATCAGAAAAAAGGATAAAATGGCAGCTGATGCCAAAAGAAGTTGTCTTTTCATTATTGATCTGGTTTAGATTGCTTTCTTTTTCAGAAGCGGAAAAATCATACGGTATTCGGCTTTGGTGATGCCCCTTGCTATTTCGCCGAGTTTACGTTTTAAAATTATTTTGCGAAGCGGGTTGATGTGATCGACAAACAAAATGCCTTCAAGATGATCGTATTCGTGTTGAATTACTCTTGCCAGAACACCGCTCAACTGCTCGGCATGGAACTCAAAGTTTTCATCGTAATATTCAATTTTTATATCAGGTTTCCTTAACACATCTTCCCTGATTTCAGGAATGCTGAGGCAACCTTCATTGAATGCCCATTCCTCGCCCGACTCTTCTTTAATGCGTGGATTAATAAAAACTCTTTTCAGATTGGTTTCGCCTTCGAACTCATCGGCATAGGGTGTGGCATCAATTACAAATAACCTTATGTTACGGTTTACCTGTGGAGCAGCCAGTCCTACACCATTTGAAGCATACATGGTTTCAAACATATCGTCCAGAAACTGCTGCAGACCGGGATAGTCTTTTTCAATTTCCACTGCTTTTTTTCTCAGGTTGGGATGGCCATAGGCCACAATCGGTAATATCATTTCAGGTAGTGATTTAATGATTATTTCAATAGTTTCCAATGCTCCTGGTTTCGAGATACGATTGCAGAATGATAACTGCACTCACCATATCGACCAGTTCTTTGTTTTGTCGTTCTTTTTTTCTGGCCCCTGAATCAAGAATGGTTTTTTGTGCCATTTTTGAAGTGAAGCGCTCATCAATCCTAACAATCTTTACATCCGGAAAGCTTTTGGCCAGAAGCCTTACAAAAGGTTCGGTGAACTTTGCTGACTCAGATGCAAGATTATTCATCTGCCTGGGCTCACCAACAACAAACAATTCAACGCGCTCATGGTTCAAATAGTCTTTCAGATAAGCAATGACATCTTTTGAATGCACCGTTGTGAGCGGAGTTGCTATGATCTGTCCTTCGTCGGTAACTGCAAGCCCAACCCTTTTTTGTCCGTAATCGATTGCTAATATTCTAGCCAAAATATTGTTTTGATATTTGTTTTTTGAGGGTGCAAAATTAGCAAATAAACAGACTGAATGGCTGATTTATATGAATTTGTGCGGCTTCCGCCATCGTGAAAAAAAAACAGCTAACTTTGACACACCATACCGAAGAACATGAATCAACTGCAGAAACAAATTGAAAAAGCCTGGGAAGATCGTTCACTTTTAAAGCTGGCTGAATACCAGGATGCCATTTCCGAAGTAATTGCCGGCCTCGATAAAGGCCTACTGAGAGTAGCTGAACCCGACGGTGCTGAATGGAAGGTAAATGAATGGATTAAAAAGGCAGTGATTCTTTATTTTCCAATCAGGCAAATGGAAATAAGTGAGGCCGGCCCGATGGAGTTTCATGACAAAATTCCGCTGAAACGGAACTACGATCTTCTGGGCGTAAGGATAGTGCCCCATGCCATTGCCCGTTATGGTTCCTATCTGGCTCCCGGAGTTATCATGATGCCTTCATACATAAACATCGGGGCTTATGTGGGCGAAAATACCATGGTTGATACCTGGGCTACGGTTGGTTCTTGTGCCCAGATTGGGAAAAATGTTCACCTTTCGGGCGGTGTGGGCATTGGTGGCGTGCTGGAACCGGTTCAGGCAGCGCCTGTAATTATCGAAGATGATTGCTTTATCGGCTCCCGATGCATAGTTGTGGAAGGTGCCCGTATTGGCAGCGAAGCCGTTTTGGGTGCCAACGTCGTCATAACAAACAGTACCCGCATCATTGATGTTTCGGGCCCGCTGCCGGTTGAACACAAAGGTTTTGTGCCACCCCGCTCGGTAGTTATTCCCGGTACTTATCCCAAAAAATTTCCTGCCGGTGAGTATCAGGTTTCCTGTGCACTTATCATTGGGCAGCGCAAACCCTCAACCGATCTGAAAACTTCGCTCAACGATGCCCTGCGTGAGTTTTCACTGCAGGTATAATCAACAATTCCTGACTTAAAAAAGCGTGTAAACTGAAAATGCCGGTTCCTTTGAAAAAACGCATCCTCATCATACAAACTGCTTCATTGGGAGATGTCATTCTATCCACTGCACTGGCTGAAACATTGCATGCGCAGTTGCCTGATGCCGAAATTCATTACCTCATCAAAAGGGGCTATGAATCCCTGTTCAGGGGACATCCATTTATCGGGAAAGTTATGGTCTGGGACAAAAGATCAAACAAATATGCGGGATTGCTGAAGTTAGCTGTTGAAGTCAGGAAAAACCAATATAATGCAGTCATCAACGTTCACCGTTTTGCTTCTTCAGGATTCATATCGGCGTTGTCAGGTGCCGGTATCCGTTCCGGATTCAGTAAAAATCCGCTTTCATTTTTTTATACGCACAAGTTCAGGCATGATATAAGCAAAGATGCCTCTCAGCACGAAACGGAAAGAAATCATAAACTGATTTCTATGCTGATTAAGGGAAATAGCCATAAGCCGGGTTTGTATCCTTCTGCGGAAGATTTTAAATTTATTGAACAGTATGCCGAAAGTCCTTACATTACTCTTTCACCGGCTTCCTTGTGGTTTACCAAGCAGTATCCGGAAGAAAAATGGATTGATTTTTTGCGCAACATTTCACCCCTGATTCATGTTATGTTATTAGGATCAGAAGCCGATAAGCAAATGTGTGAGCGCATTGCAGCCGAAGCAGGCCGAAATATCACCCTGCTTGCAGGTAAGCTGAGTTTTTTGCAGTCGGCCGCTTTGATGAAAGGTGCTTTGATGAATTATGTGAATGATTCGGCACCCCAGCATCTGGCCTCTGCTGTAAATGCTCAGGTTGCGGCCATTTTCTGCTCAACGGTTCCGGCTTTCGGGTTCGGGCCATTGTCAGATATATCGCACATTATTGAAATTGAAACAGCCCTGAATTGCAGGCCTTGTGGCCTTCATGGCTACCGGCAATGTCCCATGGGCCATTTTAACTGTGCTCATCAAATACAAACCAAAGCATTAACCGATCTGCTCAAGTGATTGAAAAAGTAATGGATTCAGAAATCCGGAAAACGCTGAAAGTGCTGAAAAACGGTGGAATAATCCTCTATCCGACCGATACGGTTTGGGGATTGGGTTGCGATGCGCTGAATGCGAGGGCCATTGAGCAGATATACAAAATCAAGGAAAGGCCAAACACAAAAAGCCTGATTGTTTTACTTGACACATTTGAATTGCTGAAAAAGTATGTGAAAAATGTTCCTGATATTGTTGAAGATCTGATATTAAGTATGGATAAACCAGTGACAGTGATATACGAAAATGCCATCAATCTGCCCAAAAATGTTATTGCTCCGGATGGTTCGGTTGCCATTCGGGTGGTGCGCGATCAGTTTTGTTCCCGACTGATTAAGGAGTTTGGCCGGCCATTGATTTCTTCCTCAGCCAATATATCGGGAGAACCTACTCCTCTTGTTTTCAGCCAGATTGATCGGAAAATTATTGACAATGTCGATTATGTAGTTCAGCTTTTGCACTCAAAGTTCAATCAGGCCAAAACTTCAACCATCATCAAGTTGCATAACGATGGATCTTATCAGATCATCAGAAATTGATCCTTTGAATCAGGCAACATAACAAAGACAAAATTCAACTTTACCGTTTTAACAATTTGAAAACTGTTATGATGCGCGCCACTCATTTTGGAATTTGCGTCATAACTGAGGTTAACTGCATGCGTTAGGAAATGTACGCCAATTCAAGATAAAAAAACCTCAGTCAACCAGCCTGTGCCGGAAAACTGAGGTTTCTATGCCTTAAGACAGCAGTTAGCTGATATTTTCGCTCAACGGCAGGCCAAACTCTTCTTCCATTCGGATGTCGAGTTTTTCAAGGGCATCAAGCACGGGATTGTAAATTTCGGGGATTACCGGGCGGAAAACGCCTTTTACATTGATTTCGCCATTCAAAATCATTTCAACACCTATTGCAGCCGGAAGTGCAACGGTGCGGGCAATGGATGTGTCGGTGGCAGGGGTGCCGAAATCAAGCATGCGCGAACGGATAACCTCTTTCGATCCATCGGGGTACGAAGCAAGGAAAGTATGCTGAAGGGCAACCATATCGCGTTCGTTGCGTCCGAGTTCCATTTTTGCTATCATCACATCGCTGGTAACTTCAAACGGTGAATCTTCGCCACGGCCCATGGGTTTATCTTCAAACAATCCAAGCCATTCCAGCGCTGTAAGCTCATGTGCATTCACATCGAGCTTCAGGAATTCTGCAGTTTTGGCTTTTATATTTGTGGCATCAGCTGCGCCTATCTGACGGGCAATGAGTTGTGCATAAGTCATGCCGGTCATATCAAACGTATCGTAAGATATCAGTTTAAGCTTTTTCATGGCATCAATGCTCTCGCACCATCCTTTGAAGCGGAAGGTTCCGCGCATCATGGTTTTGGTTTCGGGAATACCGTAGATATCTATATAAGAAATTGAATCGCGGTTTGGATAAACCTCAAGCAAGCCTACTTTGTCGAAATTTACCTGTAATGGATTTTTAAAGAGGTCTTCGGTCGGAACTTCAACCACTTTGCCATGACGCAGGTATTTGCCGTCGTTATTTCCGGCCATTACTACGCCCTTGGGGCTCCATGAAAATTTGTACTTAAACGGATTTTTGGCAGCTTCAGGTGCCGGAAGCGCACCGCAGATGGAGTAAAACTCCTCGATTTTTCCGTTGCGGTTGTGCACATTGTCAATAATGCGCATGGCCGACATATGGTCGATGCCCGGATCGAGTCCCAATTCGTTGAGTATGATGATACCGGCTTCTTTTGCCTGTGCATCCAGCGCTTGCATTTCGGGCTTCACATACGAAGTGGTAACCATATTCTTTTTGTGCTTCAGGCAGTATTTTGCCACCAGCAGGTGATGGGTGTAAGGCAGAAGGCTTACCGACAAATCGTGTGTGGCAACCATCTGGTCAAGTGCGGCTTCATCATCAACAGTCCAGGCAATGGCCGTTCCATTGGCATGGCCCGAAATCATGGCTTCGGCTTTCGATTTGGTGCGGGTAGCCACAGTTACATGAATTCCCTTGCTTAAAAGGTGGTTAACAATGGGCTTTACCACAAGGCCGGCGCCCAGAATCAGAACTTTCTTCATTTTTTAAAAGCAGTTAGGTTTGTTGTTTTTTTTGGATATGACCGGCTTCTTTTTGGCCACCGGTAATCTATACTATTTCAGGTGATTCTCAATATATTTGAAATCGTGTGTCAGCTCCCCGTTGTGCAGTATCAGAGCTTTTTTAATGGCTCTGGGCAGGTCGAGGTCTTCAAACTCCTCACTAAAATCGCAGTCGGCAACGGGTTTGACGAAATTTACCAGTGCATCAGCAAAACCATTGCTCGAATCGCGTGGCAGTTCGCTGGGCAGAATGTCAACTGCCATCACCAGCATGCCTTCGCCTTTGTGGCCCATGGACGGCTTTCGGGTAAACGGATTGTAAACAAAAATGGGATCTTCGATTTCGGTTCCTTTGTGGGTGATTTCAATGCTTCCGTCAGGATCGCAGGTAACATCGCCGATTACCAGCATTTTTGGCTGGCCTTCAGCAAATGCTTTTTCCAGATAATCTTTGGTTACGATTCTTGGATAGCGTGTATCCCAGTACATGCAATTCATCAGCACCGAAAGGTGTGGAATGTATTTTTCGAAAATACCGTGATAATTTTCGGGATGCGCATAATAATCGTGAAGGTCAAATGCTCGTCCTTCGTTTTGGGTCGAAAGGTGCTCCTCTTTAAAAATGATCTTGTAAATCAGGTTATTGGGTGCATGCTTTCTCTCTTTGAGTTCAAGCAGTTTTTCAGGCGAAATTTCTTTAACCGGAAGTAATCCGAGAATTTCCTGTGCGCCCTGCGAAACATTACCATAACCGGTAAAGCCTACCGTGAAAGGTCTTAGCGCCTTCGGAAGCCCCTTTTCAGCAATTTCCTGGCCAACTTCCGATATTACTTTCCGGGCTTCTTCAAGTGAAGCATAATGATGAGCCTGTGTAATCTTCAGGAAAGGAGTTTCATAACCATATTCTTTCAGCCTCAGGCCAAGCGACCACAATGAGTTGATCATTCCGGCAAGTCCGGCATAGCGACCGAAAAAAATCAGCCTTTTGCCCTGTTCGTCCACAATTTTTTCATAGTCAATCAGGTTGCAGCCCAGTTCCATCATGCGTTTGAGCATAGGCATATTGTAGGCCTGCCCCTTGATAACATGCGAGAAAAACACATAGGTTTTGCCCGGCTCAAAAAATGAGTTTGGCATCTCTTTAACGCCAAGAATAACCGAGCATTCACCCAGGTTCTCTGCAATACGCGCTCCGGCATTGATGTATTCCTGGTCGGTGAAAACCCGTTTGGCCGAAGTTTGCACCACAATATCCAGTTTTTTACCTTTGATTAAACGTTCAACATGGCGCGGGGTGAGGGGAGCGCGCCTTTCCATTACATATTTGTCTTCGTGCCTGATTCCGATAAATTTACTCATAATCACTTTGTTTTATTGCATTACAGATTTATTCCGATACGTGGCAAACTTATAAAATTTAGTTCAGAATCACCCATAGGTTTCAGAAATAATTATCTTTCATGTTAGGGATCTACTATTCCCGTCATCCTGCTACCGCAGTCTTACCATCGCTGCCGCACGATTGTATCGTGTGGCATCAATTAATTTAACGGTAATTATTATTTACCACGCGATGCAATCGCGCGGGAGCATGGACTATCGACTATCAACTATTCCCGTCATCCTGCTACCTCAGTCTTACCATCGCTGCCGCACGATTGTATCGTGTGGCATCAATTAATTTAACGGTAATTATTATTTACCACGCGATGCAATCGCGCGGGAGCATAGACTATCGACTATCGACTATTCCCGTCATCCTGCTACCGCAGTCTTACGAGACAAGCGACTATTCCCGTCATCCTGCTACCGCAGTCTTACCATCGCTGCCGCACGATTGTATCGTTTGGCATCAATTAATTTAACGGTAATTATTATTTACCACGCGATGCAATCGCGCGGGAGCATGGACTATCGACTATCAACTATTCCCGTCATCCTGCTACCGCAGTCTTACCATCGCTGCCGCGCGATTGTATCGAGTGGCATCAATTAATTTAACGGTAATTATTATTTACCACGCGATGCTATCGCACGGGAGCATGGACTATCGACTATCAACTATTCCCGTCATCTTGCTATCGCACTCTTACCATCGCTGCCGCACGATTGTATCGTGAGGCATCAATTAATTTAACGGTAATTATTATTTACCACGCGATGCAATCGCGCGGGAGCATAGACTATCGACTATCAACTATTCCCGTCATCCTGCTACCGCAGTCTTACCATCGCTGCCGCACGATTGTATCGTGAGGCATCAATTAATTTAACGGTAATTATTATTTACCAAGCGATGCAATCGCGCGGGAGCATAGACTTATCGACTATCAACTATTCCCGTCATCTTGCTCCCCCCGCTAAGCGGAATTTGCAATTCCGCTTTCTATACCCCTGAATTTGCAATTCAGGATTCGTATTACAGTTGTTATATTTCTGGTGTATCATTCCAATGTTAATCAGCAATGTGCCTGGTTCAAATAAGGTCGGAATTATAATTGCCGCCCGGCATCGCTGCCGCACGATTGTATCGTGTGGCATCAATTAATTTAACGGTAATTATTATTTACCACGCGATGCAATCGCGCGGGAGCATAGACTATCGACTATCAACTATTCTCGTCATCCTGCTACCGCAGTCTTACGAGATAAGCGACTAATGAAACATTCCCTGCGTATTGCATTCATCATTTTATTTTAACATTTTTTTATACATCAAAAAATATAAGATATAAATATCTATCTTTGTCAGTCTGTTTGTTCAATCATTACATATAATATAACATTGGATTTCAGATAAATAAGTAGTTTAGAAATAATTTTTTTATTCACTTCATGACGTAAGCGGAACCGGAAAAGTTGTGAAAACTGAAAATGGACTGATTACCTTTCAACCGTTTTCGGATTACTTTATGAATCATCTTAATCACAGTTTTATCCTTATAAAATGATTTTTAACCATCGGCCAACTGAGGCAACATTTTCTTCAGAAAAAAAAGCAAGTTTACACCATCAACACACTGATATTATGAAGTTTGTTTCAAAGATCAAAACCCTTTTATTTGCATTTGTTTTTATCATGCTGACCGGTTTATCCGGATGGGCCCAAACCGCCGGTGATTACCGCTCTGTTACAACCGGAACCTGGACAACCCTTTCCACCTGGCAGCGTTACAGCGGCACAGCCTGGTCAACCCCTACCACAGCGCAAGGATGGCCGGGACAATATACCGGTACCGGAGCAGTGACTATAGTTTTAGGGCATGTAGTGACAATTGGAACAGGTGGAATTGACACCCAGCCTTTCGCTTCAATTAATATTGAAAGCACCGGAAGGCTGTATCTTAACGGTACTAACCAGACAGTAACTTTTTCTCTGGCGACTTCGGTACTTAATATAGAATCAGGTGGGGATGTATACTTTTTCAATAAATCTAAACTTGTACTCTCTGCCGATGCGGCCGTTAGTATGACTATAGACCTTAACGGCCTTGTAGCATCAACCTGCAACAACAATGCTGAATTGTGGATAGGTACGCAGAAGTATGCAGTGTGTGCCGGTGCTCCCGGAGATATTTTTACTTTCGCTCAGCTGATTGCAGCCGGTGGAACGCTGGACGCTTTGCCCACATCCAACGGACCGATTTGTGAGGGCATTACATTAGACCTTTCTGGGAGTTATGATGGCGCCTTTGGTAGTGCACCCACTTACAGCTGGAGTGTAACAGCACCGGGCGGTGGTGTTACGACCTATGACACTCAAAATGTTTCCATTGCATCAGCCGTTACCGGCACATATCAGGCAAGACTAACTGTTACCACCCTTCTGGGGGGGACGACCTATACCAACGCCGAAACAATTTCCATTGTAGTGAACGCTTTGCCAACCCTTACTGCAGCGTCGCAAGTTATGACCGTTTGTGAAAATACGCCGGCAACCATCAATTTAACCGGTTTGGTGCCCAATACCACTTTTATGGTGAATTATTCAATAAACGGTGTGGCACAAACTGCAATACCCGAATTGATTGCAGATGAATCAGGAAACTCAAGTTTCACAACCTCAACCCTGACAACCGCCAATAACGAGCAGACCTTACTGATAACAGGAATTACCATTACCAGTTCACCAACCAACTGTACAGAGTCATTTACCCAGAATGTAACACTGCGGGTTTGGCAAACCGACCAAAATACAAATATATGGACAGGACAGGTAGACAACGACTGGAATGTATCTGGCAACTGGTGCGGAGGAGTTCCTACAACATCAACTAATGTTATCATACCACCAATCGATTCGCCAAACGTACTGTTTCAACCCAATATTGGAACTGTCGGTGGAATGTGTAAAGACATAACCATCAATTCAGGCGCAACCCTCACCATAGACGGCTCAAATGCCTTAAGTGTTTTTGGCAACTGGACGAACAACGGAACGTTTACACCCAATACAGGCACTGTAAGTTTTGTGGGTTCAGGCGTTCAGCAAACTATCGGAGGCTCCGGAAGCAATACTTTCAATAATTTGACTATCAATCAGACAGGTACAATTGGCGGAGTAAAAGCGGGAAGCAATATTACTGTTAATGGAATACTAAACCTGGCTTCATCCACTCCGGATAATCCCAACCCATCAGCCACTGTGGGTTTGCTTGAAATGGTGACCGATTACAGCGATTACCCGGGAACTACCTATACAAACCCTGGATACAACAATATGGATTCCTGGACGCTTTTTATGGGAGCCACCGCCACAACAACCGGCACAGGTGATGTAACCGGGATTATTAAACGTAATACAATAGATGCCAACACGGCTTATTCTTTCGGGAACCAGTTCACAACCATAGCCTTTACCAGCGAAGGGACATTGCCCACTAACGTTTCGGTTACAGTAAAAATAGGGGCATCTCCGTTTGAAACCATGTACACCTCGTCTCCTGATAATAAAAGCATAAAGAGGATGTATGAAATCGTATGCACTGATGGCAGCGGTTGTCACGTGAGTGCAAATTTCCGTTACCTCGATTCGGAACTCAACGGCGAAGATGAAGCCAAACTGGTTACCTCGGATGGTGACATCGGAGGTGGCATGACCACCCCCGATGAACACGGAAATACTGGGCATGATCAGGTAAATAATTTTGTGGGAATGTCAAATATCCCGATCGACTATTTTATTTTTGTTTCCGAAACCCATGCCTGGAGAACCATTTTTACCATGAGGGCGTACCAGGAAACTTATAAAGTATGGAATGGGTCTGTAAGTACAAGTTGGGATGCTGAAGCGAATTGGACTCCTTCAGGTGTACCTGGAATAGGAGACCATGTTATCATACCCGATGCTGCAACTACAACTAATGATCCAACCCCTTCTGATGAAACTTATGTTAACACCCTTACCATTTTGTCTGGGGGAATCATAAATTTCGATAACAAAAAGATGCACATTGTTAACAGCTTGAGCGGAGGGTATGAAGACCTCTCAGGATTATCCAGTCCCGGTACAAATCCGATTTATTTTGATAGCCCCGGGGCAACCATTTCCGGAATACCAAGATTATTTTCAATTGTAATTGCTGATGGTGCTGATTTAACCGTTCAATCCGGTACAAATTTAAGACTGACAGAATCCATAACCCGAACCGGAACAGGTAAATTTTATGCCGATATTTACCCCAATACGATAGAATATAATGGTGATAATCAAACGGTTATCACACCCGACGGCGATGGCAACTATTACAACCTAACTTTAAGCGGATCCAACACCAAGACTCTGCCCTCCACGCTTGCAGTTAGTCATAACTTTAAACTTGATGGAACGGCAGTGGTTTCAGGCACTTCCAATACTCTCAGCATTGGTGGCGATTTTACCAAAAACTCAACCGCTACTTTTACTCTGGGAACGGTAAACCTCGACGGTACATCTCTTCAAACCATAGGAGGCACACAATCCACCATTTTCACCAACCTGACACTGAACAATGCAGCCGGTGTTATTCTCGGCAACAGCCAAACGGTAAACGGCAATTTAACCCTTACCAGCGGACTGATTACAACTGGAGACAACATACTGACTCATGGTTGTGATGGCGATATCACCGGACAGAGTGCCTCAAGCTACATCGACGGCAAACTGGCCCGGGTCTATTGCGCAGTCGGATCAAAAGATTTTCCGATAGGTAAAGGTGGAAATTACCGCCCGCTAACCGTAAATTATACTGCATTAACAGGCACAAGTACGGTTACCGCCGAGCAGTTTGAAACGGTGATTCCGGGTACTTTTCCGGTAAATACTACCTATCAGACTAATCGTCACTGGGCAATTACTGAAACGGGTGGAAGTAGCTTTACCTATGATTTAACCCTCGATGGCACTCCGTTTATACCCGGCAGTGGTTCACCCAAAATTCTGAAAGGCGATGGCACCGCCAACACGGCCTTAGATGCAAACTTTATCGATCCGAATTTTTTTAAATCAACAGGATTGACTGCTTTTGGTAATTTTGCTGTAGCCACCGAATGTCTGCCACCGACAATCACTGCACATCCTTCGGCAACCGCTACCTGCGATGCGAACGGAACCGCAACTTTCAGTGTTACCGCTACAGTAAGCAGTGGCACTCCATCCTATCAATGGGAGGAAAGCATCACCGGGACCGGCGGAACTTTCGTTGCAATTAGCAATGATGGGGTTTATTCAAATGCCACCAGTGCCACACTCACACTCACCAACCCGCCGCTTTCGATGAACAACTTCGCTTACCGCGTAGTGGTCAACCGCGACTGCGGCAGCGGTGTTACATCTAATGCTGTGGTTTTGACCGTTAATCCTCTTCCAACCATTACCCTGGGCGATTTTCCTGCGGTTTGCGAAGGAAGCACCTCGGCAAGTCTGCCTTATACAGCAACAACCGGCAGCCCCGATCAGTACCGGATTGATTATGATGCCGCTGCTGAAACGGCAGGTTTTGAAGATATAACTTACACTACTTTACCGGAAAGTCCTGTTGTATTGACAATACCATCCACCCCCGGAACTTACAACGGAACCCTCTATGTAAAAAACAGCACCACCACCTGCGAAAGTGTTGAGTATCCGTTTACAGTTACCATTTTTGCACTGCCCCAGGGTTCACTTACAGGCAATGCCATTTGCTCAGGTGAGGAAGGATGGCTTACTTTTACTGCATCTGCTGGAACAGGGCCGTTTACGGTGGTTTACAACGATGGAACTGACCATACTGTTAATAATGTGGTTTCAGGAACTCCTTTCAGTGTAGGCACAGTATCAGAAATCAAAACCTATACCCTGGTTTCGGTTACCGGCACCCATTGCCCACGCACCATCGGTTTTGCCGGCAGCACGGCTACCGTCACAATACTTACTGCTGACCAAACCTTCACCTGGAATGGCAGCGAAAGCGACGACTGGCACACGGCTGCCAACTGGACACCAGAATTTGTCCCATCTTCATGCATCAATGTAGATATACCTGTGGTGACAAATTTCCCGACGCTATACAGTGCCGGGGCCTGCAACAACATTACAATCAGATCAGGCGCATCCTTGATGGATAACAGTCATTTAACTGTAAACGGAACAGCCACCGTGGAGCGCGAAATCGCCAACGATTGGAAATGGCATTTCCTGTCATCGCCGGTGGCAAGTCAGGCGATCTGGCCTGAGTTTGCACCTGAACCGGCTGATTTAAAATGGCCGGCTGCGCAAACAGCTCCGTTGTGGAACTGGGATTTTTATTACTACAATCCCAATGTGCCGGTTGAGTCCTATTTCTACTGGGTAAATCTGCGCAAAGATGCAGTTGCCAATTACAACAATTCGACGGTTGATGATCCCAGTATTGCTGCCGGTTACGGAACCACCACCCCTCCGGTAATGGAAAAAGGACGTGGTTACCTCGTAGCCTATGGCCCGGATTATAATGGAAGCACCACCCATACCTTCTCCGGTTCATTAAACACAGGAACCGTTGAAAGGGCCATCGCTTACAACGCAGACAATATCTATAACCTTGTGGGAAATCCCTATCCTTCTTCCATTGACTGGACTGCAGGTACAGGCTGGGGCCGCTCAAATCTTGCTACAAGCGGAACAGGATACGATTACTGGGTTTGGAATGATGCAGGCGGAAATTATGGCGTGTTCAATTCTGCCAGTGTTTCAGGCATCAATGAGGTGAGCAAGGACATCGCACCCATGCAGGCATTTTTTGTGAAGGTCGCCTCAGTCGGAAGCCTCACCATGACCAACGATGTAAGAACGCACAGCACTCAGCCCTGGCTTAAAAACAGCCCTGCCGAAACCGACCTGCTGCGTTTGAAACTGACCACTGAAGCCAATACCTTCAGCGATGAAATGATTCTATCCTTCGACCCATCGCAGGGCAATGGCGGCAGCGACAAATTCTGGAGCATGTACACCGAAGCCCCTGAAATTTTCTCGGTCAAAGACGGAAATAATTATTCCATCGATCGTTATCCTGAAATTTCAGCTGAAATGGCAATTGACCTCAGTGCAAAATGCGGGGTTCAGTCAAATTATACCCTTACAGCCACAAATATCTCTGACTTCAGGCTTGCCAATCAGGTATATCTCACCGATATTAAAACCGGAAGCAAAATCAACCTGAAGGAAACCGGCCAGTATACATTTTCGGGCGGACCAAACGATGATATGTCAAGATTTAAACTTACTTTTGCCGGAACCATTGGCATAGAAACGCCGGTTGCTGAAAGTCAGGTTGATATTTATGCACACAATGGGGTAATCTACCTCAGTGGCATAGCGGCCAAAGCCGACATTAGGGTAACCAACCTGCTGGGTCAGGTGTTACAGCGCAGCCTTTCGAAAGGCAGCAGCCTCACCACCATCAATGCCGGCAATCTGCCCAAAGGCATATATGTGGTTACGGTACTCAGCGAAGGACAATCGGTAAGCCGTAAAGTGGTGTTATAATTGAATTTAGAAAATATAAAATAAGCATAATGAAAAAATTCGTGAAACTCTTACCTGTCTTTTTACTCTCGGCACTGCTTTTCCTTTCTTCGGCGCAATTGTTTGCCCAGGGTCCACCACCACCTCCTCCCGGTGGCCACGCACTGGACGGAAACCAGCCACAGAGTGGCGGTACCGCCCCTATTGGCAGTGGCATGGCCATTCTGCTGGTAATGGGTGCTGCGTATGCGGGGAAGAAAGCCTACGATGCCAGAATTAGTGAATAGTGAATAATGCCTGCCTCGTCAGAGTGGGCGATGACGAGGAATAATGAGGAATGAATAATAGCTCACGAGACAAGCAGTTTCTAATGCCTAAAGACTGAAATTGGTTTGAACGCGGGTGGTCTCGACTCCGCTCGACCACCGCTCGACTCCGCTCGACCACCGCTCGACTCCGCTCGACCACCGCTCGACTCCGCTCGACTCCGCTCGACCACCGCTCGACTAAACCGCCGAAACGTATGGGCTATTTGCCCCACAACCGATTAAGAACAACGCTTTGCTTACAGACAGCCAATAGCATTTGTCAAATGGACTATATCAAATAAATCAAAGAAGGACCGGAAAACGGTTCTTTTTTTTTGCCACAATGACACAAAGTCTGCCAGACAACAGTCAGGGAGCACAAAGTTCTTTTAAGCCCCCGCTGCCGCACGATTGTATCGTGTGGCATCATTATTATTTACCACGCGATGCAATCGCGCGGGAGCAGCGACTATAGACTATAGACTATTCATAACCCATCCCCAGCCAGGCAGCGCTGAAATTTTCGGTATCCGCATAAGCGGCCTGGGCCAGGCGAGCAGTCTCACTTTTCCGCTGGGGAATCTTTGAATCCTCTCTTCGCTAATCCTCAAATCCTCAAATCAGCCACCAAAATAACCCCGCTGCCGCACGATTGTATCGTGTGGCATCATTATTATTTACCACGCGATGCAATCGCGCGGGAGCAGCGACTATAGACTATAGACTATTCATAACCCATCCCCAGCCAGGCAGCGATGAAATTTTCGGTATCCGATTAAGCGGCCTGGGCCAGGCGGGCAGTCTCACTTTTCCGCTGGGGAATCTTTGAACCCTCTCTTCGCTAATCCTCAAATCCTCAAATCAGCCACCAAAATAACAACCAAAAGATATCATAATGACTTTTAATTAGTATATTTGGTCATTATAATATTAATCTGTATCTTTGAAAGAAAAAACAATGTTTGCCAGATTCTTAGAAAAAAGAATTCAGGAAAAAATCGGCAGCGGAAAGGCCATTGTCCTGACAGGAGCCCGACAGGTTGGGAAAACAACGCTGATTAATCATATTTTGGATGGTCTTGAGTTTTTGTTTCTGGATGCTGACGATCCCACAATCCGGACAATTCTGGCAAATCCGAATACCGAAGAAATACGAACCATACTGGCAGACCATAAAATAGTTTTTATAGACGAGGCGCAGAGAATACCCGGAATCGGTTTAACACTTAAAATTATCACCGATCAATTTAAAAATGTTCAACTTTTCGTCAGCGGTTCATCATCTTTCGATTTGGGCAATGTGCTGAATGAACCCCTGACAGGCAGAAAATGGGAGTATGAACTGTTTCCGGTCTCATGGGAAGAATATGAAGATAAGATGGGTTATGTAAAATCAGTTCAACAGTTAGACAACCGATTGTTGTATGGCTTCTATCCTGAAGTGATCAACAATCAGGGGAAAGAAAAGGAGACATTAAAAAACCTGGTCAACAGTTACCTTTACAGAGACCTTCTGGCATTTTCAGACATCAGAAGACCGGAAGTGCTTGAAAAACTTTTACAGGCCCTGGCCCTTCAGATGGGCAGCGAAGTCAACTACAACGAATTGTCGAAGATAGTCGGAATCAATAAGCTTACCGTTCAAAAGTATATTGAGATTCTGGAAAAAGGCTACATTATTTTCAAACTTAACAGCTTTAGCAGGAATCTGAGAAACGAAATAAAACAAAACCGTAAAATATACTTTTATGATAACGGAATAAGAAATATGATTATTGGAAATTTCAATCCGCTTGATTTAAGAGTTGACAAAGGAGCACTCTGGGAGAATTTTCTGGTTTCCGAAAGAAGGAAACAAAATCTCTATAAGGACACATTTTCCAAAATGTATTTCTGGAGGACGACTCAACAGCAAGAGATTGATTTTGTTGAAGAAAGCAATGGACAGATAGCTGGATATGAGTTCAAGTGGAAGAGCAGAAAATCAGCATCACCTCAAAAATTCATCAAAACCTATCAGGCTCAGATCAGTCTGATCAACAAAGAAAACTTTCGTGATTTCGTGAAAATTACCTGAAAGACGGAATTGCGACCACGTAGGGTGTTTTCCCCCGCTACCGCGCTATTGTATCGTGTGGCGTGATTATTATTTACCACGCGATGCAATCGCGCGGGAGCAGAGGCTGTTGACGGAATTGCGAATTCCGCCCAGCGACAGGCTTAATGTTCTGTCGTTTATTTTTTTATAGAACAGCTACCCAATAATCACAAAATGTTCGTACTCAATTCCTCTTTCAAACCACCACAATCTATCCCCTTGTCTCCCCGTCTCAAATGCCCCGCTGCCGCACGATTGTATCGTGTGGTGTAATTATTATTTACCACGCGATGCAATCGCGCGGGAGCAGAGGCTGTGGACGGAATTACGAATTCCGCCCAGCATGGGGATCAAAAGCCGCCAAAGGTCAAGCAGCGCTGAAATTTTCGGTATCCGCATAAACGACCTTCTAAAATCGGCCTCCGGAAGGTAATGTTTAAAAACCGAAATAACAATTGATTTTAAACGAAGCCATTATAACATTAGGCCAGATTTTAGGCAGTCGTGTTGCGGATACGAGGCCTAGTGGCCTGAACGACAGAGAATATGATTCAAGCGATTCAAGCCATGGCCGAAGGAGGTAGTTACGGGTATTTTTTATTACTATTCACCCTGCGCCCCGCCGGGGCTTGATGTTCTGTCGCATTCTTTGTGGCTACCAACATTTCGCCCCGCTGGGGCTTGATTTTTTTTCGTGAACTATATATCTACTTTCCCCTTGTCTCCCAGCCTCCACTTTGCTACGGCTGGCAGGCTTGTCTCCTTTTCTCCCCGTCCCAAATGCCCCGCTGGGGCTTGATTTTCAATCATCGTATTTTTAGTAACCATACCACGCGATGCAATCGCGCGGGAGCAGAGGCTGTGGACGGAATTACGAATTCCGCCCAGCATGGGGATCAAAAGCCGCCAAAGGTCAAGCAGCGCTGAAATTTTCGGTATCCGCATAAACGACCT
>JAHYJC010000086.1 GCA_019429275.1 Lentimicrobium sp. | reverse complement strand
ATACACTATTTCAGGATAAAGCGTGAATTGTGGGACAAACACCTGGATGCTGCCAAAGAGGCCGGTTTAACCACTGTCAGCACTTATGTTCCCTGGGCATGGCACGAACATGAGGAGGGTGTTTTTGATTTTAACGGCGCTTCCTGCCCTGAGCGCGACCTGGGGGGCTGGCTTCAACGCTGCCAGGATCATGGATTGACCTGCATCCTGAAGCCCGGACCTTTTATCCTGGCTGAAACCCGTGGAGCCGGGCTTCCAGACTGGTTTCTGGATCAATATGGTGAAGAGGTCAAAATGCAAAACCGAAAAGGCGAAAAAGTTCAGAGCGACGGAGTCAGCCTGTTTCACCCGGTTTTTCTTGAAAAGGTTGCACTCTGGTACGATCAGATCATGCCACTGATAAGCAAGCACGAAGTCTCATCCGGCGGTCCCATCATCATGATGCAGATATGCAATGAGATTGGCGTATTTCCCTGGCTGGCGCACCAGGCCGATTACGGGTATGGTGTTAAAGAGCGCTTCATTGCTTATTTGAAAAGTAAATTTGACCATATTTCAGAGATCAACAGCCTGTGGGAAACAGATTATAAAGAGTTCAGCGAGATGGATCTTCCGCCCGACGGCAGGATTCCCTTTGAATCTACTGGAGATAGGGGTCGTGATTATGAATGGCACTGCTTCTGGCGCACCTACTATGGCGACTACCTGAGAATGCTCACAAATATGGCAAGAGAAAGGGGTGTAACCGTTCCTTTCTATCACAATCTTCCCGGCTGGATTTATGGAAGCGGCTATGAATTTCCGGTGAATATTACCATGTACGAAGATTTATTCGGAGATAAAAGTGAGATCATTTTTGGGGTTGATCACATCCCTGAATTCCTTTCGCACCGCAATATGCACGATGACCGGATCATCAACGACATTACCTGTGCCATGCAGGGGAACAAACCGCTTTTTGCAGCCGAGTTCCAGTGCGGTTCGCGGGAGTATCATGTGGTTACAAATCCACGGGAAATGGAACTATTTTACAAGGCCAGTATTGCGCATGGCCTTACCGGCTGGAACTACTATATGTTCTCGCAGGGTCGTAATCCCCGGCAAAGAGGTTACTCCGGGGATACTTTTTACTGGTTCACACCACTTACACCGGAAGGTGAGCGCAACAGCGCTTTTTCGCTCATCCAACGAATGAGTAAAATTGTTAAAACTTCTGAAAACCTCATTCTTGAGGCGAAGCGTAAGGCCGAAATTTGCGTTCTTTTTTATCCTCCTTATTATGCAACCGAGCATGAAAGACCTGAAACAGGAGCATCCGGACTTCAATTCAATTATGCTACCATCCGCAGAACTGCCTGGTTCGATGGACTTTTAAAAGCGCTCCAGGTGCTGAATATTGATTACGATATGGCGGATCTTAGCCAATCAACAGCAGATTCATTGAAGCACTACAAGCAGGTATGGGCGTTCACTACCGATGAAATGAATGCACAGGATCAGCAAGTCATCGTAGATTATACCAATTCCGGTGGCAACCTGGTAATTTTTCCCAACCTGCCGGATCGGGAGATGTCACAGAAATGCTGCACCATCATTCGCGATGCTTTGGTTATTCAGCCTTCCGGTAAAGAAATCATTGATTCGCCGCTGATTGATATTTATGACCTGAAAGACATTAAATGTGCAAATCCGCAGATGGTTTATGGTGAGGAATCGCTGAAAGACGCAAAGGTCATTGCCCGGACAATCAGAGAGTCCGTCTGTGGCTTTGAGAAAAAGCTCGGAAAAGGAGCTGTCATTCACATCGGAACCTGGTTCGGGTTCGACACCGAGGGGCATAAACCGGTTTATGAAATCATTTTAAAGAAATCAGGAGCAAAACTCAGGCAGGCATCAGCCAGCAATGAAAATATATCGGTAAGAGAGCGATTTACAGATGATAATTCCGCCATTCTTTTTATTGGTAATTATTACAATGAGGAGCAGCCTGGTAAAATCACATATACCCATCCCGATAACGGTGAAGAGATCGTTATCCCATATTCGAAAGATGAGTTTATATGGCCCGCCTTGTACAGTGTATTAACTCCGGTCTGCCTTGAAATTTCAGAGGGTTTGTCCATTCTGCATAGCACATCTGATATTCTGGATATTGCAGAGAATGACAAAGGAATTCAGATTACTATTTACGGGGATCGTGATCTGGAAGGGGAAATTGTTTTGGAAGGTCCGGCTACTCAAAAGATTAATTCTGCCAACATTGATGGCGAACCTGTGCAAATATTTCGTGACAAAAAATATACTTCAATGAATTATATTCACAAGCACAGGTGCGAAATGATTCTTAACGTCAAAATAAGACATTAGGTTGTCCGATTGCTTTCAGAAGAATGTATGAGAATTCTATTGATTATTTCGTCCCTACGGGACTTATACCATTTGGAGAATACTTTTTCTTCTACCCATATATTGTCCCTACGGGACTGTCCCGGTAAGGACAGAATATCGGTAGAACGTTAGATATAAATCGGTGAAAGTCCCGTTAGGGACGATATATTTTTCTTAACAGTGCAACAAGGAAACATAATAAAGTTAAACTGACTTAATATGAACGTCAAAAATTCCTCGGGACTCTGCTTCCGTTTTCTGGAGAACGGTTCAATAAAAAGCATTGAAGCAGACCCGATCAGGATAAGCCTTAAACAGGCATCAGTGTTTTCAAAATCAGGCACGAATATCTATTTAAGGAAAAGGAAAAACCCTGTTGAGTTTATTGCACTCTTAGTCCCGGAAAGCGAAGGCCATTTCAGGATCGCAGACAATATGTTCATTACCAGGGGCAGTTGGGCCGGACTTGAATATGAGTGTACCCTGCGTTTGTCGGAAACCAGCCTGAGCTGGCAGTGGCAGGTTGAAGTAAAAAATACCTCCGGCCAGGCTGTTGAACTCGATTTGGTTTACATGCAGGATGTTGCATTAAAACCAATAAATTCAGGGCTGATCAACGAGTATTATGTAAGCCAGTATCTTGAACGGCGAATTCTTGAGGATAACAAGTTTGGTTCTGTCATTTGCTGCCGTCAGAACATGCAGGAGCCCTCGGGACATCCCTGGGTAATGATGGCTTGTCAAAATGGAGTCGTTTCAGCCATTACAGATGGGATTCAGTTTTTTGGCAAAACATTTCGTGAGACCGGAATACCGGAAGGGCTTATGATTGAACACATGGGAGGCGAATGTGCAGGGGAATCCTCCGTTTTTGCCCTACAGGAAAACCCTTTCAAATCAGCATCCGGAGAAACTCACAAAAGTTCAATGGTGGCAACATATCTGCCCGATCATCCAAAGGCAACATCAGAGGAAGATCTGCAAAGACTGCAACAACTGATGACGGAATTTGAAAATGACATCTCTGATCAAAGTAAAAATGAGCTTCAGACCCCTGTAAAGAACTTATTTAATACCTCTTCTTTCTTACCTGTTGATGACCTGAATGAAAAGGAGCTAAACAGTTTTTTTGGAGAGGAACGACGTTATACCGAAAAAGAAAATGGCCGGCTATTGTCATTTTTCAATAATCAAAACAACCATACTGTTCTACGGGCCAAAGAGGTCATAACCGACCGTCCACATGCACACATCATGCAGGCCAAAGCCGGGTTAGTTCCTGATGAAAACATCGTTTCAACCACCTCCTTTGCTTTCGGCGTTTTCAATTCGCATCTTACGCAGGGGAATACGAATTTTAATGTTCTGCTTTCGGTTTGTACCAGTCAGTTTAACCAGACACCGGAATCAGGTCAAAGGATCTTTATTGAGATAGATGGCCGGCATTTCCTGCTTGGAGTCCCTTCTGCTTTTGAGATGGGGCTGAATCATTGCCGGTGGATTTATAAACATGGCGAATGCTGTTTCGAGGTACGAACCTGGACTTCAAAAAAAGCCCCGCAGGTCAACCTCGATTTCAGAGTGCTTAGCGGTAATCCGGTCAATCTGATCATTACCCATGATTTTGATACCCTTAATGGCTGGAGCATCCTCCCGGGAACTGTAAAAGATGAGTATACAGCCAGACCAAAGGTGGGCAGCATGATAGCAGAGAAGTTTCCTGAATCTCAGTTTCGGTTTATAGTTCAGAGTGCTACCGTGCATTATGAAAACTATAGTGATAAGCTCCTTTCCAATAGTAAAATGAATTATGGGAATCCATTATTTGCACTCTCTGTTCAAAAAACATCTGAATTTTGCCTGAGCATTGTTGGTGAAGTTGTAAATTCTGCAATTCCGGTCAGGATTGAAAATGCCAGAAAGCAGTGGCTTTCGGATTGTCAGGATGCCTGGAAAGCCTGGAAGGATTTAAGTTTGAACCTGAAAATTGGAGGAGATCAGGATGACATTTCAGCCATCAGAGAAATTCTCCCCTGGTACGGTATGAATGCGCTTACTCATTTTTTAACACCTTATGGTTTGGAGCAATTTGGCGGTGCTGCATGGGGAACACGCGATGTATCGCAGGGACCGGTTGACCTGCTTATCACCATGGAAAAGTATGACGAAGCCAGAAAAGTATTGTCCACCATCTTCTCGAACCAAAATCCGGATGGCGGCTGGCCGCAGTGGTGGATGTTCGACAGCTACCGGAACATCCGGGCACACGAAGCGCATGGTGATATTTTTTACTGGTGCATCATTGCCCTGAGCAACTATATCAAAGTGACGGGTGATCTGAAAATCCTGGATGAAGTTTTGCCCTATTATCATGATAAAGGTATTGATTTTGCCGAGAAAAAACCGCTCAGCGAACATATCGAAAGGTTGATCAAAATGATCGTTAATTCGTTTATTCCGGGTACTGCACTTGTTCCTTTTGGCGGCGGCGACTGGAATGATTCCCTGCAACCGGTGAGCAAAGAATTGGCAGAGCGACTGATCTCAAGCTGGACGGTCGAGATGAATTACCAGGCATTCTCTGAATATCAAAAAGTGTTTAAGCTCATAGCCAATGAAGCCAAAGCTGAAGAATTGAAAACGATCTGTGAAAAGATCAAGTCGGATTTTAATAAGTATCTGGTTAAGGATGGGATCGTTGCAGGATATGGGTTGACAGAAGCCGGCGGAAGCATCCGTCTGCTGCTACACCCGGATGTTAAAATTACAGGGATCCGTTACAGTCTGTTGCCAATGGAACGCGGTATTTTGAGCGGGATATTCACACGGGAACAGGCAGAATTTCATGGGGAACTGATCGAAAAGCATTTAAAAGGTCCTGATGGTGCGCGCTTAATGGATCGCCCGCTCAAATACAAAGGTGGTATCCAGGAAATTTTCCAGCGGGCCGAAAGCAGTACATTTTTTGGCCGCGAGATAGGCCTCATGTATGTGCATGAACACATCCGCTATGCTGAATTGTTGGCCGGGATGGGTAAAGCTGAGGCTTTCGTGAAAGCACTGCGTCAGGCCATTCCGGTTGGTTACCGGGAAATTGTTCCGTGCGGAGATTTTCGCCAGTCAAATTGTTATTACAGCAGTTCTGATGTAACTTTTAAGAGTCGCTAT
>JAHYJC010000040.1 GCA_019429275.1 Lentimicrobium sp. | reverse complement strand
TGGAAAACAGAATACCAGTTAACACTTTTCTAACAAACCGCCGTATACCGAACGGTACGTACGGTGGTGTGAGAGGTCGGAAAATAAAACAGGAGGAAAACTGTTTTATTTTCCTCCTACTCGATTATTGTAAAATAAGTTCACCAGGCTCATTTAATAATCGTGTTGAAAAAATTTATTAGTTGCCAAGCAAAAGAATGGTCGGAAAATTTGCATGTGGTGAATACTGTTAGGCAAACAGCAAAATCAAGCTGGGCAAAGCCTTAAAATGAGAGATAAAGAAAAAAATATATCTGCATTGTCTAGAATAGATTTTTGATACATTTGTTCAAAGTAAAATCTTGCTTTTGTTGCACTGACTTATTTTTGATAATTACAGTTCTGAAGATCAAGAAACGAAGATATGAAAAGGATAAAAAATTGCTTTCTTAACGATTGCTGTATTCTATCACTGATAATTGCAAATGCTCTTTTGATTTTTATTCAAGAGTTTGAAGTACAAATTCTAGTTCTAGATAATCTCGAATCCATTTTTACCATTCTGTTCATTATTGAGATGATGATTAAAATTAATGAATATGGATTTTCTAAATACATAGCGAATGGTTGGAATCGTTTTGACTTTATTCTGATATTAATTTCAGTACCTTCACTCATAGCAATCTTTTCTTCAGGAAATATCATCCAATTGAATGTTTTACTTACGCTGCGTGTATTAAGGGTGTTTAAGTTCTTCAGACTTATTCGTTTCTTTCCCAACGCATCAGATATGATTTCGTCCATTCAACGTGCGTTAAAAGCATCATATATTGTAATTGCAGGGTTTTTCCTATTAGTTTTCATCGTTTCTCTTATAACCTGCACATTATATAAGAATATTGCACCAGAATACTTTAATAATCCACTAAATGCTTTGTATTCAACCTTTAGAATCTTTTCAATTGAAGGGTGGTATGAGATTCCTGATTTGATTGCATCCCGAACTTCTCCATTTATTGCCTTTGTTTCTAAGTTGTATTTTGTAATTTTACTGCTTGGTGGCGGAATTATTGGCCTTTCTTTGGTAAACTCAATATTTGTTGATGCAATGGTTAGTGATAATAATGATGATTTGCAGAATGAGGTATCACGACTAAGCAAGAAAATAGAGGCTCTCAACAATAGTATAAATAAGTTAAGTGACAATCAAAATAATTAAAAATGCAAAATATGGACTTTAAGGATTAAATTCAGATTTTAGGCGAAAGGGTTGCAAAACTCAAAGACCAAATTCAAACTGAAGAAGCGACAAAGAACGCATTTATAATGCCATTTTTACAGGCATTAGGTTACGATGTATTCAATCCCTTTGAAGTAGTTCCGGAATTTATTTCAGACAGTGGACTGAAGAAAGGTGAGAAAATTGATTATGCGATTTTCAAAGAAGGCAAACCGACAATTTTAATTGAATGTAAACACTGGAATCAAAATTTGAGTATACGCGATGGTCAACTGTTAAGATACTTTCACGTTACTAAAGCAAGGTTTGGACTGCTTACTAATGGAATAATTTATCGCTTTTACACAGACTTAGTTGCTCCTAACAAGATGGATGAAAAACCCTTCTTGGAGTTTAATATCACTGAGTTAAAGGACACTCAAGTAGAGGAGTTAAAGAAATTCCACAAATCTTACTTTGACATTGACAGCATTGTAAATACTGCTGCTGAGCTAAAGTACACAATGGAATTGAAGTCGTTGTTTCTTCAAGAGCTTAATAATCCCACTCCAGAGCTTGTTAAACATTTTTCAAGACAGGTTTATCCAAGTGTCATAACAGCAAAGGTTTTGGAGCAATTTACAAATCTTACAAAGAAGTCTTTTCAGCAAGTAATCAGCGATTTAATTACCGACAGACTAAAATCTGCTCTTAATAAGGAGAATGAAGCGGAAAAGGATGTTAATACAACTGACGGAACTTCTGAACCAGTAAGTAAGGTTGTTACAACAGATGAAGAGATTGAAGCATCTATGATTGTCAAATCAATTCTTCGTGAGAAGATACCTGTAGCAAGAATCTTTAACAGAGATTTCCAATCTTACTTTTCAGTATTGCTTGATGATACCATTAGAAAACCAATCTGCAAATTCTATCTGGATGGCACTAAAAAATATATTGGGCTTTACGATGAGCAAAAGAAGGAAGTCAAGACTGAGATTCAATCACTTGATGACATCTATCAATATTCCTCTGCACTCTTTAAAATAATTGAGTTGTACGATAAGTAGACATTTTTCAAAATCTTGATTCCAACCCTTAGACAAATGTTTAAGGGTTTTGCTTTTTACAATTGTTTATAACAGAGCTAATGATACACACGAAGTGCGCCATAACAAAAAGCTCATGGAATAAAAAAACTATCTGCTTTCGCAATTGGAATTTTTTAGGTGTGGCCGGTACCCAAACCTACCCCAGCCTTGGCGGGACCAAACCATTCATACCCAGTAGAAAGAGTAAATAAAAAAAGAGAACCATTGCTGGCTCTCTTTCTGTCGGGGTGGCCGGACTCGAACCGACTCCCGCCGTTGGCGGGGCCAAACCAGTCATACCGGAATTAATCCGCGAGGTTAAGTAGTTTTTTAAACGCCTGTCCACCTTTAAAACTTTTAATCTGCTTTTCCCTTTTAAGGGCAATTTCTCTTGATTCAACTTCTTCAGAATGGACAAGTACAAATGGCACTCTGTACCTGGTAGATTTGACCCAACCTTGGTTATGCTCAAATAATCTTCTGTTCAGATCAGTAGTTTCACCAATGTAGAACTTCTGATCCTTTAGACTCTTTATGATATAAACGAAGTGTGCCATAACAAAAAGCTCATGGAATAAAAAAACTATCTGCTTTCGCAATTGGAATTTTTTAGGTGTGGCCGGTACCCAAACCTACCCCAGCCTTGGCAGGACCAAACCATTCATACCCAGTAGAAAGAGTAAATAAAAAAAGAGAACCATTGCTGGCTCTCTTTCTGTCGGGGTGGCCGGACTCGAACCGACGACCTCTTGGTCCCAAACCAAGCATACTACCAACTGTACTACACCCCGAATCTTTTTATAACTAAAGAGGATTTTTATCCTCCCTGCGGTGAAGGGGGGATTCGAACCCCCGGTACCGTTTCCAGTACGACAGTTTAGCAAACTGTTGGTTTCAGCCACTCACCCACCTCACCAAATGGGAGTGCAAAAGTACAAATTGATTTAACATTCGCAAATTTTATTTTCATTTCCGAAAAAAATAGTTTTATAACAAAAAAATCCATCCAGAATGCGAATGAATTATTTTTGGTTTAATAATTGCTGATCCAGATTTACTTCAACACTTAAATTCTGTATTATGAAAGTCATTTTATCCAGACATTTATTGATTCTGATTTTACCTGTTTTTTTTGCTTCATGTCGCACTGCATCTCACCAGGTGCAGATTCTGAAGCCTGCAACCATTACTTTTCCGAAAGAAATCAAACAACTGGGTGTCATCAATCGTTCATTACCTGCAAAAGGTTCGGGGTTTGCCAATATTCTTGAAGGTTTCATAACTGGTGAATCCATTGGAGCCGATCGTGAGGCATCACAAGAATGTATGCGCGGACTTGCTGCAGGGCTAAATACAAACCCAAGGTTTACGGCAGTGGTGATTGAGGGTGTTGACCTGCGAGGTACTGGCACCCGACAGTGGCCCGAATTTCTTGACTGGCATCAGGTGGATGAGCTTTGCAACAGATTCAGGGTGGATGCCATTGTAGCCCTCGAAACGTTTGATTCGGATATAAACCTGAGACAAAGAACGGCTGATGTTGAAAGAATCATAGATAAGAAAAAAGTAGTTGTTAAAGAATATTACGCCGATTTAAGAATGAATGTCAGATCGGGGTGGACTGTTTACGGCCCTCAAAAGCAACAAATTGTTGACCGGAATGCCTTTAACGATGAAATGAGGTGGAACGAAAGTGGAAATTCACCGGAGCATGTCATGAGTAAATTGCCTTCAAAGCGAAGGGCAATCAATGAATCGGCACATTTTTCAGGCAGGCAGTATGCCATCCGTATTTCACCCACCTGGATAACCGAAAACAGAACTTATTTCCGAAAAGCCAACGATGATTTTAAAAAGGCTTCAAAGTTTGTAAAGAGAAAAAACTGGAACGATGCCATTGCAATTTGGCAGAAAAATACGGTGAACTCAGATTCTAAAATAGCAGGCCGTGCCAAATATAATATGGCGCTTGCCAGCGAAGTTGAAGGAAATCTTTCATTGGCAAAGGAATGGGCACATAGGGCATGGCAGCAGGATGGACTGAAAAAAGCCCGTCAATATGCTGAATTACTGAAATACAGAATTCAGGAACAGGAACGATTAAATCAGCAAATGGAAGAATAACTGAATTAATCGCTGGAATTTTTTGATAATGGTTTGATCTGTTTTTGTAAACAGTCAAACCTGTTTTGTTTATGATTACTTTTGCCGGCCTGAAAACCAGGGAATTTTCTTTGCCTTCAATTTTTTCTCCGATCACAATAATGCATGAATAATAAGCATAAATCACTGTACAACAGGTTATATATAATACTTGGGGCCAGTCTTTTAATTGTTTCACTGTACTTGCTTCTCCTGACTGCTTTGCCTAAGTATGCCGCCAGGGTTCCATTTCTGGGGCTTCTTTTGGTGCTCGATTACTTTGTATTCCGCTACATCAACCCTCTCTGGATAAACTTTCGGAGAATCTGGCGACTGATTTTTGGTTTTTTGTGGTGGCTACCTGTGGCAGTGCTATTTTTCTTTCTATTTGGATCTGCTGCTATTCCATTGAATCTGATGGATAAAACACTCCGGATTTATCTCCCTGGGTTCGCTTTAATATTCTATTTATCTAAAACAGTTTTATTTTTCTTTTTGATGCCTTCTTTTGTAATATCGATGTTTCATTCTGGTTTTGCCGGATTAACACGAAGAAAGGATTTATCAGCCGGAATTAAATTTTTCAAACAAATGGGAATTCTTTTTGGAAGCCTTGCGTTCGCCGGATTGTTGGTGGGAAGTACGGTATGGGTGTATAAGTTCAAAACACACCGTTTTGAGTTAAATATTAATAATTTGCCTTCAGGTCTTGAGGGACTCCGCATTGTGCAGTTGTCAGATATCCATCTTGGTAGCTGGCTCTCGGATAAACCTTTGCAGAAAGCAGTAGATCAAGTTAATGCGTTAAATCCTGATATTATTGTCTTTACCGGCGATTTGGTAAATTACAGCACAATGGAGGTGCGGGGTTTTGAAAAAGCGCTGGCTAAACTCACGGCACCCCTGGGCATATATGCCATTCTGGGTAACCATGATTATGGGGATTATGTTTCATGGAATTCACCTGAGGAGAAAGAAAAAAATCTTCAGCAGCTGATAAGTTTTTACGACTCACTGGGGTGGAAACTGTTGAGAAACTCTAGCACACTTGTTGAGAAGGAAGGAGGTTCCATTTTAATTGCCGGTGTTGAGAACTGGAGTGCCACTGCCCGTTTCAGGAAGTATGGCGACATGGAAAAGACCATAAGTGGTGTAACCTATGGCGATGTGAACCTGCTGCTATCACATGACCCTACGCATTGGGAAACTGAAGTCTCAAAGAATTACCCTGTCTTTGATCTTACCCTTTCTGGCCACACACACGGCATGCAAATGGGTATTGAAGCTTTTGGATTGAAATGGAGTCCTGCACGTTACCTTTATGAAAACTGGGCCGGCCTAACCTCTGTAAATCTTCCGGATAACCGGAAAAGCTATCTTTATGTAAATCGGGGCCTCGGCCACATCGCTTATCCCGGAAGGATAGGAATTTTACCCGAAATATCGCTGATAACTCTGAAAAAGGCAAATTAGTTTATCGGATTTATTGACTATTTGCTGAGTTGAAGAACTTTTTTGCCCTTTGTTTCTGACACTTTCGTACCCTAAAGCTTATACCATTCATTCACCCTGTCTTTGATGTGACAATCGTCGTTGATGTGTCTGAATTCATTGGTGCGCTTGTTGTACATATAATCTTTTGCCCAATCCTTATGATTAATACTGATTTCTTCCAGTGCCATGATGATGTATTTAAGTTCAGCATTGGTCATGGTGGGATGGAGTGAAAGCCTTACCCAGCCGGGCTTTTGTGATAAATCACCATGATTGATAAGTTCAGTAATAGATCTGGAATGTTCATAACTAACATCGAGCAGGAAATGTCCGTAGGTTCCTGCACAGGCGCAGCCACCTCTTACCTGCACTCCGAACCTATCGCTGAGCATCTTGACCACCAGGTTGTAGTGAATATCAGTAAAATAAAAAGAGATCACACCAAGCCTTTGGCGTTGTTTTTCGGCAAGGATCTTCAATGTCGGAATTTTATCCATTCCTGCAAAGGCACTTTCAAGAAGTTCTTCTTCGCGGCGGGCAATATTTGTAACTCCCATTTTTTCTTTGAGTTCGATGCAAAGTGCAGTTCTGATGGCTTGCATAAACCCCGGAGTACCACCATCTTCGCGCAATTCAATGTCATCCACATATTTGTATTCTCCCCATGGATTTGTCCAGTCAACCGTGCCTCCACCCGGCTGATCGGGAGTCCGGCTTTTATACATGGAACGGTCAAAAATCAAAACGCCGGATGAACCAGGTCCTCCCAGAAATTTGTGAGGAGAGAACAAAACTGCATCCAGTTTTTCCATAGGGTCAGCGGGATGCATATTAATTTTTGCATAAGGGGCTGATGCAGCGAAATCAATAAAACAAACACCTCCGGCTTCATGCATCACCCTGGCCAATTGGTGATAGGGTGTCCAAACTCCGGTTACATTGGAACAGGCGGTAAATGCACCAATTTTTAAAGGCCGGTCTTTGTAAATTTCAAGTTGGCGGCGCAGTTCTTCAACATCTACAAGCAGATCTTTATCAGGATTCAGTACAACCACATCACTCATGGTTTCAAACCAGGATGTCTGATTGCTGTGATGTTCCATATGAGTTACAAAAACAACAGGTCTTTCCTTGTCTTTAAAGCACTTGCTGTCAGTAAGTTGTCCACACATTTTCAAGCCCATCATGCGCTGAAACTTTACAATTACACCGGTCATTCCAAAGCCTGCTGTAATAATCACATCATCGGGTCCTGCGTTGACATGTTTTTTTATGCGGCTGTGTGCTTCATGATATGCCTTTGTCATGGATGTACCTGTTTCGCTGGTCTCTGTGTGGGTATTTCCAATAAAAGGGCCTATATCATTGGTCAAGCGGTCTTCGATGGGTTTGTAAAGTCTTCCGCTGGCAATCCAGTCGGCATAAATCAGTTTCTGCCGGCCATAAGGTGTTTCATATTCAAGTTTGTGGCCAATAGTATTGATTCTGAATTGTTCGAAGTAGTTTTCCATACATCAGTTTAGGATGAAACCAGACTGCTGCAAATGTCAGTATTTTTTTTGTACTGTAATCATTGAAGAAAAACTAAATGTAAAATTTTAAAAAGGGGAAGTAAGAATAAAGAGATCAGGACCTGAAATTGGAAATCCGAAATCCGCGGCAATCTAAAAAGAGCCAACAAGCAGGAAGAAGACTTATCAGGTCTCCGCAATCCGAAATTCATTTTAATCTCCCTGTGCAATCTGCATTTTCGATATTTCAATGCTTCCACCTTCGGTATAAATGCCTATCCAATTGTTGTCTTCACGGTACCAGCGGTCCTGTATACTTACACGTACAAGGAAATCACCGTTTTCATCGGAAGTTACACTTCGAAGCACAATTCCTCCGTTTTTCTGGCTGCCTTTTCCGTAGTTCACATAGACTTTTGGATCTGTTTCGCTTGTTTTACGGGCTTTTATGGAAATGTAATTGTTTTTGCGCAAACGCATTTCAATCGGAGTAAAGTTGAATCTTTTTTCTGTGTCTATCTCAATAGATGTTGCACTGCTGACCAGGTCAACAATGGAATGGTCTTCAAGATATTTCCTTATTTTAAGGATCATTTCACCCGGATATACCTCGTCAGGCTTGGCATTCGAGGCTTCGTTATAAGCATCTATTGCCTGATCAAACACCTTGTCCTGATACAATCTGTCGGCATTCATGATTAGTTTGTTATAAGCTTCCATCTGGTTTCGGGCGCGCTCCTGGAGTATGGTGCGAATGCTTAGTATTTTTTCTTTTGGATAATTTTCAGATGGTTTCAAAGCAGAGGCATTCTCATAAAATCTTACAGCACTGTTGTAATCCTTGTCGGCAAATAGCCTGTCGGCCTGATCAATGGCTTCATAGTAGCCTTTGTCGGCCAGCTGTTTCTGCTCAAACAAAATATTGTTTATTTCAGAAATTCTGTTGGTCGGATGTTCGGCTCCCGGCCTGTATCCCAGGGCTTTTTGATAAGAAACGAGTGCTGATGCGTATTCTTTTGCATTAAATGATACATCACCTTCTGCAATGGAATTTGAGAAATTTGCTGCCAGTACTTTTTCTGTTTCCCGTTTTTCCGAAATCAGTTTCAGTTGATTGGCCGGATACTTCTCCGCAGGATTAAGTTTGTTAGCCTGGTTGTAAGCAGCCTCGGCTTCATCCAAAAGGTTTTGGCTGAATTTTTCGTCACCCAGCGCGATGGCAGCATTATATTGCTGCTCCATTTGCTCCTGCTCACCCAATATCTTTCTGATTTCAGTAATTTTTTCTGATGGATATTGTTCTCCGGGTTTTATAGAAAGGGCTTCATTATATTTTGTTTGCGCTGTCCGGTAATCTTTGGCAGCCAACAAACGGTCTCCTTCATTGATGGCCTTATTATAGTTCTGTTCATTTTCTTTTTGCTCAGCCAGCATTGATTTTATTTTTTCAATCTGTTCTGAAGGATATTTTTCTTCGGGCTTAAGCTTAAGAAATTCAGCGTATGCTGAGGATGCTTCGTTAAGTTTTCCTGAGGCAAATAAAGCATCGGCTTCAGCAATGCCTTTCCGATAACTGCCCATTAGCGCCATTTCTGCTTCAAGGGCTTTGTCGGCCAGGGCAATCTGACTGGTTGGGTATTTTTCACCAGGCTTTAAATTGAGTGACTGTGTATAGGCAGATCGTGCCTGCTGATATTGCTTTTCTTTGAAAGCTTTATCGCCTTCAGCCACATAGCGGGTATAATTCTCTTCAAGTGATTTCAGGTCTTCAAGAATCTTAGTTATCTGTGTAATGCGCTCGTTGGGATAGGCTTCTGACGGCAAAATCAAATTAGCCTGATTGTAGGCTGCCAAAGCCTGATCATATTTGCCTGCATTAAACAGGTTATCAGCATTTTCAATGGTTTTCGTATAATTTTCTCGCTGAATGCGCTGTTCTTCTAAAGTTTTCAGAATGAGAGCGATTTTTTCTTCAGGATATTTTTCTCCCGGTTTGATTTGCAGGGCTTTGTTATAAGAGTTTGAAGCACTTTCAAGATTGCCTGAGGCAAACATCTGATCAGCTTCTCCGATTAAACCTGCATATTGGTCCTCTTTTGAGCGCTGCTCGTTGAGGGTAGCCTGGATGAGAGCAATCTGATCTTTTGGATACTGATTGTCAGGTTTTATGGTTAATGCGCTGTTGTAGTTAATCTGAGCCTCATTAAACTTTTCGGCAGCAAAAAGTTGATCGGCTTCTGCGATAGCTTTTAAGTAATTAGCTTCTTTTTGCTTTTGTTCTGCAATGAGATTCTCAATTTTTTCAATTTGAGTACCCGGATAAGTTTCTTCCTGATTAAGTCCCTGAGCTCTTGTATATTCGCTTTTTGCCTGTTCATAATTGTTGGCTGCAAACAGTCGGTCAGCTTCTGCTATGGCCTGGTGGTATGCCTCCAGAGCCGATTTTTGCGCTTGAAGCGATTTGTTAATGATTGAGATACGCTCAGCAGGCCATGTTTCTTCCGGCTTTATTTTAGCTGCTTCGTCGTAGGTTTTTAATGCATCAGCAAAGTTATTTTCATCGAAATGATTATCGGCTTTGGCAATGGTTTCCTGATAGGCTTTGTTGCGTTCAGCCTCTTTAATTTCAAGCAGCTGAAGTGCAATTTCTTCAATTTTTTGTTTGGGATATAATTCTCCGGGCTTTAAATTATTGGCCTTCTGAAATTCACTCCGGGCTTCGGTATATTTTGCATCTGCTAATAGCTGGTCGCCGTCTGTAATAGCTTTGTTGTAGTCTTCTTCAAGTTTGAATTTCTGATCAAGGAGTCCACGAATTTTATCCATTTGCTCCGACGGATATTTTTCCCCTGGAAGTATCTTTGAAGCATTCTGGTAGGCAGACATGGCAGTTTCGTAATCTTTTTCACCGAATAACCTATCGGCCGATGCTATGGCTGATTGATAGTTCTGTTGTGCATCTTTCATTTGTGCCATGCCTTCCGAAACGCGTTCAAGCATACTTTTTGGGTAATTTTCGCCCGGCTTTATTTTAAGTGCCTGCTCATATTTTAAACGGGCTTTGTTAAAATCGCGGTCCATGTAGGCATCATCACCTTCAGAAAGTATTTTTTCGTAGGAGTCTTTCAGCGCCTTTTCGGAAGCTGCTTTTGAATCTATTTCGCTGATGCGTTGCTTTGGATAGCCTTCAGTGGGATTGGTTTCTGAAGCCTGATGATAGGCTTCACGTGCTCCCGACATGTTGCCTGAAGCGTATAATTTATCGGCTTCAGCAATTTGTTGGGTGTATTGCTTCTGAATTTCCTGCTGTGCTTTGGCGAGCCTTTCAGCTTCAGCCATTTTATCCCGTGCAGCTTTATTTTCGGGCTTGATGTTGAGAGCAATGGAAAACTGATCGCGGGCGGCTGCGTATGACCGGGATTGCATCAGGTTGTTTGCCCTGTTCATTGCATCCGCGAAAGCGGCTTCATCGGCAGGATCAATATAAAATTTCCTGATTTGTGTCAACTTGTCTTTTGGATATTTAGCCGAAGGGTCAATGCTGAGGGCTTTCTGATATTCAGCTTTGGCTTTGGCATATTCCTTTGCCTGAAGAAAATCTTCACCTCGGAGAATGGCTTCTTCAAACTGCTGCAGCTTATCCATACTCAGGGTCTGGGCAACAGATGGCTGAGGACTCATCAAAAAAACTGAAGTAATAAAAAAACTAACGATAAGATAGAAAAAAGGGCGTATTTTGGTCATTGGTACATTTCTGTTCATGGGTTAACCGGCTTTTAAAAAGTCAGTAAAATCGAAACGAATTATTCTGAAAATTATTTTGATTTTAAGCTGATCAATTCAGACTTTATGATCAAAGATCAGGCCATCGCGCATAAAGAGCCTGCGGTCTGACATGGAAGCCAGTTCTTCGTTATGTGTTACAATTACAATGGTTTGTCCGAACTTGTCTCTGAGTTCGAAAAAAAGCTTGTGAAGTTGTGCCGCATTTTCCGAGTCAAGGTTTCCTGAGGGTTCATCAGCCATGAGCACCGAAGGCCTGTTTATCAGTGCCCGCGCAACCGCAACACGTTGTTGTTCACCACCCGAAAGTTCTGAAGGCTTGTGTGTGGCCCTGCTGGTAAGGTTCAGAAATTCCATTAGCTCAAGAGCACTTTTTTCAGCTTCCTTTTTTGTTTTTCGGGCAATATAAGCTGGAATGCAGATATTTTCGAGCGCAGTGAATTCAGGCAGCAAATGGTGAAACTGAAATACAAAACCAATTTTTCGATTCCTGAATTCGGCCAATTTGCTGTCGTTCAGGCTATTTATGTTGATTCCATCAACCAGAACTTCGCCGCTATCTGCCTTGTCAAGTGTGCTGATGATGTGCAGAAGGGTTGATTTTCCGGCTCCTGATGCTCCTGTGATGGAGACGATTTCTCCACTTTGTATCTGAACGGAAACGCCTTTCAATACTTTAAGGCTGCCATATGATTTGACGATATTTTCTGCTTTAATCATTGAATCTTTTGAATGATGCGCCTGCAAAGTTAGTAGAAACAGGGGAGAAGGTCGATATTTAATTCAATTACTGTAAGCTGAAAAGATTAATTTTGGTTTCTAATTAAGGAACTGAATACATACAGTGACTTTTAATTCATTAGATTTGAAAAGAACTGGCCGGAGGTTAACATGAGAAAATTATTGAGTGCTTTCATTATTCTTGCAATTCTCACAGGATGTAATTCGAAGAACAACAATTTAAAAGACATGAAAAATAATTCACAAGCTTCAGATAACGAAGTATATACCGAAGATACCATGCCCAGGGTAACCGGAATTGGTGGCATTTTCTTTTTTTCTGATAATCCGGAGGAAACCCGGCAGTGGTACGCCGAAAATCTGGGACTTGAGGTCAATGAATGGGGTTCAAGCTTTGAATTCAGAAATGCGAATTATCCCGAAGAGATCAATTATCTTCAATGGAGCCCTTTCAAAACCGGAAGTGAATATTTTGCACCTTCAAAACGCGAGTTCATGATCAATTACAGGGTGAACAATATTGAAGGACTTGTGAAAAAATTAAAGGCAAACGGAGTGATGGTAGTCGACGAAATTGAGACCTACGACTACGGGCAATTTGTTCACATTATGGATGCCGAAGGGAATAAGATTGAATTGTGGGAACCTGTTGACAGCGTTTTTACCGCCTTGGGGATGAAAACTACAAAATAGCCTGAATTCTTTTAAATTATTGCGAGTTCACTAATACACAAGGTGCATTTTGCTCCTGTTTTTCCAGCCTGCATCATACCGGTTTGAAACAAAAAAAATCAGCAAATCGGCATCGTACCGGTTTCCGGCAAACCATATTTTTTTATCGGCATCATAACGGTTTTCAACGAAGAACCAACGCCCGTCATTGTCTGTGTCATATCTGTTCTGAACCTTATACACCAGTAAATCGGCGTCATATCGGTTTGATACCACGTAAACCTTGAAATCTGCATCATAACGATTCTCGCATGAAAACACCTTTTGTGCAGTAACAATTTCTGATGCAAAAAAGAAAAAAACAAGTAATAAGAACCAATTCTTCATGATCATGATTTATTTATACCAACACAACAATTATGCCCTGAGGTTTAAAAATTCAGATAAAAGTCTCGGGTAAGTTGCTTATAAGCATCTGCATAGCTGTTGTTGCTGCGAATGAAAAGTGTATCAATTGTTACATTTTCATGAATTTTTTTTGAAAATTCAAGTAGTATCCTGTTTGCTGCCCGATTTTGAAAAGGACTAATGATCAGTTGCCTTTCAAGAAACAAATTTTCACCAAAAGCTATTTTCACAAACAAATCTGCTTGAGTTTTTGGAAGAATGAGGCTAAATCTGCCATTAGAATTGAGTAGTTTACTGCTGAGACTAGCAAGCACCTGAAAAGGCAGTTCATCGTTGTGCCTGGCTCCGCTTCTTGATTTGTCGGGTGCTTTTACAGAGTTGACAAAATAGGGCGGATTGCTGATGATGTGGTTGAAAGTTGTTGCGGTAGTCATTGCAAAATCCTGCAGACTTTCTGAAAGTGCCCTCAGTCGATTGCTCCATGGAGAGCTGATAAAATTTTCTTTTGCCTGATCAACGGATTGTGAGTTAATGTCGATGGCAGTAATTTGAGCCATACTTCGCTGTGCAGCCATCAGGGCAAGCAAACCACAACCAGTTCCTATATCCAGAATATGCCCGTTTTCGGGAAGATTGGCCCATGCGCCAAGCAAAACTGAATCGGTGCCGACTTTCATCGGGCACTCTGAGTCATCAACTGAAAATTGTTTGAACCGAAATGACATTAAAGTTTTGAAATTACTGTTATAGACTGCGATTATTTTTCCGGATTGTTTTCAAATATCTGGTGTTGGATTAAAGTTCAGCTATTAGGATTTAAAATTCTAATTCTGTTTTAATTTTTCATATTCTATGTAACGCCTGAATGGCCCTGTATTGTTTGCATCATCTGAGCTGCTGCTTCGCTGTTCCTTTGTTTATTTCTCGTAAAGTTAAGGTTTTTCGTACATTTGTTAAGTAACAACGCAATAAGTTCACCCCATAAGTATGCGGTAAAAAAAAATCTGAATTCCGGTTATCTGAAAATGTATAAACTAAAAGTACTAAAAATGCGAACCTTACTGCATTCAATCTTCATCTTTTCTCTGACTTTATTTATAAATAAACCAGCTACTGCTCAGGTTTTCCTTGACCTTGAAACCGGAACGGTTTTTACGGGTTATAACAATGTTCGCATTCCTGGCGATCAGGGTACACTTTTTTCTTTGAAAGATGATGTAATATCAAAACCAAAAATATTTTATCGGTTGAGAGCGGGTTATACCATCCAACTCAGGCACACACTTTCACTTTTGTATGCACCTTTTGAAACCAGGTCAGAAGGCCGGGTGGCAAATGATGTTTTTTTTGAAGGAGCTTTGTTTCCAGCCAATACGCTGCTTAATGGAACTTATAAATTTAATTCCTACAGGTTAACCTACCGTTATGATTTTGTAAATAAGCCCGGGTTTGTCTTTGGTATCGGGTTCACGGCAAAAATCAGAGATGCAGCTATTGGTCTTACTTCGCCGGAACTGACTGCTAAAAAGACAAATGTAGGATTTGTACCTATTATTAATTTCAGGCTTGGGTGGAAGATTGATGATAGGTTTGGTCTCCTTGCCGAAGGTGATGCACTTGCCGCTCCCCAGGGAAGGGCTGAAGATGTTCATTTTGCTGTAACCTGGAAATTATCTGATAACATTGATATCAGAACTGGGTACCGGATTCTAGAAGGAGGAGCTGATAATGATGAAGTTTACAATTTTTCCTTGTTCCACTATGCTTCTGCCGGCATAACTTATACTTTTCAAAATAAGTAAAAATAATATAATAAGCAAAAAAAATATATTAATAAAGCGCTGATCTTTAAACCGATAGAATCATTTTTATGGACCATCAACTTAGAATTTTTAGCTCTAATATCTTTTTCTGAAAGCCCAACCAAATGATTGGTAAAGAAAAGGATAGCTTTTTACATACAGGTGGTTATTTCTTAATTATTGTTTCTATATAACAATGTTTAAGTAATTTTTAAGGAAGAAATCAATTTTATAATCATCCTCTTATTACTTTTGAACGATTTTTGGTTGAATAACCAATTCCGGTTTTTCAAACAAAACAAATCATGTTTAAACAAAATATTTTTATCCAAAAACTAAATAAATGATTCATCATGATCAGCAATTCTTCAATAAGAAGGAAGAAAGGCTTGCTTTAAATATTGACACAATCAAAGATTTGTGGTCGAAAACATACAACCATGAAGGGAAGCCCGATTGGTCGCATATTTTCCCTTACTATCACAGGAATATTGTTTTTCAGGATACAATACAACGCATTGAAGGAATCGACAATTTTATTGCCATGTGTAACCGGCTTACCAGGCGCACCACGCAGCTAAAAATGGAAATTCTTGCCATAACTCAAAACGATAATGTGATTATGTTCGACTGGGTTATGACCATGATGTTCAAGAAATACCCGAATACACCTATGTATGGTGCCACAAAGTTGGTGCTTAGTGAGGATGGTTTAATAAAAGAACAGCGGGATTATTACGATTTGTGGGGCGATATTTTCAATAACATTCCTCGTTTTGGTAAAATGTACCGTAGGTTCCTGATCAGAAAATTTGGTTAATTGAATTCTATGAAAAAGAAAACGGTACAATATATTCGCGAGTATAAATGGTCTAACATTTTTGCAATGATTAGTAATAATCGCAAAGATCCCAAAATATGTCACGATGATTTTAAGGGTAAACTTGTTGTTATTACCGGTGCCACTTCAGGCATTGGAAACATTACAGCCCGGAAATACGCATCAAAAGGTGCAAATCTTTTGTGTATCAACCGAAATTCTGAGAAATCTGAGAATCTGAAAAGTGAAATTGAGCGTGTTTATGGTGTTAAATGCGATTATAAGATTGCCGATTTGAGCAATCTGGATGATATTTTTCGTGTATCGGATGAATTAGCGCAACTGGATGAAAATATTGATGTGCTTATTCATAATGCAGGAGTTTATCTTACAAAAAGAGAGCTAACGCCCGATGGCTTTGAAAAGGTTTTCATGGTGCACTACCTTTCATCATTCCTGATGAATTACTTTTTAATGGACAAATTGAAAGCGCAGGAAAAGGCACGTATTATTATGGTGGGCTCCGAAGGACATAGGTTTGCAGCCTGGGGGCTTAGGCTCGATGATCTTAATTGGGAAAAACGAAAATATTCAGGGTTGAAAAGTTATGGCTCGGCCAAAATGGCTCAGTTGCTTTCAATGATGGTTTTTAATGATCACTTCAAAAATTCCGGGGTTACCATAAATACAATGCACCCAGGGGCAGTAAAAACTGAAACGGGACAGGAAAACGGTCCCGTTTATCGCTGGTTTAAAAAGCATTTCTTTGATAAAACATTAAAATCTCCTGATATTTCGGCTGAAGCTTTATATTATTTGGGTGTTTCAAGAGAGGTGGACGGTTTTAGTGAATTTTTTTTTAACTTGACCACCTTAGAAGAGCCTGCACCCCCTGCAATGGATAAGGAAGTTGCCTATGCACTCTGGGCTGAAACGCTGAAAATGACTGGAGTTAAGGAACACATTTGACAAATCGTTGACGATTCGGTTTTTACATCAATAATAACTATGCAAGGGAACAATTACGATACAATTATTGTTGGAGGAGGAGTTGCCGGATTAACTGCCACTGCATGTCTGGCGCGCGAGGGACAAAAAGTTCTTCTGATAGAAAAGAACAAAGAACCCGGAGGACTGGTTAATTCATTTTCTGTTAATGGTTTTCATTTCGATGCAGGAGTGAGGGCGCTGGAAGATGCCGGCATTATTCTTCCTATGCTAAAGGATTTAAATATTAAACTCGATATTGTAAAAAGTCCCGTTTCGCTGGGTATTGAAAATGAAATATTGCATATTGAAAATCTTGCCAGTTTATCGGCTTACAGTGATTTACTGAAAAAATTCTACCCTGATAATTCCAGGGATATTGATGTTGTGGTGAAAACCATACGAAAGGTAATGAAGCATATGGATGTGCTTTATGGCATCGAGAACCCTCTTTTTAAGGATTTAAAGCGCGACACATCTTTTATCTTTAAAAAGCTTTTACCCTGGATGCCCCGCTTTTTGTTTACAATTGCTAAAATAAACCGATTGCAACTTCCCGTGGAGGTCTATCTTGAGTCTGTCACAAAAAATCCATCGCTTCGTGATATTATATCCCAGCATTTCTTTAAAAATACTCCAACTTTTTTTGCGTTAAGTTATTTTTCGCTTTACCTCGACTACTTTTACCCAAAAGGAGGCGTTGGCAAACTTGCGGAGGCTATGCAAAATAAGGTAGTTGAACTGGGTGGTGTGATCAAAACTGGTACAACTGTTAACCGGGTAATACCCGATAAAAACCTTGTTTCAGATGAGGAAGGAAATATTTATAATTACAAAAATCTCATCTGGGCAGCTGATCTGAAAACATTATACAGAATAGCCGAAACTGAAGATCTGCCTGTTGAGATCAAAGAAAAATTTGAAATTGAAAAAATCAAAATCTTTGGCCATAAGGGAGGAGAGTCCGTTTTTTCACTTTTTCTTCAGGTTGACGAACCCCTTGATAGTTTTGGAAAGATTGCCAAAAGCCACTTTTTCTATACTCCATCGCGACAAGGCTTAGGCGAAACTCACCGGAAGGAACTTAGCAAACTTTTAAGCAATTTTTCCAATATAAGAAAAGAAGAAGTCTATGCGTGGCTCGATAAGTTTTTATTCCTGAATACTTTCGAAATATCAATTCCCGGGCTCAAGCAAAAAGAGTTGGCACCTCCTGGTAAAACCGGCATAATAATAAGTTTTCTTGCTGAATATGAGTTGTTTAAAAAAATTCAGGAATTGGGTTGGCTTGAGGAATTTAATTCAGGAATTGAGAATCGTGTTATAAAAATAATCTCGGAAACAGTCTTTCCTATGTTGAGTGATAAAGTAATAAATCGTTTTTCTTTTTCACCCCTGAGCATTCAGAACAGAATAGCCAGCTCCGGAGGAGCAATAGTAGGTTGGGAATTTCACAAAAAAATGCCTGTAATTAACAAAATTCAGATTGCAGATCGTTCTGTATTCACACCTTTGCCTTCAATTTATCAGGCTGGACAATGGGCTTACAGTCCGGCAGGCGTTCCTATGTCGATACTAACCGGCAAACTGGCGGCAAACAGAATTATAAAATCATTAAAAAAACAATAATCTTTTCTTTCAATGAAATATGATACAGTAGTTGTAGGTGGAGGCATTGCAGGTTTAACAGCTGCAGCCTATATTGCCAGAGCGGGACGGTCGGTTGCTCTGTTCGAAAAGCAACCCGTTACAGGTGGTTTAGTTCAAACCTTTCAACGTAATAAAGTCTATTTTGATACAGGTTTGCGTTCCATTGAAAATTCGGGTATTGTTTTTCCCATGCTTAAGCAGTTGGGCATTGATATTGAATTTACAAAATCTGTTGTTTCTGTTGGTATTGAAAATCAGGTAATTAAGGTAACCGACAAAAAGAGTATTGCCGGTTATGAAGCTTTTTTGAAATCCCATTTCCCCGATAATATCAGTGATATTTCAGTCATCATCAGGGAGATTAAAAGGATAATGGGATATATGGATGTTCTTTATGGTATTGATAATCCGGCCTTAATGGATTTTGCAAAAAATAAGAAGTACCTTTTCAGGGAACTGCTTCCCTGGCTCTTTCGGTTTTTGTTTACCTTGCGGCGAATCAATAAGCTAAACGAGCCGGTTGAAGAGTACCTGAAAAAGTTTACCAGCAATCAGGCACTCATTGATATCATTGCCCAGCATTTCTTCAAAAGCACACCAACCTCTTTCGCCCTGAGTTATTTTAGTCTTTATCTTGATTATCACTATCCAAAAGGAGGTACTGCAACTTTAATTCATGGAGTAACAAAATTTATTCTCGAAAGGGGAGGAGTAATCCATACCGGAGTTTCAGTAACAAGTTTAAATCCTGAACAAAAGTTTATTATTGACAGCAAGGGGAACCGCATTCACTACTCAACCCTGGTTTGGGCCTGCGATCTCAAGCAGCTATACAATATTATTCCGATTAAGGAGCTTAAAAACAACGATTTAGTAAAAAAAATTGAGCAAAAACAAACAGAACTCAAGCCTTTAAAAGGAGGCGATTCTGTTTTTACTGTATATCTTACAGTGAATGAGAAAAAAGATTATTTCGAAAAAATTTGTACTGGGCATTTTTTCTTTACCCCTGACAAAAGAGGATTGTCATCTTTATCATTGAATGTGATCGAAGATTTTTTGAATTTGAAAGAAATCAATCCCGACGACAATCTTTTAAAAAACAGGATAAAACAATATTTCAGGGAGTATTTCTTGCTGAATACTTTTGAAATTGCCATTCCCGTTTTGCGCGATCCCAATCTGGCTCCCGAGGGAAAGGTGGGTCTTGAAGTGAGCCTGTTTCTTGATTATGATATGGATAAAAGGATTGATGAGTATGGATGGGCCAGTGAGATGAAGGAGTATATGGAAAACCTTACCATTGAAATATTAAACGGAACCATTTTCCCTGGAATAAAAGATAAGATTACTGACCGCTTATCTTCGTCGCCGTTAACCATTGAGAGGTTAACCGGTAATACTCATGGAGCCATAACTGGCTGGGCATTTACCAATCCTGTTGTACCGGCAGTAAATCAGATGCTGAAAGTAAATGACTCGGTTAAGACCATTTTGCCAGGGGTGTTTCAGGCGGGGCAGTGGACGTATAGCCCCTCGGGTTTCCCAATGTCAATTGTTACGGGCAAGCTTGCAGCCGACAAAGCTATCAAAGCTTAACCTGAAGTGGTAATAAACTTTTGCTATAACATTGATAAACAATGAGAAAATAAAAAAAACATTATCTTTGTAAAGCAATAATCTTAAGATCAATAAAATGTTCGTAAAATCAATTAAAATTCTGACAGTTGTTACAGCTATGTCTTTTTTAACTTCATGCTCTCCGCGAATGGTTGGGAATTGGACTGTTCAACGCTACGAAACCATTACTCCCGATCAGCAGGGTGTAGTGTTAAGCAATATTGGCACCATGCAGTTCTACAATGATGGTTCCGGAGAAAAAAATCTGAACTATTCAATTTTTGGAGTAACCTATGATGATCAGATTCCATTTGAGTGGAAAGGTGGCGATGGAAAATATATTACCATTGTTAGTGAAGGCTCTGAATTATCCAAAACATGGATAGTAATGGAAAATAAAAAGAAGTCGCAAAAGTGGAAATCAACCGATGGTTCTGACAAAATTCAAATTTTAGAACTCAAAAAATAATCCCAATGAAAAAATTAAGCACACGTCAGATTGTAATCATTTCATTAATTGGTCTTTTGCTCCTTTTTATACTGCAAAACCTGGAAGTAGTAAGAGTTAAATTTTTGGTATTTGGATTTCAACTGCCATTGGTAATCTTAATTATAATTGTATTTCTCATCGGTTTCTTCACCGGAAAGCCATTTAATAAGTCAAAATAGTCTGTTAAAGCCGACTCAACTGTTTTTGTTTATAATGCATAAGAAGAGTCACAGTTTTGTCATGAAGGGACTCATGTGCTTAATTGAACGTTAGTCCTTTTTTCTTTTCCTGAACTTTTCCTGTTGAGTGTTGTTTGATAGGAGTTTTAAAGAACAAATAATGTCCACAATTCTAGTTATAGGAGGATCATCCGGAATAGGGTATGCGTTATCACACAACCTGGCTGAACATGGCTACTACGTGATTGCCACATACAACAAGACGATAGTCAACAGCGAAAGAAATAACTTAACGTACCACAAGCTGAATGTACTTGATAAGGAAATTAATTTTGATTTTCTGCCCGAACAGCTCGAAGGTTTGGTTTATTGCCCGGGCAGTGTAAACCTGAAACCCTTTCACCGGATAAAGCCCGAAGAATTTTTAAACGATTACGAATTGCAGGTAGCTGGCGCAGTGAAAATCATACAGGCTGCATTGCCCCGTTTACGTCAGTCTCAAAATCCGTCTATTGTACTTTTTTCAACTGTAGCTGTACAGAGTGGTTTTAATTTTCATTCGCAGGTAGCCTCTTCAAAAGGAGCTATTGAAGGTTTAATGCGTGCACTGGCCGCTGAATTTGCGCCAAAAATAAGGGTAAATTGTGTGGCACCTTCGCTTACCGATACCCCTTTGACGCAAAACCTTATCAATACTGCTGAAAAGCGGGCTTTGAATGAACAACGTCATCCACTGAAACGAATTGGTAGTCCTTCTGATTTGGCTGATGCCGTTGAATTCCTTTTGTCAGAAAAATCTTCATGGATAACCGGTCAGGTACTGCATGTTGATGGCGGAATCTCAAAACTCAAAGTTTAAGAAATGAAAATTCTGCTAACCGGTGCAACCGGATACATTGGTCAGCGGCTGCTGCCTGTTTTGCTTCAAGAAGATCATCAGGTTGTATGCTGCGTTCGAGATAAGCAACGTTTTGATGTTTCGAAATACGACGCTGCCAGAATCGAAGTGGTTGAAGTCGATTTCCTGAAAGAGGAAACTCTTCAAAACATACCAGCTGATATTGACGCTGCTTATTACCTTATACACTCCATGTCGGCGCCCACCGGCGATTTTCAGGAAATGGAAGCGCAATCTGCCCAAAACTTCAAAAACCGCATTCAGCAAACCAGTTTGAAACAGGTAATATACCTCAGTGGAATCGTTAACGAAGCAAAACTTTCAAAACATCTTCGTTCCCGTAAAAAAGTAGAAGAAATACTGGCTTCAGGCAGCTATCAATTAACTACGCTCCGCGCAGGAATCGTGGTGGGATCAGGCAGCGCTTCTTTTGAGATTATCCGCGATCTGGTTGAAAAGTTGCCTGTTATGATTGGACCGCGTTGGCTGAAAACGAAATCGCAACCCATTGCCATCAACAATGTGATTGAATTCCTGCAGGGCGTGCTGATGCGCGAAGAAACTTTTGGTAAAAGTTATGATATTGGCGGGCCGGAAGTGCTCACTTACAGCGAAATGCTTCAAAAATTTGCCAAGGTCAGAAAGGTGCGATTGGCAATTCTTCACGTTCCGGTAATGACACCGAAACTCTCATCATACTGGCTCTACTTTGTAACTTCAACATCCTATAAACTGGCTGTAAACCTGGTTAACAGCATGAAAGTGGAAGTGATAGCACGCGAAAACGATTTAAATAAACTTTTGGGAATCAAACTGCTTTCCTATGAAGAAGCGGTAAAACTTGCCTTCAATCGGATTGCCCAGCAAGAGGTGCTTTCGAGCTGGACCGATGCCTTGTCAAGCAATGTTTTACAGAGCGGTATTTCCAGACTGATCGAAGTTCCAACTTTCGGCTGTTACAAAGATAAAAGAGAACAGTTTGTGCAAAATGAAGAACAATCCCTGGAGAAAATATGGTCTATCGGTGGCGACCGTGGTTGGTACTATGCCAACTGGCTCTGGGCAATGCGTGGTTTTATGGATAAACTGGCCGGAGGAGTTGGCCTGCGTCGTGGACGCAAAAATGCCACCCAGATCCATGCTGGCGATTCACTTGATTTTTGGCGGGTAATTTATGCCAACCGGGCTGAAAAACGTCTGCTTCTGTATGCCGAAATGAAACTTCCGGGCGAAGCCTGGCTCGAATTCAATATAAAAGAAAATACACTTTATCAGACTGCAACTTTTCGCCCCCGCGGATTATGGGGAAGACTTTACTGGTACTCGATTCTGCCATTTCATGGTCTGATTTTTAAAGGAATGATCCGGAATATTGCTAAATAGTCAGGAGAATTTTATGACTGCTGTAAGTATTGTTTTTCCGCATCAGCTGTTTGAGAATAATCTTTGCCTGAGCAAGGACAGAAAAGTAGTTTTGGTTGAAGAATTTCTCTTTTTCAATCAGTACAGATTTCATAAACAGAAACTTGTTTTTCACCGGGCTTCGATGAAATTTTATGAGGAATTTCTTCAAAAAAAGTCATTTGAAGTGGAATACATCTATGCTCAGCATGAGTTGTCAGACATCAGAAAATTAATTCCAAAAATCAGAAAAGAAGGAGTTTCTCAAATTTTTTACACTGATGTTGTTGACTATTGGCTTGATAAACGTTTGCAAAAATCAGCCGAAGAAAACAGAATTGAACTTACAAGGTTTGATTCACCCACGTTTCTCAATACAAAGCAGGACCTGAATGAATGGTTTGGAAACCGCAAAAAGTATTTTCATAACGATTTCTACATCCATCAGCGGAAATTACATCAGATATTACTCGATGTGGCCGGTAAACCTGTTGGTGGAAAATGGAGTTTTGATACAGAAAACCGGGTGAAGTACCCTAAAACCGAAAGGCCTCCTGTCATTTATTTTCCTCAAGAGAATAAATTCCTTCGAGAAGCACGCAATTCGATAAGTGAAAATTATCCTGAAAATTACGGTTCAATTGACGCTGGTTTTGTTTACCCGACTACTTTTAATGAAGCCCTAACGTGGTTGGATCAGTTTCTTGAAAAGCGGTTTTACGATTTTGGGAAATATGAAGATGCCATAGTCAGGCAGGAGAATATTCTGAATCACAGCCTATTGTCTCCGCTTTTAAATATTGGCTTACTCACCCCAAAACAAGTTCTCGAGGTAACTTTCAATTTTGCCAGCCAAAATGAAATTCCGCTTAATTCTTTGGAGGGTTTTGTCAGACAAATTATAGGCTGGCGGGAATTTGTCAGGGGTGTTTACGAATGGAAAGGAAGTGAGGAGCGTACCCGGAATTTCTGGGGGTTTGAGCGTAAAATTCCAGAATCCTTCTGGACAGGTAAAACGGGCATAGAGCCCATTGATGAGACCATTCAAAAAGTTTTGGAAACCTCTTATGCCCATCACATTGAGCGGTTAATGGTCTTGGGAAACTTTATGGTACTCTGCGAGTTCGATCCCGATGAGGTGCACCGCTGGTTTATGGAGATGTTTATCGATGCTTACGACTGGGTGATGGTACCTAATGTTTACGGTATGAGCCAGTTTGCCGATGGCGGACTCATGGCCACCAAACCCTACATCAGCGGCAGTAACTACCTGATGAAAATGAGCGATTTTGAGAAAGGCGACTGGCAAAAAATATGGGATGCTTTGTTCTGGAGGTTTTTGCATGTTCACCGCGATTTTTTCAGCAAAAATCCAAGGCTAAACATGCTGGTTCGCACCTTCGATAAAATGAATGCTGAGAAGCGGGAAGCGCATTTAAAAACAGCAGAAGATTTTTTGGAGAGCCTGTAATTGCCGGAAAAAGAATTTTATCCAACTACACTAAATTCAACTTATTTTACAAAAACACAAACCCTGCTTCGCATTGCAGGCAGGGTTTGTATGTGTGGCCTTCGGTTTTTACTGTTTCGGCCAGCTTTTTCGGCTGTCTGGAGTTTATTGCCTGATAAAACGGTTTGTAATGGATTTGGTTCCGATGATTTCAAAAAAATCAGGTATTTTTAGCAGGCTATTGCTTTCAGCGTAATATTAACTTAAATTTGTACAGTTAACAGTATCGATCTAGATGCTTAGACTTTGATCTGCATCGGACTCTGATAGTGACTTGCATCCTACACTTAATTCAGATAAAGGGTTAAAACGGCAGAGGAAACGGGTTGCAAATAAAGCGGCTTACTGCGCGATTGAAATATGGCTAAAGTTTTCGACAAGAGACAACGTTCAACAAAAGCGAACTACATACATCTGACGGAACATCAGAATTGAAATCACTTATTTTTAAACCACCACTGTTGGTGGTAAATTACCTGGAAGGTAAAAGAGAAGAAGAGACGGGATAGATTATTTTTTTTTCACTAATTCAATTCAATATGAGGGTAAAATTCTACATTACAATGCTGGCTTCAGTTCTTTTTATCTGGGCCGTCACAACAACTGCGCAAACCGTCAGGCCTGAAAAGTCCATTACGCCAATCGGATTTGACATTTCTCCCAGGCTCAGTGAGATTGCTCCCATACCACCAGGTTATGTTGACAGAACCTGGAAAGAAAAAGTAATTCCAAATAAAGACGGTTTTCTGGAAGAATTTAAAACTGAGTCTGCCTGGACCGGTCCAGACCCAGTGCTGCAGGATTACTCATCCGGTGACAGGTCAACAGCCACCATCGGAAAGAATTTCAGCGGGCTGTCGAACAGCAGTGGTGTGGCTCCTCCCGATACACAGGGAGATGTCGGGCCAAACCATTATATGCAAATGGTAAACCTTTCATTCCGGATATGGGACAAAAACGGCAATTCACTTTATGGCCCAGCCTTGAGCAGTACACTCTGGAGTGGTTTTACCGGCCCCTGGACCGGAACCAACAACGGAGATCCCATCGTTTTATATGATGAATATGCCGACCGCTGGATTGCTTCGCAGTTTTCTTTGCCCAATTATCCCAGCGGCCCCTTTTACGAGCTGGTGGCCGTTTCGCAGACAGGAGACCCGACCGGCGCCTGGTACCGATATGCTTATGAATTCGCCAACATGCCCGACTATCCTAAATTCGGCGTTTGGCCCGATGGCTATTATTTCACCATCAACCAGTTTGCCCCACGCAGTCTAAGCTTTGCGGGAGCCGGGGTTTGTGTGCTTGACCGCTCAGCCATGATCAGTGGTAACGCCAATGCACAGATGCTTTTCTTTAACCTGGGGACAAGTTACGGGAGTCTTCTTCCTGCCGATGCCGACGGGCCCACTCAGCCAACCGGCAAGCCCAACTACCTGGCCAACATTGGCGCCAACACACTGCGCATCTGGGAAGCCGATATTGACTGGGCCAATACCGGAAATTCATCGGTCTCCCTTGTAAAAACACTCACCACCCAATCCTTCTCATACAGCGGCATAGTTATCAACCAGCCAGGCACCTCTCAAACCCTTGACCCGCTGGACTCACGCCTGATGTACCGGTTACAGTACCGCAACTTTGGCAGTTATGAAGTAATGCTTACCAACCACAGCGTCAATGCCAATGGCACAGGCCGTGCAGGTGTCCGCTGGTACGAGCTGCGGAATTACGGCAGCGGGTGGAGTATCTACCAGCAGGGGACTTTTGCCCCGGCCGACGGAAACAACCGATGGATGGGCAGTATAGCCATGAACGGAAACGGAGACATTGGGGTAGGCTATTCGGTTTCAGGAACCTCTACTTATCCTTCCATACGTTTCGCCGGACAAACAGCGGCCAATTCGGGAACAGGGATCCTTGACGTAAGCGAAACAAGCATTGTTGGCGGAACCAAATCACAAACCGGTGTAAATCGCTGGGGCGACTACTCGATGATGTCGATCGACCCTTCTGATGATGCCACTTTCTGGTACACCACAGAATACTCAAACGGGGGGTGGAACTGGGTAACGAGAATTGCATCATTCACTTTCGCGCCTCCGGTAGTGGTTGCTCCGGTAGCCAATTTCTCAGGAAGTCCGGTTTCAATTATGGAAGGACAGACGGTTAGTTTTATCGATCAGTCATCAAACAATCCCACAAGCTGGGACTGGACATTCCCGGGTGGAACCCCTTCATCCAGCAGTGAAAGAAATCCTGTTGTCACATACCCCGGTATTGGTACCTATGATGTCAGCCTGATTGTTTCAAACAGCGCGGGCACTGACGCCATTACAAAATCAGGTTATATTACTGTAACTCCGTTTGTAATTACCTATTGTAGCTCTGCTGGAAGCAATACTTCACTGGAATGGATCAACAGTGTCAGCCTCGGATCAAACACAATAACTTCGGGAAATAACAGTGGGTATGGCGATTTCACCAATACGCCGTTCGCATTGGAAAGCGGCCAGACCTATGACCTTGCGCTGGGCCTGGGATACATTGGCAGATTAAGAAGCGAATACTGGCGGGTCTGGATCGATTATAATATGGACGGTGATTTTAATGATAGTGGAGAAACTGCCTTTTCAGCCGATCGCAGAAAAGGAAGTGTAACAGGCACTATTGCCATTCCTGCAGGATTGACCGGAGAAGCCAGAATGCGGGTTGCCATGAAATACAACGCGATACCTGCGTCATGTGAGCAATTCACTTATGGAGAGGTGGAAGATTATATTCTGGTGTTTGAAACGCCTGTTCCTCAACCTCCGGTTGCTAACTTCACTGGTACACCTACTACATTGGCTGCAGGAGGAAGCGTGCAGTTTACCGACCTTTCAACAAATAACCCGGTTTCATGGGCATGGACATTTGAAGGGGGAACCCCGCCAAGCAGTACTGTTCAAAATCCGGCAGTACTTTACGAAACCGAAGGCAGCTATACTGTTACACTCACTGTTCTCAATAATTCCGGTTCAGATACCAAAACCATCAGCGGATATATCACCGTGACAGCCGGGGGCGGAACCGGAGAATATTGCGTCTCGCAGAGCAGCAGCAATGCTGCCGGGTGGATCTCCGGTGTGGCCATTTCCTCATTTTCAAACCCATCCGGGGCATCACTCTATTCTGATTTCACAAATTTAACAGCCGGGCTGGCATCAGGTTCAACAAACAATGTCATACTCACTCCATCAAACAGCACACAGCGTGAATTTTGGAGAATCTGGATTGACTTTAATGCCGACGGAGACTTTGATGATTCAGGTGAGCAGGTTTTTACCGCCAATAACAAAAAAGGCGTTGTTACCGGCACTTTAACAATTCCCTCAGGATTTTCAGGGCAGACGCGTATGCGGATTACAATGAAAAATGGAGGATCCCCAACGCCCTGTGAAATCTTTCCGGAAGGAGAAGTTGAAGACTATACTATAATGATCAGCAGCGGACCGGCTGTTGCTGAAAAGATGAATGCCTTTAACATAGAGGCCTACCCGAATCCTGTGACAGATATTCTGAATATCCGCCTGAGTGGCCCGGTTTCAAAAGTTAATATCAAAATTTATGATGCTTTCGGCAGAATTTTTGATGATTTTGATATTGATCAGAATCAGGCAGAAATCAACCTTGGAAAACTTTCAGGAGGCATCTACTACATCGGCGCAGACAATGGTTCGCAAACAGTTCTGAAGAAATTTATCAAAGAATAAATGCGTGCATATTTTTCTTTAACAGGCCTGTGAAATTTCACGGGCCTGTTTATTTTAAGATGCCACTGAATGATTCTTACTGGCAAACTGGTACTTTTTCATTTAAGGTACGAGTGTTATAATAAGCTATATTTTTTTTGGCGATAGATGAAACTTAGTTATTGGTATATTATACTCATAATCAATTTGTTTAAATTCTGGATATGTACTAAATCACAATTTAAAAATAAACTCTGGAAGGGATAAACAGGAATATCTGTGCAGGCCACTTGCTGAAAGTTTGCTTTTTGCAAACTCATTTATTAATTTTGAAAAACAACCCGGCTTATTCCCATCTTATTTCTATGTGGATTCTCAGGCATATAACCTCTTTTCTATTAGTTCTTTCAGGATGGAATTGCGCCCATAGAGCCAACGCACAAAGCCTGCCTGTTTCTTATCAGAACACTGAAATAATAGCAGATTCACTTGCCCTGATTGAGAAACACGACGATGCCGTGTCACTTTATCAAAAAATTTTGCATGATTCAAGGGAGCGTCTGGAGCAGGATGATAAGAACCGCCTCCATTACAAAACCGGCAACAGCCTTATGCATTCCGGCAAATACAGGCAGGCCCGGCCCTGGTTCAGGAAAACTTTAAAAGAAACAGCAGAAAAAGAGCTGAAAAGCGACGCTCTGACTGGTATGGGAAAAACCTATGAATATACCGGGAAACGAGATTCCGCCTTTTACTTCTATCTGGAAGCCTTTATGCTTGTTGAGGAAACTATGGATACGCTCCGGCGAGCACGCGGCGCAAGAAATATGGCGCAGCTGCTACGTGTGCTCAGGCGTTTCGATGAAGCACGGCAGTATTGTCGCCGTGCAATCCGGCTCATTCCGGGAATAGCCGATTACAAAATCATTGCAAATATATACAATGAAACAGCTTATCTTTTTGAGCTCTCCGGAAATCTTGATTCTGCAGCCTTCTTTTACCAGCATTTGATTGATCTTTCAAAAGAAAACAGCTACAACAAAGGTGAATCTGTTGGTTATTCAAATATGGCTTCGGTACTCGAAAAACAAAACAGGTACAACGAAGCATTGGAATTAAAAATGAAGGGGCTGGAGATTGACCGGCAGATTGGCGACACCTATGGTATGATGAATTCCTACCGCGGCATGGCTGAAACCTATGCCCTGATGAAAAATCCAACAAAGGGAATTCAGCTGACTGACAAGGCATATGCATTATGTGATACCGGCTGGATCAGCGATTTATCGGGGATCTACAGAACCTACTATCAGCTTTTTAAAATGTCAGGCAATTCCGGCGAAGCACTCAGGCATTTTGAGAAGCATATTGAATTGCAGAACCGCATCAATGAAGACAAAAGCCGGGAAACAGTAATGAATCTGTTAACACAATACGAAGCAGAAAAAAAGGAACAACAGATTCTCCTGTTAAGGCAGGCCAATCAATTGAAGGATAACAGGTTGCGCTTGCAATGGCTCATCATTGGAATGCTTGTGCTTTCGGGTCTGCTCATTTCAATTACAGGCTGGTCGGCAATGCGGAATAAAAACCAGAATCTCAAGCAGATGAGAACAGAACTGCAGCATTTTCTGCTGATTGAAAAAAAAGAAGACGATCTAAATCAGCCGCCACAGGAAACATATACTGATAAATGGGGGCTAACTACCCGTGAAAGCGAAATATTGTATCACCTCGGACTGGGTTGCCCCTATGCAAAAATTGCAGAAAAACTCTTTATATCAGAAAATACCGTAAAATTCCATATTAAAAATATCTACATCAAGCTGAACGTAAAAAACCGCATGGAGGCACTGTTACTCTGTAACGAAAACAAAACCCCTCCTGATAATTAATCCCAAAACTACCCTTTCGGGTAGTACATCCTGCCATTTTATTACCGAAATTAGTCGGAAAATAGAAAAAAGTGTTGGAAACCATCTCTTCAATTTCAGCTTTGGAAGAACAGATTCTTTGTCTTCTTCAAGGTGGAAATTCGAATCAGGCCATTTCCGAAGCAACAGGCATTTCGGTAAATACCGTTAAATATCACCTGAAAAAGATATACAAAAAACTTCATGCAAGAAACCGTATTGAAGCCATCAATAATTTCAATAAAAAAATCAAAAACAAACAATCATGAAAATATTAGCTTCCCTTTTGCTGACGACCGTAGTGTTGCTGTTGGCGGAAACTCCTGCAAAATCGCAGGTAAAAGTGGACGTGGAAAAAAAGGTAGAAAGAAAGGTAAACCAAAGGGCAAACAAAAAAACAGATCAGGCGATAGATAAAAGTCTTGACAAAGTGGAAGAGGGACTTGGTGATATTTTCCGCAAAAAGAAAAACAGAAATAAAAGCCAGGCAGAAGAATCAGGGCAATCGCAACCGGGAGATGAGCATACGGAAGGATCGCAGGACAAGCCAGCCGAAGGGCCCACCCTGTATTGGTCTAAATATGATTTTATTCCGGGTGACAGGGTAATATTTGAAGACAACCTGGCTGATGAGGAAAACGGAGAGTTCCCTTCGCGGTGGGATCTGGTTAAAGGCAATGTAGAAATTGCTGAATTCGGGGAGGAAAAAGTTATCATGTTCAGAGATGGCGCAAGCAGCATTATTCCTTATATAAAAGATCCTGACAAAGACTATCTGCCGGATATTTTCACCATTGAATTTGATGTTTATTATGATAAAGAGCCACATTCAGCAAAATATTTTGTGCACTTGTACGATCTGAAAAATCAGAAAGGATCGCCTTTAAATAAAATCAGTCTTTTTCCGGGAGGGATTTCCGGAATGAAAAGTGAAAAAATCATTCCCGGCAAACAACTCTGGTACAATCATGACAAACCTTTCTGGCGGCACATCTCCATTGGGTTTAATATTCGGGCATTAAAGGTCTACTACGACGCTGAGCGCATGCTGAATATTCCAAATCTCGGGTTCAATCCAACGGGGTTTACCGTAGAAATCCTCAATACCAAACCCCTTAACTTTTACATTAAAAACATCCGCATTGCCGCAGGAGGTCAAAAACTTTACGACAAATTAATGCAGGATGGAAAGATCATTTCCAATGGCATACGCTTTAACGTAAACAAAGCCACGCTTAAGCCCGAGTCAATGGGCATCATCAATGAGATAGCCGACCTAATGAAAAAAAATCCCGGCATTAGTTTCAGCGTGGAAGGACATACAGACAGTGACGGGAGCGACATATACAACCAAACACTTTCAGAACAGCGGGCTGCCACCGTTGTCAGCACACTTGTTAACCTTGGAATTGACAGCGGGCGCCTCACTTATACCGGCTGGGGCGAAAGCAAACCCCTCGATACCAACAGCACAGCCGAAGGAAAAGCCAACAACCGCAGGGTGGAGTTTGTGAAACAGTGAGTGCTGAGCCAAACTTGCCTGAGTTATGCCGAGCACCTGAACAAATGTGCGAAGCAAATTTTTAAAAAATGTAAATAACCCGGTAAATAAAATGAAAATGAAAGGCATAATTAGAATTACAGGTTTTAACCTGCTTATCTTCTGTCTCCTGGCATCAGGATGCTCAAAATCAAAAGAGGAGGAACAAATGTTTGAAGAAGATTATGACGGATTGCTCACTGTTGAATATATCAATACCTTTCCTGACTGGACCACCTCAACTGATATGGAAATATCAATATTCAGGACAGGCAAGGTAGTAATTTCAACGGGCATTATCAGCTATTCAGGTGAATATGTCCTGGAAGACGGAGATTCCAAAATCACCCGCTCCGGAAACTGGGGCCTGGCACCTGAAGGACGCATTGAAAAAGGTGGAGGGCAAACTTACATTGTTATAGAGCCGAGAATCAATGTGCAGAATGACATTACAACTATTTATGCCAGGGACAATTCCGGCAACTGGGTTAAGGTCTCTGAAGCTGTTTACAACGGACCTTCAGGTGGAGCAGTGACTTTCTCCTTTGAAGAGGCAATTCTCAGCCCCGGCGCAACAGAGACAGGTGTCAGTGACGGGACAGGTGAAGTAACATGGACTCTTTATCTTTTGCCGGCTGTCACACCCTTAACACCTTAATTATAAAACCTGTTATTATGAAAAAACTAATAATTCTTCTTGTTACCAGTCTTACAGTTACTTCCCTGTCAGCCCAGTTCACAGCCAAAATGCATTTTTCCAGTATGGGCCAGAACCATGTCTTTACGATTTACTCGGCTGATGTCGGTTACCGCTATGAATTCAATGAGCACGGACAAGCGGGAGTGATCATCGTTAAACAGGGTTCCAACGAGGTAATCATCCTAATGCCACAACAAAAGATGGCGATGAAAAGCTCCGCCGCCGATCCGATGAGCATGGGCAATGACCCGCTGGCTGTCTTAAAATATCATCAGAATAAGGGTATGATGAAAGTGGAAGGAAAGGAGACTTTAAACGGTATTCCTTGCACCCGCTCCGGCCTCTGGAATAAGGAAAATCCTGACCAGAAAATGTTCACAGTCTGGTCTTCCGACGAGTACAACATGCCGGTAAAAATTATCAATCATATCAGCGGATCAGATGATGAGGCTATGGAGCTGAAAGAAATAGAACTCTGGACACCCGGAATAGATAGCTTTGAAATACCAGATGGATATCAGGTTATGGAGATGCCAAAGATGTAAACCGCAATAAACAGGGTCACTCTGCTGTGCCAGCCTGAACTTATACCCTTTAACAAACCGTGAATGGAAATACCTCTTTAACCACTTTAACCGCTTGTTCAATGAAATTAAATAATCTCATTAATGGAAAGCAGGAAAACAGGAGGCCGGTTCGGTTCAAGCGAAACAAAAGCAGAATTATTATAACCCTTGCAACAGGAATCGGGCTGTTTCTTTCAGCAGATTTATTCTCCCAGGAGCCGGAACTGTTCAGCAAAGTAAGAGATAATGACATAGAAGCCCTTATAGCGTTCATAAGAGCCGGTGCAGATGTGAACCAGATTAGTGATGATATAATGGAATATACTGTGCTGGAGCTGGCGTGGGACAAACTCATGATGAAGGTGCTGATCAATGCAGGCGCCCACATAAACCTCCGGAACATTAGAACCGGGTAAACTCCTCTAATGATGGCGTTGCACTGCAATATACCAGAAGAAGCCAGATACACCGAAATAGTAAAAATATTAAAAGCCGTCGGTGAAAGGCACTTCAAAGAAGAACAAACCAAAAAAACATTGTTATGAAAATTACAAAAACAATTTCATGGGTACTATGCTCTTTATTGCTTTTTGCTCTCTCAACCAGCTGTGAGAAGTCTGATCAGGATGAGCCGGAACAGGAAGAGGAACTGGAAGAAGAAAACATATTTATTGACAGCCGCGATGGCAAACAATATAAATGGGTCCAAATCGGAGGGCAGGTCTGGATGGCTGAAAATCTGGCGTATCTGCCATCAGTCAATGCGCTTTCGGAAGAATCGATGACAGAACCATGTTACTATGTTTACGGTTACGACGGAACAATCATAGCAGAAGCGAAAAGTGCTGATAATTATACAAAATACGGAGTTTTGTATAACTGGCCTGCCGCTGCGGCAGCTTGTCCTGCAGGCTGGCATCTGCCTGCTGATGCAGATTGGAAAGTAATGGAAACGTTTTTGGGGATGAGTCAGGAGGAAGCAGATAAGATCGGATACAGGGGAACAGACGAAGGAAGTCAGCTGGCAGGAAATTCCCTGCTGTGGAATACCGGTAGTCTGAAAAACAACGCAGCCTTTGGCAAAAGTGGTTTTTTGGGTCTGCCTGCAGGCTTCTTATACAACGGAACAACCTCAGGCCTCGGTCGCGACTGCAAATGGTGGAGTGATGAAATCTCTTCCACCAGGGCATTGGATCGTTCCTTATATTATTCCGGCGCACTGGTAGGCCGGGGAGATGCAAGCCTCAAAAAATACGGCTATTCAGTCAGGTGTGTCAAAAATTAAGCCTGTAAATCAAAGCAGCTAACGCTTATGTGATCAATATATAAATTCTCAATCCCTGTCTGGTGGTTATCTGAACCCACTTTGAACAGGTGAATTTTTAGCCATTTTATTCCGAAAAAAGCCAATTATTGAGCGAAACAGCAGGATTTTATGAACCAACTAAATATCATCAAAATGAAATCTGAAATACATTTTTTGCAGTTTGCCTTTGCTTTAACAATATTCACGCTTAGTTTGAATGCCCAGACTGACAATTTGGAAAGACTGCCGGTAACCATTACTGCCGATGTAAAATGGGAGGAGATAACAAAAAATAGTAAAGGAGTCCACCTCATGAAAATCTCCGGCTCATACTCCATCATGATTGACGGATTGCTGAAATTTAACAACAAAAACAGTCCGGTAACAAGCAAGGGGAATACAATGGTGATGCCTGTGGAGACGTATGACTGCGATTTTTTAACAGTGACTATGAATTACGATGAAGAGTGGCTTGATTTACAGGATTACAAAAGTTGCACTGATCCACTGGTAACACGCTACCAGGGCAAAACGGTTCAAACCATAAAAACCGGACCTACGCTTACAATCAATAATTTTAGTTCAGCTATACAGTCATCAATAGAAAATCTCCCCCCTAAAGAAAAGGAGATTTATGAAAAAACAAGCGGGATGCAATTCATCATGCCGGATTATTACCAATTCTCCGTTGGAGGCGGAAATGTAATGGAAACATCTCCCCGGGAGATAAAAGTACAGGGGATAAGACGAAAAAGTGATTGCAGTTTCGAAGAAGTGGATAAAAGATTTCCGGGTTTTAATATCGGTATCCAGATGGAATTACCCAAATCCGGTGATATGAGTGGTAAAGAACAATGGGACGCTGACTGTGACGGGGTATTTCCTCCCACTTTCGGCATTAAAGTTTCAGATATGACTGTTCATGGAATGGAACAACCATTCAACCCTCCCAGAAAGTCGAATGGTAACGCCAGCTATTCCCTGGAATGGAAGTTTGGATTATAGCCAGAATTAGCCTGCAAAACAACCTAAGGCCTACCAAAGATCAACCAGACAGCATGCTGCTATAGAAAACAGCGCAAAAAACTTCGGATGCCAGTGAGAACGTCAGGCTCTACAAACAATGTCATACTCACTCCATCAAACTGCACACAGCGTGAATTCTGGAGAATCTGGATTGACTTTAATGCCGACGGAGACTTTGATGATTCAGGTGAACAGGTTTTTGCAGCCAATAACAAAAAAGGCGTTGCTACCGGCACTTTAACAATTCCCTCAGGATTTTCAGGGCAGACGCGTATGCGGATTACAATGAAAAATGGAGGATCCCCAACGCCCTGTGAAATCTTTCCGGAAGGAGAAGTTGAAGACTATACTATAATGATCAGCAGCGGACCGGCTGTTGCTGAAAAGATGAATGCCTTTAACATAGAGGCCTACCCGAATCCTGCGACAGATATTCTGAATATCCGCCTGAGTGGCCCGGTTTCAAAAGTTAATATCAAAATTTATGATGCTTTCGGCAGAATTATTGATGATTTTGATATTGATCAGAATCAGGCAGAAATCAACCTTGGAAAACTTTCAGGAGGCATTTACTACATCGGCGCAGACAATGGTTCGCAAACAGTTCTGAAGAAATTTATCAAAGAATAAATGCGTCCATATTATTCTTTAACAGGCCTGTGAAATTTCACAGGCCTGTTAGTTCCTGGCGTTCCAACATTTTGAAAGAAAAAATATTGATATAGTAAATCAGTTAATTGTAGCGATGGGGATCTAAAAGCACTAAAAAGGAAAATTAAGCCGGTAATAATAGAAATTGAAAACTGCATAGCAGGCTGATTTAAAACAGGGAAATCAGTTTTAAATTTACAGTGATTTTATTTCCATCTGAAAATATTGAAAATAGCTAACTTTGAATTCTTAAATATTCTAATAAAATTCGATTCCGGATACCATGTGTACTCAGGATGAGATATAAAAAATCGATAATATGGGAGTCAATATTAATTCAATCGAAAACATCGAGATTTTTTTTCTTAAACCAGATGATTATGAAGAGATAAAAAAAGTAATGATTGAATCTTATACCAATATGCCGGGTGCTTACTGGAAGGCGCATCACCTAAAAAAACTAATTGAAGCTTTTCCGGAGGGTCAGGTAGGCATAAGAATAGATCATGAACTTGCAGGCTGTGCTTTATCCATCATTGTCAATTCATCGAAATTTGACGAAAAGCATACTTACAGGGAAATTACCGGCAATTATACTTTTAACACGCATACCCCGGCCGGTGATACATTATACGGAATAGATATATTTATCCACCCCAGATTTCGCGGTTTGCGCCTTGGAAGACGATTATATGATTACAGAAAAGAATTGTGCGAGAAACTGAACCTGAAAAGCATTGTTTTCGGTGGTCGGATTCCCAGCTATCACAAATATTCTGACAAAATAACTCCACGTGACTACATCGAAAAGGTCAGGATGAAAGAAATTCATGATCCTGTGCTGGATTTTCAAATGTCAAATGATTTTCACCCTGTAAGGATTATTCGTGGTTATCTTGAAGGAGATAAAGAGTCAGAGGAATTTGCTGTGCTTCTGGAATGGAACAATGTGTATTACGAAAAGAAATCTGAGAAAGCGGCCATCAAAAAGAACATTGTCAGGTTAGGACTGATACAATGGCAGATGCGCTTATATAAGAATCTTGATGAACTTATGCAGCAAGTCGAATTTTTTATCGATGCTGTTTCGGGTTACAGGTCTGATTTTGCGTTGTTCCCCGAGTTTTTTAACGCCCCGCTGATGGCAGCTTACAACCATCTTTCGGAAGCTGCAGCCATACGTGAACTTGCCGGATATACAAAAGAAGTTGTGCAAAGGTTTGCCGAACTTGCCATCTCATATAACATCAACATCATTACCGGAAGTATGCCTGAGATTGTAGAAAATTCTCTTTATAATGTCGGTTATCTGTGTAAAAGGGATGGGGGCATTGAAAGATTTGAGAAAATTCACGTAACACCTGATGAGGTCAGGGTATGGGGACTTCAAGGTGGAAAAACCTTTAAGACCTTTGATACTGACTGTGGAAAGATTGGTATTTTGATCTGTTATGATGTTGAATTCCCTGAATTGAGCAGGATTCTGGCAGACGATGGCATGAATCTGCTTTTTGTTCCGTTTTTAACGGATACGCAAAACGGATATTCGAGGATAAGGAACTGTGCGCAGGCCAGGGCGATAGAAAATGAATGCTATGTGGCCATCGCAGGTAGCGTTGGTAATCTGCCCAAAGTGCACAATATGGACATTCAGTATGCCCAGTCAATGGTATTTACACCCTGTGATTTTGCATTTCCTTCCAATGGTGTGAAAGCTGAGGCCACACCAAACACCGAAATGATTCTGATAGCAGATGTAGATATTGATTTGCTGAGAGAATTGAATCAATTCGGGAGTGTCCGAAACCTGAATGACAGACGCATGGATTTATATTCTTTAAATAAATTTTCAGATTCTTCAAATTCATGATGAAATTGATTTAGTGATGCTTAAAATATGCTGATTAAAAACAAACTTGATAAAACCTTCGGCTCTGTGGGAACTAATGCAGGCATTATTTTATTTATAGCAGGCCTGTTTGTGATTTTTAATTCATTATTATTTGGAGTAGTCCTGTTTTGCTGGGTACTTTTATTGGCTTTTCTTCATCAGGATCTGTTATTGATACCGATAAAAAAAGGATAAAATTTTTAAACAATTTATTTGGAATTATTCAGTCCGGAAAATGGATGAAGATAGAAGAGAGCTTGAAACTCGGCATAAAGGAATCAAACCTTACATTGACATCCTACAGCAGAGGGAATCGGGCGCTGGATATAAGAAACAGGGATTCTAGAATTGTACTTTACGATGTCGCCGGATATGAGATCATGGAAATCAGTAAAAGTGGCTCCACTGAATCAGCCAGAGTTAGGCTGGAAGAGTTGGCCGGCCACCTTGGAATTGGGTTGATTTGATTTTATTGTAACCTATTCTCCAATTCTCTCAGTTATAATTAGAGATTTACATCTTTCTATATAAGTATCTCAAGCTTGTAAAATTCTGCCTTTCGGCAGAAAGGTGCCATATTATTAGTCTCCTGAAGCATTCCGGGATGCCTGACAAATCATTCAGAAAAAGTTAAGAGTAAAATTTATTCTGACCAAAATGAGTACCTGAGTTGAATGTTAGCCAAGTTGTAAAGTTTTATAATCTAACAGTTCTATTTTAATCAACCGCCTTAATACCAAAGAAAAATTTATAAAAGTCAGATTTTAATATGTGAGTCTTTGATAAAAAATGAGGGGTGTTAAAAAAGTGTCAATAATCTGAGGAAGTTAGAGATAAAGTAAAAAAGATGATCACAGAAACATATTCAGCTATTTGTTTATATTGAATATAAATTAGTATAAAATGTCGTATATGTTCATAATACTTTTAATTTTGCATCCTAGTAAATCTATAGGATTGCCTGGGTTATGAAAATTAATACAAATGTACGTTACGGTTTGAGAGCTATTATTGAAATTGCCAAAAGTAACGGACCTGTTCTGCAAAAGGAGATAGCCGAAAGTCAAGGAATATCAAACTATTATCTTGACTAAATTATTGCAGGACTAAAAAATGCAGGACTGATTGTAAACAACGAAGGGAAAGGCTGTGGCTATATTCCTGCCAGAAAACCAAAGGAAATTACAGTTTATGATGTTTACCGTGCTTCAGCCCAAACCTTCAACTTGTAAACTTTGTATGCGATACCAATGAATGCCAAAGATCAAGTATATGTCCGTCAAAGGACTATTGGTTTGAATTAACCTCAAAAATCAAGGGATTAATGGACAGTAAACCTTAGAGGAAATTTTGAATATGAATCATAATCAGAGAACCAACACAAATTAACAATTATTTTTAATCTTAAATCAAAACCAATGAAACATTTGAATTTTCTTTTAATTGCCGGTGTATTGGCAGCAAGTATTCTCCAAAGCTGTTCAAAAGATGATCCTAAAAGTCCGGATGAAATTGCTTTTGAAAATGCCACCGTTGCCAAAGGAGGAATACTCTACGATAAATTCTGGAGTACCGAATCCGGTTACGACCAAAATGACCCAAATTATGCAACCATTAATGCAAAGGCTGATTTTTTCAGGTGTAAACAATGCCATGGATGGGATGGATTAGGTGCAGGCGGATCATACATTAATCGCGGTCCAAAAACAACCAGACCTAATGTTAACGCACTCAACATTTATCAGATAGCACAATCAAAAACAGCTAAGGAATTATTTGATGCCATGAAATCAACCACTGGCAGAAGGGATATTTCTTACGATTTGTCAACCTATGATCCAGCTACCAATGCAACAGAGGGAGATAAAATGCCTAATTTCAATCAGTTATTATCTGATGATCAGATATGGGATCTCGTTAAATTTATGAAAGAAGGTATGTTTGATGTGAATCAGTTATACGACGTAACCTACACAGGTACATACCCAAGCGGTAGTTTTGCTATTTCAAATGTTGGCCGTGATGGTGATGAAACCAAAGGGAAAGCCTTTTACGATGCTCAATGTAAATTATGCCATGGTGCAGATGGTAAGACGATTGCGCTTGGAGGAAAATCTGCCGGTGATTTTACCCGTTCAAAAGCTTATGAAGTGCAACATAAGGTAAAATACGGACAACTTGGTTCATCAATGGTTGGTGAATTTGACATCACTCTTGCTGAAATGAAAGATTTGTATAAAGCATTAGCCAACGAAACAATCTTTCCTGACTAATTAATCTTTGATTGATATAACTCGATAAGCCACAGTAATATGTGGCTTTTTTTGTGCGTCAGGCATGTATATCAGCTATAGGGTGCAAGTCCCGAACACGCTTCACAGTAAGGAGTGTTAGCCAAGAGCAAGGGTGTCCATCGCGAGATGGAATCTGAAGGAAGCTGGCGGCA
>JAHYJC010000039.1 GCA_019429275.1 Lentimicrobium sp. | reverse complement strand
TATAGGAGATTTTTGTTAGTAACCGTTGAATTTCTAAGTCGTCAGTCTGCAAATACTTAAAACCCGTTGACAAAGCACCGAAAATTGTTAATAACGTAGTATTTTTGTCAAACTGATTAGTTACAAAAGTTTTTGTAAAAGACTTAATGATTCTTTGATATTGAAAAAGGTAAATTAATATAAAAAGTAGTCCCCTTCTCTAAATCGGTTTCAAATGAAACATTACCTTCAAGATAACGGGTAGTCAGCAGTTTAATTGAATAAGTACCAATTCCCCTGTTCTCCCCTTTTGTTGAAAAAGAATGTTTAAAAATCTGATTTTGAACACTTTCGGAAATCATCCCTGGGTTATTGACCCAAAAGTTCAGGTATTTGTCAGACATACGACATCCCATTTGTATAACCCCTCCTGTTTCGCAAGCCTCCAGTGCATTCTTAACAACATTAATCAGAACCCTTTTAAGGATTGTTGGGTCAGTATCAAAATATAAATTGCGCAAAAAAGGATCAATATAAATTTTCTTGTCAATTGCTATGGCATGATACTCCAGATAATCTGAAACATCCTCAAGTATTTTTTTTGAGTTGCAGCGCGAAATATCTGTAACCAGATCTTTGGTTTCGGCAGAAACCAGCAACCTCTGGGCCAGTATTTCATCAACAAGCTCTCCGGAAGTTTTTTTTGCAGCATCAATGATATGTTTCATTTTACCGGAGTTTTCGTGATCTTCAATCGTTTGAATTATTCCTTTCAATCCATTAGCAGTATTCAGAATATCATGAAAAAAAAGTTTTTCAAGAATCATCCTTCTTTTATGATCACTTATGTCCTTAATGGATAGAATAATAAACTTTCTGTCGCTTACCAAAACAGGACTTGCTTTGATTTCAATATCAAAAGACTGTCCGCTATTGACTTTGCCCGAAACAATCCTGCTTTCACGAACACTTGATTCCCCTGTGCTTTGAGCATCCAATACCGAGTTCACAATTCCGCAATACATGCAGGCTCTGCTCGTGCCACAGCCATTTGAAGCTTGTTTGAGGTTTTCACATTCAAGCACCTCTCCAGGCCTGAATCCAATGATTTTTTCCAGTTCATCCTGACCGACGAGGGTAAGCAATGCCTTGTTTGCATAAACAATCTGCCTGTTTTCATTTACTACAATGGCCAAATCAGGCATTGCTGCAACGTACATTTGAAAATACATATCTGATGAAAACAAATTAAAGTCAGATTTTATTTCTATTGGTGTTGCCCTGGCAGCAGAGGCAAAATTAGTGTCATTGTTTTGAATGCCGGCGTCTTCCATTTTTCAGTTTAGTTCTCCGACAAAAGTAGATATTAAGCGGTTTGATGTGATACTATCCCTATTAAAAGTATTGAGTAGACTTTGGAGAATATTGACGAAACAATGATAGCAGCAAATGAAACAAATATATCATTTTCCAAAATCGATGACCAGTGAATTTTTTAAGCTATAAATGTCGCGGGGCATTGATAATAGAGGGCGGTTATCAATGATGTATTCGAACTTTAAGACGTATGACAAACGTTTGGAAACCCTGAAAATCAAGTCTAGGTTGTTTGACAAACGATAATCGGAAAAATAATCGATCCTGGGCTGGTAATATGCCGTATTTACAAGTGAAAGAATATCATTAAACCTTAACGTTGCCGATAAATATGTGCTGAACCGGTTGTTGTATTCTACGGGCTCAATCTCACGGGGTTCCTCATATTCAAACATATATGCCAATCCAGAATAGATTCTGAAATTTTCGTTTCCCAACAATTTAGTGCGAATACCGGCCCCTGCCAATCCCCTGAAATTCAAATTCAACACTTTATTAAACTGTGCCTGAGTAAATGCTTCAAGAGTAAGAATCGGAGTCAATTTGTAGTTATATCGAAAATGCTGAATCCCCTTATTGGAAAAATCGCTTTCATCCGATCTTATGATTTCATAATCAGAAAGTGCAAGGTAAAGACTTCGGTTAGTTTTGTACTGAACATGAAAATTCAAACCTGCCTCGGTAAATTTCTTTGTATTGCTGATGAAATTAAAGGAAACCTTTCCGGTTCCTGACCATCCGGTGGTATCGGTTTTTATACGTTCGCGCTCAATGTTAAGTACCTGAGCATCAATACTTGAGTAAAATAAAAATAAGAGAATTGCTAAAAAATAAGGCCTCATAAATAAAAATCATTTCATTCTTAAAAAATGCAAAGATAATCATCCCCTGAATTTTGGCGTTAGCATTTATTTTCTTCAAAATTATAATGTTAGTATAAATAAAGATTTTAAAGTGGCAACAGAATGCATATTGACAATTATCAATATCGGGGTGCAAAAATATCTTTCAAATCCCTGCTCCGGTTATAAGAGTCTACCTTAAGCGCCCCCCCCTTTGCGACGGAAAGATTGAGCCATGATTCCGGTTATGGTCAATTGCATGGCATGATAAATCAAAACAGGTAATAAAATCACTCCGGCGACAGCTACACCCGAAAAAAGAACCCCGGCCATTACGCTTCCATGCATCAGTGATTTTGTTGAACCACAAAACAATGAGGTAATCATATCGGATGTTGGTAACTTAAATTGTTTCACAAGCATCAGAATAATGACATTTACCAAAGTAAAAAACATAAGCAAACCGGCAATTAGTTTGGCAATTACAATAACTGTAAAGCCGGAAAATAGCTCGTTGTAAAAGGAGTTACAAAACGAGGTATAAACGACAGTAAGTATTACCAACTGATCAAAGTACCGGGTAGTATTCCGGTGCTTTATGGCATACTCACCCAACCACCGGTGAAGAAAAATACCTGCAAACAAAGGCAATAAAATCTGGTAACCCAGTTTTGTAAATACGGGCAACACCTCAATGCTGACCTGCCCAGATGAAAGGAAAATGCCCATCAGCATTGGGGTAATCAGTATTCCTGCGATACTCGAGAATGTTGCATTGAAAATCGCTCCGGGCACATTGCCTCCGGCCAGCGAAACCATTACTACAGCAGATGAAACCGTTGAAGGCAAAGCTGAAAGGTAAAAAATTCCAAGCCAGAGTAAATAATATTCGGTTTCGAAAAAAAATCCTCTGAAAGAAATTGCAATTACCGGGAAAATCACAAAAGTTGTAGCCTGCACCACAAGATGCAAACGCCAATTGCTGACACTGCTCCAAATCTGAGGCAAACTCAGCCTGAGTCCGTATAGAAAAAAAATCAGAGAAATTCCATAACCGGCCAAAGACTTCAGCGAGAAGGCTCCCTCGCCCAATCCCGGCCAGGGAAAGAACTTTGCCAAAACTATCACCAGCAGCAAAGCTGGCGAAAACCAGTCGACCCTAAAAATAAAACGGAGTAAAGTTTGAAAATACAAGGTTTGAAAATTGAAGACTTCAAATATAGAGAAATATCCATTTTTTTTAAGATTTTTCAGAGTAAGTGGCAATTCTGCCTATCTACATGCCGACAAAACATCATTCCTATTGTATCAAGGTCATCTGAGGATTGTTGTACTTTTGCAGAAAAATAACACAATGCGCATTGATATACTGACGATTTTTCCTGAAATGTTTCAGGGGCCTTTCACTGAATCCATCATTAAGAGAGCTGTTGCCAAAGGCCTCACTGAAATTCACATTCACAACATCAGAGATTTTGCCATAAACAAACATAAAAATGTGGATGATTACGTTTATGGTGGAAAAGCAGGTATGGTAATGATGGTTCAACCCATTGCCGATTGTATACTTCAGCTCACACAGGAACGGGAATATGATGAGGTAATCTTTCTTACACCTGATGGTGAATTATTGAATCAAAGCATTTCAAATCAGCTAAGCCTAAAGAAAAATATAATTTTGCTCTGCGGGCATTATAAAGGAATCGACGAAAGAATCAGAGAACATTTCATAACGCGTGAAATTTCTATTGGTGATTATGTTTTGTCAGGGGGTGAGCTTGCCGCTGCGGTGCTTGCTGACAGCATCATAAGGCTTATACCGGGAGTTTTGAGCGACGAAACCTCTGCGCTATCGGACTCGTTTCAGGATGGATTACTAAGCCCTCCTGTCTACACCCGGCCGGCAGATTACAATGGATGGAAGGTGCCGAATGTATTATTGTCGGGAAACGAAAAGGAAATCATAAACTGGAATTACACCAAATCGGTTGAACGCACAAAGCAGCGCCGTCCCGATCTTTTGGATGATAAATAGTAGTTCCGTGCAGTATAGCAAGTAGACCGATTTTTTACACAAATTGCAAAAAAACAGAAATAATTCAAGCATTCACTTTATATACCGGTTGCTTCAGATCAAAATTAATCAAAAATTAGCAGGACCAGAAGTAATGGCATGGTATAAAAAATGGCCCTGATAGCCCGGATAATTAAAAAAAATGGTTATTCGACAAAAATTCTGATACTAAATTCACCGCCGCACTTGTTTATTAAAAAAAAAATGCCGTACATTTGCACTCATTTTTGAAACCGCAACAATTTAATACCTAAGATAATGAGCAAGAACGCATTAATGAAATATGTAGAAGATAATTTCGTGGAGATGAAAGAGTTACCAGCTTTCAAAGCTGGTGATACCATTACCGTTCACTATAAAATCAAGGAAGGTGATAAGGAAAGGATTCAGCAATTTCAGGGTGTTGTTTTGCAGCGCAATGGAACCGGAGTTGCAGAAACCTTCACAGTTCGTAAGATTTCAGGGAATACCGGTGTTGAGAGGATTTTTCCAATCGCTTCTCCGTTTATTGATAAAATCGATGTAAATAAAAGAGGTGTTGTGCGCAGGGCAAGAATCTTCTACCTGCGTGGTCTCAAAGGCAAAAAAGCCAGAATCAAAGAAAAAAGAGTATAATTTTGTTTTCATAATTATTGGAAAAAAGTTTGTTCAGCTGAACAAACTTTTTTTTTGCACTTCTGTTACACCCGACTCACCTGTCATGAAAAAAAACTCAGTCTCAGGTAAAGGAAATACACTTCAATGAATTAAAGTAAAAGACTAATTTTGCAGCAAAAAAGTGCATAATGGAAATTTCACCAAACGATCCGGTTTATTCGAAACAGGTCATTGAACTGCTCACGGTAGCCAATGAATATTGTATGTTTATAGAAAAAGCAGATGAATACTCCAAACAGGATATCATTCATTATTTCAGGCACATACTGCCTTTACTTTACCTGAAAGGTTCAGTGCTAAAACCGGTTGTACCTGAAGAACCTGATGATGCTGAACGTTTCATGACAGAAGAATCGTGGGAATTGATTTTCAACAGCTTAAGAAACAAACTTTATCCGGATGATCATTTTTGGGTTTGCCAGGACATCAACGATGAACATACAGACGCCGAAAAACTCAGCATAGCTGAATGCCTTGTCGACATCTATCAGGATTTGAAGGACTTTATTATGCTTTATCAAAAAAACCGCTACAGTTCCCGCGAAAATGCTGTTGCTGAAATATACAAACTATTTTATTCGCATTATGGTGAAACAATCACCAAAGTCATGCAGGCTCTGCATCAGCTGGGGCTTAAAGTAAAGAATCAAATCATTGAATAGCAAATAATTATTTTCTTTCCCTTTCTTCTTTCTGATGCATGGAATTTCACAACCATGTATTAAAATGTTAATTTTTCTAATCAAATCGAGCCAATCTGACCTTTACATCAAAAATTAAGATAATTTTGTCTATTTAAAATCAGTCTTAATAATATTAAATTGGCACTTTCTGATTTATCACCGGGCGAAAAAGGCATCATAATAAAGATCAGGGGAAGGGGCGCTTTCCGCAAGCGTATTCTTGAAATGGGTTTTGTTACCGGCAAAGAAGTTACGGTAATACAAAGGGCCCCAATGATGGACCCTGTAGAATACAATGTAATGGGGTACAATGTATCGCTAAGGAACAGCGATGCAGCATTGATTGAAATTGCTTCTGAATCAGAGGTGTTGGCTGAAAACGGATCAACATCAGGGGGTTCAATTGAAGGAGACCTGCATCGCAAAAGGCCTGCGATTCAGAATAAAACCATACAAATTGCTTTGGTTGGAAATCCCAATAGCGGCAAGACAACCATTTTTAATTTTACCTCCGGATCTAAAGAGCGGGTTGGAAACTATTCCGGCGTTACCATTGATGCCAAGGAAGCTCATCTCAGATATAAAGGTTACAAATTTATCATCACTGACCTGCCGGGCACATATTCAATCAGTGCCTACAGTCCTGAAGAACTTTATGTCAGAGATTTCATCATTGAATCGGCTCCTGATATTGTTGTAAATATTCTGGATGCTTCAAACCTTGAGCGAAATCTATACCTTACCACTCAACTCATCGACATGGACATCAAGCTGGTCGGTGTATTGAACATGTTTGATGAACTTGAAAATTCAGGAAATAAACTCGATCACATTCAGTTAGGAAAGCTATTGGGAATTCCGTTTGTCCCCACCGTAGGATCAAAAGGCAAAGGCATCGAAAATCTGCTTCAAAAAATCATTGATGTATATGAAGATCAGGATGATACGATTAGGCATATCCATATAAACTATGGTCCAATCGTCGAACCATCAATTAAAAAAGTTCAGGAATTACTCAGAGTATCTGAAAATACGCTGATTATTGATAAAATATCCTCCCGATTTCTGGCTTTAAAACTCATTGAAAAAGACAGGGCATCTGAAGTCTTCACCGAGCAACTGAATAACCACAGGGAGATAATGCGAATGGTGGATGAACAGATCGGGAATATTGAAATTATCTCGAAACAGGATACCGAAAGCCTTATTGCTGATGCCAAATACGGGTTTATTGCCGGAGCGCTGCACGAAACTTTTGTTCCAAACCTGGTTTTGCAGCGAAAAAAGAGTGAAATCATCGACACCATAATTACCCATAAGGTATGGGGAATTCCTATTTTCGTGTTTTTCATGTGGTTTACGTTTTACGGAACTTTCCGCCTTGGCGAGTATCCCATGAACTGGATTGAGTGGCTGGTTGATTTTACATCATCGCAATTGAATGCTTTTCTCCCTAATGGAATACTTAAAGACCTGCTTGTTCAGGGCATTTTAGGTGGAATTGGCGGCGTTATTGTCTTTCTGCCCAACATTCTTTTGCTTTACCTTTTCATATCTCTGATGGAGGACACCGGCTATATGGCCAGGGCTGTGTTTATCATGGATAAAGCCATGCACAAAATAGGGCTTCACGGCAAATCATTTATCCCTTTGCTGATGGGCTTTGGCTGCAACGTGCCGGCTATACTCAGCACGCGCATTATCGAAAGTCCCCGCGACCGTTTAATCACCATGCTCATCAATCCGTTTATGTCGTGCAGCGCGCGCTTACCGGTTTACATACTCTTTATCAGTGCATTTTTTGTCAGTTATCAGGGCACCATACTTTTCTTCATGTATTTTTTGGGGGTACTCCTGGCAATAGGGTCTGCTTTACTATTTAAAAATGCTCTGATTAAACAGCCCGATGTTCCTTTTGTTATGGAGCTCCCACCCTACCGCACTCCCACCCTGCGAGCAATTCTAAAACATATGTGGTCGCGGGCCGAGCAATATTTAAAGAAAATTGGAGGTGTAATTCTTGTTGCATCTATCATAATTTGGGCACTGGGGTATTTTCCGCGCACAACAGAAAAGGACCAACTATTTGATAACCAGATCGGAGAAGTGATTCAGGATTTTGAGCTAAGTCTCCGGAATGACTCAGGTAATGAATCTGAAATCAAGCTTTTTGAAGAAGAGTTTTCATTAAAGATTACACAACTTGAAAATGAGAAAGAGAGTAACCGTCAGTTAAATTCCTACATTGGCCGACTTGGGCATTTTGTAGAACCGGTAATGCGGCCACTTGGGTTCGACTGGAAAATGAGTGTAGCTATTCTCACAGGAATCGCAGCCAAGGAAATTACGGTTGGAACTCTTGGAGTCCTGTATCAGGTTGGCAATGAAGTAGATGAAACCTCTGCTTCCCTCATACAAAAGTTGCAGCAACAAACCTATTATGATGGTACGCGAAAAGGAGAAAAGGTTTTCACTCCGCTTGTCGCATTCAGTTTTATGCTGTTTATACTGATCTATTTCCCCTGTGTGGCTGTGGTGGCTGCCATAAAGAAGGAATCTGGCAGCTGGAAATGGGCAGCATTTATTGTTGTTTACACCACAGGTCTTGCTTATGCGGTCTCATTTATGGTTTTCCAGATTGGCAGCCTCCTTATATGAACAATTTCGTAACCTTTATTGATGGACTAAATCCTTCACAGTTATTTTATAGCCTGCTGATTATCATTTTTATCATTCTGAAAATACCCGGTCTAAAAAGCTTTTTCAGGACACTCAATACATTTCTGCATGAGAACGGACATGCCCTTATGGCGATTTTACTCCAGGGAGAAGTTCTGGAAATCAAGCTGAACAGCAATACTTCAGGATCGGCTTTTACCAAAACCAGCTCAGGTATTAAAGCGTTTCTGGTTTCATTTGCCGGCTATCCGCTTGCCTCCCTGGGGGCATTGGGATTACTGGCTTTATCGAACAGCCGAAATTTTCAGATTGGATTTTTTATCCTGTTTTCTTTGTCAGTAATTAACCTTGTCCTTTTTATTAGAAACGCTTATGGTATTTTTTGGCTTTTCGCAATGAACATTCTCATGTTTTTGATAAGCTGGCACCTTCCGGCAACTCTTGCAATTCTGTTTTTTATGTTTATAAGTCAGGTTGCATTTATTGAAGGAGTCAGTTCTGCCGTGAGTATTATAATTCAGGCAATGAAGAATCATTCAAAAGCTGGTGATTTGACAAACCTGGAGAAACTTACAAAAATTCCGGCATTCTTTTGGGCTTTGCTTATGGCAGTAATAATTGGATGCATTACCTGGTTCACCGTAAGTCATTATTTTCCGCCAATCGTTCAACTATTTAATGACCTGGCTGTTTAATATTCAATACTAACTCTATGCCCGGATATCAGGAAATAATAGTACTCATCATTACCGGAATTGCATTTACAATAGCCGGTGTGAAGATTTACCAGAAATTTACCAGGCCTCTTGATGGATGCTCAGGCTGCGCTTCTGACTGCTCAGGATGTGAATTGAAGGATCTGAAAAATGAAATTCTTGAGAATAAAAAGAAAAAAGAAGCTTCGGCTTTGCGGCCTGAGAAATAACCTTCTAAATTTCCTGCAATAAGTAAAAATATAATATGGTCGACAAGAAGCTATTTCACGATGCCTACCAATACCTGGAAAAATCTGTCATTGTTGAGATCATCGATATTTTTTTTGAAGAGTTTCCGGGCAGGTTATTGAACCTTAAGAATAACGTAAACGAAGCGGACTTTGTTAAACTCAGGTTTAATGCCCATAGTTTGAAAGGCGTGGTCTCAAGTTTTGCTGCAGCTCAGGTTTACGAAAAAGCAAGAAATCTTGAAAAAAAGGCAACCGAATTGATTGAAAATCGTGGTGAGAATTTCAATAAGGAAGAATTGATTTCCACTCTTGCTGAAATCGAAAAAATGATTTTCGAAATGGCAGAGGACCTTAAATTATTGAAAACTGATTATCAATAGCCTGAAATCGCAAATAAACATAATTTTCTACAAAGCATCAAGTCGGTTCAGTCCCTCAACGGTTTTTTCATCATTCACCCGCATCCTGAGCACTTTTTCATATTCAGTTCTGGCTTTGGTTTTATCTCCAAGCAATTCATAGGCAAGCGCCCTGTTGTAGTATGCATCGGCATAATCTGCATCAAGTTCAATGGCTTTTGTAAATGCCTCTATGGCCTGCTGATATTCCTGCTGATAGACCAGGTAAACATACCCTTTGTTGTAATGAGCCAGAATATATCCAGGTTGTGAAAGCAAAATTTCTTCATAAACACTCAGTGCTTTTTCAGGATCATCATTTTCCTGGTAAAACATTCCTAAAATGTAAAGAGGTTCAGGATAATCCGGTTTTAGAGTTGAAGCATTTCTTAGATAATCAATAGCCAGCCGGTCTTTCTTTATTGAGTAAAGTATCCCAAGTTGTTTTAAAGCATCGTAGTAATCCTGTTTGCGTGCAACAGCCAACTGATAGTTTTCAATGGCCTTGGTTGTATCTCCCATTTCTTCATGAGCCAAACCACTGATAAAGAATGCCTCAGCATTTTTGGGATCTTTACGCAAACCTTCGCGCAATGTATTAAATGTTTGCTTGTAATCGCTCATGGTTAAGTACAATCTTGCCATCTTCACATCATATTTTCCCTCATTGGGCGATAGCTCCCTGGCTCGTTTGAGCGCGTCAAGCGATCGCTGGGCTTTCCCATCATACATGTAAACATCTGATAAAGCAGCATAAACTTCAGGATCATTCTGATTCAATGTCAGGGCATAATTGATATCCTTAAGTGCTTCATTGGGCATGCTGTTTTTTGCATAATACACAGCCCTGTCGAGATAGGGTTGTATTTTATCGGGAGATTGTATAACACTAGATGTCAATTGCTTGAGCTCGTAATTTACTGAATCATTCCCGACCTTTACGGTTTTCTCAGTGGTTTTTGGCTCATTTCTGAGGCATCCACCGGAAAAAAGTACAGTGAACAGTAAAATAAAAAAGAGAGGGAAAGTTGTACTTTTTTTAAAAGATGATGTCATACAGCCAACGGTTATTTATAAGAGCGCAAAGTTAAGTAAAACAGCCCTTACCTTTCTGGTAAGAGCTGTTAAAATTCGGTCTCTTGTTAAAACCTACTCAGGATTTTATTTTGCAGTCAAAGCAGCACGTACCAGTGCTTCAAGTTCATCTGAGAGTTCGGGGTTATCCAAAAGAAGTTTTTTCACTCCATCTCTGCCCTGTCCGAGTTTTGTTTCGCCATAGCTGAACCATGAACCACTCTTTTTTATGATGTTAAGATCAACGCCAAGGTCAATAATTTCGCCATTTTTAGAAATTCCCTCACCGAAAATGATATCAAATTCAGCCTGACGAAAAGGTGGAGCAACTTTGTTTTTTACCACTTTTACCCTAACTCTGTTACCGACTGCATGATCATTGTCTTTAATCTGGCTGATGCGGCGGATATCCAAACGAACAGAAGAATAAAATTTCAGCGCATTTCCCCCTGTTGTTGTTTCAGGATTTCCAAACATAACACCGATTTTTTCGCGCAATTGGTTGATAAAAATGCAACAACAACCTGTTTTACTTATGGTTGAAGTAAGTTTACGAAGTGCCTGCGACATCAGTCGTGCCTGAAGACCCATTTTTGAGTCACCCATTTCACCTTCAATTTCGCTCCTAGGAGTAAGTGCCGCAACAGAGTCAATAACTATGATGTCAATGGCTCCTGAACGAATTAGGTTTTCAGTAATCTCAAGTGCCTGCTCTCCATTATCGGGTTGCGAAATCAGTAATTCATCTATGTTAACGCCCAGTTTCTGAGCATAAAATCTATCGAACGCATGCTCAGCATCTATAAAGGCCGCAATTCCACCCAGCCGCTGCGATTCAGCAATGGCGTGGAGCGCAAGGGTCGTTTTTCCTGAAGATTCAGGTCCGTAAATTTCTACCACTCTGCCCTTAGGCAATCCGTTCACTCCAAGTGCCGAATCAAGCCCTATAGAGCCTGTCGAGATACTGGGCAAGTCTTCAACTACAGAATCACCCAGCTTCATGATAGCACCTTTGCCATAAGATTTTTCAATCTTATCCATCGTCAATTGTAAAGCTTTAAGTTTCTCCAGATTGTTTTCTTTGATGTCTTTACTCATATTGTGTTAATTTTTAGATTTAAACCTATTTGATTTTTATCTTTCAAAGATAGATAATCATGGATTCATAAACAAACAGGATTATTACTATTCCAGAAAAATTCAGATTTTCAGTTATTGTAAATGAAATGAATTCCCTGTTTTATGCCGTCATATTTATTTTTGACCGCATTAAAAGAATTTGAAGTGTTACAACCCTAAAAACGATAATGTCGAAACTGATTTTTTATCCAAGAATTTGCTCAGCGTGTTTTTTGGTATCTACCTTCTCTATGATTTCAGATATTATACCGTTTTCATCAATAATGAATGTTGTACGTATGACACCTTCATACTCACGACCCATAAATTTCTTTTTGCCCCACACTCCATAAGCCTGGATAATATTTTTATCAGGATCAGCAATAAGAGGAAATGGAAGCTCGTATTTTTCTGCAAATTTCTGGTGCGATTTTTCGCTATCAGGGCTTACTCCCATGACTTTATAACCCAGTTTTAGCATACGGTCATAATTATCGCGAAGGCTGCAGGCTTCGGCGGTACAACCCGGGGTGTCGTCTTTTGGATAAAAGTATAAAACTACTTTACTGCCTTTTAACTGATCGAGGCTAAGAGTTTTACCTGACTGATCGGTTCCTTTGAATTCAGGTGCTTTATCACCGGTTGAAAGTTTTGACATGGCTTAAGAATATTATTTGCGTTTAATTAAATTGTTATATTCTTAAACAAAAGAAAAAACGAATGGTTCACTCTGGGTAGAATCAGATCTTAATTTGGCTTCTTTTTGCTCTGGTAGAACCTACACCACTGCATCAGGCCACATTCATCGCATTTTGGTTTACGCGCAATGCAAACGTATCGGCCATGAAGAATAAGCCAATGGTGGGCAATTGAAAGCTTTTCTTCAGGAATATACTCTACCAACTGTCGTTCGGTTTCAAGGGGAGTTTTCGCCCGCCAGGTAAGGCCAATGCGCGCCGAGACCCGGTGTACATGAGTATCTACAGCCATTGCAGGCCTGTTGAATGCCACTGATGCAATTACATTGGCTGTTTTCCGGCCAACACCCGGAAGTTTTTGAAGGGTTTCAATATCATCAGGCACAATGCCGCTAAATTCATGAACCAGCATGCGTGCCATACCCAACAGGTGTTTGGTTTTGTTGTTGGGATAAGAGCAGGAATTTATAAGTTTAAAGACCTCATCCTCTGTACCTTCTGCAAGAGACTCCGCAGTAGGAAAACGATCGAAAAAAGGCAAGGTTATAATATTGACTCGTTTATCTGTGCACTGAGCTGAAAGAATAACTGCAACAATGAGTTGATAGGGATCCTGATAATTAAGTTCTGTTTCAGCAACAGGCATATTCTCTTCAAACCATTTGATTACGGCTTTAAAACGTTCGGGTTTGGATGGTTGGTTTGACATTAGGCAGTTATCGTTATCTCTTTCAGGACTTGACCTTTCATTATCACTTAACACGCATCATCCAAAACAAAGAGAGCAACCATCGAGGAAGAGGTCCTGGTTTTCGTTTGGTGAGGTCGATGGACCATCCAATCTTTCTGACGAGCGGAATTTTATGCGTTTCTACAAACTCAATAAGTGTTCCTTCGGGAGCCTGAATATAGGCAAAACTTCCTGCGGCTTCGCCCATATCGAAGGTATCCATATCCAGGGCACTGTCAACAGTAAAAGGAAAGCCTTTCTCATTAACCTCTGTTCGCAAATCATCCATTCCATTGATGTCATAACAGAGATGAATAAAGCCCGGATCACCCCACAAACGATTTTCAAAAATATTTTTGGGCACTCTGTCTAAGGATTGCACCAATTCAATGGTACTGGGCCCAAAAACAGGGCTAAAAGCACCTTTGTAAACTGTTGAATGCCTGAGTAAAATCCTCCTGTAACGGCTTTCTCCTCCGGGCAAACCCTTCCAGTCGTCCATTATGCCTTCTACATCATAAGCAACGGTATCATATCCAAGTATCTGCTGATACACTTTCAAACTTTCTTCAACATCTTTCACTCCTATTACCGCCCCATAAACACCACCTGTAACCGATTTTTGTTTCTTAAACAGATAAGAATCCTGACATACCTGCCATAAGTTACCATAAAGGTCGTTCAGATAAAAATGCAAATTTCTATCGGGATCTTTTTTGATATCAGTAAGGAGGTTAAGGTTCCAGGCCTTAAACTGAACAAATGCCTTTTCAATGTCAAATGTTTTGAGTTTCCCTGCAAAAATTCCCAAATCGCCAAACTTAAGTTCAAATGTTGGAGGCTCAGGTTTTTTTCCTGTATGTTGCCAGATTTCGAAGCCACCTCCGCCTTCAAGGTTAAGGGCCAGAATTGCATGGCGTTTTCGTGGCTCACCTTCGGTATGAGGCAGCATCAGCTGAGCCATGGCAGCTTCTTCAAACATTTTTATATCCATTCCGAAGTATTTCCTGTACCAGGCAAATGCCTCTTGAATGTCGGTAACTCCAACGCCTAATTGTTGTATTCCGTTGATTTGTTTTGCCATTCTTTGATGTTGCTACGTAAGCTGATGTTTATTGACGAGCATTTAAACAGGTTTAATGCGCGATGAAATGTAATAAAACAGTGCCGGGAAAAATCTCCTGATATAAAGCATCAGCAACTCTTTGCCACCGACATGAATCTCTTTCTTTTCTTTTCTCAACCCTTTCAGAATTTGTCTTGCCGCTTTTTCAGCTGTAATGCCATTGGCTTGTCCCGGATCCATTTTTCCATGCTCCTTACCATCTTTATCAAGCGCAAATAGCGAAATGTTGGTTTGAATTCTTCCAGGGATAAGAATGCTGACTCTGATGTTGTTTAAGGAGTTCTCTGTTCTCAAACTTTCAAAATAGCCGTGTAGTGCATGCTTGGAAGCTGAATAAGCTGAGCGATAGGGAAAACCAAACTTTCCGACCAAACTGGAAGTCACTGCCATCTGGCCACCTCCCTGATCTATCATATGAGGCAGCAGTGCTTTTGCCAGTTCAATTACCCCAAAAAAATTAACTTCCATTATTTTACGATCATTCTCAAGGGGTGTATCAATTATCAAAGATCTTTGGCTGATACCCGCAAACTGATATAATCCATCAATACGTTTAACATTTGTCAAAACTCCTGAAACTGCCTTTCGGATTGATCCGGAATCTGACATATCCAAAGGCAAAGTCAAAACCCGGGCTCCTAAAGCGATTGCTTTATCTGCAACCTGACTTAATCCTTTCACATCTCTGTCGGAAAGTATCAATTGGGTATTAAAGGATGCCAATAACAACGACAACGATTTGCCCATACCTGACGCAGCACCGGTAATCCAGAAACATTTGCCGTTGAAGTCCATTGAATAATTTAGTGACTGCGAATATACTAAATTCAAAAATACTGCAGGCAAAAACAGAGATTCAAATTACTGAAAATAATTGCCAGGCTTGCTTTAAAGAAGGAAAAAATCACTTCTCCCAAACATTTTCAGTAAAAAAGGGATCAACTTATTCAATTATTTTTGAAATTTATTTTTAAACAAGCAAAGAAAAAAATAAGTAATTTGGATACTTGTTTTAAACTCAGAGTTAAACAGATAAAAGTCAGGGGTATTTCTCTAAAGCTGATTTTTAAAGATTTGTAGAAGCTTGGTATAATTAGTGAAATTGTCAATATTAACCATTAGAAAACATTGTCATGAAAAAGATTATGATTTCCACTTTAATTCTGATGTTTCAGGCCTCGGTTTCCTGGGCACAATGGAGCAGTGACCCTTCTGTGAACAATGCCATTTGTGTGCTTTCGGGCGAACAGGCCATACCAAAAATTGCAACTTGTCCTAACGGGGACAGTTATATTGGATATTTTTCAAGTGAGGGGGGCAACTACAATGTCAGGTTGCAACGACTTGATAGCCAAGGCAATGAAATGTGGTCTTCGAATGGAATTTTGATAAGCAGCAATACATCCGACAGTTGGCTCACCGACTGGGATATGGCGGCAGATGTTACCAATCACTGCATCATGACCTGGCAGGACATCAGAAATGGGAATAACAACGCCTATGCATACAGGATTTCACCATCGGGAGAGCACGTTTGGGGCAGCAATGGCTTACCACTTTCAAATAATTCAGAATTCAATGCATCGCCCAAAGTAACAGCTACCAAAGCCGGAAATGCTGTTTTCGCATGGATGTCGGGAAATGTCATTATCATGCAAAAAATCAGTCCAAGCGGACTGAAACTATGGGGCGATAATGGAATTACCCTTAGCTCAGCAAACAGGCTGACCTGGCCTCAGATGATACCCGTTGGGGTTGATGAAATAATCCTTAAGTATTATGAAGACAGTGGGCCTATTAACGCTCCTACCCGTCACATACTTGCCCGGAGATTCAACAGTAACGGGGCTCCTGTGTGGATGACACCAACTGTTGTTTCAAATGCCGGAGGAATTTCAGCCTGGACACAAATTTTGCCGTTCATCAATGATGGCAGCGATGGTTTTTATATAGCCTGGAACGACGACCGCGACAACAATTCACTTTCCTCTGTCTGGGTTCATCATATTAATAATCAAGGTATTGCTCAATATGCCGTTAATGGAGTTGAGGCATCTTCTGCAGCTGGGTTTCATCAATTCTATCCACATATTGCAATCCCACCAGGGAGTTCTGAGTTATTTGTGTTTTGGAATGAAATGAATAGCCTGCAAACACTTCGGGGAATATTCGGACAAAAATTTTCGGCCAATGGATCTAAACTTTGGGAAGAAAACGGGAAAATCTTCATCCCAATTTCTTCAACAAATTATTATCCCATTGCTGCCGGAAATACCGAAACAGATGTAATATTGATGTATGAGGCCGGATTAAGTGGGATGAATGGTCAACTTAAAGCCATGAGAATCAACAGCAATGGCAGTTATACCTGGCCTGAAAATCATGTTACAATTAGTTCTGTTGCTTCCAGTAAAGTCCATACAGTGATGAACGAATTTCAGAACAACCAGTGGATCATCAGTTGGGAAGACAACCGCAACGGAAATGCAGATATTTATGCCCAAAATCTTCTCCTTGATGGCTCAATCGGCATCTGGACACCCACAACCGGTTTTATTGAAGGCCTGGTTGTAATGAGCGAGGAGATTTATGATTTGACAGAAGTGAGCATTGAGGTGGGCAATCTTACAGTTCATCCTGATGCCGAAGGTTTTTATTCAATCGAACTAAATTCTGGTTTATGGTCAATTACAGCATCACATCCCTATACCACATCACAAACCATTGATAATATACTGGTTGAAACCGGAAACACAGTTTTTGGTGTCGATTTTTTACTGGAACCACTCAGAACTGATATGGTTTGTCTGGCGCTTGATCAATATGGTTCATCGCTTGATGATACAGAAATTACGATTAGCGGTCCGGCCGGAAACTACAGCGGAATTATAACGGGAGGCTCACTGATTTTTGAAAATATACCTTATGGATATTATTCAGGTTCAGCTACCAATGCAATCGCTGGTACAGTTCAAGGCGATACTATAATTAATGATGAAAATCAAACCCTGATTTTCAGATTCGTTGTCAGCCAGACACATCAAGCAAATTCATCAGTAAATCTTCAGGTTTTGCCAAATCCTGTTACACTTAATAGCAGACTCATTCTAAACGCATTGAACAGGACTTCCTGCAAACTCACTTTATACAATTCCATCGGAAAACAAATAAATTTTTTCAAAACCGGTTTTATCGATCAAGGCATTCACGAATGGCCAATCGAATCAATTTCAGGTAATAAAAAACTTTTGGCAGGTACATATTTTCTTGTGCTGTCGTCAAACGAAATGCAAACATTTATTAAACTAATCGTGAAATAGCCAAACATTGTACTTCATTACAAATTAACCGAAGAAAATCTATCTTTGCACTCACACTGAAAAAATTAAGCAACCTAAAAATTACAAAAGAAAGATGAAAAATCACGTTACAATACTTATTATAACCCTATCTGCAGCAGTTCTGATTCTGTTTGGAAATTCGTGTAACCGTGGCAAAAGCCCTGCTGTTGCAGAGAATTTACCTGCTGGAATGCATGGAGTAAGCGTTATTGAAGTCATTCAGACCTCGAATTATACTTATCTTCAGGTTTTTGAAAACAATGAAAAGTACTGGATTGCTGTAAACGCTCGTGAAGCAAAGCCCGGCGATGTGCTTTATTTTACCCAGGCTATGGAAATGTATGATTTTGAAAGCAAAGAATTAAACAGGACCTTTCCATTGGTTTATTTCGTTCAGGATGTAACCGAAAGCCCCGATCTGAAACAGGTGCCCACAACAATGGGAAAACCCAATGTTGCTAAAGTTACAGGCATAGAAATAGAGCCTGTTGAAGGTGCCGTTAATATTGCTGCTATATTTGCTGGGAAAGAGGCATATGCAGGCAAGACTGTAAAAATCAGAGGGCTTGTTGTAAAATTTAATGCTGGTATCATGGACAAAAACTGGGTTCATCTGCAGGATGGCACCGGAGATGATGTAAACTACGACCTTACTATCACCACACTTGATGTGCTGGAAGTTGGCAGTATAGCGACATTTGAGGGAAAAATTGAGATCGATAAGGACTTTGGAGCCGGTTATACTTACGAAGTGATTATGGAAGATGCCAAAGCATCTGATTTAAAAACACCACAGGTAACCTTGTAAAATATTGCTCGTAATTGTATTAAGCCTGCTATTTGAAGTGGGCTTTTTTTATTATACCCATTGCAGCATGGTTGCTACTTGCAAAAGACCCCTGCAATAGAAAACCACCTGTAGGTGCATCCCAGTCGAGCATCTCCCCTGAAACAAATATCCGGGGATATTTCTTCAGTGAAAAATCAGAATTTATTTCATTCAGATCTAAACCTCCAACTGTTGAGATTGCCTCTTCAATGGGTCTGAGCGATTGCACTTTAAGCCTCAATGCTTTAACTGCCCTGATGAATTGTAAAGGATCAGAAAAAGTTTCCTTGTCAGTAAATATTTTCAGAAGTGCCATTTGCACTGCATTCAAATTCAGAGCAACTGTGTAATCTTTTGTGTCAGTTTTAATATTATTTACCTTTAATGCCAATGACTCCGGCGAGTTGAATGGTTTTAAATCAAGTTGAATCACTGGCTTTTTGCCTTCTTCAATTAAATTTCTTATGGTAGGAACAAGCTGATAAACGGCAGAGCCCTCCATACCTGATTTTGTTATCAGTGCCTCTCCTCTTGCCTTTGAACCACCAACTGTAATCTCAATATTTTTAAGGGGTTTCCCCTCGTGATATTTAATAAATGATTCTGGCCAGGCAATGTTAATGCCGCAATTTGAGGGCCTGAAAGGAGTTGTCAGAAGTCCGGCTGAATTAAAAATCTTTATCCATTCACCATTTGAACCTGTCTCAGGCCATGATGCTCCGCCGAAGGCAAACAGGCCAAAATCTGACTTTATCGTGGTAATGCCATCAGGACAGATGAAAGAAAAAACCAAATCATTTGAAAATGATACCAGTTTGTGCTTTAAATGAATTACAACTCCTTTTTGCGAAAGACCAAGAATTATTTTTTTAAGAACGTCTGCAGGCGTTATTCCTTTTACAGGGAAAACCTTACCGCTGCTTCCTGCAAAAGTCTCTATTTGCATAGAATTCATCCATTCACGAAGGGAGCCAGAATCAAAGTTTTGAAGCGCTTCATCAATAAAACCGGATGGGGAATAAAAATTGCGCATAATCCCGAAAGACAGGTTTTTGGTTAGATTCAACCCTCCTTTCCCTGCCACCAGAAATTTCTGTCCCAACATCTTCTCCTTCTCAAAAAGATGTACTTCGAAATCATCTGCCAAAACCCAGGCAGCCCTCATTCCTGCCGGGCCACCTCCAACCACTGTTACCTTTGGTTTTTGTTTAATGCTTTGAAACATGCCTGGTTTCCTTTCTGAACAATATTCTTTTAAAGCAGACAACTTTTCTGTATTATCCTGATTTTTCGTTGCCAACAATTATTTATTGTTTTCAAAATTTTCCCAGCCCCATGATGGTGTTGGTTTTTCAATTTCACTGGTCAAATCAAAGGCAACAGTAAAAATCTTGTCTGTACCAACACGTCTTAAGTTATAGGTAAACGTCGTGCTGTCAATGGTCACCCACCAGATATTTGAAAATGCATCCGGAATCATCTCAACTGTTTCCTGGTCAGCCGGGAAAACCTGCATACCGGGTTTCCCTTCGTTTGTTGAGGTGCCACCATACATAGTAATATCATCATTCTCCCCATTTCTCATCCGGTGATCGTGTTTCAGTTCGATTCTGCCTTGTTTGTATTTAAAAACCCAGGTTCTTGATAAGTCATCACGAACGTTGAAAGGAATTAAAATAGTTTCGTCATCGCTGTAAAGCACATGCATAACCAATTTTTTTCCTGCAAAATCATCATTGGCAGGTGCACTTACTAACTTACCTTCAAATGTCTTTCCTTGTAAACTTTTTAATTCATTCCAAAAAATATTGGCAACGGGTGCGTCAACGGAATTGATGGCTTCGATATCATTTTTTAGCGAACTTTCGGTCGAAGTTGGGTTACACGAGATTAAAACTATGCTTAATCCCAAGATAATGAAATGCTTATTCATATTTTCGGCTGCTATTAATAAAATATAAAGATAATTAAATAAGTCTTAGTTCACCCTCAGACAGATCATGCGCATCAGGGCAAATGCATTGCAAAATCGTTACATATATACACTAGGGCTGTCAACTATTATTTATTGTTAACATCGGTCTGGTATGCTTTTCCAGAAAATACATTGTTTATGGCAATCCTGCTGACTACATTCCAATCACAATTTCATTCCTACTCAGCACCTGAAGTGAAATTCTGACTCCCATTGAGAATTTTCCGGATCCACCATAGCCGGTATAAATTCCAACGTTATACAGAGCGTTTCCCAACCCGTAACCAGCTTCAGCCTGATAACCGATGTGCTGCACCGCCAGAAAACTCAGGGAGAGCCTTTCTTCCCACAATCGGTTACGCAATAAAGGCAAACGATTAAGCATTAAATACCTTGAGTTGTATAATATATGGGCATTAACAAAACCTTCATCGGTACTCCAGTTGTAATAATCATTAAGCTGAAATACCTGAAAAAAGTTCTTTGTTCCGACAACCAGCGGTTGTGCCTTAAAATGTGTAAAATCATCAAAAAACAACTTTTTGTTATTGAGATATTTACCAAATTCTAATTGATAAAGTAGATTTCCTTCAACGCCCAGATTAAATTTCTGCCTGACACCCATTCTGAGCAGATCGAAATCTGTACCGAAAGATTTATTAAGAAAAGCTTTTTGGTATTTCACATAAAATTCTGGTGAAGTATTCAAGCCTCTTCTGGCAATTTTTACGCCATCTTTGACAAAGTAATAAGGAGCCGGCTTCCAGGAGAATTCAGCATCCAACAGAAGGTCGCGATGACGATCCATGCTATAATACTGATTGTCTGGAATATTTTCTTTAAATTCCCTTGAATTCCTGTAGAAGAAAGAAAAGTCACTGGAATTCAGTAAAGGAGCAGATTCGGAAGCAGTGATTACGGAACTGAAATTTGCTCCAAAAAACGGAACAATGGAATGAGTAAGACTGACGTAATCTTTTTTATAGATTCGTGATAAATTTTGCCTGAAAGTAAGCGTAGAAAAGGAGTTTTCGAGGGACATTGCACCTCCTTCAGGACTAAAATCGAATCCTTCTGAGCCGGTTTTAAGCTGGATTGTATTCTTTGAATTCCCTGAGCGGGAATAGCGGAAAGAAGCATTCCAAACGAATGACTTTTGGGCAAAAGCAACTCCTGGTTTGAAGTTTGCAGTCAGAATTTCCTTTTCGGTGGGTTTATAGCCAAAAGAAAATCCAGACCGGTAAACCAGACCTTCAACAGTATTATAAACAATATCAAATGGATTGAGTAAACCACTGGAATTAAACCATCTAAGAGAATCTATGTCGTACCTGCCTCCTGTAAATAAAGTTCTGTAAAGTCGTTTGTTTGCAGGTTTCATTTTTGTTGTGTCTTTTGCGTTTGCCTGGCGCCTGTTCATTAAAGAATCATTGCGTTCAACACTCAGAATTTCGTGGTGTGCAAGCGGAATTGGTCTCACCTTATTCCAGAATGCCGTGTCAGTAATTCTGGCATTTGAATCGATGGTGGTTTTATAGCGTTCAACGTATTCATGATTGCTTCGCAATGAATCTTTTAGCCTCAATTCTTCCTGCCTGCTTTGAATTCGCGCCAGCCGGTAAGCTTCAGTTGTTGTTGGTTCGGTTTGCTGTTTCAGCGGCACTGATTTTTTCTCAAGCTTCTCAATGCGTTTAGCATGATTGGATGGCCGAGCTTTTCCAATGAGTTCGGCTGGAGGAGGGGTAGCAGCCGGAACATTGGCCATATTCACTTTGAGATCGTGGTACCTGATGGAAGTATTGTATGAAAACCCACCTGAATTTCCCATCAGATCCATATCAAATCGGAACCTGTTGCCAACAGGCAGCCAAACATTGGGCTGAACCTCACCATAAGTCTGAGCAAGCTGAATTGTCATGCCCAACTGTTCATCTATCCTTACATCAATGCTATGAATACACCAAAGATCATCCACAATGTAAACAACTCCCCTTACATATTTCGGGCCGCTGCCTTTGGGAATTATTCTAATTTTGTTAACCAACACATTTCCGTTTAACTCAGTTCCTTCAAGAGTGAACCGGTAATGGTTGAAAGCACCGGGTGCAAAAGGAGACCAGGCATTTCCAAAAACATCGGGCTTGTATAGGTTTCCGGAAATATATCCAATGGCTGATGAAGACCTGCTTTCATTGCCTTTCGGAAAATTACTGGTTATGGATTTTACCCTCTGATTTACTTTTGATGGGGTATGTTCAATTTCGTTCACCGATTCTTCAATGTAAACATCGCCCTCCTTAACTCCTGATTCTTTAATATCTTCCCTTGCCATCCACTTAACCATTTTTGATATCGATTTTATTTCCAAACTTCCCCGGATATAAACATCTGCTTTATAATATTTTACCATTTTTGCATACACTGGTGCTTTTTGAATGACGCGACGCATAATGCCATAGGCCGGGTTTTCACCATCGCCCGAAACTACGATGCCTGAAATGTTATAAATTGTTTCCTGCAGTTCAATTCTCAGAGGTTTTATTGTTTGAGGCACTTTGATTAGTATTGTTTCGGTTTGATAACCCATACTTTGAAATACGCAGTTATATTCACCCTGAGGAATAGCGAGCTCAAAAACGCCTTCCTGGTTGGCTGCAGTTCCGAACATCAGTTCCCTGATGAAAACGGTTGAATAGGGAATCGGACGACCTTTCTGATCAACGATAATACCCGACAGCGTTTGTGCTATGGAGCCTACAGTTGACATCATAAAGACCAGGAAAACCAATGCAATCCTCATTTTCAAATGGTTGGTAAAAAACTGCGGTTACTTGAAATCACCTTAATCAACGTAAATAACAAGGTAATATTTTGACAAAAAATCCGTGCAAAATTACGATCTTGATTTTAATAATGGCATTCACCTTTGCCTTTTAATCATAATTAACAATGGTTTCAATAAAAACGGATGTAAGAAAGATGTTAAAATGAATAAAAAATGCATGTATTTGCCATTAAGTACTTAAAGCGTATTTTTGCAATTGATGTTAAGGTTTCAAAACAATAATTGCCAACACACCTGATTGATTATGATTGAAGAACATTGTTTTAATAATGCCAAAAAATGATTCTTATAAATGATAAATAAATATGATTCAAAGAGTTATGAATATTTGAAATTTGTATTCATAATTTTTATTATAACGCTGACGGGTATTCATTCTGTTTCTTCGCAGTCTTGGAAAACAAAGCCTTTTTCGGTTGGAATCTTCAATAATGCTACTCTGCCTTTTCCTGAATCAGTCACTGCCGTATTCAACGAACCGCTGCATCCCGGAATTGAGATAAATTATGAATTTGGATGGGTGGAATCTATAAAAAACCCCATATTCCGTAGCATCAACACATTTGACCTGGGCGGGAAAAAGGTAATTACCGGAAAATGGTTCCAGAACATAAGCCTATCCTATTATTACCATGAAAATATCAATCATGCTTTTGCACTTACAACTAAAGGCGGATACCGGAGATACCTTGGAAAATTTTCAGTGGAAGCAGCCATTCATGCCGGTCTTCTCCATACATTGGAACTGAGCGAAAGGAATTACAGAACCCCCGATGGAACGTGGAAAAGCGAAACCCGGCCTCAAAGAAATTATCTTATAACCGGCATTGGTACAGGCATTGGATATGATGCAGGATACCGCTACAATGTGCGACGAATCTATCTCAACTATGATTACAGATTACAATTACCTTTTTCTTCGGCATATGTAGCAAATCTCCCAAACGGAATACTTACGCTGGGATTACAATTTACACTTTTTAAAAATATTAAACTCAAAGATAAATCCAACAAAGACCGTCTTGAATGTCCGGAATAAAAATTATCTCATCAATCATTGTCATTGTTGCAGTTATTACTTCATGCAATAAAGAAACCCTGAAACCTGATCAACTGAATTGCAGGTATGAGTCCGATACTTTCCATACTTCAGATAAAAGTCAGTTTTATGAGTCTCTTATTAGTCAGTACACCAGTAAAGATTTACCAGGAATCAGTCTGTTGATCAAAGACAGCACCGGCATTTTCATTGGTTCATCAGGAGTTGCCGACATTGAAAATCAGATTGCTTTGCAACCCTGCCACATTACCCATTTTTCAGGAGTAACTCAAATGCTGACAGCCGCCGCCATTTTCAAACTACATGAGAAGGGATCATTATCAGTTGATGACCCTATAAGCAAATACATTTCAAAAGATATACTCAAAAAAATCGAAAACGGGGAAAATGACATAAAAATCAGGAACCTGTTAAATCATACCACAGGATTTTGTGATTTCTTTAACAACAATGATTTCTTTATTGCTTTGATAAACAATCCTACCGGACAGCAAACTCCGGAAGAATTGCTGAAGTATGTTTACAACAAACCATCGATGTTTAGTTTCAGGCCACACGATACCGTTGGTTTCAGTAACACAAACTACCTTTTTTTAAGCATGGTAATTGAATCTGCAACCGGTGTTCCTTCTGCAAAAGTAATAAACGATGAAATTATCCTTCCTCTTGGCATGACTGATACCTATTTTTCTCCATTTCAAAATCCCCCATCCTCTCAAACAGCAATAGGATATTACGATCTGCATGGAGACAAATCTCTTCATAATTTAAGCCATTGGAATACGGGATTCGGAAATGGATTTAACGGAATTTACAGCACCGTGTGGGATATGAATCTATTTCTGAATGCCCTTCTGATCGATAAAACACTCTTAAATAATGAAACTTTGAACCTTATGCTGACTTTTGAGCCAGACATTGAGAGAGGCAAGCAAATGGGAATGGGATGTTTCAGGGATTTTGTTGACTACAGCCAAAGTGAAAATTTTTATTCATGGGGCTACAGGGGAAATGACCTTGCTTACACAGCAGAATTACACTACTTTCCTGAGCTAAAAACCAGCCTTGTGGTTGCAGTAAACTATGGCACCCTTAAAAACAGCACCTTGCTTAACCGCTATCGTGAATTCAGGGGGAAACTTGCTTTCATTATCAGAAATCAATAAAAAAGCCTCACCCTGGCAGGGGAAGGCTTTAATTTTTCGTTAACTGTTAGTTTTAGTTAAGCAGCAACAAATTCGTTTTGCCGGTTAATTTTGACTCAATCACGGTGAGTGCTCTGGAATAGTTTAAAAGGTGTTGAATTACAGATTCAGAGGGAAAGTTTGCACCTTTGCTATGCTCGATGTGTCTCACTTTTTTAAGGTGACTGGGTTCAAAAGTAACATTTGAAAAATCCTGGGGGGTAAAACTTTTATCCATAGGCAGTTTTAGGTTTCGTAAAAAAAACTTTACACTACCTTAACGCCATGTTTTCTGATTTATTTTATTCCTCATGATTTTTTTAAGATTTGAAAAAATTAAGCGGAAAGAACGATTTCCTTCTTCTCAATCATTTTTCTGAGATTGATCAGCGCATAGCGCATACGACCCAGGGCAGTATTGATACTCACATCGGTTTGTTCGGCAATGTCTTTGAAGCTCATATCAGCATAATGCCTCATAATGAGCACATCGCGTTGTTCAGGTGGCAAATAATCAATCAGGGCTCTGACATCATTGTGGATTTGCTCATTAATCATCCTGTCTTCAATGGAATCATCGTAAATCCTGAGATTATCAAGAATATTTCCTTCGCCATTTGCCGATTCAACAAGTGGAATTCGCTTGCTTCTCCGAAAATGGTCAATTACAAGATTATGAGCAATGCGCATCACCCATTGGATAAACTTACCCTCTTCCTTGTAACTACCCGATCTGAGCGTGTGAATTACCTTAATAAATGTATCCTGGAATATATCATCTGCATGTTGTTTGTTTTTAACAACCATGAGAATATATGAAAAAACCTTGTTCTTGTGACGGTAAATCAACTGCTCAAGACTGGCTTCATTACCGGATAAATACCTGTTAATCAGCTCTTGGTCGCTAATTGTCTGGGCATACATAACGCCTCCTTTTCAGATTAATAATTGAAAGCGTAGATGTCTATCCGATATGTTTCTCCTTGTACTTTAGTTTAAAAATGGTTGAGCAGCGTGGAAAAATGAATTTTTTCGCAGGACAAATATACGGCATAAAGTTTATGAAATGCAAGTCCATGGTATTTTTTTTATCTAATTTTGCTGCCCGAAGTGATAAAGTCAACATGAAATTTACCAATATTGATACAATTAGTACCGATAACTACATCATTATCAAAGGTGCAAAAGTTCACAACCTTAAGAATATAAGCCTCAATATACCCCGAAATAAATTTGTTGTAATCACAGGATTGTCGGGTTCAGGAAAATCTTCTCTGGCCTTTGATACGCTTTATGCCGAAGGACAAAGACGATATGCCGAAAGTTTGAGTGCTTATGCAAGGCAGTTTTTGGGAAGGATGGTTAAACCTGATGTGGAATACATTAAAGGTATCTCCCCCGCCATTGCCATTGAGCAAAAGGTAAATACCCGGAATCCCAGGTCAACTGTGGGTACTTCGACCGAAATATATGAATACATTAAATTACTTTATGCCAGGATAGGAAAAACTTATTCACCGGTAAGTGGTGTATTGGTTAAAAGAGATTCGGTGACTGATGTTTGTGATTTTATCATGAGTCAATCTGCTGAATCAAAAGTCAGCATTACCTGCCGTTTGTTGGTGAAGCACAACCGCTCTGTGGCAACCCAGCTAAGCATATTGATGCAACAGGGTTTTAGCAGAGTAAAAAATAACGGAACAGTTATCAGAATTGATGAACTCCTCAAAATCGAACCCAATCCAGAAGTTACATATTATTTACTGGTTGACCGGATTACCTTAAACTCTGGCGACGAAGATCTACTCCAACGTGTTGCTGATTCTGTTCAGACTGCATTTTATGAGGGCGAAGGGGAATGTATCTGTGAAATTGAAAATGCAGATGAAATCCGAAAAGTGGTTTTTTCGAACCGGTTTGAAGCTGATGGATTGACTTTTGAAGAGCCTTCGGTCAATCTTTTCAGTTTCAACAATCCTTATGGCGCATGTAAAACCTGTGAAGGGTTTGGAAGTATTATCGGAATAGATGAAGATCTTGTTATTCCCAATAAAAGTCTTTCGATTTATGAAGATGCAATTGCCTGTTGGAAAGGAGAAAAATTAAGTGAATGGAAAGAGGTTCTGATAAAAAATGCCTATAAATTCAATTTTCCTGTTCATAAACCATGGTATGAACTTACCACTGAACAGAAAAATCTGGTTTGGACCGGAAACCAGTATTTTGAAGGATTAAATGCATTTTTTAAGTTCGTCGAGGAACAAACCTATAAGATACAATACCGTGTATTGCAATCGCGCTACCGCGGAAAAACCATTTGCAATGAATGCAATGGAACCCGCTTGCGAGGAGATGCCAACTATGTAAAAATTGCCGGGAAATCTATATCAGAAATTGTTCTGCTGCCTGTTTCTGAATCCATTGATTTTTTTAAAACGCTTGCATTATCTGAATTTGAAAAATCAATTTCAAAACGTCTGCTCACAGAGATAGAAAATCGTTTGGGTTTTCTAAACGATGTAGGACTTGGTTACCTGACACTCAATAGGCTTTCATCAAGCCTTTCGGGAGGCGAATCTCAAAGAATCAATCTGGCGACATCGCTGGGAAGTAGCCTGGTAGGATCGATGTATATACTTGATGAGCCCAGCATCGGCCTGCATCCGCGCGATACACAAAGGCTTATACAGGTATTATTTAAACTGCGTGACCTTGGAAATACTGTTATTGTTGTCGAGCACGACGAAGAAATCATGCGTGCAGCCGATCACCTGATCGATATCGGGCCTTTTGCAGGTCAAAATGGAGGGGAAATTATTTTTCAGGGGAATTTCAGGGAATTGCTAGAAACTTCAAAGACGCTCACATCGGATTATCTTACGGGCAGAGCCAAAATTGAGGTCCCTTCAGTCCGCAGAAAATGGAGAGATTTCATCGAATTAAGTGGTGTGAGAGAAAACAACCTGAAAGGAATAGATGTCAAATTTCCTCTCAACGTACTTGTAGCGGTTACAGGGGTAAGCGGATCGGGAAAGACATCTTTGGTAAAACGGGTACTTTACCCATCGCTGAAAAAGATGTATGGTGGTTACGGTGAAAAGACAGGTCAACTCGATCGCATCAATGGTGATTATATAAAGATTACCGATGTTGAGTTGGTCGATCAGAATCCAATAGGAAGATCTTCGAGATCGAACCCGGCAACTTATGTAAAAGCTTATGATGATATCAGGGCACTCTTTTCGGAACAGCCACTGGCAAGAACCCGCGGTTATAAACCCGGCTATTTCTCGTTCAATATAGAAGGCGGAAGATGCGAAGAATGTGAAGGCGAAGGAGTGGTTGAAATCGGAATGCAGTTTATGGCCGACATCAAGCTTACCTGCGACAGTTGCAAAGGTAAAAGGTTTAAAGAAGAGGTGCTCGAAGTTCAGTACCGGGGCAAATCCATTAACGACATTCTGGACCTGACCATCAATGAAGCGATTTCATTTTTTGGTGAAAATTCATCAGGAAATAATTATGAACACAAAATAACTTCCAAACTTCAACCGCTTGAGGATACAGGGCTGGGATACCTGAAACTCGGTCAATCATCCGACACCCTCAGCGGTGGTGAGGCTCAACGTATAAAACTTTCCAGTTTTCTTGGAAAAGGAGGCAAAGAAAACCCAACTCTTTTCATTTTCGACGAACCTACCACCGGACTACATTTTCACGACATCAACAAACTGATGGCCGCATTCAATGCATTGATAGCTAAACGACACAGTATCATAGTTATAGAACATAATCCTGATGTAATCAAATGTGCCGACTGGATAATTGACCTGGGTCCTGAAGGTGGTGATAAAGGTGGCTACCTCATATTTGAAGGCACACCTGAAGCATTAATCCATTCAAAGGAATCATATACAGGTTACTATCTGAAAGAAAAAATCTGAACTTTTTACGGTTTACTGAAATCGGCTTTCATGGCTTCTTAAATATATTCCGAAAGCATTCGGGCTTCAGGAACACCTTTCAATTTATAATTTCATGGTACCCTCCCCGATTTCGAAAAATGCCAGTTACCTTTTTAGTTTTTCGTAATAAATGAAAAGACAGGACAACAACTGACAATTTTTACCTGCTAGATTTAAAGTCATTACAATTTTTGCTACTTTAGTACTTTGTAAAAAAAAAGTTTTTGTTTGCTATAAAAAGCTTTCAATACAGAACAAATCCATATGGAAAATAAGCCATTACAAGATGATCAGGGTTCTGACCTACAGGATCTTAAGCGTGAAAACGAGGAACTCAGAGAAGCTATCAGGCATCTGGATTATCTGAAACTTCAGGAAAAGGAACTGATAAGCGCAAAGGAAGAAGCAGAGCGTGAAAATCGCATAAAATCTGATTTTCTCGCCATGATGAGTCATGAGATACGGACTCCGATGAATGGGGTTATCGGGATGACTAGTTTATTGCTTGATACCAACTTAACGGTAGAGCAAAAAAACTATGTTGAAACCCTGAGGGTCAGCGCTGATAATTTGATGACCATCATCAACGATATACTCGATTTCTCTAAAATTGAATCGGGGAAAATGACCCTGGAGGAAGCCCCTTTCGAACTCAGAAACTGCATTGAAGATGCCCTGGATCTGTTTGCTCAGAAAGCCATCGAAAGGGGAATTGACCTACTTTACCTTATACAGCCCGATGTATCTTCTTTCCTTATCGGAGATATTACCCGACTCAGGCAAATAATCATCAATCTCATCAATAACGCCATCAAATTTACCGAAGAGGGTGAGGTATTTATTTCCATCGAAAAAGTCAGGGACGAAGAGGGTTGTCAGATAGTTCAGTTCTCGGTAAAAGACAGCGGTATTGGCATTCCAAAAGAAAAATTAGGAATTTTATTTGATGCCTTTGTTCAGGCCGACCCGACAACTACACGCCGCTATGGCGGTACTGGCCTGGGACTTGCCATTGCCAAACATCTGGTTGAACTTATGGATGGGAAAATCTGGGTTGAAAGCCAGGTGGGTAAAGGATCAACCTTCTTTTTCACAGTCAAATTAAGGACATCGGGAATTGGCAAAACCAAACTTTATGTCAGAGGTCAGATTCCGGAACTGAAAAACAACCGTGTGCTCATTGTCGATGACAACGAAACCAACCGGCACATCTTTACCCTTCAGTTTGAATCGTGGGGCATGCTTCCCGTTACTGCAAAGTCAGGACAAGAAGCTCTGGCCATTGTAGATGAAGCTGAAGAACCTTTCGACCTGGCTGTAATTGATATGCAGATGCCAGCCATGGATGGCCTTGAGCTTGGACGCATCATCAAAGACATCCCGTTTAAGGGTGATGTCCCGATGATTATGCTGACATCTTTGGGTAAGATCAATAAACTGCCTACGGATATTTTTGATGCCCAGCTTTCGAAACCCATCAAGCTAGCCGAACTTTTTGAAGAAGTATTGAGGGTTGTTGCAGAATCGCGCAGTCGCCGAAGCAATCTGGCAGACCACAACATCGACAAAAACCTTTCTGCAAAACTGCCAATGCGGATACTCCTGGCTGAGGACAATATTACTAACCAGGACTTGGTGATTACCCTGCTTAGTAAAATGGGATATAAGATTGATGCTGTTGAAAATGGGCGCAAAGTGCTGGAGATGATGGACCGTAAAAAATATGACATCATTCTGATGGACATTCAAATGCCGGTGATGAACGGCATGGAAGCCACGAAGGTAATCTGTGAGAAATATCCCATTGAGGAGAGGCCAAAAATCATTGCAATTACTGCAAATGCAATGCCCGGCGATAGAGAAAGATACATTAATGCCGGTATGGTTGACTATCTGCCAAAGCCTATCAAATTTAAAGATGTGCAATCGGTGCTGATTAAATGGGGCAAGAAAAAGTCCTCATGAAATTAATAAAAAAGCCCGGTGCACGGGCTTTTTTGTTTTCATTCGACAAAACAGAAAAGAGGTACTCTATCTTCTACCTCCCTGCATTTTATCCTGAAGTTCTTTCAATTCTTTCCACAGGCCGGATGCGGCAAATTTTGCCTGTTGAGGCCAGCTTGACGGATCATGCAACCTGAATTGTTCACCCCCTGCATCAAGAATCTGTTTCAGCTTTGAGGTTTCTGATGCTGCAAGCTGAGCCCAGGTATGGATGCCGGCCTTGTGGAACAACTCCTCGATTTTTGGTCCTATACCTTCAACCAGCTTCAGGTCGTTTACTTTATAATTTTTACCCAACACCTGAGCTGCAATGTGCATATCAGGGATAACAGCAGCTTGAGCAGCAGCGGCAAACCCAAGACTTGTTTTATCCAACTTTTCATGAAGTTGATTAATTTCAGCATGAAGTGCTGCTTTTTCGGCCTCAAGTGATTTCAGGGTAACGTTGGTTTTATCAAGGGAAGCCCGCAATGAAACCAATTGATCCTGCAATTGCTTAATCTCAGTTTCTTTTTCTGTAATGCTGTTCTTAGCCTGGTCAATATCCGAAATCTTAACTTTCAGATCGGCCCAAAGTCCTTCTTTTTCAGACGTAAGCGATGAAATCATTAACCTTGACTTTTCAAGGTCTGCATTCAGACCATTGATGTTTTGCTCTAAACCGGCTTTGATACCCGAACAGGGATCATGATCGGCCTTCATGGCTAAAAATTCCTGCTTATAGCTTTTCCTGAAAAGCCAGCCGATAATAAATCCAAGAATTGCTGCGCCCAACAGCATGATTATTACTTCTAACAGGTGCGAACTGAATGCTTCAGTGCCCGGGCTCATTGCGATATTTTGCTGGAACATATTTGATGTTTTTAGATTATTTGACAATTATTTCAATTCTGCGGTTTTTTGACCGGCCTTCCTCAGTATCATTTGAAAATGCAGGCAACTCCTCACCTTTTGAAAATGTTAATATTTTCGCGGCAGGCACACCTTTGGAAATCAGCACAGACCTAATTGCATTGGCTCTCATTAATCCCATTTTCTCGTTTATTTCATTTGTCCCGATATTATCGGTGTGGCCTGTGATTTCGATTGTTTTATCAGAATTCTTTAAAACTTCCACAAGTTTATCAAGATAAATGTCTGTTGCAGGATCAGAAATCCGGGCGGCAGAATTGCTCGGGAAATTGATTGTGAAGCTACCAATCTCTTCAACTTCGTTAGATACAGTTTCTACCACAGAAATATCCACAGCAGCCAGTTTTGAACCCGCAGAGGCCAATAACCCGCCATCAGTCCGGCTTTCAATTAAGATGAGAGAATCAGGAACACCGGAGAAAAGAGTTCTTGCCAATCTTGCCCGTGCAAGGCCAAGATCCTGTTCGCTGGTAAGATTCTTTTCTTCAGGGCTGAATAATCCGGAAAGTTTTAGTTTGCTTCCTGGTTTTATCAGCGATGCAAGAGAATCGCGCCAGACTACAAATCCAGTTCCTATCATTGGTTTTTCACTTTCCCAATCAAACATCAGCGGATAATCTGCAATTATTCCGCTTTGGTTTACTTCTGTTTCTGAGTGGCCAGGTGAGGAACCATCGTAACATCGTTCTTTAATTTTGCAGGTGTAATACCACCCCGAACCTATCATCCAGAGTGCAAGACCTGCAATTGCCAGTGTTTTTTTCATACAATCATGTTTTAAAATTTAAAAGGAGTTATAACCCAATATTTTATCCTGTAAATTGCTGAAAATGCCTGTTAACAACTCTTTTTTCAAATAAAAATGAATTTATTCCTGCGGGAATAGCTGGCAGTGATGGAAGTAAACGGTTTACCCGGGTAGAAGACTATAAATATATAAAAAATAAAGGCTAATGCCTGACTTTGCAATGCAAAAATTTTTGATAAAAATATATTTAACCAAAGATTTACATATTATCCTCTGCTTTCCTGAAATAATGCCTATATTATAATCTGAATTTTGATCAGCATCTAATCATGATCCACACATATATACTGGCAAGCAACCTCGAAACAATAGAAACCCATTTCGGTTCAAAAGCCTCACCTTCAGTGGAATGGGAAGCTCCTCTTGTTGTTTCGGCGGGAGATACATCACTCATCATCACCCAACAGAACCCTGCTGAGTTCACGCTTTCAACTTTTGGACTGACGCCGGCATGGGCAAAAAGTAAAATTCAACTCATTAATGCAAGGGCCGAAGGCGATAAAAATCCTGAAAACAATCCTGATTTTAAAGGATCGAAAGCCATTTTCCTGAAGCCGGCCTTTCAAAAACCGCTTTTCCTGCAGCGCTGCATTGTCATAGCAGATGCTTACATCGACAGGCAACCCGGCATCTTCCTCAGGCCTTACCTTTTTTACCTCAGAGAACATCGGCATCCACTGGGATTTGCGGGATTATATGACATCTGGAAAGATCCCTTCTCGCTGACAGAGCATCATTCCTTCACCATCATTACTGTAGCAGCCAATGCTTTGGTCCGAAGTCTTCCATCATCGCGTATGCCGGTTATCCTACCTTATGGACAGGAATCGCGCTGGCTGAAACAAACTCTGAGTCTGGCTGAAATTCTTCGAATGCTTGTCAGGCATCCCTCGAAACAAATGAATGCCTGGCCGGTAAGCAACCAGATCGATCAATCAGGATCATACTCAAAGGATATGCTCAAACCTGTGGGTCCAAAACTCTGGCCTGAGGAATTCCCTTCTCCACTGAAAGTGCAATCGCACTATGGCCATAAGAAAAAGCCTGACAATAACACCAGAACACTGGGAGAATTGGCAAACGGTAATGTGGAATAAAAAACCCTTAGAAAATAAAAAATTTATAGTGGTTGGCAATATAGAAATTAAATAGAGCGTGATATATTTATTTTTGTCAATACGTGACTAAACATAAATCTGTTACAAAATTAGAAATCAACACTTTTCAATTCATCGCTGGTGAAAAGTTCATCGGAGTGAAAAATGGTGCCATCTGCATTTTTTTTTAAATGAAACAGGCCATAAAAGACATATAAAACACCTGTTTTAAACCAGAAAACATTGCTGAGTTATTTACATTATCTATACAACTACATATTCACAGAACTAAATTACTGATGACAAATGGATACTATTACCTTGTATATCTGTATGTTACTAGGAGAAAATACTATAGGGAACAAACTATTTACATATTGTATAGAGTATATACATACTAAAATTGCAGATTGTAACAATAATTAGAAATAACTTTAACACATTATTATTTTATCCCTTAATAAGTCTGGAGCAATCATTAAAAATTTTGATTTTTTGTGATTTTATCCTTTTCTTAATACTGTTTGAAGCCTGTCTTCTTCGCTTTCAGGCCAATCTTTTTTAAAAATGAAGAAAGGCAGAGAGGATTTTTATTTTTTTACAACTATTCGTAAATGATCCAAATTGTTCTATTGTTCTCATTTATTTTAGCTTTTGATGATTCTTAAGGATTTTCATTGCAGAATTGTCGTGAACAACTAACATATTTTCAAAATAATCCATTTTTTTTTATTAACTAATTCAAATCAATCATGTACGTAAAAACTACCTTTTTACGCTGGCTTGGTTCATTAATGATGACAGTAATGCTGTTGTTTGGAACTGCCCAGCTGATGGCTCAGGCAAGCCTCACGATTACACCACAGGTGCTCAACCTTGGTGACAGACCTATAGGTGCGTGGATGGAACCTTTAACAGTAACATTGGAGAACACTTCACCTGTTACACTATTCATTACCAATATTGAAACTGACAATCCGGAAGCTTTTGGCCTGGATCTTCCATTTCTACCCTTAACAATTGCAGCAGGCGCAACTGCTGATTTCGGTGTTTTCCTACAAAGCAATGTTCCGGCAGGAAATGTCACCGGACAGATAGCCATACTGTTTGACGGATCACGCAATGTTGTGTTTGCGCCGGTCTCAGCCAATGCATACACGCCTGTTGAAGGTGATGTTTATGAAGATCCATTTCTGGTAGCTGGTTTTCCGGTTAACCTTTCCGGCGTTTCAACTGCCGGTTTTGTAAATAATTACACTTTGGCAGGACCTGTAACTGATGGATTTGATGCGGTTTACAGTTTTAGCCTTGCATCAGATCAGCTGGTTTCAGTGAATCTTACAGCTGCTAATGCCAAAATGGCTATTTATGAAGCTGATTTTGCGCCCAATGATGGTCCTCGCGCAGGCAATGAGATTTATGCTGCAGAAGGTGTGGCGACAAACCTTGAAATGTTTGCCGGTGATTACTTTCTTGTAGTAAGCACGACCGGTGCAACATTTGATCTTAATATTACGGCTGTGGCCATGCCATCTGCCGATGCTGCTGTTTATGTGGCGCCTGCTGATGGAGCTACAGACATCATTAACGGAATGGAACTTGAGTGGACGTTTGGTGCCAATACACTGGAATATCAGGTAATTCTTGGAACAACTTATCCTCCTGCTAATGTTGTTGTTGACTGGACAAGTGCTATTACAGAAACCCTATCTCCCCTTGAAGGCACCTGGAAGGTTGCCAATGAGCCCGGATCATTTGGTGTTGGCCCTGTTCAGGGCGACATGAGTTGGTGGTCAATTCCTGCCGGAGAACTTGCGGCACGTGCCTGCTTCTTCGACGATAAATATGTTTTCAACGCTGATGGTTCATTCCAAAATGTAATGGATGGCCTGACTTTCCTCGAACCGTGGCAAGGTGGCTGGTATAATTGCGGAACTCCGGTGGCACCCCATGATGGTTCTGCTGATGCTACTTACGATTACAATGCAAGTGCCGGCACAATTACCCTCAATGGTGTTGGTGCCTATCTGGGCATTCCCAAAGTTTACAATGGTGGAGAGTTGAGCAATCCAAACAATGCCCCGTCATCGATTACATATCTTGCTTCATTCACCGATGGTGGAAACACTATGATCCTTGATATCAGTATCGGTGGTGGCTGGTGGAGATATAAAATGGTGAAGGAAGCATCTGTCCCGGGCGCTTATACTTTAGCGAATCTGCAACCGAATCTTCAATATTTCTGGCAGGTAAATACCCGAAATAATAACGGTACAACTATTAATCCGGAGATATGGGGATTCACGACAACTTTAAATCCACCAACCGGTTTAAACGGCAATGCAGAAGTTTATGAAGGTGAGGATGTTGTACTGTCCTGGGAAAGTCCTGTTAATCGTGCATTTCTTGGTTACAATGTTTATCGCGACGGGGTTATGATCAATAGTACAATGATAACCCAAACTGCATACACCGATGCAGCTCCTGCCTATAATATGGCAGGTTATAATTATAATGTAACCTCAATTTATGATGAGGGGGAATCTGGCTTCTCAGCCACTTTTACTGCCCGGGTCACAGGTGAAGGCACTCTAAATGGTCATGTTTCTGACCTGAATACTGGTGATGATATTGCCGGTGCTACTGTTACCATGACCGGCGTGGATGAGTTTGGTGAAATGCAGTCATATTCCACCACTACCAATGCCAATGGCAACTATACAGCTGATGTTTTTGCCGGTACTTATAATATCAGCGTTGCTGCCAATGGCTACATAAGTGCTGAAGAAACAGGAATAGCCGTAGCTTATGGGGCCACTCAAACCACCGACTTTATGCTGTTTGAAACAGCCTATCCCGTTGCAGTTGTTACAGCAAGCGTATTTGGTGAAAACATACTCATCCAATACAGCTTTGATCCGGCAGCCAATGCTCGCGCCCTGGTCGAATTTCAGATCTGGCGTAAAAAATCTTACCTTCCCGGAGCAATGGAAATGATTGGTACTACTTCACAAATGCAGTTCGTCGATTTCGGATGGAGTATGCAGGATTGGGGTGTTTACAAATGGTATGTTGTTGCTGTATATGATCTCAATCAATCAGATCCTGTTGCTTCGAACCCGATCGACAAAGATATGTTTACCATGGTTGATGTCACTGCAGTCCTCAATTCAGCTGATAGTCCTGCCGGGACCTCAGTCGTGTTTACCAATGTTGACGAGTCACCCGAATTGACATATGCCACAACTTTAGGTGCAGATGGCATTTACACATGGGACAGTTTCCGCAAAGGAACTTACGATATTGAAGTGAGCTTACCAGGTTATGGAACAATATCGGAAACCGGCGTCGATATTTTTGATGAAACTTCGTTCAGTTGGTTACTTGTCGAAACCCTTGCCACACCAGCAAGCCTTTATGTTACGCCAACAGGATTGGCAAGCTGGAGCTCAGCATCACCTCTGGAAGGTACATGGATGGTAGCCAACGAGCCCGGATCATTTGGTGTTGGCCCTGTTCAGGGCGACATGAGTTGGTGGTCGGTTCCTGCCGGAGAACTTGCGGCACGTGCCTGCTTCTTCGACGATAAATATATTTTCAACGCTGATGGCTCATTCCAAAATGTAATGGATGGCCTGACTTTCCTCGAACCGTGGCAAGGTGGCTGGTATAATTGTGGAACTCCGGTGGCACCCCATGATGGTTCTGCTGATGCTACGTACGAATACAATGAAAGCGCCGGCACTATTACACTCAATGGTATTGGTGCCTATTTGGGCATTCCTAAAGTATATAACGGCGGAGAGTTGAACAATCCTAACAATGCCCCATCATCGATTACATATCTTGCACAATTAACCGATGGAGGAAACACCATGATCCTTGACATCAGTATTGGTGGTGGCTGGTGGAGATTTAAAATGGTTAAGGAAGGTTTCAGCAACCGTTCCTTAGAAACCTACAAAATCTTCCTCGACGGAATCCTGATAGGTGAACAGTCTGAGAATGTATACCAACACGGCGGATTTGGCGAAACCCTGGTTGATGGCGAAACATACACCACCGGTGTTGCGGCTGTTTTCACAACAGGCCAGTCAGCTACTGCTGAATTTACATGGAAATATGTTGCCTGCGATAATTACGCAACGCCTGAAGCTTTCGTTGCAGAACAGGTTATTGGTTCACTTGACATCAACCTGACCTGGACAAATGTTGATGCTGCTGCCCTGGATACCATCTCAGCTTTACGTATTTATCGAAATGGTCAGACATATACTGAGCTTGATTTCACAACTGGTTCTGTTTCTTCTTTCCTTGACGAAAGCCTTGAGTTTGGCACTTACTCATACTGCCTCACTTATATTTATGATAGTGGCGCCGAAAGCTGCAGCGAGGCTGTTTGTTCAGATGCTGTTACCATCACTGGAGGTGGTTTTGTAAATGGCACTGTTACGGCCTTCGACGGAGGAGCAGCCATTGCCGGTGCAACTGTCATCGTTTCGAACAGCAATTTTAGCTTTGCTTTCACAACCAACGCCGCTGGTTTCTACCAGGGTGAAGTTGTGGGAGGTACCTACAATTACCTGGTTGAAGCCAATTCTTTCGAATCACAAACTCTTGAAGCCGTTGCTGTTCCTTTTGGTGCAACAGTAACCAATGACTTTGCTTTGCTTGAATTCCCCTACGCGGCAACTGATGTTGTTGCAACAGAACTTTCCGGCAATGTTGTACAAGTCGTTTGGAATGCCAATGGTGGCGTGCCGAATGGATTCAGTATTTATCGTACCACTTGTGAAACCGGAGACCTGCAATTTTTGGGCTACACCCTTGATGAGCAGTTTACGGATAATACCTGGGGTAGCGTGGATGCCGGTGTTTACAAATGGGGCGTTGTTGCCGAATATGACAACAATGCATCCGGAATTGCCTTCTCTAACTGCCTCGATAAAGACATGATTACACAGGTAAGCGTTACGGTATCGACCAACTCACAAGACAGTCCGGCCGGAACAATAGTTTTGTTTGCCAACACTTCCGAACCTGACCTTGGTCTTGTTTATGAAACTACACTCAATGCATCAGGTTACTTTATATGGAATGAATTCCGCAAAGGAACCTATGATATCTCAGTGAACAAAGCCGGGTTTGAGCCAATCAACCTTGCTGGATACCTGATCGAATCACCTGAAAATTTTGTATGGTTGCTACAGGAACAGCTTCTACCGGTTACTGATCTTTATGTCAATCCTGCTGGTTTTGCAAGCTGGGGCGGTGTTGGTGGCCCTGCTTCTCCGTTGCAAGGCACATGGCAGGTAGCCGCTGAGCTTGGCTCTATGGGTGTTGGTCCTGCTCAGGGCGATATGTCATGGTGGTCAGTAGGTGGAATCGACCTCGAAGTAAGAAGTTGTTTCTGGGACGACAGATACATCTTCCGCGCTGATGGCTCTTTCGACAATGAATTAGATGACTTAACCTTCCTTGAACCATGGCAAGGGGTAAATTATGAATGTGGTATTCCCGTTGCCCCGCATGATGGAAGCGCAAATGCAACTTTTGATTTCGATGAAGTTGCAGGTACTATTACACTTAATGGCGTCGGTGCCTTTCTGGGCCTGCCCAAAGTATACAATGGCGGAGAACTTATCAATCCAAATGATGCACCAGCTTCTATCACTTATCTATTTGAATTGACAGATGATGGCAACACCATGATAGTTGATATCAATGCAAATGGCGCCTGGTGGAGATTCAAGATGGTCAAAGCAGACAATGCTGCCACACGTGAACTTCAGAACTACAAAGTATGGCTCGATGGTGTATTTATGACCGATACCGAGAATACTTTCTATCAGTACAATACCGAGAACCTCGTAGCAGGTCAGGATTATCTTGCTGAAGTAGCTGCTGTTTATTCAACAGGTATGTCGGCCAAGATGAGCTATGTATGGACATATTATCCTTGCGAAACTTTTGCTGGTCCTGTTCAGGTTACCGGTGAAG
>JAHYJC010000085.1 GCA_019429275.1 Lentimicrobium sp. | reverse complement strand
TTTCTATGACCGCCAAATTCGGTAAATGCATTAATTTTTAATGGTTTACAATCGGTCGATATTCGATTTTCATTCAAATATAAGCAATTCTCGACGTTTTTAGCACTGTTTTTTATCAGTTGTTTGAAATTTTGGCTTCAAAATATGATAAAGTATAGATTTAAATTGATATATTTGAATTTTTTAATCTATACTTTATCAAATGAAGGATAATCTTTTAACCAAAAGCATCCTTGGATGCTACACGGCTGAAAACAAGATCTGTACGTTTGAGTGTATGTTTTCTATATGCAATTGCAGCGAAGCGACATTACGCCGCCGGATACATCAAATCAAGTTACTGGTTTCCTATAACCACAACTCCAGGTTCTATACTTTATCAAGTTTTGCAGATTTCGATAAGTTTGGCATTTGGTCATGGCAAGGGGTGCTGTTTTCCAGGCACGGGAGCCTGTCGCGAACGTGCAGGGTGCTGGTAGACAACAGCAAGGCGGGTTATACCACTAAAGAGCTGGCTGCCATAGTGCATGTGAGGGTAAGTGATTTGCTTCGGATACAGTCGGAAAAGCAGCTGATAATTCGGGAAAAGCTGGGGAAAGAATATGTTTATTACACTACTGCTCCATCACTCTATATGTCCCAGCAGGAAGCACGCCGATCAATGATACTCAGCCTTGGTAAAGGCCAAAAGGGTGCTTTGCCGAAAAAGGATACCGTTATCGCCATACTGGTAGCGATCATCTCATGTGAAAGACCCGACCAGGGCGAGGTGCTTCACAGGTTGAGGACAAGCAACAAGCAATTAAAGGTAGACATTACAGATATAGAGGCTGTTATATCTCATTACGGGCTAAAAAAAACTGCCTTCAAATAGACGCCTTGCATTGTTTGTCAGGGATTCTGTCCGGAATATGTGAAGGCTACAGCTTATCATCGGTATTACCGGGCTTGCCAAATCTGCATTTTATTTGTGAGCATGTGCATTGCCCTTCCTGTTCCGGATCCCTGGTGGTAAAGAAAGTCAAAACACGGTCTGTTTTTATTGCCAATTATGGCAATGTAAAAGTAAAGGAACACATAAAACAGTGCCGGTCTTGCGGTGCATGGCACGGTTCAGAAGAGTTGCCCATGTTAGTGAAAAAAGGTAGCAACTATTCTTATTCCTGCCTGGTGCAAGTTGGCCTGATGCGGTACAGAGAGAAGAAACAAATAAGCGAAATAAGCCAATTTTTCAAGGATGACTGCGGCATTGCCATATCGGATACCCAGGTGAGAAGGATGGCATATAGTTTCCTTCATTATTTGGGCAAGTTTCACTACCTGCACGCTGGTACCATCAACAACTACCTGGAAAGTCAGGGCGGCTACATCTTATATGTCGATTCGACCTGTGAAGGCCGTGCTCCCCACCTGCTGACGTGCATAGATGGTAACAGTAGCTTTGTACTCTACAGCCAGAAAATGGCAAGTGAGAACCAGGCGGACCTCGAAAAGGCTTTCGGGAAAGTGTTGCAACTATTTGGTGTCCCCCTGTGTTGCGTCCACGATATGGGCAGAGGTATCAATAACGCATTAGACACGGTTTTTCCACAGGCCGCAAGGGTGATATGCCACTTCCATTTATTGCGGGATATTGGCAAGGATCTTTTGGGCGAAGTGTACCAGCGGATAAAAAAAGTGTTGTCAGATAAAAAGATTTATGCAGATATCCGCTACCAGGTTCAAGCCATCGAAAAACAAACGGGTGGACGGGAAGCAGCACGCAACCTGTTCTTCCGGTATGATAAATCTGAACAAGGCTCCTCCGACCAGCTAACGGGAATGCTTTATGGTTTTTTGTTGGAACTGAAATCCTGGGAGAATAATGGGGACGGTTACGGGTTTCCTTTTGACAGGCCGAAGTTCGCATATTACAAAAACCTGAAACTCATCTATGAGCAGATGGTGGAGATTGAAAGACTCGGTTTTTTCGGGCAGGAGGTTTTGAAGAAATGCAGATTTCATAAAATAAAACAAGTGCTTTCAAGCATGTTGTCTGATGATGAACTGGCCAAAGAAATTGAAGCCCTTGATATCCATATAGAGCATTTCGACAGGCTCCGTGAGATTATGCGGATAGCCGTACCTGGTGACAAAAAAGGACTGAACGACCAAGGGAAAATAAAGAACCAAAGCGAGCTTTTACAGGTGGAAACCAATTTGAAAGGGTACATCGGAGAGTTAGACTCTGAAATGAAGAAATTGCCAAAATTAAAGGTAGTGGTCACGCATTTGGAAAAATATTGGGACAAAATATTTGCCAGAGGCATACAAGTCAACATCCAGGGAGAAACAAAAACGGTTTTCCCCCATCGCACCAATAATACATCGGAACAGTTCTATAGACGGTTAAAGCAAATTTTGAGGCGGTTACATGGAAACTCAAAGGTGAACAAAGATTTAATATATTTGCCAGAGGAAATTGCGCTGATAGAGAATCTGTCGAATCAAGCATATATCAAAAACTTGCTGAAGGATGGATCAAAACTCGCCGGGGAATTTGCAAAATTAGATATAGAAGGCAAGCAATTGCCTTATGAAAAACAGGATTTGGAATTGGTTATGCCCGTTAAAATAAAAAACCGATTGAAAGATTTCACTCCATTGAAGGTGCTTATTGAGAACAACAAACTAACTTGAGCAACCGAATTTGGCGGTGATAGCCGAAGAATTGGTTATTACCTGCATGAATTATCCGGGCGCACTGTTTTATTGCGCATATTCTGATTACAATGTAGGAATAAGAAAAATAATCGAAGAATTTAACGGGTTACAAGAATTACTGGAAAGAGAAGATGCACTAAAGTGTTTAACAAAGCTGTATAAAAATACCGGCACAAATGGATTGAAACAAAAAGATTCACGAATTGACGAACATTTCTGGCCGCTTAAATTCAGGTATATTGAGCTACTTTTAATTCAGGAAAGTATTCTTAAAAAGGCGACCGATGAAGATATGCAAAACTTATTAGCAGCCAGTATTGAAAAAACCAAGTTAAAGGAAAACAAACCTTCCTGGTTTTCAAAAAACGACGACCTCGTTTCGTCCTTTATAGTTGCAAAATCATTGTCGAAACTAAAAATAAATGAATTTACAAGCAATGAAGAATATATGGATTTTGCTTCAAAAGGAAAACTGAAATCGCACGAGCAGGCACTTGCCATAATAGAATTGGGCAAGAAACATGTAAAAACTTCAATAGGTCAGAAGAATTAAATTATCGATCTGTTTGAAAACCAGCATAAAATTGTTATGAACATTAAATAATAAAAACCATTAGAACCATGATACCGAAAAGATACCTCTTTGGAATTATAAGCTTGTTAATTATTATTTCATCAGCTTGTCAAAAAGAAGATACTCCGTCTTGTAGTTACCCTAAAAATGCAAAACTGAAACGTATTGTAAATTGCGGATATATTGAAACGGAATGCCCTACCAGAGAATGCGATGACATTGTCAGAATAGAAAAAGAATATGAATACGACAGTAAGGGCAGATTAGAGTGGGAATTGTTTCACCCAAAAGGTGAATATCTTTTATACAAATACAACCCCCAAAACCAATTGGTGAAAATTGAATATTATGGTGAATATAAAGATGACAATTTGCCTTATCAAATTATTACGTATAGCTATTCAGACGATGGTAAAAAAATAAAAGAAAATATCGAGCTTGGTGTATCTGGCAAATATGGAACACAGTATAAACTTTTTAAATATTCTGATAATAGATTGACAAGAATTGATATTTATGAAGAATCCGATGAATTGGAAGATTATATTTTAGATGATTATATTCTACTTGAGTATGACGATTCGGGAAATTTAGTCAAAGAAGCAATATATAATTACGATGGTGTTCTGAGGTATTCTATTCAACATGAGTTTGAGAATGGACTAAATGTACGGACATATGAAGGTGGAAACGAATTTGTAAAAACCTACGATGAAAATGATAATTTGGTTTTTCTTGAAGAATTTCGAGGGGCAGGTAGCTCAAAAACGAATGCTAAACTTAAATATGAATACTACAATTAAAAATATTCTTTAATAATGCATCATACTAATTCTACTTTGACAGATTAAAGAAATTAACAATTATTGTTGATAAAAACACAAAATTTTATTTAATTAATTTGCTGTATTTTAGTATTTTAGATTCGAGATCGAGAAACAAACAAACCGTTCGTTAATATGTTTAACACATCGTAAAAATAGTAAAGATTATGGAGAAACACTGAAGGCCGTCCTTCAGCGGCTGGATGATTATTTGTCTGATTATCAGTGTTTTTTCAAGAATAAGACAAAAAAGTTCTTTGATAAGGCTGAAAAATATACCAAAGGAATTTTTCTGAGCAGGGAGAGAAACATCGAAAGGATATGCGAATCTCACCATGACATGGACTATTACCGGATGCAACATTTTATTTCTGATTCCAACTGGGATGCACGTGCAGTAATTGACAAGTCAGCCATGGAAACCAGCCAGGCGCTCCCTAAACGGAAACTTACCGGGCTCATTATAGATGAAACCGGTACGGTTAAGAAAGGGGACAAGAGTGTTGGCGTTGGATGGCAGTACTGCGGAAATGTTGGGAAAACAGCCAACAGCCAGGTTGCAGTAATGGCGTGCCTGAGCAATGGGGATTTTGCTTCAATGGTCGATGCACGTTTGTACCTTCCCCAGGATTGGTGCACCGATAACAGGCGTTGCGACGAGGCCAAAATCCCTAACGGAAACAGGGTTTTCAAAACCAAGGCAGAACTGGCCTTCGATATTGTACAGCACCAACTGCAACTCGGACTTGAATTTGATTTTGTAGGCGCAGATGGTTTGTATGGCAACGATGCGGAACTGGCAGATAAATTAGACGGCCTGGGATGTTTATATATGCTGGATGTACACCGTGACCAGCCTGTATTTTTAGAAAAGCCGCAGTGGCATGTCCCACCGAAAAAAGGAAACGCGGGGAGAAAGCCACAAATTGAAAAGCCAAACCAGCCATCATTCCGGGTTGATGAATACTGCAAAGCTCTTGAGAAAGAAGACTGGGAAGAGATAAAAGTGCGTAATACGGCAAAGGGCAAACTGAAAGGCATGTACCATTTTTGCCCGGTATTTGTACTGAACAAAACCCGTCGTAGTTTTGAGAAAAGGCTACTGGTCATCAGAAAGACCAAAACAAAGAAAGGGGAAGAAATAAAATACTCTTTTACTAATGCCAATCTGGTCCAAAACACCGAAAAAGCCCTGGCTTATATGCAGGCCCAAAGGTTTTTTGTAGAACATTGCATCAAAGAAAGCAAGTATGTGCTGGGAATGGACCAGTTTCAAACCCGAAAATGGCAGGCATGGCAACATCAGGTGGCATTGAATATTATGGTTTCGAGTTTCTTTCTGAAAGAAAAATTACTTTGTTTCGATGACTTGCCGTTACTCTCGGCAGCAGACATAAGGGAATGGCTCTGTTTCAAACTTTCTCAGACATGGACAGATGAGGATATGATTGAATTAATGTTTTTCAGGCACTTACGAAGACAAAAAAATATTAATCGATATTATAAAAACGAATTTATAAATGTGTCAAAGTAGAACTAATTTAAGAGGCAAAACCATTATTTGAAGGTCGGCATTTTTAATCCCGTTAATCGAGCCTTTAATAGAACTTTCCTGGCTAAAACAAGTAGCCGAGAAAGCAATCATAATTAATAAATTTATTGAATTAGGCACTTTGCAAATATCTTTATATATTTAAATATGGGGTTGAAACCCTTTAGTTATCTGCATTCTATAAATCCGTTCACTAAAGTGAACGGCAATTTATGCTTTAATTCCAATTTTGTTGCCTTCTTATTACCGTCTG
>JAHYJC010000038.1 GCA_019429275.1 Lentimicrobium sp. | reverse complement strand
CCGCCAGCTTCCTTCAGATTCCATCTCGCGATGGACACCCTTGCTCTTGGCTAACACTCCTTACTGTGAAGCGTGTTCGGGACTTGCACCCTATAGCTGATATACATGCCTGACGCACAAAAAAACTGCTCCTTCCATGAGCAGTTTTTTTTATCCTGAATAGGGGTAAATCATGTTTCGATTGTCATATAGTGTAGTAGTGCCTGAATGACAATTGATTTTGTCGGTTTAGGATAACCATCCCTCCCCAATCCCTGATTAAATGGCTGTTTTCATCGCTGAAACAGCCATTTTTGACGTTATAAGTAACTTTTAAGATTTTAAAACTATTCTCCAGCAGCTAAAAACTCCAAAGCAGGTAGAAATTTAATGCTCAGGATTGTTTTTGAACAGATCAGTATTCATATTGATCTGGTTTTCTACATTCTTTCAGGCACTTCAATTCCCAGCATTTGCATTCCATTTTTAATTACTATAGCAGCCAGTGATGAAATTGCCAGTCGCGAAGCCTTTTTTGCTTCGTCTTCTTCCTTTAAAATGGTAAGTTCATGATAAAATGTGTTGTATTCTTTTGCTAGTTCAAAAAGATAATTGGCCATAACAGCCGGGCTTAAAGCTTCGGCAGCCTGTTTAACCACCGCAGGAAATTCATATAAAGAATGAATCAGGTCTGATTCTTTTGCATGAAATCCATCGACAACAAAGTCAGTATCCACTTTCAATTCTGCTTCTGCTTTTCGAAGAACTGATTTTATCCTTGCATAGGTATATTGAATAAAAGGCCCGGTGTTGCCATTGAAATCAATGCTTTCGGATGGATTGAAAAGCATATTCTTTTTAGGATCCACTTTCAGGATAAAGTACTTTAATGCGCCCATACCCACAATCCAATAGAGTTTCTGAGCTTCCTCAGAGTCAAAATCTTCAATTTTCCCCAATTCCTTTGTCATTGAGCGCGCTGTTGATATCATTTCATCCATCAGGTCATCTGCATCAACCACAGTCCCTTCGCGCGATTTCATTTTACCTTCGGGCAATTCTACCATTCCGTATGAAAGATGGTAAATGTGTTCAGCCCATGGCCTGCCAAGTTTAAAAAGAATATGTTTCAGCACTTCGAAATGATAATTTTGCTCATTTCCAACCACATAGACCAGGCTATCGGGCGTAAAATCATTTGCCCGGAGTTGGGCTGTTCCCAAATCCTGAGTCATATAAACTGATGTACCATCACTTCTCAGCAATAATTTTTCATCAAGGCCTTCGGTGGTTAAGTCAATCCATACTGAATTGTCCTCCTTTCGAAATAAAATCCCTGATTTAAGACCTTCTTCTATGATTTCTTTTCCCAGCAGATAAGTCTGCGATTCGTAATATATTTTATCAAAATTAACTCCAAGTCGTTTGTAAGTGACATCAAAACCATCATAAACCCAACCGTTCATCATATTCCACAACTTAAGGGTATCTTCGTCACGAGCTTCCCATTTTAGAAGCATTTCGCGGGCTTGTGCCATAAGAACAGAGGCGGCTTCTGCTTCGTCTTTGGTTTTACCCGAAGCCATAAGGTCCTGAATTTCTGCTTTATATAACTTATCGAATAACACATAATAATCACCTACCAGTTTATCTCCCTTTTTCCCGGTTGATAGGGGTGTTTCATCTTTGCCTGAAAGCTTCCATGCAAGCATTGATTTGCAGATGTGTATGCCCCGGTCATTTACCAAATTGACTTTAACAACATTCTTTCCGTTAGCTTTAAGCAGTTGAGAAACCGAATAACCCAGCAGGTTGTTGCGCACATGCCCGAGGTGAAGCGGTTTATTGGTGTTAGGTGAGGAATATTCAACCACAACAGGGTTGCCGGAGGCCGTTTCTGTTATTCCATAAGACAACTTATTTTGGTTTTCAGACAGGAACTGCATCCAGTATTCCGGCTTTATCCTGATGTTCAGATAGCCCTTGACCACTCCGAAACTCTCGGCTTCAGGCATGTTTGCAAGTATCTCATTGCCAATCATGGTTGCTGTCTCTTCAGGCGATTTGCGGGAAATTTTCAGCAATGGGAAAACAACCATTGAGAAATCCCCCTGATTTCTGAATGCGGGAATTGTCCGTTGCACCGCCAGAAGCGAAGGGTCAATGGGAACATTAAAAAGAAACCGGACAGCTTCACTTGCTGTGGAAGTTAGTATTTTATCGATCATAAAACGGCTGATTGTTCGTAGGGCAAAATTACAGGATTTTTCAACAAAACATTATTGTACCGAATTGTCCTGAAAAACAGCCAAATTCCCGAATTAATCATTATGATTAAACGTCAATAAACCATCAGGAATTCTCAATACCTAACTCTACAGAGAATAGTTATCGCGGAAGCTAAGAGCCAATTTTACCCCATGGAGTCCGTTATATTAAATTTGGCCCTTATTTTCAATGCCATCTGTAGCATCGTCGGTTGACTTGTCATTACCATTATACTTCAGTTTTTTCACATAATAAGTTGATATAATAATGGTTGTGATTGCGAAAGCAAGAAATATTAATATCCTGTAAACAAGTTCAATATTGGCCAAATCGATCAGAAATAAGTAGAATGCTGCAACCAAAATATTTGCCATTGCCATCCAACGATATTTAATGCTTTTAACAAGAATACTTAACCCAAAATAGATACCGGCAAGACATAGCCACGAAACAGTTATATACTGCTTTGGTAAACCGTGGTAAGTAGCATAAAGAGCCGAGAAAAATAATATAAACAGGTAAATATTACGAATGAAATCAGTTTTAATATTTAATCTTTCTTTTTGCCAGTTTATAATCCTTGCTGATAAAAATGCCACTACAGGTATTGAAAAGTTAACTGCCTGCAAATTGCCTGAGATTTTGTAATACAATAATATCAGCGCAAGCAATAGAAACGTATTCATAAGGGTTATAATCTGTGACCTGTACCATAGCGCTATAGCCAGAACGAGAAAACTCTGGCAAATTAGTAATAAGAAGGAATCGGGAAAATGATAGATACCAAAAACAGACAAGCTGATTGAGACAAATCCAAATAATGCAAAAAGAGCCGGTGAATATTTCCAGGGTGAGTATATTTTTAATATTACAGAATAGGTAATGCAGAAAATAGAAATTGCAATGAAGAAGGGTACAAATGAACCAGGGAAATGCATGATTACCAATGTTAGCAGTAATATTGAATATGCATTGCCGGCCAACAGAATGGTCGATAATATGACATTTTCCGGAAAGCCACCATTTGGTTTTCGTAAAGCCAAAAGAGAATAAAAAGCTGTTGTAACAGAGAAATAAATGAATGCATAGTGGTAAGTCAGGTCGCCGGGCGTTTTAATCAGCGACACCGGATTTTTAAGTATCCAGACCAGAAATGTAAGAAAACTTAAGCATAAAATAATAATCATTGCCTTCCACCAATTGTATTTCCAGAAAGTATATAAAACCAACCCGTTTGTCGCAATTACAATCAGAAAGAAACCGTGTGTCTGGTTGCTTACGAAAGCTGTAATTAGCAAAAAGATAAATGCCAGTCCTGCTAAAATCTGTGATTGATTCCTGATTGCAAAGTAGAGTTGCACCCCACACATAATCAGTAATAGAAATGTTGCTAAGACCTGATTATTCAGAAATGGATTTTGAGTAAAATAGTGTAGCCGCAGAATTATATAGAATAAAATAATGTATCCGAAAAGATTGAAAATGGACGACAGGTAAGAAAAATTCTTTCGAAAAGAAAATGACATTACAAATACACCTATCACACTCAGGGCACCCACAATGGCTGAAATCAAAGGCTTTCCGGCATCGTTAAAATATTGCCAGAGAAAGATAATAGCAAAAAACAGCACAATATTTCCCAGCCAGGCCAAGCCATATTCGCCAATTTTTGTTTCAAATGGAGCGCTTATCGATAATTTTAGATCGATGAATTCAGAGTCATCCTCGCCGGCAACTTTTCTGCTAGGACTTAAAGCATGTCTGATTTGCGCATTGCTGGATTCTAATAATGCGATCCGCTCTTCAATTGATTCCAGTCGTTTAACAACATTTTCAAGGCCGTCAATATTCAAATTTTCAGAATTCATCATATTTCTTTTGCTTTAAATCGTGAATAAAAACAGAGAAAAGTAAATGCACGCTACATCAGCAAAATGATAATTCATTCAATAATTTTCATTTGCTTATTAAAGAATCTGATCTAAAGTATAACACTTTTGCAATTAAAGGCAATAAACAGGCTATTGTATTCAATAAGTATCAGGCAGACTGGATTTCAGACTGTTCGTCTTTCTTTTTCCAGGGTGGTAAAAGCCACAGAAGAAACGCCAGGATCAGCAGTGGCACAATCAACCAGAAAGCAGCCATTAAATATCCTTCAGGGCCAATCAGTCCGATCTTGAAACTAGTGTATCCATAAAAGCTTTTCGAGAATAGTTGTCCACCGATTACCACATTCCAGCGCATAAAGAAAACCCCGATGAGAATCAGAACTGGAACTATAAGATAAATTACTTTTCTTATATTTTCTTTAGGTTTGTAAAACTGGAAGATTCCAAGAGTAATCAATGGAACGATTGTTCCCAGCAATCCCTGCATAATGAATAATGTAAAGAAAAGCTTTCCGAACACCAGTTTATGCAGGACTTCAAAGGATTCTTCTGCTTCGTAAATACGATGTATCTGATCCAATCCTTCAAGTACAAAATCGATCAACAGAATATAAAACAGATACATAGCAATCATATCAAGACATGCCATATTAAGTTTTACTTTGCGAACCTTAGAAACTATAATATAAATAAGCATTACGAGTGCAATACCTGAAACTATTGCAGAAAAGAGGAAAATTATTGGCATGAGTACTGTTGACCACCAAGGATTTGCTTTGATGGATCCAAAAATAAACCCTACATATCCATGCAATAAAAACGCAGATGGGACACCAATTACAGTAACAATGTACCCTATCTTGTTATCCAATGCAATTGCTTTGGGAGAAATATCGGTAGTCCACAAAGATAAAGCCCTGTACAAAAACCGCTTAACCCCTTTTGATTCATTCGCCCATAAGATCATATCGCGTCGATAATCAAACCAAATCTCGAGTAGCAGAACAACCATCAGATACCATAAATACACAAAACCAAAAATTGCCATGGCTGAGCTCAAATGCGGTGTAATCATGATTTCGTAAGCCCTGAATGGTTTACCCAGATGGCTGATCAGAGGCATTGTAGCAACCAGCATGAAAGAAAGTGCAGTAAGCAATGCGATGCCATAAGTTGGTTTGAGTATACGCACTTTGAATATTCTTTCAAGTGACGCAAGGATAAATGCTCCAGCAACCAATCCTGTTATAAAAGGATAAAGTACAATGAGAATACTCCAGTTAAGTTCAATTTCATTTGGATAAACAAATCCTTCTACCTGTGAAAGAACTTCGTATAGATTCTGAATATGTTGTTCCATATTATCTTACCTCAGAGCTTAAAGCGTTATAGAATAATTTTGAATCTGTATTCAGGTGAGGTTTAATAACCATACAGGTATGATTTTTCAGAAATTCATTCACCTTGCTTTTGGGATCATTTAAATCGCCGAAAATCCTGGCCTCTGTCGGACAAATCTCAAAGCAAGCAGGCTGCATTCCTTTATCCAGCCTGTGAATACATAAAGTGCATTTGTCAACAGTTCCTTTTCCAGGGTCAATATACCGGCATCCGTAAGGGCATGCCTGAACGCAATATCTGCATCCAATGCAGTAGGTCTCATCCACTAAAACGATTCCTTCGGGAGTTTCAAATGTAGCACCTACGGGACAAACCTGCACGCAAGGCGATTTGGCACAGTGGTTGCACATTTTTGGTACAAAAAAAGATTTGAAAATCTCTTCATCCGGCACAGATTGCTTAAAACCGTCTATTCCCCCGTTGGGCGATTCTACCAGGATTGACCCATCCATTTTTATCGTGTATTGCTCAACCCACGAACGAAAATAGAAAGGTTCATCGAGGACATTATTCTCAATTTTACATGCTTTGGCGCATTTTCCGCAACCAATACATTTATTTATATCAATGCCAATTCCATACCATTTACCTTTCCCTTTAGGCCGTTCAATAGCAAACAGTAGTCCGTCAAACGGGATAAAAGTTGATGAAACAGCAATTCCACCAACAATGATTGTTCCTGCTTTGAAGAAATCCCTTCTGGATAATTTTGTTTTGTCTATTTTCATGGTTGATGAGGATTGTGACAATCGATACAATTCAACTTTTCATTCGTTCTTTTATTTACAGGATTATGCGTCATAGCATCTATCTGCCTGATCATTGAATTATCAATGGTATCAAACAATATCTTTATACGGGCAGCATTTACCTGATGACAAACAGCACAATCGCTCCTGCCAACTGGCTTATACAGCAACAATGAGTCGGGCAATTGTCTATCAGTGAAATTACCAGCATAAAGTACGTGCTTCATACCAGGTCCATGGCAAACTTCGCAATTAAGATTTGCATGAAATCCAATAGCTTTATCCATATGTATATCTTCATGGCATTTTGAGCAGTTATCAATACCAGCATAATGCAATTCGCTATCTATGTTTTCCTGAATAGCATCGGCTCGATAATGTCCTAAATCACCGAAGGATGAGGGTTTTAACACTTGCCTTAAAACCAGAAACAGTAAAATGAAAAACGCAAATGCGACAATTAGACGTTTTATTTGTTGTGGCATATAGTTATATTTACTTATTTATGTATGTAAAGATATCCATATATTATTCACAATTTACAAGAAAAAAAAATACAATACTTATCTCATTGATTTCAAGCTATTCTGAATTATAATTTCAATTTAATCTAAATAGATATTGCTAAATTCAATTTCCAATCCATAAAAATCTAACATTCTAAAAAAGAGAAGGATAATTTAACTTTTCTCCATTAATATTAAAAAATGAATCATTGAGGAAACGTATTGCAGCATTCAAAAATGGAAACACCTGACAGATGAAGTTGGAATTTTAAAATCCGGATGTATCAAGAATATAAAACTGGCCATTGAAATAATAAAAAATATCTCAATCCGGATTATCCCACTCTGTTTATGAATATACTTATTGCCTAAAAATATCTCCGCACTATTTTGGCAGTGAAACTTAAACCTTTATATTTGCAGTGGTTTTTTTGCGGCAGGTTGCCGGTAATGGTTCACAAGCAGACGCCAGTCTGCCCGGGCCCGTAAAAGAGCTGAAATACGCCAAAACAGCAACTATTTCACTCAATTAACTATACAAAAACCAATACAATGAAAAAAAATGTAATCATCATCGGAGCCGCCGGAAGGGACTTCCACAATTTTAACACTTATTTCCGCGGAAACGCAAACTACAATGTTGTCGCTTTCACAGCAGCACAGATTCCTGATATTGATGGCCGTAAATACCCCAAAGAGCTGGCAGGCGAAGATCTTTATCCTGCCGGCATACCCATTTACGCTCAGGAAGATCTTCCAAAACTCATCAAAGACCTGAAAGTAGATGATTGTGTATTCTCATACAGCGATGTTCCTTACCCACGGGTAATGAACATCAGTGCAATTGTGAATGCAGCAGGAGCCAATTTCATGCTGTTGGGGCCCAGAGATACCATGGTTTCCAGTACCAAACCATTAATTGCTGTCGGAGCTACCCGCACCGGTTGTGGAAAAAGCCAAACCAGCCGCCGCATCATTGAAATTCTAATGGAACTTGGACTTAAGGTTGTTGCCATTCGCCATCCGATGCCTTATGGCGATTTGAATGCACAAAAAGTTCAAAGGTTTGCTACCGTTGAAGATCTGAAAAAACATAAATGTACCATTGAAGAGATGGAAGAATACGAACCCCATGTTGTTCGTGGAAATGTGATTTATTCTGGTGTAGATTATGAAGCCATACTGCGCGAAGCCGAAAAAGATCCTGATGGATGTGATGTTATACTCTGGGACGGCGGAAACAATGACTTCCCGTTCTACAAATCCGACCTGATGATTGGTGTTGCCGACCCCCTTCGTCCGGGTGCTGAAGTAAGCTATTATCCGGGAGAAGTTGTTGCCCGCATGTCAGATGTTATTGTTATCAATAAAATTGACTCTGCCAGCCTTGACAATATAAATGCAGTGCGTGCAAACCTTGCAAAAATAAACCCAACAGCTATTATTGTTGATGGTGCTTCACCCCTTGCGGTTGACAAACCTGAACTCATCAGGGGTAAAAGGGTTTTGGTTATTGAAGATGGGCCTACTCTCACTCATGGCGAAATGAAAATTGGCGCCGGAGTTGTTGCTGCCTTAAAATACGGAGCTGCTGAACTTGTTGATCCTCGTCCATATACAGTGGGTAAACTCAGCGAAACTTTCCGCATTTATCCGAATATCGGAACCCTGCTTCCAGCTATGGGATACGGCGATGAGCAGGTCAGAGACCTTGAAAAAACCATCGAAAACACACCTTGCGATGCAGTGGTGATTGCCACCCCGATTGATTTAAGCAGGATTTTAAAAATCAAAAAGCCTACCGTTAAAGTAGGCTATGAACTTCAGGAGATAGGAAGCCCCAATCTTACCGGCATTCTGAGTGATTTTGTTAAAAAACACAACCTGGTCAAATAATCTAAGCCCCGCCGCATGGCGGGTTTTTTTTTGATCTTTTATTAACAATGAGGTCAAAAACATTAAGGGATAATTATTTTTGTAAACTGAAAACCAACCCGAGACAGAAAATATGAAAAACCGGAGCTTTGTATCTATCACCGATTTCACCAAAGATGAGTATATCAGAATTCTTAACCTGGCTGAAGAATTTGAGAAACAACCCACCCAAAAGATCCTTGAAGATTTTGTGGTTGCTACCCTGTTTTTTGAACCTTCGACCCGAACACGCCTCAGTTTTGAAAGTGCTGCATCAAGGCTTGGGGCCAAAGTAATCGGATTTTCTGATGCTTCCAATTCAAGTGTTGTAAAAGGTGAATCGCTTAAAGATACCATCCTTACTGTAGCCAATTACAGCGACCTGATTGTAATGCGCCATCCGCGCGAAGGCAGTGCCCGATTTGCCAGCGAAGTATCGAGTGTCCCCATTATAAATGCAGGAGATGGTGGGAACCAGCATCCAACGCAATGTTTGCTCGACCTCTATTCTATCAGAAAAACCCAGGGCAAACTCGATGGGCTGAATGTGGCGTTCGTAGGAGACCTGAAATACGGACGAACCGTGCATTCCAATGTGATGGCTTTGTGTAATTTCAATACAACTTTCCACCTGGTTTCACCTACTGAACTAAAACTGCCAAGCTACGTAAAAATGCACATCAAAAACAGCAATCTTGAATATTATCAATACACAGAGCTGGCTGATGTTATGAAAGTAGCTGATATCATATACATGACCAGGATACAAAAGGAACGTTTTTCTGATCCAATAGAATATGAAAAAGTCAAGAATGCCTACATTTTAACTGCCAATATGATGGAAGGCTGCAAAGACAACATGAGGGTTCTGCATCCCTTGCCAAGGGTGAATGAAATTACAGAGGATGTTGATTCAACTCCACAGGCTTACTATTTTCAGCAGGCACTCAATGGAGTTTATGTCAGGCAGGCATTGCTTTCTTTGATTTTGGGTGTGAAATAATTAAAATCTATTAAAGATTCTATTAAAATGGAAAACGAAAATATAAGAAAAGAGCTGGTTGTATCAGCTATCGAAAATGGAACCGTAATCGACCATATTCCTGCCGGAGTTGTTTTCAGGGTTGTAAGGATACTGAACCTGGAAGCTACCGGAACCCAGGTAACGGTTGGTTTTAACCTCGAGAGCCGCAAATACGTAAGGAAGGGCATCATTAAAGTGAGTGGCAAGTTCTTCAAAAGAGCAGAAATTGACAAAATTGCACTTATTGCGCCTACAGCAACTCTGATCATTATCAAAAATTATAAGGTAATTGAAAAAAGGCAGGTTGTGATTCCTGAGGAGATTCATAAACTTGTTAAGTGTGTTAATCCGAATTGTATTACCAACAGTCAGAATGTTGACACCCGATTTAAGGTAATCGATAAGGATGATTTAAGACTACAGTGTCATTATTGCGAAAAAATCACTGCCAAAAACAATATCGAAATCATCTGAGTCCTTGAAAAATAAAAATCCCGCTTTCCTGATCGACACGGGAATGGCGGGATTTTTATTAAAACCGATTAGCTTTACGGTCTGGAGTTTGTATACTTATTTTAAACTCAATAAAAATGAAAAAACTCATTTCATTATCAGCATTTTTTTTATTTACCATTCAATTATTTGCCCAGCAACCCGAAAATAATTCAGGAAAGTTCATTTCATATGAGCCGGGTTATTATCAAAACACCATACTTAAAGGAGTTGAAAAATTTGAAATTCAAAATCTTAAGCCTGAAACTGTGTCAACTTTCAAACTAAATCCCAAAGGGCTTATTATTCCTGACAACAAGAATGAATTCACAACAATGTGGCATCTTCCTCCGGTTTCGCAGGGCAATACCAATACCTGCTGGAGCTATAGCGCCATTTCGATGCTTGAATCGGAAATCTATCGGTTGACCCGCCAGGAAATCAAACTTTCGGAAATGTATATTGCTTATTGTGAATACATTGAAAGGGCTGAACTCTTTGTTGCCAGGCGCGGAAATATTTATATTGGCGAAGGTTCTGAACTGAATGCCGTTATCAAAAACATGAAAAAATATGGCATTCTACCCTATTCGGCATACAGTGGATTACAGGAAGGGCAAGAATTCCATTCTCATGATAAAATGTTTGAAGAGATCAGAAATTATCTCGATGGCGTAAAATCAAGAAATGCCTGGGACGAGGCCACAGTGGTTTCCACAGTTAAAAGTATCATGCATCATTATATCGGCACACCGCCTGCAATAATAACAATCAACGGAAAACAATATTCTCCCCAGCAATACCTTAAAGATGTTGCCAGAATAAATCCTGATGAATATGTTGATGTACTTTCAATCATGCAACAGCCTTACTGGAAGCTGGTAGAATTTGAAGTGCCCGATAACTGGTGGCACGATAAGACCTATTACAATATACCGCTCGATGATTTTATGAAAATTCTGAAGAAAGCCCTGAAAAACGGACTAACTGTGGCTTTGGCCGGCGATGTATCAGAAGCCGGATTTCTGGCACGCGAAGCAAATGCAGCCCTGATACCTTCTTTCGATATTCCTTCGGTGGCAATTGATGAGAATGCACGTCAGTTTCGCTTTAGTAATGGTACAACTACCGATGACCATGGCATGCACGTAATAGGTTATCGTGAATTAGACGGCACAACATGGTATCTTCTAAAAGATTCGGGAGCAGGATCCAGAAACGGAGGACCTGATAAGAATATTAATTTCGGTTATTATTTCTTTCATGAAGATTATATAAAGTTGAAAATGATGAACTTTCTGGTTCATAAAAATGCAATGAATGAATTGATGTCAAAGTTCTGAAGGCAATTTAATTAAATTATTTCATGTGATTAATAAGTCGAACCTGTTGATTGCTCTGACAGATAAACAAGAAAAATAAAAGACAAAAGTATGCCTGGCCACATTTCGAAACTCATCAGTGAGGGGGAACATCAGCAGCTCGATTTCAAGTTTGGGGTAACCGACTCGAAAAAGATTGCCCGTTCACTGGCCGCATTTGCAAATACTGATGGGGGACGATTGCTGCTTGGTGTTAAGGATAACGGTGTTATTGCTGGTGTCAGGTCTGATGAAGAATATTATATGATTGAAGCCGGAGCAAATCTTTATTGCAAACCTGAGGTGTTTTTCGACATGAAAGAGTGGGAAGAAGGAGGAAAAACGGTGCTGGAGATAATAATTCCAAAAAGTATACATGCTCCGCACTCAGCTCCTGACAAAGAAGGTAAATACAGGGTGTATGTGCGTGTGGGCGACAAAAATTTTCCGGCAAACGGAGTAATCAGGAAAGTATGGAGAAAAAAGAAAGACCCTAAAGGTGTTTATATTGAGTATAAAACAGCTGAACGCACGCTACTCGCATATCTCGAAGTGCATAAACGAATAACACTTTCAGCATTTAAAAAAATATCGGGATACTCCTTGCCTCGTTGTGAACATATACTTGCCGATTTCATAATTCTTGACATCATAAAGGTAAATTATTCTGAATCGGGAGTTTATTACACACTTAACCCGGAGTTCAGGTTGGATTGATTCCGGATCTGACGCAGCATCTGGAAAATTATCAACTACAAACAAAACTCTGGAAATATGAAGAAAATAGGTTTACTGTCAGATACCCATGGACATGTCCCAAAAAAGGCCTATGAATTTTTTGCCGGTTGCGATGAAATTTGGCATGCCGGCGACATAGGGAATCTGGAAACCGCAAAAGCACTTGCAGGAATTAAACCCCTGAAAGCCGTTTATGGAAACATTGATGGGCAGGAAATACGGGCATTCTATCCGCTTTACCAGGAATTTATGTGCGAAGGTGTTAAAGTCTTTATGATCCATATCGGAGGTTATCCGGGCAGGTATAGCCCTGAAGCAAAATTACTCATTAAAGAAATCAAACCCAGGTTATTCATTTCAGGGCATTCGCACATCCTGAAAGTGATAAACGATAAGAAAAATAACCTTTTGCATATAAACCCGGGGGCGGCAGGAAAATACGGAATGCATACAATTGCAACCATGATCAGGTTTGTGATAGATGGCGAAGATATCAGGGATTTGGAAATCCAGGAATTACCCAAAACAGGAATGATTATCTGAGCCGGTCAGCCGCCCGAACCATTTTTTCATCTTTCTGAATGCTCCGGTTAGCCAGAATCAACATGACCAGTGAAACCAGTGTGAAGTAAATGCCGGAATCCTTCGAATAATCTGCCACAGCGTTTAAACTCCTGCCAATAAGTGGGGCAAAAACAAAGAAAATAAGTCCGACCAGAATTACATTCATTAAAATTCCCAGCTTCACAATTTTGGATTGAAAACGACGGTTTTTGAAGAGAAAAATTGCGATGAATACCACAACAGCTAAAAGTCCATTAAAAATACCAAGCGGAAGCACAAGGTTTTCGTTGATAGATCCAGCTGCATCAGGAACCGGAGTTGACAATTTCAGCATATAAAACTTATAATAAGCCAGATCAGAAAAAAAACTGGCAAGCGGAAAGAAATAAATTGCAACAAGGGCTGCTGCAGCAACAAACAGGTAAAGGCTTTGAACACGTTGTATCATGATTTCAATTGATTTTTGCAAAGATAAAAACTACTTCAACGCAATTTCAATAAAATATACAGGTGCTGCAAAAAGACATACCTTTGCGCAATGAATTTCCAACCGCATTTTCAACAGCAATTTCATGAAGCTGAACAACTTCATTAAATATACTTTAATTCTTACCACCCTGCTGTTTGCATACAGCCTTTGGCAGCGGCAACCTGATATTGATGATGCCTGGATAGGCGAACATGCCTACTGGATGGCCCAGAAAGGTTATGTAAAGTCAGAACTGATGCATGGAATAACCAATCAGCACATCCTGCATATTGTCCATCACAAGTTTTTTACCCTTTTGGGTGCTTCATTTGTCAGCCTTTTCGGATTTTCACTTTTTACACTTAAAAGTGTAAGTCTTTTTGGATTGATTATTTTTCTTTTCGTTTTCTATAAATATCAGAAAAGGTACTCAGGTCAACCGGCCTTATTGATTTCGTTTTTGCTCGTTGCCGTAAATGCATTTATTTTTCAATACTCGTTCGTTTATCGTCCCGAAATAATTGTGATGACTCTTGGATTTATCTCTTTTATTTGCCTGGAGCGTGGTATTTCAGAATCCTTTCATTATAAATGGATAATTATAAGCGGACTGTTGGCCGGACTTTCCGGAGCCACTCACCTCAACGGATTGATTTATATTTCAGCCGGTGGCCTTTTGTTGTTGATCAAAAGGAAACCTTTACAAGCAATAATATTCGGACTTTCGGCAATACCCACTTTTGCAGTATACTTTTATGATTTCACCCGTGAATTCAATTTTGAATACTGGCTTTATCAGATTAAAGATGCCCCGGCTCTTCATAACACCGGCATGTTGCCCGACTGGCTCTGGATTATGGAAAAACCTTTCAGGGAGCAGATGCGTTTCTTTCACAGCCCAAAAGAAATCAGCCTGACCCTTCTTTTTTTATTTTTATTGATTGTTGCATTCAAAAAGCTGAAACTGCCAAAAGACCTGCTCATTTATCTTGCTTTGCTGATCATTTCACTTTCTACACTGGCAGTCCATTCCACATCAAAATACCTGATACTTTATCTGCCTTTCATGTTTATTGTTATGAGCAGAGGATTTGCAGGTGTTGCCATTGAGAGTGAAACAGAAGCAGGCATCATAAGACTTCGTAAAACTCCGGTTGCCTACTGGGCCGTTGGTTTTCTTTTTCTTTACATCATTGTGCAAACTGTATGGAATGTAAAAACCTGCAGCAATAAGTTCGATCCGGATGCAAACAGGACCATTTCTGAAAAATTCATTGGATCCGGAACAGAGAAACTTAACGTGCTGGCACCAATGAATTATATTTTTAATGAGATCGGGCATTTTAACCGCATCCAGGGAGACTTGAGTTACGCTGACATTCATAAAACAGGCATCCCTCTGCACGGCAGTTATTTGTTGAGGTATGCCGATAGCACAGGCCTTGATTATCTGATCATTACAAAAGAATACAAACAAAATTTTGGCATGGATACACTCAGCGAAGCCCAGCGAAAAAACGAGGGCTTTGTTACGATTGAAAATAATAATAAATTCGAAATACTCAAAAATGAAAACTAATTCAGTCAACATAAACTCAAGCCTCATTAAAAATCTGATCTGGGACTTTAACGGTACGCTTTTGAATGACCTGGGATTATGTGTTTCATCCATTAACCAATTGCTTAAAACCCGGGGTTTGAATACATTAACTGCTGAATCTTACCTGGACATATTTACGTTTCCGGTTCAGGATTATTACACCCTTGCAGGTTTCGATTTCCAAAAGGAACCTTATGAAAAAGTGGCCATGGAGTTTATGGAACTTTACCTGAGCGGAGTCAAAAAAAGCCCGCTCCATGAAAATGCATCAGAACTACTTTCTGCAACACATCAGGCAGGTTACAGGCAAATTATTCTGTCAGCTATGGAAAGTTCCGAACTCAATAAACTGGCAAAAGCCCTTCAAATTGATAAATATTTTGAGTTCATCTTTGGAATTGACAACCATATGGCTGCAGGCAAATCACATCTTGCACTTCAGGCCTTGAAAGTTACCGGTTTCAACCCTGAAGAAACCTGTCTGATTGGTGACACCCTTCACGATGCGCATGTTGCTGATGAAGCCGGAGTTCAGTGCATATTAATTGCAAACGGACATCAGTCAAAACAAAAACTTCAGTCCTCTGGTAATCTTATCCTGAATAATCTGGAAGAGCTATCCGGCATACTAAATTTCAAAAAGGTCGTTTATTAATCTCCTGATCTGCTGTATTTCTTAAATTTGCGCATCAAACCTACAGTCATACATGGCAATTCCTCATTTGCTTTACATTCCGCGCTGGTATCCTTCCAAAGAAGATCCAATGCTGGGATTGTTTGTTTTCAAACACGCGAAAGCAGCCATTAAAGCCGGTTACAGGGTGAGTGTGGCCTATGCCTGTCCATCAAAAACAAAGAACAGTAATAAAATTTATGAAGTCAGGGTTGCCAAAGAAGGTAATCTTTTGGAGGTAATTGTTGCCTATAAAAATATCTCAGGAATTCCGGGAATTTTCAGACAAACCAGGGCATGGTACAAAGCTTTGAAACAAGTTAACAAACTTAAAGGGAACCCTGATCTTATTCACGCACATGTGCTTACCAGGACAGCAGTTTTAGCTTTTCTGTGCGGATTAAGATACAGGGTACCATACCTCATAACTGAGCACTGGTCAAGGTATTACCCCGAAAACATGCAATACCGGGGAGTCATGAGACATTTTCTGACTAAGTTGGTTTTGAATTATGCCGGAAAAGTAACGGTAGTCTCTGAAAGTCTGGCTTCAGCTATGAAAAATTGCGGGCTGATCTTCGACCCGACAATATTACCAAACCTTGTTGACACTGAATTATTTATTCCGGCCCATCAGAAAACAAACGGTATAAAAAAAATTGTCAGCATAACCTGTTTCGACGAAAAATCGAAAAATCTTTTTTTGCTCATCGATGCTTTTAAACTTTTGTGTGAACAAAATAAAAATATTGAGTTGGTTTTAATTGGTGAAGGTCAAGATCTTGACATCACAAAACAATACGCCACTGATTCGGGTTTGGGATCCGAAAAGATTATTTTTACCGGAAAACTTGAAAATGATGAACTCGTAAAAGAGTTACAGGGTGCAGCCTGCCTGGCACTGAGCAGCAATTACGAAACATTTGCCATAGTAGTCTTCGAGGCTTTGGCTTGCGGAGTGCCGGTAGTTGCCACAGATGTTGCAGATCTCAGTCTTCATATTTCGCCAGAAATGGGAAAAATTGCTCAAAAAGGAGATTTGACTGAATTTAAAAATAAACTATCTGAAGTACTTGAAAATTCCGGACAGTTTTCGCAGGAAAAGATGCGGAAATATGTAATCGATCAATTTGGCAATCAAGCAATTATTGATAAAATGAAAGCCCTATACAGTCCATTTTTTCAAAATAATGATAATGATTGAAAGCCATGAAAAAATAATCAGGTTTGCAGTAATGGCAAAACCCGAGGGTCTTCAGAAATGGCAGGCTGATTGTTACTATGCTCTCATCGAAAGTGGCCTGGCAGAAAATGTGTTATGGATTGTTGAAAAAAAGGAAGAAGAACAAAAGGGATTCATCGGCAAAATATTTTCCTATCCATGGAAAAGATTATTTTTCAGGAAGTATTACCGGTATATTTTCAAACCCGATTCATTCAGGAACATACCTTTACAGGAAGTTTCAGGTGAAATTCCAGCTATCAGATGCAAAACTGAACTCAAAGGAAAATACAGTGAGTTTTTCAGTTTAGAAGATTTGAAAATCATTAAAGATTACAATCCTGATTTTATTTTAAAATTTGGGTTTGGTATTATCAAGGGCGAAATACTGACCTGTTCACGATTTGGTGTGTGGTCTTTTCATCATGGCGATGAACAAATGTACCGTGGAGTCCCACCAGGTTTTCATGAGATTATGAAAAATGACCCTCTGACTGGCTCCATTTTGCAGCGACTCACAGAAACGCTGGATGGTGGGGTTATTCTTCGAAAAGGTTACTTCAGAACCATAAAACATTCGTGGGCTGCCAACCTCGATCAGGCCTTGAAACTTTCAGCAAACTGGCCGCTTGATGTTTGCAGGGAAATAATCATGCAAAAATCATTTCCTTCCACACTTGAAGGCGTTGAAACACATGCACCTGTTTACAAGGAGCCTGAGAACTTCAGCATGTTTCAATTCATTTTGAAACAGTTCTTTAATAAAATTGCATTCCATTTAAACGAAATCTTTTTACCTGAAAACTGGGAAACGGGAATAATCGAAACGCGGCCTGAAAATATCATTGAACAGCAAGGGTACAAAATCAAACCAAATGAGGTTGTCTGGCTAAGTGCTGGCAAGAGAAACAGGTATTTTGCCGACAGTTTTGTAACAAAACTCAATGAAAATTTACTTTTGCTTTTTGAAGATTACGACTACAAAACTCAAAAGGCCGTTATATCATCCGCCTGGTTTGATGGAAAAAACAAAACTATTTCATCTCCTTCACTTAGCCTTCAAGAATCCTGGCATCTCTCCTACCCCTTTCTTTTTAAGAGCGGAAAAGAAATATACTGCATTCCTGAATCCATACAACATGGCTCTGTTGAACTATATAGGTTAAATCAGGAAACCCTGAAGCTTGAGCACGAAAAAACGCTGATAGCCGGGCTAAAAGCCGCTGATGGCACTTTGGTCAACCATCTGAATCACTGGTATTTTTTCTTCACTCCTGATTACGCTACAAACAGCGAACTGCACATCTGGCATGCAGAAACTCTGGAAGGCCCGTTTCGGCCACATGAGCTAAATCCTGTGAAAACAAATGCTGCCAATGCACGGCCTGCCGGTCCATTTTTTGAATGCGAAAACAAACTCTACCGGCCTGCACAGGATTGTTCATACACTTATGGCGGAAGAATCATTATTAATGAAGTAAAATTACTGACCGAAAGTGAATTTCTGGAAGAGCCGGTCAATGTGCTGAATCCCCCGAAAGGTTATAAAGGTATTCACACCCTATCATTTGCAGGTAATTTCATGTACTTCGATAGTAAAAAATTTAAATTTTCTCCGGCATCATTTCTTCATCAGATGAGGCGAAGAATTCATTCATAAATACTGCAATAACCCGTAACTATGTTTTCAAAAATTCTATCAACCACCGCAGCCCGACTGATGATAGCGTTGCTTAATCTGGGGATTGTTACTGTGGCTGCAAGGGCTTTGGGGGCAGAAGGCATGGGAACTATTTCACTTTTTATATTAGGTATCAGCATATTACAATTGTTCTCTGCATTGGCTGGAGGTAGTGTTTTGGTTTATATGGTTGCCCGTTATCCCATTGTTCAGCTTATTTTCACGGCCTGGGCCTGGACACTTTTTGTTTCTGCCATTGGAAGTTTTATATTGATCAGGTTTAAATTATCTCCTGCCGAATTTAATTCCGATCTTTTTTTTGTTTCATTATTGCAAGGCCTGTTTGCAATCAACCAAAACATACAATTGGGTAAAGAAAAAATTGCTCAGTATAATTTTGCAGCCATTGCCCAGGTTGCCATCCTGCTTTTTTCGCTGTTAATTATGTTTTATTTTTCTGAAAACCTGGGCGTAAAATTGTATATTAATGCACTGTACTTATCATTCGGCTTCGCTTTTCTTTTAAGTTTTTCAGGCATTCTAAAATATTTCTCCAGAGCCAGGCTGTTTAATCCTGCCATTATTCGCGAAACCTTCAGGTTTGGCAGTTATGTGCAGGTTGCCGGTATTCTTCAGCTTTTCAATTACCGACTGAGTTATTATATCATTGAGAAGTTTTTTGACAGGGCAACGCTTGGAATTTTTTCCATTGGGGTTCAAATTTCAGAAAGCGTATGGATCATTTCGAAAAGTATAGCACTGGTTCAGTACTCGAAAATTTCAAATTCAACGGATAAAGCATATAACATCAAAATTACCATCGATTTTATCAAATTTACCCTGGTTTTCACATTGATGATGATTGCTGTTTTACTGCTTCTTCCGGCTGATTTTTTTGCATTTATTTTCAGAAATGATTTCAGAAATGTTGGAGAAGTAATTCTGAGCATCTCAGCCGGAATTCTGGCGGTTGCCATTTCCCTGATGTTCAGCCATTATTTTTCAGGAAGCGGCAAGCCCTGGCACAACACCATTTCTTCGGGCATAGGACTGGCTTTTACACTCATACTGGGATTTACATTGATACCAATACTTGGCATTACCGGAGCCGGCATTACCTCATCTGCTGCTTACACAGCAAGCATGATGTATCAGTATATTGTCTTTAAAAAATTAACCTCAACACCATTCAGCAGGTTTATTCCAACATTTGATGATTTTATTAAACTCGGTAATCTGATCAAAGAACTCAGATTAATGTAGTTATTTTATCATATATTACCATTTTCTCATCTTTCTAAATCAATCAGTCTGCGCAAAATTCTCACTTTTTTACTATTTTTACATCAAAATAGAAAAACCGAATGCCGGGAAAGATAGTTTTAGTATTGCTTCTTTCATTAATCAATGCCTTATTTGCAAATATTCAGGCACAGGGATTTACCTTATATGCTGTTTCGGAGCAATGTGCAAATCCTGAAGAGAAAGAATTATATGAACTTATATCAGAACTTCGCCGCATTAATGGCCTTACTCCTGTTTCTTTCAGCAAATCACTTTCTTATGTGGCCCGCATCCATGCCATGGATTTATCATTCAACCGTCCTGATTTCGGCGGATGCAATCCACACAGCTGGTCAACAAAAGGCATTTGGAAATCATGCTGTTATTCGAGAGATGATAACCGGCTCATTTGCATGAATGAAAAACCAAAAGAACTTACTACATACAAGGCAAAAGCATGGGAAATTGTTTATGATGGCGGCGAACCTGCAAGAGCGGCAGATGCTTTTGAATTATGGAAAAACATATCAATAACACGCGATTACATGTTAAACTCAGGAAAATGGGCCAAACCGTGGAAAGCGATTGGAATTGGTTTCTACGGTGATTATGGCACCGTGTGGTTTGGCGAAGGGGATGATCCACTTACAGAATATTACACCTGTGGCTCAGATTCGATAAGGCTGAATCAAAAACCTGCAGAAAGTCAGGCTATTTTACAGACTGGCCAGGCCGTTCAGACAACTTACCACATTATAACAGGGAGCCTGAATACTATAGAAAAAGCCAATCAGGAAGTTGCACGCATGAGATCACATGGATATAAAAATGCAAGGATTATACCTTCAGGAAATAATTTCAGAATATCTGTTTCAGACTATGTTTCAGAAGCAGAAGCCCAAAAAGCTCTTGAAAAAATAAAAACTGAATTTCCTGATGCCTGGATATTGAAACCTTTATAAGTTATCTCCTGCAAAAGAATACAATATCCTCAAATTCAAAATGCTTATTTGAAGAATACACCCAACCGCTTGTTGAAAAGATTTCAACACAAGCCTTAAGATTTCAACAAACGACAATAATTTCCAGCGTTTACGATATCTTTGCACCCCTATGGAAGAATCAGATTACACTTTTAGTAACCCCGGACAATACTCGGATGACACTGTAATTACCCTTGACTGGAAAGAACACATCAGGCTAAGACCGGGCATGTATATCGGCAAGCTTGGCGATGGTTCATCTCAGGATGATGGCATTTATGTGCTAATCAAAGAGATTATCGATAACTCAATTGATGAGTTTGTTATGGGTAATGGCAGAACCATCGAAGTCAATATAAAAGATCAGCATGTTACCATCAGGGATTATGGCAGGGGAATTCCTCTGGGTAAGGTAATTGACTGCGTTTCGAAAATAAATACGGGAGCAAAATACGATTCCAAGGTTTTTAAAAAGGCAGTTGGATTAAATGGGGTAGGATCAAAGGCTGTAAATGCACTTTCGAGCCAATTTACAGCGCAGAGCATCCGTGAAGGTAAAACCAAAATCGTCGATTTTTCAAAGGGTGTTATCGAGAAAGACCACCCCGAAGAACCATGCATTCTTCGCAGCGGAACCCTGATAAGCTTTGTACCCGATGAGGAAATTTTCGGTCACTATCATTTCATTGCCGAATACATAGAAGAGATGCTCTGGAACTATGTGTTCCTCAATAATGGACTTACTATCTGGTTCAATAGCCAGAAAATGCAGGCAAAAAATGGTTTGCTTGATTTGTTGCAACGCAAAAACAATGGCAATCCGGTAATGTATCCCATTATTCAGATTAAGGATGAGGATTTTGAATGTGCATTTACACACAGTGCCAGGCAATATGGTGAAGAATATTATTCCTTTGTAAACGGGCAACACACTACTCAGGGTGGCAGTCACCAGTCCTCTTTCCGCGAAGCGCTTGTAAAAACCATCCGGGATTTTTACAGAAAAGATTTTGATCCGGGTGATATAAAACAATCGCTTATTGCAGCCATCAGTATTAAAGTTTCTGAACCGGTTTTTGAATCACAGACCAAAACAAAACTAGGATCACAGTTGATGGAACCGGGTGGCCAAAGCATCAGGAATTATATTGGAGACATCCTGAAAAAGCAGCTCGACAATTATCTGCATATGAACAGTGAGGCTGCCGAAGCCTTATTGCGTAAAATTCTTCAGAGTGAGAAAGAAAGAAAAGAGTATGCCAATATTAAGAAGCTGGCTAAAGAAAGTGTCAAGAAAGTTAGCCTGCACAATAAAAAACTCCGTGATTGCCGGATCCATTACAACAGCAATGATGCCCGGCGCCTTGATACTACACTGTTTATAACTGAGGGTGACTCGGCCAGCGGATCGATTACCAAATCGCGCGATGTAAATATTCAGGCTGTTTTCAGCCTTAAAGGAAAGCCGCTAAACAGTTACGGCCTTTCAAAAAGAGTGGTGTATGAAAACGATGAATTTAACCTTTTGCAATCGGCTCTGAATATTGAAGAAGGTGTTGAAAATCTTCGCTACAATTATATTGTTATAGCAACAGATGCCGATGTTGACGGGATGCATATCAGGTTGCTTTTAATGACATTCTTCCTTCAGTTTTATCCCGATGTGGTTAAATCAGGCCATCTGTATATTTTGCAAACACCTCTTTTCAGGGTCAGAAATAAAAAGAAAACGATTTACTGTTACACTGATGAAGAAAGGATTGATGCCATTTCTGAACTCAATCCTAATCCTGAAATAACAAGGTTTAAAGGGCTAGGGGAAATTTCGCCCGATGAATTCAAACATTTTATAGGTGCTTCAATGCGACTGGATCCTGTAATTCTGAAAAAATCTGTTGAAATTCCTGAACTCTTAAGTTTCTATATGGGTCGCAACACTCCCGACCGCCAGCAATTTATTGTTGATAATCTCAGATTGGAAGAAGATCTGGTTGCAGATACAATTAACTGATCAGGATAACTTTTTAAAAGCTTTACCAAGATTATCAATAATATCGCGGGCAATCATGGCTTCGGGACTATGTTTTTTTGCTGCCAGGTCGCCGGCCTTACCATGCAGCCACATTCCCAAAATACAGGCATCGCGGGCCGGATAGCCTGAAGCCAATAGTCCAAGTATTACACCGGTAAGAACGTCGCCACTTCCTGCAGTTGCCATACCCGGATTTCCTGTTGGATTAAAAAATAATTGCCCTTCGGGTGTTGCAAGAGCCGAAAAAGCACCTTTGAGAATTACAAATAATTTATAGCGTACAGCGAAAGATTTCAACATTTCTATCCTGTCGAAATGATTACCAACCGGCCCGCTCAGCCGCTCAAATTCTTTCAAATGAGGAGTAAGGATGCTTCCTGCGGGCAGAAAAGCCAGCCATGTTTTATTTTCAGCCAGTATATTGATAGCATCTGCATCAAGCACCAAAGGAACACGCGTTTGTTGAATCAGCAGTTTTAATGCATTCTGTGTTTCGGAAGCCATACCAATTCCGGGCCCGACTCCGATGGCATTGTAAGAATCAAGTACCGGCAAAGAGCTGAAAAAATCATCGGCAGAATCAATGCTGACCATTGCTTCAGGCACAACACCCTGCATTATCAAAAAACCATTTCCGGGTACATGTGTTGTAAGTAATCCAACCCCGGAACGCAAACATGCCAATGAAGCCATAATGGCCGCTCCCAGACTTCCTGTTTGACCGGCAATCAGCAAGGCATGGCCAAAATTTCCCTTATGAGCAAACCTGTATCGTTTCCGATGCAAACTCACACAATCATCTTTTTCGATAAGGAATGTTTCACATTCCACAGATTCGATAAAACCCGAATGCAGACCTATATCTATCAGAATCCATTCTCCCACATATATCTCATTTTCAGGAGCAAAAAATGCCATTTTTGGAAACTGGAAACTCAGGGTGTAATCGGCTTTAACAATGGCTGCATTTTTTGAATGAGCAGAGGAGTCAGCAAAAAGGCCGCTTGGCATATCAATGGAAATAACAGGAGCTCCACTTTGATTGATTTGTCCGACAATCTCAGCCGCAAGGCCCAAGAGCGGCCGGCTGAGTCCGGTGCCAAAAAGTGCATCAATCACAACATCATCTTCAGTAATTTCAATTTCTGGATCCTGCTCGTATATGTCAGTAATAATCAGGCCCGGCATTTCGGCCAAACGATCGAAGTTAGCCCTGAAATCTTCACTTTCATCCGCGCTGTATCTGATGACAAAAACTTCAACATTTGCGCCCGCCTGATGCAACAACCTTGAAATTACCAGGCCATCGCCTCCATTGTTACCTGATCCGCAAATTACTTTTATCGTTTTTGAATCAATCAGCCTGCCTTTGATCCATTGAAAGCATAACCCTGCAGCTCTCTCCATCAAATCAAGCGAACTTATAGGTTCTTTGGCTATTGTAAAGGCATCGGCTTCCCTTATTTTTTCGGCCGGTAGAATTTTTAATGCGCACATATTTCGATTATTGAATGACTAACTCAACAAACTAAACAACAACAGTAAGAAAAATCCTGTTTAAATACCCGTTGTATTCAAATTTCCCAAACTCACTGTCACTATTTTCTTTTGAGAATCATCGTCGTTATTTACAAGGCTAAGACTAACCTGAAGGTGAAGGTTATAGATATTGATATCTGTTTCCTTGGCTTTTATCTTTCCTATTTTCAGAATATCAGAATTGATGATTCCTTCCCTCCTGCTCGATTCCCTGCCAAATACTTTATCGCTTAAAGTTGCCAGTGGCAATGGATTGTATTTGCTGAAATCCTGTATATTGGCCACATCATCAATCGTAATTACCTGCAGGTTTTCTATGCCATCAATATTCACAGTGAACCAACGGTGAACATGCTCATCAATAAGGCAGCGGTTCAGATTATCCCTCGATAAAATTCTGGCATTGTTGATTATGGCGCGGCCAAAATAATTATCATCGTACTGATAGATTTTATCATAAGTGATTACATAACGCGTACTTATACCGCCAATGATTTTCCGTAGTCGCGGAAAGAAATGGAAAGCGTTATAAATTCTTAAAACAACCGCATAATTGCTGGCAAAAAGAAGCGAATGTAAAGGAGTGTCAAAAATAAGAAAGCCTCCGTCACCTGTGCTGATAAAGTTCTTCTCGATCTTTTCACGGGTATAATTCTGAAATATGAAAGGATGATTATCAAGACACAAATCTATGGTTGAGCTAAGCATTGTTTTGAAAAGAAATGGAATAAGCATCTGTTCAAATTCACCATAGGAGCTATACTGATAAATATCCAGGCCAAGTACCGATTTCTCGGCAACCTGGTGAATGGTGAGACTATCTTCCAACTCTTTGCGAAGAACAGATTCATCAGGCACAACATTCGTTTTCTCAAAAATTACCCTGTTATCATGCTTTAGAAGTATATTTCTGATTGATTCATGATCAATCGATTTAATTTGATTTTTCATTTAATGTGAATTATTTGTTATTCCAGAATTGATTTCAGGAATTTATCCAGAAACTGTTTCTCATCATTAGAGCATAGTTCCCCAATACCAAAAGCTTTACCCTGACTTATAAAAGCAGGAAAAATCCCCTTACGGCTGATTCCTGCCAATGTTTGATAAGTACCTTCAACCAGCGAAACCGAAGTTATTGAAGAAAGAGGCAACTCAACATAGGAAGTTTTTTTAGATTGAATTTTTTGAATCAAAACCTTGTTTTCATCAATTTTAACAGACTGATGAGAATTCATTTTCTCAATCATTGTAATCAGGGTATAAGCCCCAAGTCCCAGAAATGGAATGGCTATAAGACTCCAGGCAAAGCCATACTGAAACAGCATAAAAGCCCAGGCAATAATCAGAAGCAACCAGAAGATAATAATTGAAAGCCCAAAAACTGCCTTGCCGGTAAATCCTTCTTTTCCAATGAAAATCATTATTTTACCATGGTTCTCAAAATTAAGTCTGAGCCTGCCTCCAGGAGGCAGATCAGTGATTTTGGGTTCGGGATTAAATCGCATAGGCCAGAGTTTTTATAAAAATAACTTCGTTCTTATCCTTATAATATTCAAAAATACTTAATAATCAGAAGTAGTTATGAATGCTGAAAGAAAAAAATAAAATGATTGCCGTAAAGAAAGGTTTTTTAAAGGTAAAGTGATTTCATTTTCACGAAACACGCCTTAAACATTCCTGCCATATATTCCAGGCCATTTCTGCCTGAATATGTAACATACCAAGGCCATTCTTAACCTGAGCTCCTTTATCTTTTCCGGTTTGTAAAAAACGCGTCATCAACGGATTATAAACCATATCAAACAAAAAATGATTTTTACCTACTTTATTCCAGGGAATGAGAGGCATTTCATCAGCAACCGGAAACATACCAACAGGTGTGGCATTGATAATAAGTTGGTGACTGCTGATGATTTCATCATTCAGGTCAGTGTAACTGATTTGCTTGATATTTTTAGGAAACCGGCTCACCTGCATGAATTCAATACCCAGTTTTTCGAGTACAAATGCAGCGGCCAAAGAAGCGCCTCCTGTCCCCAGAATCAATGCTTTACCTTTAAAACCGGAAATAAAATTACGGAGTTCCATTTCAAGTGCAGGTGCATCGGTATTGAAGCCTTCGGTGATAATGAGGTCTTCAATGCGGTGAATACATATGGTGTTGACAGCTCCTATGGCCTCAACTTCATCTGAAAGTAAATCAAGGAGCGATATGATGGTTTGTTTATAAGGAATGGTAACATTAAGACCTGAAAGTGGCTGGTTTTGAATCAGATCCGAAAAGTCAGAGACTGAAGAAATTTCAAAAAGTTCATAATCAGCCTGAATGCCTTCCCTGAGAAATTTTTCAGTGAAAAATTCCTTTGAGAATGAATGACCCAGGTTTTTTCCGATTAAACCATAATGCAGCATGTTTATTTTATTTTCCGGCAGAAGCCTGCTTTTCTATAATCCAGATGGTGGCTACACCCGATAGCATAATTAAAATCGCAATAAAGAACTCAATATTCATATCGGGTAATATCATTACATACCTTTCTACAATAGTTTCACCCTTTTTAAAAATCAGGTTTCCGGCCGCATCCAACATATGAATTGCATTTTTCCATGGCCAGATAATGCCAAGTGAGCCCAGAATAAAACCTGTTAGCAGGGCAATCGTCTGATTTCGGAACTTTTTAAAAATCCATGACAAAAGGTATGAAAATCCCAGAAGGCCGAATCCTGCACCTAAAACAACCGGAAACAAAATATCAAAACGCAGATTATTTATGGCATCAATAAAAACCAACTGGTAATTTCCCATTAAAATAAGCACAAATGAGCCCGACAAGCCAGGTAGAATCATGCTGCAGATAGCAACTACCCCGCAAATTATCAGATAAAGAAACCCGCTGTTTTCAGTTGCAGGATTTAAAAAACTCAGGGCAAAGGCTATTGCAGTTCCAACAATGAAAGTAATTACTGTTGTTGTGTTCCATTTTGTAATGGTTTTGCCCACAAAGTAAACAGAAGCAAGTATTAGTCCGAAGAAAAATGACCAGATGTAAACAGGGTATTCATTGAATAAAAATCCTAAAATTCTGGCAAGAACAATAATTGCGAAACCTACACCGGCAAAAAGTGAAATCAGAAAATACAGGTCGGTGTGTTTTGCAAAACCCTTAAAATCTCCTTTCAACAGCAGTTTGAGGGCGATTACATTGAAAGATTTGATGGCATTGATAAGCCTTTCAAAAATTCCCACAATAAGCGCAATTGTTCCACCCGAAACCCCGGGTATTATGTTGGCTGTTCCCATAGCAATCCCTTTCAGGAACAGGCTAAAATATTCTTTCATAAAAAAAGGGTGAATGATTATTTATTTTTAAAACCATCAATAATACCTGAAACATAAGGATTATGGCGCAATACAGGAGCAAATTCAAACATGGCCTCCAGCCCTTCCTTTTCAAGAACGAGTGCTTTTTCGAGCATATCAGAAGCTTCACGGGTTCGCCCAAGAATAAAAAGACAGGCAGCTTTCCGGTATTGAAGTGCAGCTTTCTGGGGAAGACTAACCAGCGCTGAATCAATAACTTCAAGAGCCTGATCATAATTTCCGAGCTCAGCAAACAGCCCTGAAAAATCAAGCCAGGTTCCTGCATCAAGAGAATTTATGCCAACTGCTTTTGCATAAGTTATGGCTGCTTCCGCCATGTAACCTCCATGCTGCTGACACAAAGCCAGTGTAGCCAGGTAATCGGGGTTATCGGGGTCAATCTCCAGCGCTCTCCTGATAAAGCGCAGGGCCGATTTAATATTTCCTTTTTCCTCATAGCAAACACCCATTCCAATCCAGGCATCAGCCAGGTTTTCATCGAGAGTCACCGATTTACGGAAATTATCAAGTGCCAGATCAAATTCTTCAAGTTTTTCGTAACATTCACCTATGTAATAATAGGTAAGAGCCTCTGGGTCTTCGTATTCAAAAGTTTCGCGATAAGCATGAATGGCATGCGTGAAAAGTTGCATTCCGGCAAGTGAGTTGGCTTTGTTAAAGTATGCCGATGAAAAGGATGGATCGATGGCAATGGCAAATTCAAAAGCTTCAATGGCTTTCTCAAAAAGCTCCACAGAATTGAGCGCAACCCCCAGGTTAAACCAGGCGAATTTTGAATATGGATATTTATCGGTAAATTCGGTGAAATATTCAATACTGCCTTCAAGTTGATTGGTAATTTCATAACAGAACGCAAGTTCAAAAATGATTGATTCATTTTCAGGTTCTATTTCAAGTGCTTTTTTAAGATAAGCAATGGCATTGGTGTAATCGGCAAGGTTTTCATACTCAAAAGCAATACTCGAATATATATTGGCCAGATCCTCTTCGTCGCTAATGGCTTTGTGGTATTCGCGTATGGCATCATTGTAGCGTTTCATGCTGCTGTAAATCGCACCTTTAGTGATAAAAATCTCACTGTTGTTTGGTTCCAACTCCTCAACCCTTGAAAGAATTTTCAAAGCTGCTTCAGCCTTATCAGATGAAACAAGAACCTGCGCCTGACGGATAACCAAACCCGAATGATCGGGATATTGCTCAAGCGCATAACCGATCACTCTACTGCATTTTTTCATCTCGCCGGCTGCCAGATAGTGGTCAATCAGATCTTCATACTCTTCAACATCAAAAAAGTAATGTCCATTCTCTTTTAGCATGGCATTAAATCTTTCGATGAGAAAGCTAATGGATTGGTCTTCTTCGTTATCCTTAAATAAATCGTCCATATTCAGCATGATTATGCGCCTGCAATAATCAGTTGCAAAAATAGGCATTTTTAAGGTGCAAAATGAGGGATTGCCTGTTTTAGCTTTTTAAAACGGGAATATTTTCGAATCTATGAGATGACAGGATTTCTCTGACTATTCGCGCTAATTACAAACAATTTAAGAAATAAGCATATTGAAAATCAGTTGATAATTTTTGAATACCGGCCTATGTTCGGTGACAAATTTTATAACCTCACAACCTATAAGACTCTGTTAACAAAAGATACAAATCCGCTTCAATGATAATTTCCATTAAATTTGCGCCAAATTCAAGTATCTATGACTCTAATTAAAAGCATTTCGGGTATTCGCGGAACCATCGGTGGCCGGCCGGGCGAAGGGCTGAGCCCACTTGATATTGTCAAATTCACTGCAGCATTTGCTACACTTTTAAATCCAAAAAATAAAAGTACAATTGTGGTAGGGCGCGATGCCAGGGTATCGGGCAAAATGGTGAGTGATCTTGTTACTGCAACTCTTACGGGTATGGGCTTAAACGTTGTCGATCTCGGTCCTTCGACAACACCAACCGTCGAAATGGCTGTGATAAGCCTGAATGCTGCCGGTGGAGTAATTATTTCAGCAAGCCATAATCCGTGGCAGTGGAATGCTCTGAAACTTTTAAACGAAAAGGGAGAGTTTCTTGATGGCAAGACCGGTGAAAAATTGCTTGAAATTGCCGAAAAGGAAGATTTTAATTTTTCAGAAGTTGAGAAGCTAGGCAATATAACGTATGATAACACACAGATTAAGAAGCATATAGATAAAATACTTGAATTGTCCTATGTAAATTGTGAAGCCATCAGAAAAGCCGGATTCAGGGTAGCCGTTGATGCCGTAAATTCAACGGGTGGGATTGCCATTCCTATGCTTTTAAAGGCACTTGGGGTGGAAATCATATTCGAACTCTACTGCGAGCCTACAGGTATATTTCCTCACAATCCTGAACCATTGCCAGAACACCTAACTGAGATTTCCCGGTTGGTCGTGCAAAAAGAAGCTCATGTTGGTTTTGTGGTTGATCCAGATGTTGACCGCCTGGCCATAATTTGCGAAGATGGCAGCATGTTTGGTGAAGAATATACACTTGTAGCAGTTGCCGATTACGTAATGAGCTTTAAGAAAGGTAATACAGTTTCGAACCTTTCATCGACCCGTGCACTGAGAGATATTACTGAAAAAGCAGGTGGTTTTTACGCTGCTGCTGCAGTAGGAGAAGTAAATGTTGTGGCAAAAATGAAAGAAACCAATGCAATCATTGGTGGCGAAGGAAATGGCGGAGTAATTCTGCCTGAGCTGCATTACGGAAGGGATGCCCTGGCAGGCATTGCATTGTTTCTTTCGCAACTCGCTGTTACCGGCCATTCCTGCACTTCACTCAGGAAAACCTATCCCTCCTATTTCATTTCGAAAAATAAAATACAGCTTTCCCCTGAAATGAATGTTGACCTGATACTTTCGCAAATTGCCGAAAAATATAATAACCACCAGGTTACTACCATTGATGGTGTGAAAATTGAATTTGACAAAGATTGGGTACACCTCAGAAAATCAAATACCGAACCCATTATCCGTATTTATTCGGAAAGCAAAACTGAAAGTTCGGCTATTGAGCTGGCAAACCAGATCATTAATGACATAAGGAGCTTTATCAATCAACGATGACTTGAACACCCGCATTAGAAAGTGGCACCGGTGTTTGCATTTCATGAATAATTCATGTAGGTTTGTAAAACCGATTTCAACAACCTGATGACTCAACTTATTTTATGAAAATGGCTGATCGAAGGAAAAATAGAAAAATTAGAAAATTCAAGGCTGTCCAATTCAAACTTACGGTTCAGCAGAAGAAAAGGGTTGATGCCTTTTGCAAAAAGTACAATACCACTCCAGTGACAATGTACAAAATTGCTATTCAGACTTTTCTCTCGAAGAATGGTTATGGCACCCTACCAAAACATCATGATCAGGGAATCCCAGGAAATCAGATGACTATTTTTGATGTGGTTGAAGACTTAAAGTAAAAATTCTTACGATTTAATGTAAGGTATTCTGTTTATAATAGATTTACCCAGCGTAATCTCATCGGCAAATTCGAGTTCATCACCAATAGCTACTCCCCTTGAAATAACTGAAACTGACCTGACTTTATCGCTCAGTCTCTTGAAAATATAAAATCCGGTAGTATCTCCTTCTGTTGTGGCTGGCAGTGCAAGAATGACCTCTTCAACTTCTTCATTTTCAACTCTTAAAACCAGGGAATCAACATTAATTTCGCCAGGACCTATTCCATCCATTGGAGAAATTATACCACCCAAAACATGATAAATCCCCCTAAACTGCCCTGTATTTTCGATTGCCATAACATCCCTGATATCCTCAACCACACAAATAATTGCAGAATTTCGTTTATGATCGCAACAGATGAAACAGATATCATTGTCCGAAATATTATGACAGCGCTTACAGTACTTTACTCCATTTCTTAAATTTATGATGGCATTTCCCAGTTTATCGGCACGTGAAACATCCTGTTTAAGCAGATGGAGTGCCAGCCGCACCGCAGTTCTCCGGCCAATTCCGGGAAGTTTTCCGAATTCAGTAACCAATTCCTCAAGTAAATGTGATGAATATGAGTTCATTGTGATGATCTGCTATATGTAGCCGCTATTTTTTTGATTATTTTTGCTGCAAATTTACAAACTAAAGCTTTGCTGCCCGGTTTTTGTATTACTATAAAATATAATTTCAGCTGGAAATGAACCGAATAAATTCTTACCTGATTATTCTGACTGCTTTTACCCTGCTTTTGCTCTCGGGCTCTAAAACATACGGACAATTATCAGAATCAAATCATACCGACAATAAAGGCCTGAAGCAGGGGAAATGGAAAAAAGCCGATGCTGCTGGCAGACTTATTTATGAAGGTTATTTTGTTGATAACCATCCGGAAGGGTTATTTACCTATTACGATTCAACGGCCAGGGTAAGAGCCACAAGCGAATTTACTGAAAAGGGTACAAAAGCTTACACAATCACCTACAATCGTTTGGGCAAAAAAAGCTCAGAAGGAATATATCTTAACGAAAAAAGAGAAGGAATCTGGAAGTTTTACAACGAAGATGATATTCTGGTTTCTGAAGAATATTATGAAAACGGAGTGCCTGTCGGAACCTGGAAGAATTATTATCAGAACGGAAATTTGCTCGAAGAAATCGATTACAAATACGGGCTGAAGGAAGGCACATGGAAGCAATATTTCTATGATGGTCCTTTGAAACTCAGTGCTACTTACGAGAATGGAAAACTCGAAGGCCTTGCCACATTTTTTCACCCAAACGGAAGGGTAAAAATTTCAGGTCCTTACAAAAATAATTTTAAGGATGGAGTGTGGATGTACCTTAACGACAAGGGTGTAGCAGAAAAAAAAGAGGTTTGGTCTGCCGGATTCCTTCAGGCTGAAGAATATTACGATAAAGCCCTTGAACGTATGGTTAAGGAAGAAAAAACAGAATAAATCTTCTTGTTTGGAAAGAAGAAAATCATAACTTAGTACTTGCAGAGAAACGTCTATATACTTAAAAATAAGATAATTACAAGGTGAAATAAAGTTTTAGGTGCATGGAAATATGGCAATAACATCAAAAAAACTTGCACTTGGTTTGGTATTCTACTTCTTTATAAGCAGATTTAACCACAGAGTTGCGAAACGTTGGTAGTAAATCATAGACTACGAGGAATTTAAGGTGCAGAGCACCGTAACGTAAAACGGCAGCTGTTTTCATCGAGTTTTTCAGCAGCCCCTACTTATGTATATGCCAATCAAATTTGCTTGCATCTGATTCACAAGCTATCACAGATTTGAGATTTTATTCCAGCAATACAAATGATCCCTCTTTCACATCTCTTGAATTTCCTCCCACAAATACTTTGAAATCACCGGGTTCTGACACAAAGCTGAGATCGTAATTGTAAAATTTAAGATCTTCAATGTCAATGGTAAAAGTAACATCTTTTGATTCACCTTTCTTAATAAATACTTTTTCAAATCCTTTCAGCTCCTTAACCGGCCTTGTTACTGTTCCAACCATATCGCGAAGGTAAAGCTGAACAATCTCTTTGCCATCAAAATTGCCCGTATTGGTTACAGTAACCTTAACATCAAGACTTTCGCCGGGTTTAATGCTGTTTTTACTCAGGGCTAAATCGCTGTAGCTGAAGGTAGTATAACTAAGGCCGTAACCAAATGGATAAAGTGGTTCATTGGGAACATCAAGATAATTTGACAAAAACTTATGGAACCACTGCCCTTCAGGCAAAGGACGTCCGGTGTTTTTGTGGTTGTAAAAGATTGGAATCTGTCCGGTGTTCTGAGGAAAAGTGGCTGTGAGTTTTCCCGAAGGTACAACATCGCCGAAAAGCACATCAGCAACAGCGGCACCAGCTTCGCTCCCACCAAACCAAACATTCAGGATGGCAGGAACATTCTTTTCTTCCCATGTGATGGCAAGCGGTCGGCCGGTAAAAAGCACCATAACCACTGGTTTTCCGGTGTTCAACAGCGCTCTAAGCAAATCGCGCTGATTTTCAGGTAGTTCAATATTTGTTATCGAGGAACATTCGCCAGAAGACTCAGAGGCTTCTCCCAGAATCGCAACAATCACATCTGAATTTTCAGTCGCATTTACAGCCTCTGCAATCATTACTTCGGGAGAGCGGCTGTCCCAGCCTGTGGGTTTGCCAAACATTCCAATCCTTGTCTCAAGAATTGAATCGGCCACCACATTACAACCTCTTGCCAGGCTTATCAACTCAGGCTTACCGGTCACCATTTGAATGCCATCCAACACCGAAATTGCTTTTTCGAAATCGCCAGCAACGGTCCATGTTCCGCACATATTCAGGCGATTATCAGCCAAAGGTCCTATCAGCGCTATTTTTGCATTTTTCTTAAGCGGCAGTATGTTGCCCTCGTTCTTGAGAAGCACAAAACTTTCAGATGCAGTTTTGCGGGCAGCCATGCGGTGGGCATCGGTATAAATTTCATTTTCTGCACGCTTAGCATCGCAATAACGGTAAGGATCATCAAATAATCCCAATTTATATTTTGCTTCAAGCATCCGTCGGCATGCTTTGTTAATCTGATCTTCTGTTATTTTTCCCTCATAAAGCGATTTTTTTAAAGTAAGCAAGAATCCTTCACCTACCATTTCCATATCCATTCCGGCTTTCAGTGCCAGTGCTGAAACCGTTTGAAAGTCTCCCATTCCATGTTCCATCATTTCATAAATTCCGGTGTAGTCGGTAACTATGAATCCTTCAAATCCCCACTGTTTTCTCAGAACATCCTCCATCAACCAGCGGTTGGCTGTGGCTGGAATACCGTCAACTTCGTTGAAAGAAGCCATAACACTACCCGCACCTGCATCAACAGCAGCTTTGTAAGGTAGAAAGTATTCATTGTACATGCGATGCCGGCTCATATCTACGGTGTTATAATCTCGGCCGGCTTCACTTGCACCATAAAGGGCAAAATGTTTTACACAAGCCATGATTGTATTGTTCAAAGTAAGGTCGTTGCCCTGATAACCACGAACCATAGCTTTGGCGATTTCACCTCCGAGATATGGATCTTCGCCGGCGCCCTCAGCCATCCGGCCCCAGCGCGGATCACGACTCAGATCAACCATTGGCGAGAATGTCCAGTTTATGCCATCGGCACTTGCCTCAGTGGCAGCAATCCGGGCACTTTGCTCAATAAGTTCCATATCCCATGAGCAGGAAAGTCCAAGCGGAATCGGAAAAACCGATTTATAACCATGAATTACATCCATTCCAAAAAGCAAGGGTATTTTCAGACGGCTTTCTTCAACAGCTACCTGTTGCACACTGCGTATTTTCTCAACGGAACGAATATTGAAAAGCCCACCTACCTTGCCTTCCACAATTTTTTTACCAATATCGGAACTGGAAGTCTGACCGGTAGTAAAGTCACCGGCAGTTGGCAGATTTAATTGACCGATTTTTTCATCAATTGTCATTTTTGCCATCAGTTCGGTGATGAACTTATTCATTTTTATTTCCTGCGTGAGCGGTTGCGCCTGAATATGCATGGCTGCGACAGTCAGCAGAAGAAAAACCAATGTGTACGTTTTTTTCATATCATTTTAAGATCTTATTTTTCATTGTGGCAATGCACAATAAAAGGTTATTGAAAAATGTCTTTTTTCAGTATAAAATCTGCGTTTCTAAATTATTAATTATCAATGCAATCCATTGTTATTTTTTTTTGTTGAGGTAAGGGCTTTCAAATCCAAGCTTTCTCAATCCAATCTGCACTTCGGGGCAGCTCATAAAAAGATCCCAAAGCAAGCCTGTTCTGTGATTCTCGATCATCACGATAATTGGTCCCTGATCAATGGCCAGATGTGATTTTGCATACCAGTTTTTGCTCAGGTTAAAGGCATCGGTAAAACCATATTCGCTCCAGACATTGTCACCTAAATCATAGTAGAAATGCCTGAGTGCCTGCATTGAATACTCCGGGGTATAAGGAAATGATGAAAGCGCTGCTGTTGGCGTAATCACGCCAAGGTCGTTGCCGGGTGAATGAGCGTTGTAACCTTCATGATTGTCACTGGCAGTCAGTCCCCAGCAACTTTCTCCATATCCCCTAAAGTTTTTGGGATTATCAATACACCAGGCCCTGTTGATGAGTGTGTGGTTCACATTTTGTTCCCAATAATCTGCATACCGGTCGTGCAATCCTTTTGGGCTGAGACCAAGAAAAGAGTAATGAGAAAAGAAAAGCGGGCCTCCATAATCAAAACCCAGGGGCAGCTTAATCCCATAAAATTCTTTATCGTTTTTGAAGAAGTTACTTTGAGCCCACCCGTTATGATAAACTGCCTGATTTACCTGATATCTTTCACCACTTGCAGCAAGCACATAGGTGATTAAACATTCGTTGTATCCCCTGATGGCAAAATTCATAGCCCAGTCATTGTTGGGGCTCCAGTGCCAGTATAGTACTTCCTGGCCATTACGGGTAAACCAGTCCCATTCTATATCATTCCACAGCCAGTTGATGCGGTTTCTCAATTCAGTTTCTAACCGGCTTTCCCCATCAAAATACTGGCGTGCCGTTAAAAGTCCCTGAAAAAGGAATGAAGTTTCCACCAGATCGGCACCATCGTCTTTACGGCTGAAGGGAATTGTTTTTCCAGTTGCCCCATGCAGCCAGTGCGGAAAAACACCGTGATATGAATCGGCTTTTGAAAGGAAAACAACCATTTTAAGAAGATGACGCGCGGCACTGTCGCGGGTTATCCACCCACGTTCCACAGCAACAACAGTTGCCATTACACCAAAACCAGTTCCGCCGGTAGTAACTACCTCATTGCCATAACCATAAGTTTTGTTGCTTCGCTCGCGCGATAGTCCACTTACCGGATGTGCAAAATCCCAGAAATAGCGAAAGGTCTGTTGCTGAACCTCTTCGAGCAATTCATCATCAGTCAACCCCTGAATGATTCCCCTTGCCTGTATCCTGTTGGGATCCTTTACCTGCTGTTTTGATTTCTGCGCATACGATTGATTAAATGAAATCAAAATAACCAGAATCAGCCAGAGACTTCTCTTGTGCATGTTGGCATCTAGGTTCATTTTCATGCTTTTTTGTTAAATGGCCCTGACCGGATCCGGGTTAATATTCGGGATGTAAAAATAAACCAAATTCTGAAAGAGCAGGATTTTGATAAAGATAATTAAAATCAGGAAAGTGCGCAAACACGATGAACCCAATTAAGAATGAGTTGACTTATCTACCCCCATAAAATTTAATAAGAAAGGGATACTCCTCATTTTCAGGATTTACCTGCGAAGCTTCTCTGAGTTTAGCAATAAGTTCTCTCCGGTTGCCCTCAAGATCGGCTGCTACTCCTCTGGCAAACAACTTATTGCCATTAACAAACCGCTGCAGCATTAGTGAATCAGGAATGTTTGTAAAGAGGCTTCCGGTATGGGTTCGGTTTTCATCCAGAAAGTTTAGATTCAAAATCATATTACCATTGTCGAATGACGATAACCTGAAAAATTCGGTCAAAGGCTTGTTGTCGGTATTGATTCTGATATATTCTGGAAATGCAGCAATGGCATTACTGTCGAGTATCAGGCATGCTGCCAGATGGTATGGATTATTGTAAAAATAAGGATCTTTCACAGAACCTGTAATGTTTTTGGTCCAGTCCTCAAAGTCAACCTTAAATGGTTCACCAGCGCCAAGCAGTACCGCATGACTCTGACCCAGCCACACTGTTGCACCGGGAAAAACAGAGTAAAATGTTTTGATTATTCCGAGGAAATCATCAGGCAGGAGTTTATGCAAAGGCAGATACTGCGATACCATTCCACCGGGGTTTAGCCTTGATTTGCAGAGTTCAAAATATTCTTTAGCATATAAACTTCCCGAACCCAGAATCGGATGTGTGGGGTCGCTGGAGATCAGATCATATTTTTTGGCTGTTGCCTGAAGGTAATGTCTGCCATCTCCTTCAATAATCTTTAAGCGCCTGTCGTTCTGAATGTTATTGTTTAGCCCGCTGTAGTAATGAGCAGCATCTTTCAATCCGGCTACCAGCTCAATACAATCAATACGCTCCACTTCGGGGTGCGAAGCAATGGCAGATGTAGTGACTCCAATACCAAAACCAACCACCAGCACATTCTTACATTGAAGTCCGGTATAAAATGGAAGGTGGCCTACCATCTTCACAACTTTGATGGCGTCGTAGCTCGAGCCGATAACTGCGCTATTGTTGACGTAGGTCGAAAGTGCAGCACCTTTGCCTCCCGGTTCGCGACCCACCACCCAGGTTCCTTCGGTAGTTTCACGGTATTCGATAATTTCCCGGTCGAAACGGGTAAACGAGGGTGGTAAAATTCTGGTCTTTGGACTGAAAATAAATATCATTAGCAGCAAGGCAGCTCCAATTCCCGGAAGTATCTTTAAGAATCCCGGGGTTTTGCCCTGATTTAGTTTTACAGTAAGCATAAAGGCTGCGACCAGCTGTGGAATCATATAAAAAACCACTGATAAACCGGCACCTTTGAGGGGAATAAGCAGAAATGCAGTCAACAGAGGACCGAGAATGCTTCCGGCTGTGTTGAACAACAGGATGCGCCCTATACTGCGGCTGACTTCATTATAACTTGAAGTGTAAAGGGAACAGGCAAGTGGAAATGCATATCCCGAAAGGAAAGTTACCGGTAAAATAACCAGAAGCGCTGATATTATAGGGATAACAATTATCCTCAAAAAGTAAGCATCCTTATCACCTGTAAGTGGAAACATGATGAGCTCGGGTAGTTTAATCAATATGCCAAATCCAATGAACACCACACCTGCAGTTATGAGAAGCAGATTGAGCATGGTTTTGGGGTTTACACGCTTCTCTCCTTTGGCTGAAAAGTAAAGGCTACCGGAAAATAGTCCAAGAATTACCATGGAGGCTATAAGGGAAAAGGTATAACTTGTATTGGTCATGTAAATGCGGAAAATTCGGAACCAGGCTACCTGCAGGCCAATCACGGTAAAGCCGAATATAAAAGTGCCCAATACGGCAGCGTAACGGTTTAGCGACTGATCAGATATTGGCCAAATGGTGACCTGTTTTTTTGAGGATGAAAGCTTTTCACTTTCAAAAGGATATTCCTCTATAGTTTTAGGCTGGGTAAACCATAACAAAAGTGGCAAAGCCGTAAGAATATTGATTCCGGCCGCAATAAAAACCGTGTTTTGCTGTCCAAACGCCCTGATAAGAAAAAAACCTGTTGCCAGCCCGCCCAAAGTGCTTCCAATGGTTTCCCATGCGTAAACATGCCCCAGTAAACTTGCTATTTTTGAATTGTTGCGGATCAACAGGCCTGATGCTACCGGAAGAATACCTCCCATAAAAAATGCCGGGATGAGGAGCAAAATCAGTGCAACAATCCATACAATCAGTTCCGGAATAGAAGCGGATATTCCCGATCCTGCAAAGAGAGTATATAAGCCAGGTATTCCCTGAGACAGGAGATAATGGCTTAAAAAACCAATTACACCGATGGATAAAAGCAAGCCTGATAGCAAATGTATAGGGGTAAAACGTAATCCTGCAGTTTTTCCCCAGTACCAGGCTCCAAGTCCGAATCCGGCCATAAATGCCACCAAAACTATGGTTGAAGCTGAAACCGTTGCACCAAGCACCAGCGATAGCAGTCTGAACCAACTCACTTCATACACCAGGAATGAAAATCCGGAAAGAAAAACCAGGATAAATATATAATTTACAGGCAGGCTTCGTTTTGTCATTGGCTTTGGATCTGCTTAAAAAACAAAAATACTAAGTCTGTTCAGAAAACCTGAGAAACTCAAATAAAACTTTTCAGTAAGCAGCCAACGGATTACGGGTAGAAATCGTAACGGATTTCTGGCATCTTTTCTGACTAGCAACACAAAAGTTAGAATATGAATGATGCCTGCATAACCTGCATAACCATTAAACCCTGGCCATGAATGCCTAAAATCCCATTCAGGTGAGTTAAAGTCACAGGTGTTGTGTGCCGGATTATTTTTTATTCTTTCACAAAAACCCTATAGTCCCAGGCTTTCAATGTTATTTTATAATTTTCGATCAGGCTGACTTTCTCTTTTGTAAAAAAATCGGTGTAATGACCATGATAAAGTGTTTCTTTGAAACTTACCTGTTGAGTTTTTGTTGAAAAATTGAACACAGCAAAAACCTTGTCTTTATCATTTTGCCGGACAAAACTAAATATTTCACTTTCAAACGAATTGGGAACTTTTATCATTTTAGCACCCCATTTTGCATGCCATAAAGCCGTATTTTCCTTTAACAAAACAAAAAGATCATGGTAGCGTTTTCCTAAATAATGCTCCTGCCAGACAATGGGGTCTTTTTTAAAAAATTCTAATCGTTTTTTGTTTCCTGCTTCCTGACCGTTGTAAATCAAAGGCATTCCATCATCAACAACAGAAAGTACAATGGCTGCATTTAGCCCATCGCCAAATTGTTCCCACATGGTTCCTTCCCAGGCGTTTTTGTCATGATTGCTGACAAACGTCATTCTAAGGCTATTTTCAGGAAATGCACATTCATTCCATGAATAATAGATATATAAACCATTAACATCTGCCTTTCCTGCACAAATTTTATGCATGGTTTCATTCCCGCGCCAGGCGCAAGTCATATCAAAAGCCTCGGCATGCAGATCACGTGCCTCCCATTCTGCAAGCATAAAAACAGGCGTAATGGCATCTAATTCTTTGCGTGAATTATTCAGAAATCAACCGGAACAAATCCGGCCACATCACATCTGTAGCTATCTATGCCTACTTCTTTCACCCAATATTTCAAGGCTTCTGTCATGTATTCCCGCAATCCGGGATTATTAAAGTCCAGGTCAATAATGTCTGACCAATCCCCCAGGGAGCAGGTCTGAAATCTTCTTTATGGTCTTTTTCGTACCATTCAGGATGTTTTTTTTACCAGGTCGTTATCCCAGGCAGTATGGTTTGCCACCCAGTCCAATATCACATACATTCCCAGGCTATGAAGTGTATTAACAAATTGCTTTAAGTCTTCCAGGGTTCCAAATTAATGATTTACTCTGTAGTAATTTTTAACAGAATAAGGACTTCCTAAAGTGCCTTTTCTATTTTTAATGCCGATTTCATGAATCGGCATTAACCATTAAATATCAATTCCAAGTTCTTTTAAACGTGGCAACTGCTTTTCAGCGGACAAAAAAGTGCCTTCCTGAGTAAATTGCCTGGTATTAATCTGGTAAGTGGTGGCATTTTTACAGCATTCGGAATGAGTAATCTTTACGTATTCTTCAGGAGTGTATCTATTTGAATTTGTTTTCATTTCTTTCTGTTCATTTTGCTGATAAAGAAATACCAACATCAGCAGGACAATTCCGATAATCAAAAATTTTTTATTTTTCATTTCTTTATCGTTTTGTAATTATTTGGAACGAGGCATTGGTGACTGCCGAAGAGCGGGATTCCGGAGTAAAAAACTGTTTATTTGGATATATTGTTAATCTATATACTGAACCTGAATTTGACCACTTCATTCTGAAACTGGCCCAAACGCCAGTTGCCTTACAGTCATATTAATCGTCATCATCGGTTTCATTTATGGAATTAGTCGCAGGAGCCTGGTAATCTGACCTTATTTCCGTATGCCGTATTTCACCGCCTGTTGTGCCTGTTTTTTGAGCAAAAAATAAGGTTACAACTGCAAAAATGATTGTTATGCCGGCAACAATTTTGGAAAATGACTTATTTGTAAAACTTGCCCACAATCCTAAAACAGAAACACCACCAAGTATATAACTTAGAATGGAAAAAGTTTCGGCAGCTTCTTCGTGCCTCTCAATGTAATTTTTAGTTATTCCGTTAATGTTCTCAACGATTTCTTCAGCACCTCCACCACTTGTCATTGCCGCAATAGAGGATAAAGCACCGAAAATAATAACCAGGTAGGCTGTTCGGTTGACGGCTTCTGATTTGGCTAACAGTCCACCTATCAATATCAAAATTCCTACAATCAGAAGTATGATAGGAAAATGATTTACCACTAAATGTAAATGTGCTTCGTTCATTTTGTTTGTTTTTAAAGATTAACTCCAAATAAATAACCAACCAGTGCTGTTAATACCATTGCTACTGTTCCCCAAAAAGTCACTCTGAAAATTGCTTTTGGTATGCTTGAACCACCTGTTTTTGCAGCGACTGTTCCTAAAATTGACAAAAACAGAATTGACAAACCATAAAGGTAATATTCTATATTTTGAATTGGCAGAAAAAATGCGCCTAAAAGTGGCATAATTCCACCGCCTACAAATGCAGCTCCCGAAGCTATTGCAGCTTGTATAGGTTTTGCCTGGTTTACATCATTAATTCCGAGTTCATCCCTGACGTGTGCAGCCAATGCATCAATTTCGGTTAGTTCTTTTGCCACAACCAATGCGGTCTCTTTTTTTAGCCCTCTTTTCTCATAAATCTCTGCAAGCATCTGCAATTCTATTTCCGGCATTTCTTTAAGTTCTGTTTTTTCTCTTTCAATATCTGATTTTTCTACGTCAGTCTGAGAACTTACAGAAACATATTCACCCGCTGCCATGGAGAGCGCTCCTGCAACCAAACCCGCGACGGTTGCCAAAACAATAGGTTCTCTGGTGGTGCTTGCAGCTGCAATACCTATTGCAAGACTTGATATGGAGATTATTCCGTCATTTGCACCAAGTACAGCCGCTCTTAACCAATTACTTCGGTGTATATAGTGACTGTCTAAATAGTTGTCAATTGTTATCATTTTATTGTTTTTAGTCTGTTTTTTAAAATTACGGCCAACATTGAGTGTAAAAATGTGTAACATACCATTTTTACACATTATTATCGGGGGTTATTCTATATTTTATTCTTTCAAATAATGAATCCATTGTTTTTCCAAAGCATCTTTTGATAAACCATATATGATTTCAATATTTTCAGGCTCCTTTATCAGTAAAACCAATTTGTCAATACCATACGTAACAATCAGGAATTCAACAATCATAACAGAAAGCCCATAACCATTCATTTTGCCAAATTCCATAACCGATGCTGTATCAAGTTGTGTCCATGTTGGCGGTGTTTTGTCAATCAAACTTGATTTCACAGATTTTCGAATATATTCATTTACCTGACCCGCTTCATATTGTGCATATCCTTCGCTAAGCCATCTTGGTAATGTGGTCCATCCATTATCTCCACGCGCATGAGAAACCGCTATATGCAGAAATTCATGGACAATTACTTGCATAAGCGATTCGTAAGTATGAACACTGCCCGGATTCAATGGTGAAACCATCATTAATTCATCTCCATTACATGACCCAACAACCCAGTCAGGTGCATTTGGATAATTAATTGCGGCATGAAAGGTCTTAACATTTGGAAAGACTTTCACATTGATCTTTTTGTCAATTTGTATACCTAAATGATTCGTAATTCTGGAGTAATTATTCTCTAAAGTTATTGCCAATGAATATAAAACCTTAATGTCGCCATTGGTTGAATATAAATTGAAATGCTGACTCTCTTTTGCTAAATTCAGGGAGTCGTTGTTTTGCCCCAATAAATGTGGTGTTGTTATAAACAAAAAAAATACTATTGAAAGTACCTTCAAAACCACAAGTCTTATTTTCATTTTCATGGTTTCATGGTTTTGTTGTTTTTAAAAAATTCGCAACTAATCAGTTTGACAAAAATACTACGTTATTAACAATTTTCGGTGCTCTATCAACGGGTTTTAAGTGGTTGCTGATTGACGACTCACAGGCAAGAAAAATCCGCACCCATTCTTCTCGAAATGGAAACATGGCTGAAAGATAAGCTGAACAGGGTGCTCCCGAAAAGTGCCATTGGACAAGCGATAGCATATACCCTTACACTGTGGCCCCGTTTAGTCCGTTATATTGACGAAGGTAAATTTAGTATCGACAATAATCTGATTGAAAATAGTATCAGGCCAGTGGCACTTGGTCGCAAGAATTACATGTTCGCTGGTTCCCACGATGCAGCTCAGC
>JAHYJC010000084.1 GCA_019429275.1 Lentimicrobium sp. | reverse complement strand
AAGTACTGGGAATCTCTGATTCAACAGTAAGTTTTGCATATAGCTCGGTAGAATTGGAAACCGGTGGATTCTTAGTTTCAACTTCCATTGTAGATACAGATACATATGCGTGTAATTTAGGGGTTTATAGGGTTGACGAATCGGGCAACTTAATGTTTCATAAAACGGTATCTGGAATGTCCGATATGAATAAATATGGAAGATTTATCAGAAAAATGGAAGGTAATAATTATTGTATAGTATCTACGTTTTTTCGGGGTTCATCCCAAAAAAAAGCCGCAAAGCGGGATGTCAGAAACGCAAAAAGTTTTAGCTTTGATCCATGGAAGCAATTGATAGTTTAACAGAACATTATCAGCCTTTATTGGAAGGTACATATGATTGTATTGATCGAATCGTATTGAATGCATATTGCCCGATGCTTTTAGTACCAGGTGGAGTTAGAAATTGGTACCGGAAAATGAATGGAGATGATAAAGATTTGAGCGATGCTGCATTGATGCGTTATGCTGGTCGCTTTAGCAAACGAGTTCAACAATTTTGCAAAAAGAAAAACATTCCATTTGTACGTTTCAACTGTGGGGAGCGCAAGCATATTGAAGCCGAGGCATTAAAACCTGAGGACCCGGGGTTTCATGGCATTTTTGCCATATTTGTTTCGCGGGCACCAAGTTTGCTTTGGCAAGTCAAGCAGTTTGAAAGTGGGAGTATAGACATACGCAGGAAGAAAAAGACTTCATTAGTAAATCATTATTATTTTCATATCATGGATAAAAAATGGGGGCATATTACTGTAAGGATGTGTGCCCACCCCCCATTTAGCTGCAATGTAATATTGAATGGGCATGAGTGGGTAGAACGACAAAAAGATTATGCCAGCATAGAAGTAACCAAAGAAGGCAACTGTTTTACATCATACAGCAATGGAGAAAAACTGTCTCAAATTGCAGACACCTTGAAACACAAAGGGCAATTCGAGCAGGTCTGCCAAAGGTGGGTTTATTCTTGCTTGTGGTTTGTTATGGATAAAAACCAACAGCAGGAAACGGGCATTCAATACAAGTTTTCAATTTACCAGATAGAATACAGCCGTAATTTATTGTTCAAAAGGGGACGCCAGATGGACGATGTCTATCAAAAAATAATTGATCTTACACGGGGTCGCCTGAGCATAAAAAGGCTTAAAACGATATTTGGTAAGAAAAACCGCCCGTATAAACATAAATCCACAGCCCCTGCACCTGAGGTGCGTATCGAGACACCTGATTACAATCTGACTATTTTTAAAATACACTTTGGCAGATTAACAGTCAAGTTGTATGACAAAGGCGAGCGCACTTTAAGGGCAGAGGTGGTTGTTCACAACACCAAAGATTTAAAATGCAAACGAAGCATCGGTTCATTTTCAGAGATCGTTGAAAAATTGGAAACAATCATGGGAAGTTTCCTCTCCAATATGGACTATGCTCACATTGCCAGCATTGATGATGAAACTTTTGAAAAAATGACAATGCCCACAAAAACCGGCTCAAACAGGCTTGCCGGCATTGATTTCAGTAAAAAGGAAACTAAACTTATTGCTTTAGCATTACTGGGCTTGTCTGTTAAACCAGGTGGATTTGCAAGTAAAGACCTATCCGAGGTGTTGGCTCCAATGTTTGATGGAGTCTATTCAAGTCGAAAAGCTTCTTACCAAATAAAAAAGTTTAGAGGCAAAGGACTCGTTTCAAAAGTAAGTGGTAGCATCAAATATGTTTTAACCAGACATGGGGTCAAAACTATCGCAGCTATTTTGCAAATGTTGAATAATAATTTGCCAATGGTTAGTTCTGTTGTAAACACCAAGTGGAAGGATCAGTATAAAGAACAATTACTTGAAATAGACGATGTGATGTTTGCAATCCACGCTCAATGCCAACACTTTAAGAAATTAAACCTTGCAGCATAAACAACATAATAAACGACCAACATGTTGGTTAGTTTTTTTGCCTAAGCGCCTAACATTTCTAATAATTGTTATGAATTCACTTCAATGCTCGGCTTATTTATGATAGACTCAGATGCTAATGTTTTAGATTCTGCATTTGTAAACGACTACTACCTGGATATTCAGGGAGCTGTTGTAACAGAGGACAATAAGCTGGTTATATCCGGCTCAAAAGCCTTTCCAAATCATAAAGATGTTTTTGTGTATAAATTTAACCAGGATCTGGAATTCGACACGCTATATAATATGACTTTAAATTATGACTGGATTTGCGATTTGATCATTTATCAGCCTGAAATAGCAGAGGATAATATTGCTATAGATGTTTATCCAAATCCGGCATGCGATGGAATATATCTTAAAATCAACGAACCAAATGAACTACAATACCTCATTCAAATTATTGGCATGGATGGCGCTGTTCTGAAAGGAGAATACATCTACTTAAACGAATTAAAATATTTTTCACTCCACGATCTTAGCTCAGGAATGTATATAATTACCGTTACACATAACAACCAGATTTTATCCTCCAAGAAAATAATAAAATCGAGGTAGAACTCTATGAGCCCAATTACAATAAAAAGCAACTTTAGAGTTTCCAGCACTTTATATCCGCTTTGATTCATATTGAAATAAGGAATTGCTGTGTCAAATAAACTGGAACCTGGGAGTCTGTAGAAACAGCTCCGTCTTTTGCAAAATCTTACAAGTACAAAAAAACCTACTGCTTAACAACCTTCCGGAAACCAATTCTTTCGCCCCATAAAACTTTTACAATGTAAACGCCCGCAGGCATTCCGGAAAGATCGAGCAGGTGTTTAGGGTCGTTGATTTCAAGTTTGTCAAGTTCTTCTCCAACAAGAGTGTAAACGTATCCCTCCGGCCACGAGCATCTTGGCAGGTTAAACGATGACTTGGATCTTTGCGGCTAAAAACACCTATGAGTCGTAAAGAAAAGCAAAGTCAGATGCTGGCCATTGTTGATCAATGGCAGAAAAGCGGCCTGAACCAAACATTGTACTCAAAAACCCATGGTATAAAACTTTGTACGCTCAAGTACTGGATTAACAAAAGCCGGCAACTCAAAACCGGGCATAACCAGGATTTTATCCAGTTGAGCAGTCCGGTGGGTTCCGGATTATGCCTGCGTTATCCCAATGGTGTTGAGTTATTGCTTCCGTTACAAACACCGCTTAGCATGCTCAAAGGACTTATCGGATTTTGACGAAACATGTTTTCAGTAACATCGGCACGGTACTTTTTGTATGCGGAACCCACCGACATGCGTAAGAGCTTTGACGGGTTGTGCGGTTTGGTTACAAGTAAAATGGGACAAAACGCCATGAGCGGAGATATGTTCGTATTCATCAACAAGCCCCGCAACCGCATTAAACTATTACGCTGGGAACCCGGCGGGTTTGTACTGTTTTACAAACGCCTTGAGAAAGGAACCTTTATGCTGCCAAAGGCAATATTTAATGGAGCAAGCCACCGGATTGACTACAGCCAGCTGGTGATGATCGTACATGGTATTTCGCTGGAATATGCAAGAAAAACCAGACGATTTTATCCACAGGCCGTTGTTGGTAACTAATGCTTAAATACAGCATTATCAAACACTTAGTTTTGTAAATTTGCTTCATGACAAACAACGGAGCATCTGCAAGCATCATCTCAGATTATCAAAAAATAATCGCCGAAAAGGATGCTTTCATACAGAAAACAATCCTTGAGAAAGATGCACAGATAGCCTTGCTCAAGCATGAACTCTCCGAGTTAAAGCGGTTGATTTATGGATCGAAAAGCGAACGTTTTGTTCCGTCCGATCCCAGGCAAGGTATTTTATTTGATTTTCTGCAGCAGCAAGTCGCCGAGCAGTCTGTAGAGCAAATAACCTATACCAGAAACAAGAACCAGCAGAAAAAGCAGGCTTTGCGCCTTGAGTTGCCCGCTCATCTTCCCCGTGTAGAAGAAGTAATTGAGCCTGAGAATTTGCCTGAAGATGCAAAGAAAATTGGCGAAGCCGTTACCGAAGTATTGGATTACCAGCCTGCCAACGTACATGTTCGCCGCATCGTTCGTCCCAAGTACATCATTGCTTCAAACGATGAGCAAACACAAATAGTGATAGCCGATCTGCCCACTATGCCCATTCCCAAAGGCAATGCTGGCCCGGGCATACTCGCACATATACTCATCAGTAAATTTGTTGACCATCTGCCATTTTACCGCCAGGTACAAATGTTCAAGCGTCAGAACCTAACCATTGCCGAATCAACCCTTGGCGGCTGGTTTAACGCTTCTTGCCGCTTACTTGAACCTTTGTACGATACGCTGAAAAGGCAAATATTATCATCAGCCTACATTCTTGGGGATGAAACGCCCATTGCAGTGCTCACAAAAGACAAACCCGGATCAACACACAAAGGTTATCATTGGGTTTATCAAGATCCCATCAACAAACTGGTGTTGTTTGATTACCAGCCCGGCCGGGGGCGTGAAGGGCCGGATGGTTTGCTGAAAGATTTTCAAGGCTACCTGCAAACCGACGGATATACCGCTTACGACAACCTGAAAAACAAAGACAAAATCATTCAACTTGCCTGCATGGCGCATGCCAGGCGCAAATTTGAACATGCCCGTGATAATGACCAGCAAAGGGCTGAAAAGGCTCTGCTGATGTTTGGCAAGTTATACGATGTTGAGCGTGAAGCCAGGGAATTGAATCTGCAACCCGAACAAATCAGGTTGTTACGTGAAGAAAAGTCTGTGCCTGTTTTAAAAGAAATGGAATCATGGCTCAGGGAAGAAATCATCTGGGTTTTACCTGCCAGTGCCATTGGCAAAGCATTTGCCTACACCTTAAAATTATGGAACCGCCTAAGCAGGTATGTTGAGGATGGCCGCTTGCAGATAGATAATAACCTGGTGGAAAACAGCATCCGGCCTGTAGCTTTGGGTCGAAAGAATTATTTGTTTGCCGGATCGCACGATGCCGCCCGGCAGGCAGCCATGCTTTATTCATTGTTGGCAACATGCAAGATCAATAATGTTGAACCTTTTGCATGGCTCAAACACACCCTGCAAGTTATCCCAGACCATCCAGCTAATAAACTCCATAAACTTCTGCCGGGTCAACTATAAAGTTTTTCGATTTGCTTTGCAAGATGTAGTTGGCCGGAGGCTTACAGTTGTTTCGTGCTATTACAACTGGTGTTACCAAAGACAACAAGGCCATTTTCCCGGTTATGCCTTACCTGGATTACGGTAAACTTGATGAATCTGATATTCTGGCTGTTATTGCCTATATTCGAAATTTGCCTTCGATTGAAACTTCATTTCCTGAAAGGGAAATAGACTTTCCAATGAATTTCATAATCAATACTATTCCCCAAAGGGCATCTCTTACAACACGTCCGGATCCTATTGATCAGGTTGCATATGGCAAATATGTTTTTACTGCAGCCGCATGCACTGAATGCCATACCAAGGCCGTAAAAGGGAAAATTGTGGGCGAATATCTTGCCGGAGGGTTTGAATTTGAGTTCCCTGACGGAAGTGTACTGCGCTCATCTAACATTACGAAACATTCAACCGGTATTGGTTTGTGGGACAGGGAGTTTTTTATCAACCGGTTCACAGCGTATAATGATCCACTATTTCCATTGACTCCGGTTGCGCCTGGCGAATTCCAGACAGTTATGCCGTGGTATATGTATGCTGGTATGACCCGGGAAGATCTTGGAGCTTTATACGACTACCTGGAAACTGTTCCTCCGGTTGATAATCTTGTTGAGCGATTTACACCAGCAGGATTGTAGCTTAAAATACTTCACCGAACGCTTAAGGTCGAACGCCAAACCCGAAACGTGAAACAAGTTGGCAGTAGCAGTTGGCAGTAGGCAGCCGTGCCTCGCCGGCAGGCGGGTCCACAACTAAAATAGATTTGGCCCGAACCCCGAAGCTCAGGCACCGAACACTCATTATTCACCGTTCATCGCTAAATCAACCAGGGCTGACACCCCCACCTTTTCCCACACAATTGGCAGCTTTTGGGAGGATGTAAATCTGTATTTTATGTTAGCAGGATTCTGATCAGCTCTGGAAGAATTTTCAGACCTTTGCCCGACTTTTCTTAAAACTCAGATTATGGCTAAAATTCTAGGACTCGGCAATGCACTTGTTGATATCATGATCATGCTGCCCAATGATGAACTCCTTATTGAAGCAGGTTTGCCCAAAGGCAGTATGCAGCATGTTCAACGCAATGTGATTGATGATTTGCTGGTAAAAACCAATACCCTACATCAGGAAACCAGTTCAGGAGGCTCAGCGGCCAATGCCATTCACGGCCTGGCC
>JAHYJC010000083.1 GCA_019429275.1 Lentimicrobium sp. | reverse complement strand
AAGCAAAAGGTTGGATTCCTGATATGTGCGACAATGAATAACAATATCGTCGGCATATCGTACCATTTTCACTACTGGGTAATGGATTTTCAGCCACTTGTCAAAACAGTAATGCATAAATAAATTGGCCAGTAAAGGGCTGATCACGCCATGTACACAGTTGGTAACTTTTCCCGTTGTTTTCATTTTCTGCCTCCTCTTTTAATGGAATTGAATGTTTTATCTCAATGATGTCATCCCCTACAACTATTTCTTTCACAAGTAAACGTAGTATTTTTTTCTTTTCTTTTATATCCAGATGATCTATCTTTTGATCTATTTGGCTGATAAAGCTTTCCTTATCTAACAGTTGCAGACGCTGATCCAACGCCAATTCATGTGTTTTTAAATTTTCCAACTCTTTTTTCGTCACATTAACACGTTTTTGTAACTCTGGTATCCTTTTCCGTAATTGAGATATTGATATTAAACCCTCCTGATACGCATCCAGTAACTTATCCATTGACAGCATTAGTTTGGTCTTTTGTTTTTCGATCACTATTTTCTGATGCATTACAGGGCTGCCATTCTTCGTCGCTTCTATTCTTTTTTCAATCTCTCTTTGTATAAGATCCGGATCTTGCAATAGTTTCAATATTTCCTGCCATACTGCATGATCCAGGTAATCCTGTCTTACTGGCTTGCAATTACATTTTCTATTCCCTTCAAAACGGTAGGCATCCGATCCAAAGCACCGGTAATAATAAATCCTGTTTTTTGCTGATGTCTCCGTATAGGTCCGGTATAAGGAATACCCACATTCACTGCATACCATCATTCCTTGAAGCAAAGTCTCCACTTTGGTATTGCGCTGTGAATGTATCTTATTACTTTTTAATCTTTCCTGTACGATATCAAAGATGGATTGCGAAACTATGGCCGGTACCGATATTTCAATCCACTCTTCTCTCGGTTTTTCCCTGTTGGAACTATTGCGGGGGCTATAGCCATTTTTTGCTCTTAAGGGTTTCGTTATTCTTTGCCGTTCCGTTATTTCTGTTTTGCCGTAACAGGCTTTTCCACAGTATGCCGGATTGCGAAGCATCGCCCATACTGTTGATCTTTCCCATTTTGATATCCTTTTTCGCGTAGGTACTTTTCTTGCATTCAAATCCCTGGTAATTGCTCCTATGCTTAAAAATGATTCTGCATACTTCTGGTATACTTCGCGAACTATTAACGCTTCATCTTCATCTGCAGCAGCATGTTTGTCCACTCAATAACACAACTCCTCAAAATCAACCAAACGTGGAGGTGTATTAACAATTTCTTCCCAGGCAGTGGTGGCAGCATTTAACTTTGCCAGGTATTCAGGAGTAGGAACAAATGATAGCCGTTCATCTTCAGGAATCTTAATTTCCCTCTTGTATTTGAGTTTTTTAATTTTCTTATCTGATTTAAATTTTGCACAAGAATAAATATCAAGAATATCGTTTCCTTCTGTTTCAAATATCAGGTCCAGATAGCGCATAGAATTATTACCAACAAACCGATAACCCCTTTTACCAAAATTCGGGCATGTTTTACCATTACACTTCCCCTCATATATTGTAATCGCTGTATCTCTGGCATTTTGAAAATTTAGAAACACCTTTTCCAGTTCCCTCAAAAAAACATTTTTAGTAGTGTCCTGATAATGATAATCCTTCAAATGAATACGAAGAGAATCAATATCCATCACGGAAAAAGATTCCAAAATAGTATCAATATATCCAGCCATAATTTCCTTTTTAAAGCTATAAATTTAATACAATTAAAATGAAGGTCTCAGTAAACTATTTCACAAAACCGTTTTAATATTGAAATACGAAGGTTTTTTACAAATATTTAAGTAGTGTCACGTATGGAAATAAAAGTAATATATACTTTTAATGCTATCTTTCTTAAATGTTATTAGTTTTTGAAAGGTTGATGGAAATTGGGGAAATAGGTAGGTATTGCATAGGGCTATTTTTTCACGCACGAATTTAAAAAATAACACGATTTATATGCAAATTGTATGCAAATAAAAAAGAGCTACAAAATTTAACTTCTGTAACTCTTTGATTTTCAAGTCGGGGTAGCAGGATTCGAACCTGCGACCCCCTGCTCCCAAAGCAGGTATTTTACGTTTATATTTATTTGTAATTATTAGTATTTATCGTACCTTTGGCACTATTCACAGGGGTTACAAAAATAGATATAAATTGAATTTATATTGTTATTTATTAAAAACTGCGACAAAACTGCGACAAAAATATGAGAAGAATTTCCGGAACCTACAAGTTTAAGATGAGAACAACTGCTCCAAACTCGAACAATGAATATGCAATACTGCTCGAAATTTCGAAATCGGGGAAAAGAGGCTACATCAGTTTAAAAGTTTCTGGCAACCGAGATGACTGGGATGAAGAACAGGAACGATTTATTATAAAAAAAGGGCTAAGAACCGCTGAAGGCAAAATGGCCAATGAGGAGAGAAAATTAAAGAACGATTTTATAGAGAAACTAAATATACGCATCAAAGATATTATCAGTCAATTTGAAAAAAATAATACAGATTGGACCATCAATCAATTCAAAACAGAGTTTTTAGGAAAGAAAAATCATTCAAATGCTTTTAAATATTTTAAGAAACATATCGACAATTTATTAGAAACCGGACATACTGGTAATGCGAGAGTATATTCCGAAACACTTCACATGCTTGAACTCTTTGACAAAAAGTTTGCGAGCAGAGTTTTTTCAGAAATTGACTTGAGATACATAAAATCTTTTGATACCTACCTGCAAAAACGGGCTGTTAGTGGTAACGCAAGAAGTGTTTATTTAAGAACGATAAGATCAATGTTAAACAAAGCGATTCAAGATAAAGAAGCATCTGCTGAGACATATCCTTTTGGTAAGGGTGGGTTTCAAATTGGGAGCATCGAAACACGCACTGCTAAAAGATATTTGCCCAGGGAACAACTTGAGATTTTGAAAAATAATCAATCAATCATTCCGTCGAGAGAGTTTGCACGATGTATCTTTTTGTTCTCTTATTATTGTCAGGGAATTAATTTTGTCGATATGGCTAAATTAAAAACCTCGAATATTATAGTGACCGATAAAGGAAAACGTATTTTATACAAAAGAGAAAAAACCAAAAATAAGAAAAATGCAAAACCTTTGGATATAAAAATTTCTTCGGAAATCCAGGAGTTAATTGATTTAATGAAGACGTACAAATTACCCCTTGATAATTATCTGCTTCCTATTGTTACAGTTAACCATAAAAACCAGAAGAAGCTATACGATCATATAAAAAACAGAGGTAAGCGGGTGAATAAAAATCTTAAGGATTTAGGAGAGGACTTAGGCTTTGAATTAAAACTAACCACCTATGTATCAAGACATACAATGGCTATGCAATTGCAGAGCAATAAAATACCGGTAGAAATTATAAGCCAGGTTCTTGGCCATCAGGATATTGGTACAACAAAAATATACCTTGATGATTTAGATAACTCCGTTATAGATGAAGCTGTGAAAGTATTATAATTTGAAGGATAGCTGGATCTAATGATGAAAGTGTAAGGTATCTGAAAAAACCAATATTCATCATATAATCCCAAATTGTTATAAATGGCTGTAAGCGGCATATATAATTTCTGATTATATAACTTAATTTGTTATAAATTCATAAATTGCTGATAATGAAATGAGAATATTTGTCGGGAATTTAAAAAAGACTGTTTTTCTTATTCCTGGTTGGACTGAAAATGTCTTCTTATTCTAAAAAAGAAGCAGGAAATATGGTGTTCCTCGTCAATCGTCGGCAAAATCCAGTGCCAAGCATTTGAAAGCGTTTTATACGTGTTGACTTTAACGGAATAAAACGCATTCAAATCCCTGCGGGTGCTATCGCAGCTTGTCATGTCTTTTGCGGCTCCTCAATCCTCGTCACGGCAGCTCCCCCTGTATTTTAAGCACATGCAGTCGTTCCTTTGTGCAAGAGCTTAAAATCCAGATGCTGCCCGTGTTTGGCTCGCCTGCGAGGGCCTCCGGCTGCGGGGCTGTCATGGTTTTTGTATGCTCTTCTGAGTAATATTTCAGTGGTGCAGGCAAATACAAAAACACACGCCAGCCCCTCGCTGTAAACAGTAGACATCCCCGCCCTCATGCTTCGGGCTTCCCTGTCTGACACCGGAGGCCCTACTCGCAGACGGCTCGCGCTGCTTGACCCCGGACCGCAACCCATTTCGCAAGCTCCATTCATTGCAACCGGGTTCAGCCGTAAGAACTTAAACTGTTAACCTCGGTAAAAATGATTGAAGTTCGCTTAAAAGAATTGTGCAGGATATTTTTTTAACCAGCACGCTATAATAGTATCCATTTCTTTTTTTTCACCTTTTCCATTCTGTCAGTATTTAATAGATTATGAGAACTTTATAATTTTTTCCGTTATACTCTAATAGCCATTTTAAAGCGATTTGCCGAGGTGTAAAATTTTGCTTCTCTCATAACATCTTGACCGGGATTTTGCTTTACAGAGTAGTAAAAACTCTCATGTGAATATGCTAACCAGATATTTGTAAAGAACCAGTTATTACTTCTATAATTGGCATATTATTCGGAATCATTTTAAATAAGTAGTTAGTTTATGAAACTACTATTGATTTTGTAATCTTAAATTGTAATTTTATCAGCTTTTGGACTTAAACATTTCTGAAACTATGCCTCTGAAAGAGCTACTGAATAAAAAATGAATCAAACTCATAAATATCTTTTTGGTTTCAATGCCGCCTCCTTGCGTCTGAATGAAACAGTCAACATCGAACGGATTTTTCGTGAAGGTGGATATGCAAATTACAATGATATTGAGAACCGGGAAGAAATCATTGGAAAGGGAAATAACAGAACAAGTATCCGGGAATTTCGTGAACTAATCAGCCGGTTGCAAAAACTTACATCGGAGCAAAAGAATGTTCTGATAAATGGAGACCTGACAGCGCAAAAGCAAATCGCCTTTTTGGGTGTATGCAAGCACTATTCATTTATCCGCGATTTTATCCTGGAGGTAATTCGTGAAAAGATGCTGGTTTACGATTACCAGTTAACCGAATCAGATTTCCTGAGTTTTGAACGAAAAAAACTGGAGACCCATCCGGAAATGGAACGTTTGGCAGAATCTACACTGCGTAAAGCAAAACAGGTACTGATAAAAATTCTGGAACAAGCCGGAATTACAGACAGCGTGAAAAGCCAACGAATACAACCCCAGCTTTTAAGCCGGCAAGTGACTGAAGTAATCCTGGACGATAATCCGGAGTGGCTTAAAATATATCTTTACAGCGATGCAGAAGTGATGAAAATGAAACAGACCTATGGAAAACATTAACAACAAATTCAAACACCTTTTTAAGGTTATCTCATCCGAAGACTTTCTTCTGAAAAAATCGTTGGGAGGAGAAATTCCATTCTGGATTTCCACCTTTAAAATAGAGGACCTTGCAGAGGTGGAAAAGGCAATAAAAGGATTAAGGAACAAGCTGGAAACAAATGGAATTTCGGTGCTGGAGCTGAATTTGTATGACCTTTCCATTGAAATTTTAAACCGCGAACTTGGGGAGAAAGAAATTTTCGCCATTGAAAAGGATATGGCTAAGGAAGAATTTAAAGAAGCTGTTCAGTCCGTACTCGATATTAAGGGTGTACTTATGCCTGATATTAAGAGCCGGATAGACAAACACGGAGCAAAAGTTTATTTTATTACCGGTATTGCCCAGGTCTTCCCTTTTATACGATCGCACAATATTTTGAACAACCTGCAAAACATTGCGAAGGAAGCTCCTACCGTGATGTTTTTCCCCGGAAATTACAGCGGGCGCTCTCTGGAGTTGTTTGGAAAGCTAAAAGATGACAACTACTACCGTGCATTTAATATTGACAGTTATAAATATTAACCCGAAAAATTCAACAAAAATCAACCAGAATAATGAGACTTAAAGAACTATTCAGCCAGGACATTAACCGCCCCATAGAAACGGTAATTAAAGCCGATGACCAGGAACACATTCTGCAGGAGGTTAGCGAATATGTGGTTACCAAAGAGGTATCCAGGAAGATTGCTGACTTTTTTGAGGCATACAACAACTATTACGGCGCAAACGGCGTATGGATTTCAGGGTTTTTCGGTTCGGGTAAATCGCACCTGCTGAAAATACTTTCTTATGTGCTGGAGAACAAAGAGTATAACGGCTACAAGCTGGGCGAAATGTTTGCGGGGAAAAATACCGAAGATGAAATGCTGCGTGGCGATATACTATCTTCTACAAGCATACCGTCGGAG
>JAHYJC010000006.1 GCA_019429275.1 Lentimicrobium sp. | reverse complement strand
TTGGAAAACAGAATACCAGTTAACACTTTTCTAACAAACCGCCGTATACCGAACGGTACGTACGGTGGTGTGAGAGGTCGGAAAATAAAACAGGAGGAAAACTGTTTTATTTTCCTCCTACTCGATTAAGTGCATCAATCAAACAAATGATTATCAGGATTTCTTTTTCTTATTTGGTAGTTCTAGTCCGTAGCCATATTTTTTATCTACAGCTTTTAAAACAAATCCAAGGATAAAAGCCAAAACGCCAAATGCAGCGAAAATCAGCTCAGGAACAGTATAATCATATTTTATGCCTTCAACTCCGGCAGCAATTTGCTCAGAAACGCCAGGATTAGAGGCTGTTAATGACCAACCTATAAGAATAGGGACGGCAAGCAAACCAATATTCTGAATCCAGAAAATTGCTCCGTATGCAGAACCAAGTGATCTTTCTTCAACAATTTTGGGCAGCGAAGGCCACATTGATGCAGGCACCAGTGAAAATGCGGTTCCCAATATTACAATAGTTCCAATTGCAGTAGCAACTCCAAAGGATTCGGCAGGAACCAATGCAAAAATCAAATGCGATATAGTAAGAAGAATAGCCCCGAAAATCATCATAGTTGCACCTTTTCCCCTGACATCGAGAAAATATCCCATAAATGGTGTAAGAATCATGGCGCCAATCGGGAAGTACGATACGTAGGCGGCAGCAGTTTTAACATCAACACTTAATTTTGATGCAAGCATATCGGTTGCAAACTTTTGAAAAGGGAATATGGCGGAATAAAAAAGCACACAAAGGCCTGCAATCGCAAGAAAACCTGGATTTGTGAAAATTTTCTTAAGATCGCTGAGCTTGAATTCATCTTCAGGATCCATCGTAAGTTTGGAAACACCCATTTGTTTATCCAGTTTCCTGTCCATGAAAGTATAGGTCAGGAAAAGTAAAAATCCGATACAGAGGAACGCCATTCCCCAGAAAACCGAGTTGGAAGGGCCTCCGTGTTCGGCAAAGATAGGTGTCAATCTGAAAACAGCAAATACTCCCAAACGGGCAACTGCCATTTCAAGGCCCATAGCCAGTGCCATTTCTTTTCCTTTAAACCATTTTACAATGGTTTTTGAAACTGTGATTCCAGCCATTTCGACACCGACGCCAAAAATTGCAAAACCTACAAAAGCTAGTTTGGCAGAAGAGGGAATCCAGGTGATAAATGAAGCCAGCCATGTTGAAAAGGCCGTGCCTTCAAACCCTGGCGTTAGCGCATAAAATTTCAAAAATGCTCCGACTACCATTGTTAAACCAGCCGTAATCAAAGTAAACCTGATGCCCATTTTATCAAGGATCACTCCCGAAAAAATAAGGAAAAAGGCAAAAACATTAAGAAAAAACTCTGAACCACCTAACATTCCAAATACTTCAGGAGTCCATTTATAATCTGTTTCAAGCATGGTTTGCAAAGGCGCCACTACATCTACAAAGAAGTAGGCAAAGAACATAGTTAATGAAATCAGAGCCAGTGCAATCCATCTGGCCGTTTTAGATTCATTCAGCAAAGTCACGGTTTTTTCTGTCATAAAAAAAAGTATAAAAGGTTTAGTTCAAATGGTGACAGCTATTGATAGATATCAATACCCTTTTTTTGGGCGGGTAAATGTACTGTTTTTTTTAAAATTTAATATTGAAACCCACAAATTTCACAACAACAATTAAAATAATGATTTAATGAAAAGTTAATCGGCCTTTTGCGATCATATATTACCTTTGTAACATCAATTTTTCTGATATAAAAATAGTTCTTATATGAAAATATTCGTTAAATATCTAATTATCAACATTATATTGTTGGTGTTTTTTCTTCCATTCAACTTTGTTTTACCGCAAAAATCTATTAAACAAACACCGGACACTCCCAAGCCCAGAAATATAATTTTAATGATTGGCGATGGAATGGGTTTGCCACAGGTGTATGCTGCGATGACTGCCAATAGTGATAATCTGAATATGACAAAGTTTCCGCACCTGACAATGGCCAAAACTTTTTCTGCTGATAATTATATTACTGATTCCGCGGCCGGAAGCACTGCACTTGCCTGTGGGGTGAAAACCAACAATGGAATGGTAGGTATGCTTCCTGATTCAACTGCGGTAAAAAGTATTTTGCTGACAGCAAGTGAGAAAGGTTTATCAACAGGACTGGTTGCAACCAGCGATGTTACCCATGCCACACCGGCAGCCTTTGTTGCGAGTGTTGCCAGCCGTAAAATGGCAGGGGTAATTGCTTTTCAATATCTTGATTCTGGTATTGATGTATTTATCGGGGGTGGATTAAATAATTTTGTGAAGCGATCGGATTCACTAAACCTGGTCGATAGTCTGAAAAAAAGAAATTATCATGTAGCGTTGACCATGTCTGATTTGATGAGTGTAGAAAATGGCAGGCTTGCGGGGCTTATTTATCCTGACCATCCTCCTAAAGTCAATGAAGGAAGAGGAGAAATGCTAAGCCTTGCTACAGGAAAGGCCATAGAGATACTCAGGTTAAATGAAAATGGATTTTTTCTGATGGTGGAAGGCTCACAAATTGATTGGGCCGGACATGACAATGACCTTCAATCAATGATAGATGAAACAATAGACTTTGATAAAGCTGTTGGAGTTGCTTTGGAATTTGCACGGCAAAATGCAGAAACCCTGGTTATTGTGACAGCTGACCATGAAACAGGTGGTTTTACCAACCTGGGAGGCAATTTCTCAACAGGAGAAGTATATGGCAGTTTTTCAACGGATAATCATTCGGCAGCTCCTGTAACTGTTTTTACATTTGGGCCAGGTGCTGAGCAATTTCAGGGTTTTTTAGACAATACCGATATTTACAGGTTGATGTATAAACTTTTGGGTTTTGATGAATAAATTTCTCAGGAATTGTAAGATTCAGATTGACGTAACATAAATTTTTATCATGATAATCGTTACCGGAGCTGCAGGTTTTATAGGAAGTTGCCTGGTTGGCAGGCTTCTTGAAAATGGTATTGGCAAAATTATTGCCGTGGATGACTTTTCAAAAACGTATAAGTCAGGAAATCTTCTCAGCAAGAATATTTCGGGTTTCGTTGAACGTGCAGTTTTTTTTGACTGGCTTGAAAATAATTTTAAAGATGTAGAATTTATTTTTCACATAGGGGCCAGAACAGATACTGCCGAGTTCAATATGGAAGTATTTGAAGAACTTAACATCAGTTATTCTCAAAAAGTGTGGCAGGCATGCACAGAATTTAATATTCCCCTTATTTATGCTTCATCAGCTGCAACTTATGGCATGGGTGAATTTGGGTTTTATGATAACCATGATTTCGTCGAAAAATTCAAGCCCCTGAATCCTTATGGAATTTCAAAAAACGAATTCGATAAATGGGCCTTAAATCAAGCGGAGACTCCTCCGTTTTGGGCAGGAATGAAGTTTTTTAACGTTTATGGCCCGAATGAATATCACAAAAACAGAATGGCATCGGTAATCTTCCATGCTTTTAAACAAATAAAAGAAACCGGGCAGGTGAAACTGTTCAAATCTCATCATCCCGATTTTAAGGATGGTGAGCAGCTCAGGGATTTTATTTATGTCAAAGACGTTGTTTCTGTTCTGCTTTTTATGAAGGAAAGGCGTCCCGATTCAGGGCTTTATAACCTTGGAACCGGCAAAGCAAGGACTTTTATTGACCTGGCAATGGCAACATTTGAAGCGGCAGGCATCAAACCTAAAATAAATTTTGTTGATACTCCTGAAGATATCCGGGATAAATATCAGTATTTTACTGAAGCCAAAATGGTAAAACTTCTCGAAACAGGTTACAATCAGGGATTTTATTCACTTGAAGAAGGAGTAAATGATTATATAGTTAATTACCTGATGCCCAATTCCTGGTTATGAAAGATAAGCTATAACTCTTCCTTCATGCTGATGAGAAATGATTTGATATCCTGAAGTGTCTTTATTATTTCATGATCCATTTGCAGGCCACCGGGATTTCCCCTTAATTTTTCGCGTGCTCCCTGAAGGGTAAATCCTCGTTCTTTTACAAGATGATAGATTAAATGAAAATTCTCAATATCCTTTAAAGTAAAAAAACGGTTTCCTTTTTTGTTCCTGTATGGTTTAATGATATCAAATTCGTTTTCCCAGTAACGTATCAGTGAAAGGTTAACGTTAAACATTTCTGCAACTTCACCAATGCGATAATACACTTTTTCAATTTCCTTTTTCTTATAGGGCATCCTGTTTAATCAAGTGTTTGAGAAGGACGTTGTGATTGCTCTATCATGAGCGCATATTCCTGAGGGGTAATATCATTAAAGAAGAAATTAATCGGGTCTATAGCTTGGCCGTTTTTCCTGACTTCATAATGTAAATGTGGAGATGTTGATTTTCCGGTATTTCCAACAAACCCAATAACCTGACCTCGTCTGACTTTCTGGCCGGGCTTAACATTCATCTTACTCATGTGAGCATAAAGGGTTTCAAAGCCAAATCCATGGTTTACAACAATCATATTTCCATAACCGCCACGTGAATATTCTAACTTCACAACAACTCCGTCACCTGTGGAATATATTTCGGTGCCTAGAGGAGCAGTAAAGTCAATGCCTTCATGAAATTTAGTAACCTTATAAAAAGGGTCGGTCCGGTATCCAAAATAAGAGCCGATTCTTTGTAAATCTTTGTTTGAAACCGGTTGAATGGCAGGTATGGCAGCAATAAGTTCTTCTTTTCGTTTTGCAAGTGCAAAAACCTCATCAAACGATTTCGACTGAACGTAAAGCTGACTGGTTAAATGATCGAGCTTTCGGGTAGTATTAATGATGATGTCACTGTTTTTATAACCCTCAAGTCTGGCATAGCGATCAGCACCACCGTAGCCGGCTTCTCTGACAGACGAAGGAATCGGTTCGCTCTCAAAAATAACCCTGTAAATGTTGTCATCCCTCTCATGCAAATCGCTCACAACAGCCTGCACTTTTTCGAGTCTGTCGTTTAGTATGGCGTACTGAAGTTTATATTGATCAATTTCGCGCTGCATCATTCGCTCTTTGGGCGAGTCCAGAAAATTATACGCAAAAATCAATACAAGTGTGGCAAAAACCAAACCGGTAAAAAAAACAGAGAAAACCCTAAGCAATCTTTGCCTTAAAGTGATTTTTACCTTTTCAATTTTAAGCGATTTGGTATTAAAATGATATCTGACTTTTGACATGAAAAAGGCAATTATCTGAAAATAAATATATTGGTTAAAGAACTTTAGTTTTTCCCAGGGGACGACAAAATTAACATTTTCAACTAAATTTGCAAACCTTTTACTTGTTAAAAAATGCCAATCATGACTTGCTTAATTTAACCAACCGAAATGAACGCACAGCAAACACGACAGATATTTATTGATTTTTTCTCTTCAAAACAGCACCACATACTTTCCTCGGCGCCTATGGTGATAAAGGATGATCCTACATTGATGTTTACCAATGCGGGTATGAATCAGTTTAAAGATATTTTTCTTGGAAACTCAGCGGTTGTGCATTCACGTATTGCTAATTCGCAAAAGTGCCTCAGGGTTTCGGGCAAACATAATGATCTGGAAGAAGTCGGCCACGATACCTATCATCATACCATGTTTGAAATGCTGGGAAATTGGTCATTCGGTAATTACTTTAAACAGGAAGCCATTGAATGGGCATGGGAATTGCTGATCGATGTTTACAAGATTGACAAGGATCGCCTTTATGTAACTATTTTTGGCGGAGATGCTGAAGACAAACTGTCAGAAGATACCGAAGCGCTTAACTTCTGGGAAAAATGGATTGCTCCTGATAGAATTCTGAGAGGGAACAAAAAAGACAATTTTTGGGAAATGGGCGACACCGGCCCATGTGGCCCCTGTTCAGAAATACATGTGGATATCAGAAATGATGAAGATAGAAAACGGATTGATGGAAAAACACTTGTAAATCAAGGCCATCCTCTTGTGATTGAAATCTGGAACCTTGTTTTTATGCAGTACAACCGTCTTGCAAATGGTAGTTTACTAACTCTGCCAGCAAAGCACGTGGATACTGGAATGGGTTTCGAGCGTTTGTGCATGGTTCTTCAGAAAAAGCAATCGAATTACGATACAGATATTTTCCAGCCTATCATTCAGAAGATTTCAGAAATAAGCGGAATTAAATATGGTGAATCGGCTAAAGCTGATATCGCTATGCGTGTTGTTGCTGATCATCTGCGTGCCATTGCTTTTGCAATTGCCGATGGTCAACTTCCATCAAACAATAAGGCCGGTTATGTGATCAGAAGAATTCTTCGCAGGGCAGTTAGGTATGGTTACACATTTCTCGATCTTCACGAACCTTTCATTTACAGGCTTATCCCTTTGTTGAGCGAACAAATGGGTGAATACTTTGCCGAATTGAAAGCCCAAAAGAGTCTGATAGAAAAAGTTATTGCCGAGGAAGAGGCTTCTTTTCTTAGAACAGTTTCTCATGGAATTCAGAAATTCAATCAATACCTGGCACAACATCCTGAAACAAAAACTATTGAAGGTGATTTTGCATTTGAATTATATGATACGTATGGATTTCCTGTTGATTTGACTGGGCTGATGGCCCGTGAAATCGGAATGGAAGTGGATATGGAAGGTTTTAACAAAGGCCTTGAACTTCAAAAAGAGCGGTCAAGAAAAGATGCAAGTCAGGAAGCCGGCGATTGGGTTGTTTTTGACGATTCAGCAAAGGAAATTTTTGTTGGTTATGATACTTTGGAAACACTTACCAGAATAACAAGGTACAGAAAAATAAGTGTAAAGGGTAAAGATTTGTTCCAGATTGTTTTGGCTGCCTCGCCTTTTTATGCAGAATCGGGTGGCCAGACAGGAGATACGGGTTATTTAGAGAGTAATGAGGTGCGCATTCAGGTATCAGATACAAAAAAAGAGAATAATCTTATCGTGCACACAACCAATGCTTTGCCTGAGGATCCTGCGCTTGAAATAAAAGCTGTAGTTTCAGAAACTGCCAGAAGAAATACTGCCAGCAATCACTCAGCAACTCACCTTATGCATAATGCCCTGCGCAAAGTTTTGGGAACGCATGTTGAGCAAAAAGGATCTTATGTTGGACCCGACTACCTGCGTTTTGATTTCTCTCATTTTCAGAAACTTACAAATGATGAGATCAGGAAGATAGAAAAACATGTGAATGCAATGATCAGACAAAACATTCTCCTTGATGAAAGACGCGAAGTCCCTGTTGAAAAAGCAAAAGAAGCCGGCGCGCTTGCTTTGTTTGGTGAAAAGTACGGTGATCATGTAAGGGTAATTAAATTTGATGATTCAATTGAGCTCTGCGGTGGAACTCATGCACATTCAACAGGACAAATTGGTATTTTCAAAATCATTTCTGAGTCAGCCATTGCGGCAGGTGTTCGTAGGATTGAAGCCATAACTTCCGAAAAAGCCGAAGAATTTTTTGAAAAACAAATCGATATTCTCGGTGAAATCAAAGATTTGGTAAAAAATCCTGTTGATCCTGTGAGGGGAGTTAAAAATCTTATTGAGGAGAATAACAGACTTAAATCAACCGTAGATCAGCTAAATGCTGAAAAAGTTAAATTGCTTTTTCATGAGTTATTGTCTTCGGCTAAAAATGTAAATGGGATACGGTTAATTTCGGTTAATCTTGAAATTGATCCGCATTTGGCAAAAGATCTTGCCTTTAAATTGATGGAAGCAGGGGAAGATTTATTGGTCATAATTGGTACCAGCTATGAAAATAAACCTGGCATAACTGTTGGAGTTTCAGAATCACTTTCGAAATCAGGCAGGTATAATGCCGTGAGTCTGATAAAAGAGCTGGCCACAAGTATTAAGGGTGGGGGAGGCGGACAACCTCATTTTGCAACAGCCGGTGGTAAAGATATTAACGGGTTGTCAGGATTGCCGGAAAAGGCAGCAAAATTGGTTGGATGACCCCCAATTTACCGAAACCGAACTGTAATTTATTTGATTTTTAATCTGGTTGTTTAATTAATGGAAACATTTCTTAAACATTTGGCGAAGACAGTTGTTTAACTCCTGATGAAAAACTAAAGAAATGTTTTACAGCGGACAACCCACTATAAAATACTCAATCAAAGATCTGGAACAGTTAACAGGTATAAAAGCTCATACCATCAGGATATGGGAAAAAAGGTATCAGTTAATAACACCTGAGCGCACCACTACCAACATCAGATACTACAGTGACAATGATCTGAAAAAGCTTCTGAATGTTTCTATTTTGAACAGATATGGGATAAAAATCTCAAATATTGTCAACATGAGCAATGATGAGATCAATGAAAAGATAATGTCCATCTCTGATTCAGCTTACGACCATGATAGCCAGATTGAGCAACTCATAATTTCAATGATTGAACTTGATGAATCGAGATTCGACCGGGTGATGTCATCTTCTGTTATCAAGTTGGGTTTTATTGAAACCGTGACAAAAATTTTGTATCCCTTTTTCGAAAAAGTAGGTATTCTCTGGCAGATTGGTACTATTTATCCTGCACAGGAGCATTTTGTTTCGGGGCTTGTAAGGCAGAAACTAATCATCGCCATTGATGGCTTATCTGGCTCGGCAAAGTCCAATGCAAAAACTTTCCTGATGTATTTGCCTTCAAATGAATGGCATGAACTTGGGCTGTTGTTCTACAGTTATCTTGTACGGAAGTCAGGGTTTAAAGTCCTGTATCTCGGACAGTCAGTTCCGTTTGAAGATTTGATTGAAGTTAATCAGAAACTTCAGATTGATTATCTTTTTACTGCCATCACAACACCTCTGACTCAAAAGAAATATTCGGAATATCTGCAACAGCTTTCTGATTCTTTTACTGATAAAAAGATTTTTGTGACGGGATATCAGGCCAATGAATTCAATATTGGGTTGCCTGAAAATGTTATCAGAATTAGTAAGCCTGAAGATTATTATAGTGCAATTCAGGAAAATGAATAACTTAAACCAAATGATGTCAATATGTGACTGACAAGCTTTGTTAAACTTGTCAGTTTTTTGTTTTTTGACAGATTATTAAATATTTTGCAATCAGTAACTTAGAAAACTTATTTACTTTTTATTAAGAAATAATTTTTTTATTTGATCGTTTCTGGCCCGAAATGAAACTAAAAAATATATTCTTACAACATTAATAATAATTTGTATATAAATATAAATGAATTACTTATATGAATTTAATATAATCAAATTATTAAAATATTCCAATACGGGACAATTTATGTCCCTAAATGGTACAATTATTCTGTAATTTTTTGTTTAACTAAAAATAGCAAAAGATTATACAAAAAATTTTATAGATATATATATTATTAAATCCTAATAATCAGATATATAAAAGCATTAAGAAATAAAATGTTCAATTTATATGTTAAAAAAACATTAAAAAACTTCATAATGTTTAATTTTGCACTATATTTGTTAAACATATTTCAGGAAAAACTTAAAAAATATATAACCATGACAGCAATCGAATTCAGCAGAAAACTTATTGATCTTCATGATAACCTTACATATTTTGCCAACACCCTTACCAATAACAGGGAAGAAGCTAAGGATCTGATACAGGACACTTACCTCAAGGCTTTGACTCATCAGGATAAATTTGCTGATGATACCAATCTGAAAGCGTGGACCTATACGATCATGAAAAATACCTTTATCAACAATTACAGAAGAAATCAGAAAGCCAACACCATTGTTGATACAACCGAAGATCTTTATTATCTTAATATTCCGCGTAAATCTGACTTTGTGTCACCTGAAAGCGAACTTAACACCAAAGAGATTAAAGCAGGCATTGCCCGTTTAGAAGAAGATCAGCGCAGGCCATTCGAAATGCATACTTCAGGATACAAATACAAAGAAATTGCTGAAAACCTCAACCTTTCGATTGGAACTGTTAAGAGCCGTATTTTCTTTACCAGAAAAAAACTCATGGATTCACTTAAAGAATTTCAGAGTTAATCCACTGATTTAATAACTTAAAAAGTGCCCGTTCATTTCCTGATCGGGCACTTTTTAATTAAGTTATTTCAAATATCCCCCTCTTTTAAAGATGCAAGAAGGCTTCTTTAACCCGTTAGTTGCAAGGTTATTTATTGATTTTTAATGGATTTATAAGGTAGTGTAAAATAGAATGTTGAGCCTTTGCCTGGTTCCGACTCTGCCCACATTTCACCACCCAGAAGCTCTACAAACTTTTTTGATAATGTAAGTCCAAGTCCGATTCCCCCGAAAGTCCGGTTGTGTCCCTCATCAAACTGGCGGAATCTCTGGAATAAGATATCAAGTTTCTCCTGATTAAAGCCAACTCCGCTGTCCTTGACGTAAAATTCAACTTTATTATCCTCCCTGAAAGTATAGCCGATTTCAACGCTGCCTTCTTCGGTATATTTTAGTGCATTCTCGATGAGATTGATAAGTGTCTGCTTGAGCTTATGTTCATCTGTAAGTATTGAAAAAGCGGCATCCTTGTTCATTCGCCTGACGCGTAAAGTGATATGCGCTTTACTATTCAGTGATTTTTCAATGTTAAACTGAGTAACAAGATTCATCAGTAATTCATTAATCTGACAGGGTTCGAATTGCATGGTAATGATACCGGATTCAATTTGTGCAATATCAAATATCTCGGCCATGATGTCCAGCAGTTTATTGCTGTTGTCATGAATCAGGTTTACAAATTGACTTCTTTCATTTTCAGATAAATAAGGATCCTGAAGCAGTGACGAAAATCCCATAATCGCGTTAAGTGGTGTTCGGATTTCATGTGACATATTCGCCAGGAAAAACGTTTTTAATTTGTCCGATTCCTCCGCTTTTTCCTTTGCCTCCTTCAATTCATTCTGAACCAATAAAGTAGCGCGGTTTTGCTCTTTAAGCAGCTCAATCATCTGATTCTTTTGTCTTGAAACTTTTAAATACCATAAAATCACCGCTACAGAAATCAGAATCAACGATGCCAAAAAACCTATAACAACCGAAAGGGCCACAGGTATTTGAACTTCAAGAAGGATGAAAATTAAATCAACCATACAGGTATTACGAATGTTTTATTTGAAAGTGATAAGAGTTTTGGCTCTCCATACAAAATTAGTTAAATTTCTGTGTATTTCGATGCGTTAAAAATAAGGAGCGTTTTAAAGACCATATTTCATATTGAAATCAAAAATATTCATGCAATGGGCTCAACCTAATGGATTTATGGTGTGAGTACCTAATGGATAATCTTGCATAATAATATTTTTTAAGATCAGATAATGCTCCTGTTTATTTACGAAATCCATTGAATTAGAATCTATTATAAGAATCCTGGCATCTGTTTGTTGCCTTATGTATTCAAAATATCCACTCTGGATCTTTCCCAGATATTCATGTTTGATATCAAGTTCATAAGGCCTTCCCCGTTTTAAAATATTTGATTTCAGTTTTTCAACCGGAAGGTAAAGATAAACCAATAGATCAGGCCGGGGAAGTGAAAGATTGATTATATTGAACAGTTTTGAGTAAAGCGCATATTCATCATCGGCCAGGGTTTGCCTTGCAAAAATCAGCGATTTATTAATAAAGTAATCTGAAATGGTAAATGTTTTGAATAAATCGGTAACTGAGAGTTCATTTTTAAGTTGTTGAAAACGACTGGCGAGAAAGGATAGTTCAAGTGGAAATGCGTATTTGGATGGATCGCGATAAAATTTTGGGAGGAAATCATTATCTTCAAATTGTTCAAGAATCAGCCGTGCGTTAAACTCTGCCGATAACATAGTAGCAAGTGAAGTTTTGCCTGCACCTATTGTCCCTTCAATGGCTATATAATTGTAGTCCATGATTTGTTTTAGTATTGATTTTCCGTTTTATAAATATTTACTGACAAATCGTCAGGACAATTCTTTAATAATTCCCCAACACTTAATTTGAATTCAGGATGAATAAAATCCGGTTCAATTTCATTAAGAGGAACAAGAACAAACCGCCTCAAGTGCATTCTTGGATGAGGAATGGTCAGTTTTTTTCGTTTAATGATTAGATTTTCATAAAAAATAATATCGATGTCAATGGTCCGGGGAGCATTTAAACTTCCATCCCTTTTTCTGCCAAGTTTTTTTTCAATTGACATAATCTTTTTCAGAACTACTTCAACCGTCTCGGAAGTCATGAGGCTGATGGCAGCATTCAGATAAGGTAACGGATTCTGAGTGCCCCAGGGTTCTGTGCTGTATACCGATGATGTCTTAATATTTGAGCCAATCTGATATTTTATCAAATCTATTGCCTTGTCAATCAGGTAAATCCTATCGCCAAGGTTACTTCCCAACATCAAACAAACCTTTTTCATAAACGCCCAGGGAGAATCTACAAATGTAATCAGCTTAAACCGGAAATAAAACAGAAATATTACAAGGATATATTACCGGAATTTCTGGTTTCTTCAGTTCAATTTAACATTCCATGTAACCTTTCAAATAAACATCCGTCAAAATTAATCAGGTAAAATGAGTTTATATTTTACATGAAACAGGCCATAAAACCATTAACTTTGAAAAATAAAATTAAATACACATGAAACAGTTTTTTAAATTTATGTTTGCATCGATGGCAGGATTTTTCCTGACCATACTGATAGTTGGTTTTTTTGCAATTATCGTCATTGCATCACTGATAGCCATGGCTGGTAAAGAACAGGTTGTTGTTAAACCTGACAGCGTTTTGCTGCTTACACTTGAAGAGCCTGTGCCAGAGCGCAGTTCAAGCAGCCCTTTCAGTTTCAGCGAAACAACATTGTTTACTACAAACAAGGTTCCGGGTCTTTTAGAAACAACAGACCTCTTAGAAAAAGCAGCCGCTGACGACAATATTAAAGGTATTTTGCTTAATCTGAGTCAGGTAGGATCAGGTATGGCAACCACCGAGGAAATTAGAAATGCTTTATTAAAGTTTAAAGAATCAGGAAAGTTTATCGTATCCTATGGTGAAATGTATTCTCAGAAAGCCTATTACCTGGCAACTGTTTCTGATGAGATTTGTCTGAATCCCGAAGGTGGAATTGATTTCAGAGGCATGGCTGCTGAAATTACTTTCATAAAAGGCCTGCTTGGTAAACTCGATATCAATGCACAAATTATCAGGCATGGAAAGTATAAGAGCGCAATTGAACCTCTCATCAGTGATAAAATGAGTGAAGCCAACAAGGAACAAACACTTTCATTCATTAATTCAATGTGGAATCATATTCTAGGAGGCATCAGTTTACAACGGGATATTTCTGTGGATGAACTGAATCTTATTGCCGATTCACTGCTGATTGAAACGCCCGAAGATGCTGTAAAATATAAATTTGCAGATCAGTTGATTTATAAAGATCAGCTATTGGATATGATCAGGGAAAAACTTGAAAAAGAGAAAGATCACAAAATAGATTTTATTTCACTTGCCAGATACAAGGACGCTCCATCAAAAATTAAGGCAAAAAGAACAAAAGATAAAATCGCAATAATTTATGCCAACGGGAGTATTGGCCGCGGCGAAGGAGATGAAACCTCCATTGGTTCTGAAAGAATCTCAAAAGCAATACGTAAAGCAAGAAGCGATAGCTCTGTTAAAGCAATTGTTTTCAGAATAAATTCACCTGGTGGTGATGTTTTGGCATCTGATGTTATTCTGCGTGAAATCAAACTCGCAAGAGAAACAAAGCCGGTGGTAGCTTCAATGGGCGACTATGCCGCATCAGGTGGGTATTATATAGCATGCGCAGCCGACACCATTATAGCCAACCCAACAACCCTCACAGGGTCAATCGGTGTTTATGGTGTAATTCCTGACTTCTCAAATCTGCTGAAAAACAAAATGGGTATTACCATCGACAGGGCAATGACCAACAAACATGCTGATTACATTTCGGTTACCAGGCCAATGGATCCGTATGAAGAAAAAGTACTGACGAACAGTGTTGAAAGGATTTACAATATTTTTGTCGCTCATGTTTCTGAGGGTCGCGAAATGTCAGTTCCAGCTGTTGACAGCATAGGACAGGGCAGGGTATGGAGTGGGCTTGAAGGCAAAACCAACGGGCTGGTCGATAACATAGGAGGCCTGAAAGAAGCCATTAAGGTAGCTGCAGCTATGGCTAAACTTGAGACATACAGAATTACTTCCTTGCCTGAGCAGAAAGACCCTTTCACCCAGATAATGGATGAATTATCCGGCAAACCTTCTGAAACCAGGCTCAGAAAGGAACTTGGTTCATGGTATCCATTTTTCGAAGACATCAAGTCGCTGACCGAAATGAAAGGCATACAGGCAAGACTGCCTTTTGCCATAAAAATATACTGATTATAAAAGCTTTATTCAGTTTAACTCCTGCCTGCTTCTGTAAGAAAACGGCGGGAGTTAATTTTTAATGGACGATTTATCAATGAATGATTTGTTTCTTCAAAAAAAACTGTTGCGCCAGGAAGTTAAGCACAGAAAGTCGTTGCAAAATCCTGATGATTATTTTAGGGCTTCTGCCACAATAATGAACAAGTTGGAGCAGCTGCCTGAATTTAACGATGCAGCAATTGTGCTTGCTTACTGGTCAGTTCCAGGTGAAGTATTTACCCATGACTTTGTAAAGAGATGGTCGGAAAGTAGGCGGATTTTGCTTCCATCGGTTGATGGGGATACAATGCTCATTAAGGAATACAATTCGGAAAATTCTTTGATTCCCGGCGATTTATATGGAATTCCGGAGCCTGACGGCCAGATTTTCACAGAATATGAGTTAATAGATTTTGCAATTGTTCCCGGCGTGGCTTTTGACCGGAATAACAACCGGATGGGACGTGGCAAGGCCTACTATGATAAGTTTTTAAGCAGCATCAAAACATTCAAAGCAGGTGTATGTTTTGATTTTCAGATGTTTGATGAAGTTCCTGCCGATGAAAATGATATCCTGATGGATGTAGTGATCACAGAATTCAATTGAAAGATTTCAGAGCCTTTCTGCGCAATTCGAATTTCAGAGAATCACTTACCCTGGAACTGTATCCATATAAAGTATTCTCCCAGTCCCCATACATGGCATTGGGGAGAACAATGAACTTCCTTCCAAATTCCCTGCTAACCATATCAACCGCATCGAAGCGTGATTTTACATCAGTGCCTTCAAAATCTTCGGCAAAATCGTTAAGATTATCTCCAAAAAGTAAGGAAATATGATATTTTTTGAGCAATTCCTGTCGGCGGCCTTCTTTACTTGCTTCGGCCGAACGGGTAATAACATGTGTTGCATCGGCATGAGGGAAGCCAAGATTTGCCAGATTTTTAATTGTAACATCTTTAAGATAATCTTTTCGGTTGGTCACGTAAAAAATACTTACTCCGTTGGCTCTTGCATAATTCAAAAAGTCAATGGCTCCTGCAAGCGGCTCTGCTTTGGCAAGATTGCACCATTCATCCCAGTTTACCGGATATGATGTGCTCTCCAGTACCGACTTTGCCTGAAACGGACTGTTGTCCAGAACGGTTTCATCAACATCAAGAACAATGATGCGGTGTTTATCCACTGATTTATCAGCAAGATCGATATCCAGCATGATTTTTCCTATGTTGAATGCCTGATAGCAAAGTGCCCTGTATTCTGCAGCTGTTTGCTGATAAAGTGTGGCCAACACCATGTGTTCGTTTTTCACAAACTCCCTGAATGCCGAATCATAGCAAAGTGAATCAGAAACCTGACTGACAGGAATAGCTGTTTCTGAAGTATCCGAAGTTTTATTGTGACAGCAGGCTGTAAAGAAAATTACACCTGAAATTATTAAAGCTAAGACGTTTATCTTCATAGGACTAAAAAAAGAGCCGGTAAATTTACCGGCTCCAAAATTAACTTTATTGAAAGACTCTGCAAATTATTTCTTTGAAAAGTCCATATCGGCCATTCTACGATAGCTATAGTAACGCCATTTCGCATTCTCTTCGGCAGATGCAAACAATTCATTGGCTTCTTTGGGGAATGACTTTTTCAGCGAAGTATACCGAACTTCTGAATCAAGGAATGACTGGAATTTGGTGAAATCCGGCTCTTTGGAATCGAGTTGGAAAGGATTCTTGCCTTCATTCTCAAGCATTGGATTGTAACGATACATTGACCAATAACCTGCTTCAACGGCATGAATCTGCTGATCCTGTGCTTTGCCCATACCAGCTCTGATACCATGATTGATGCAAGGCGAGTAGGCAATAATAAGTGAAGGGCCACGATATGCTTCAGCTTCGCGTAAAGCTTTCAGATATTGTGTCTGGTTTGCACCCATAGCAACCTGGGCAACATAAACATAACCGTAATTCATGGCCATCATTCCCAGATCTTTTTTCCTGATTTTCTTACCACTTGCTGCAAATTTGGCAACAGCACCAACCGGAGTTGATTTCGAAGCCTGGCCACCAGTGTTTGAGTAAACTTCAGTATCAAGAACCAGAATGTTGACATCCTCACCTGATGCGATCACGTGATCCAATCCACCGTAACCAATGTCATATGCCCATCCGTCGCCGCCAAACATCCAAACTGATTTCTTAACAAAATAATGTTTCAGTGCAAGTAGTTCTTTTGCAACTTCTGAATTTTCTTTTTCCAGAAGAGTAAGAACTTTTACTGATGCTTCGCGCGATAAAGCAGCATTGTCTTTTCCTGCAATCCATTCCTGGCAGGCTGCTTTTAGTTCAGCATTATATTCACCTTTTAGGATGATATCCATGCGCAATGCAATACGGTCGCGTAGTTTTGCTACTGCAGTAGCCATACCCAATCCATATTCTGCATTGTCTTCAAAAAGTGAGTTAGCCCAGGCAGGGCCTTCGCCTTTAGCATTTACTGTGTATGGAGTTGAAGGTGCTGAACCTCCATAAATGGAAGAACAACCCGTTGCATTTGCTACCATCATTCGATCGCCATAAAGCTGGGTTACAAGTTTAATGTAAGGTGTTTCACCGCAACCTGAACATGCACCGGAGAATTCAAACAAAGGTTGAGCAAACTGGCTGTTTTTGATATTCTGTTCCTTATTGACAATGGAGTCTTTGTAGGTAATATTCTTTGTAATAATGTTCCAAAGGTCATCCTGCTCCAACTGGCTACCCAGTGGCTCAAGTTCGAGTGCTTTTGTTTTGGCCGGGCATACATCTACACAATTGCCGCAACCTGTGCAATCAAGCGGGCTGAGCTGAATGCGGAACTGAAGTCCATCGAATGATTTGGGAATGGCTTTCAAAGTTGGTGTGCCTTTTGGTAATGCTTTCATTTCGTTCTCATCAATCAGGAACGGACGAATACAGGCGTGAGGGCATACATAAGCACACTGGTTGCATTGTATGCAATTTTCGGAAATCCATTTCGGAACATTGACAGCAATACCGCGTTTTTCATAAGCAGTAGTTCCGGCAGGAAAAGTTCCGTCTTCACGGCCAAGGAATGCGCTTACCGGAAGGTCATCACCTTTCATGGCATTGATTGGCATTACAACATTCTTAATGAAATCAGGAACATCAATCACCATGCCTTCTTTCTGTGGCACAATCTTTTTCCAATCAGCCGGAATGTCAACTTTAATTACTTCACCACCACGATCGATGGCAGTGTGGTTCATCTTTACAATTTCTTCGCCTTTGCGGCCAAAATCTTTTATAATGGCTTTCTTCATGAAATCGACTGCCATTTTGTAAGGAATTACCTCAGAAATGCGGAAGAATGCAGCCTGCATGATGGTATTTGTGCGTCCTCCAAGTCCAATCTCTTCGGCAATTTCAGTGGCATTAATGATGTAGAAATTAATGTCATTGTCAGCTAAATAAAGCTTCATATGATCGGGAAGGCGTTTTTTGGTTTCTTCAATATCCCAGATACTGTTCAGCAGGAATGTCCCACCTTTTTTCAGGCCTTTCAGCATGTCATACTTATCGAGATATGCAGGTACATGACAGGCAACAAAGTCTGGAGTGTTTACCAGGTAAGGTGAACGAATCGGAGTATCGCCAAACCGCAGGTGTGATGTGGTTACTCCACCTGATTTCTTTGAATCGTAGGCAAAATATGCCTGACAGTATTTATCAGTGGTTTCGCCAATGATTTTTATGGAATTCTTGTTTGCTCCAACTGTTCCGTCAGCACCAATTCCATAAAATTTTCCCTGAAAAGTGCCTTTAGGTGCCAGATTGATTTCGGGAAGAACAGGCAGTGAAGTAAAAGTCACATCGTCAACAATTCCTACCGTAAACCTGTTTTTAGGTTCTGCACTTTTAAGATTATTGAAAACTGAAACCATCATGGCAGGAGTTGTATCCTTTGAACTCAGACCATAGCGGCCACCAACTATAATTGGTTTTCCGGGTTGATCGTAAAATAATTCTTTCACATCGAGGTAAAGGGGCTCGCCATTGGCGCCTGGTTCCTTCGTGCGGTCAAGAACACAAATACGTTTTGCTGTCTTAGGCATCACATTGAAGAAATATTTTGCCGAAAATGGACGATAAAGATGAACCGAAACCAAACCGGTTTTTTCGCCCTTTGCATTTAAATGGTCAACAACCTCTTTGATGGTTTCGGTAATTGAACCCATTGCAATCAGCACGTTTTCAGCATCAGGTGCACCATAATAAGTAAAAGGATGGTATTCGCGTCCGGTAAGTTTTGTGATTTGTTGCATGTAGTTTTCTACGATATCGGGAAGTGCATCGTAAAAACTGTTAGCTGCTTCGCGTGACTGGAAATATATATCAGGGTTCTGAGCGGTTCCACGGGTAACCGGATTTTCTGGATTTAACGCACGTTCGCGGAAAGATTTCAGTGCATCCCTGTCGAGTAGTGCTGTTAAAGCCTCATCATCCATAACTTCGGCTTTCTGAATTTCATGTGAGGTTCGGAAACCATCAAAGAAATGGAGGAAAGGAACTCTTGACTTGATAGATGCAAGGTGGGCTACGCCGGTAATATCGAGAATTTCCTGAACACTACCGGTTGCAAGCATGGCAAAACCCGTTTGGCGGGTCGAATAAACATCGGAATGATCCCCGAAAATTGAAAGTGCCTGTGCAGCAAGACTTCGGGCTGAAACATGGAATACTCCCGGGAGCAATTCTCCTGCAATCTTGTACATATTGGGAATCATCAGTAATAAGCCCTGTGATGCAGTGTAGGTTGTGGTGAGTGCTCCAGCCTGAAGTGACCCGTGCACAGCACCTGCAGCACCGGCCTCTGATTGCATTTCGGTTACTTTAACGGTTTCACCAAAAATATTTTTACGTCCATGGGCAGCCCATTCATCGACATATTCTGCCATGGTTGAAGAAGGAGTGATGGGATAGATGGCTGCAACTTCGCTGAATAAATAGGCTACATGCGCAGCAGCATAATTTCCATCACAGGTAACAAAATTTTTCTTTTTTGTCATATCAGTATTAATTTAAAACGCTCATTAACAATAACTCTCTATTCTTTGAGAAAAGTTGTGCAAAATTACAGATTTTAAGGCTTGATTTTTCCAATTATGGTTGTGATAAACCATTTATTGGCCTAATTTATAATGAGTTTAATTAAGAAAAAGGCTGGCAATCTCTTGCCCAAAAAGGAATCATAGCAAAAGAAATGCAATGGTGCAGGAAATATTTTTCCAGATTTGTGATTACTGGTTGATTTACAAATATTTGCATGGGTAATGTTGAGATTCCCGACCCTGTTTATTGACTGATAACTATAATTTTCCTATCAATTTTTCATGACTCCTCTGATTATTTCATTACCTTTGATTCTCATTGTCTAACATTTTGCCCTTAAGCAGGCATTAAATTCAAACTTCTTACAAACATTTGACCTATTCTTGTTGTTAATAAACATAAACTTCAATTTTTATCACAGGAGATAATACGATGACAAAACTGGCTGTAAATTACATGGGGATTTCTCTCAAAAATCCTATCATTGTGGGTTCTAGCAATATGGTAAACAATCCTGATATGCTTATCAGGCTGCAGAATGCAGGAGCAGCAGCTATTGTTTATAAATCTCTTTTTGAGGAGCAGGTTCAACTTGAAAGTATTCAGTTTCAGGATGAAATGGAACTCTACAATGAAAGAAACGCTGAAATGATCAGCCTTTATCCTGATATGCAGCATGCCGGCCCCGAAGAGCATTTGATGAAACTTAAAGAAGCCAAAGCTCTGCTTGATATTCCGGTGATAGGTAGCCTCAATTGTGTTTTTACCGAAACCTGGGTAGAGTATGCCGGCTTGATTGAAAAAACAGGCGTAGACGGAATTGAGCTCAACTTTTTTTCAGTTCCCCGCGATTTTGTCACCAATGCAAAATCAATTGAAGATGAGCAAGTTTCAGTTGTTGAGCAGGTTTGTAAAAAAGTTAAAATACCAGTAAGTATTAAATTAAGTCCATTCTATACCAACACTCTTGAGGTGATTAAAAGAATGGAAAAGGCTGGTGCTAAAGCGTTTGTATTGTTCAACAGAATGTTTGAGCCTGATATTAATCTGGATTCTTTGCAGCACAGTACACCATTCAATTTAAGTACTGAAGGCGATTATCGCCTTGCCCTGAGGTATGCCGGAGTTATGTATGGCAATACAGCTGCATCTGTTTGCAGTGCAACTGGAATTTACACCGGCAGCGATCTTGCCAAAATGTTGCTTGCTGGTGCTGATTCAATTCAAATTGTAAGTGCATTATACAAGCATAAGCCTGAACTTATTTCCACCATATTGAGTGATCTGGAAAAATTTATGGAAAAATATGGCTTTAGAGAAATTTCAGAATTCAGGGGCAAACTTTCCAAAGCAAATGTTAAAGATCCTTATATCTACAAGCGTGCTCAGTATATTGACCTATTGATTCACTCTGATCAGATTTTTAATAAATATCCTGTGGTTTAAATTTTCATAAAATCATTGAATGGCCTTTCTTTGCGGGAAGGTCATTTTGTTTTTTAGAAATGTACATTCCGCAACCGTCAATAAATCTATTCACTTATTATCAGTAGGTTGTAATATTAAAATGGGAAGTCCTCCTCTGTTTTTTCAATCACGATTTCATCCTGGACAGGCTCATCTGCTTTAATATGAAGAATGTTACCTTCAACAAATATGGCACGATAGGGCTTGGTAGGACAGGCATATTCGCAGGCGCCGCAACCAATGCAGATTTTTTCATTAACCAGCGGAATAGTCAACGCACCTTTATAGGGAACCATATTTACCGCTTTGGTCGGGCAGTGTTCGGAGCAGGCTCCGCAATCGGTATTATCAGTGTAAACCACGCAGTTTTTCTCAATGAATTTTGCAATGCCTAGCTGAGCAAGCTTTTTATCATCAGGGGCAATATTTTTAATAGCACCCGTTGGGCAAATTTCGCTGCATAGGGTGCAATCGAAATTGCAGAATCCTGAGTGGTAATCCATATAGGGCTGCATCAATCCATGAAGGCCATATTGCAGAAACGATGGCTGCAACACATGTGTGGGACATATACTTACACACAAGTGACAGGCTGTACACTTTTTAGTGAAATGACTGTGACCCAGTGATCCGGGTGGTGAAGCAATATTTTGTTTTTCTTCGGGTATTTCAGTAGGTTTTTCACCACCTGTTGTACGTGTAGCAAAGGCTCGTGTGGTAGCAAAAGCTGAAAAAATCATCAGTGCCTTAAGGATGGTCCGGCGGTCTTTGTCTTTCTTAAGAGGATTGCGCTCAGTTTTTGCATTCAACGAAATATTATTCAGATTATAAAGCACGCCATTTGAAGGACAAACATCAAGACAATTGTAACAAGCTACACACCTCGAAAAATCAACTTCTTTGTGTTTAACATTGATGCATTGCGCTTTGCAAACTTTACTGCATTGTCCACAACTGTTACACGCCATTTTATCAATTGAAATTTTGAAGATTGCAAATCTCGAAAATATTCCGAGCAGGCTGCCAACAGGGCATATTGTATTGCAGAAAAGCCGGCCGCGGACAAAGGACATCCAGCCAATGAGCAAAAGAAAACCTGAAGCAAAGCCAACAGAGGACGCGTGGAAAAGTTTAAAAGTCGTTTTTGGCATCCAGAAAATGTCGTTTTTCTCCAGCACATTTGCAAGCACATTGCCACCCGCAAGAAATAATGGACGAACGAGGTTGGTCATAATCCGGCCAAAATTGCTGTATGGATCAAGTAAATTAACCAGGAGAGAGATACCGAAAACAAATGAAATAATAACCAGCGCTAAAATGCTATACCTTAGTATATTCTGAGGGCGGGCAAATTTCAGGGGTTTTGTTTTGAAAAACAGTTTTTTAAACCAGGAAATAATATCCTGCAATGTTCCGATCGGGCATATTGATGAGCAATAAACTCTTCCAAAAAGTAAGGCTAGTAATGTAAAAAGCAGAAAACCGGAAGCAGCAAGTCCGGCTGAAACGGTAAACCTGACCACCGAAGGTGCAAATTGAGGCCAAACCACTGCTGATGTAAACCAACCGGGAATCCACTGAGCCGGATCGAGAAAAATGAGGCTGGTAAGCAGGAGGAAAAAAAGAGAAACGACAATCCGCAGGAACCTGAGCCAATACAAACTATGCATATCAGATTTTTATCCTGTTGATTTTTAGTTTGTCGAGTTGCATATTACCAAGTTTCATATCATGGGCAATGCGAATGTGTGGAATATCTTCAGGCTTGCTGCCAAAAATAAGGGCAGCGGCTGCATCGGCAGCTACAATATCGGCTGAAACAATTAGTTGCTTCATGTTTAACACATCAGCTTCAGATACTCCGCGTGGGCCATTACGCATCATTACCCTGTAACCATCAATTACATTCAGGGTGGGTTTTCGCCATGAAACCATATCGGCAATGCATTGATGCAGGTCGTTTCTATGCCAGTAGCGGCGATCCCAGACAATCCCCATGAGATTTTTCATGGCCAGGGTTACACTGGCTGAACTGTGGTGTTTTAAAACCGGCACATTGATAAAAACATCGCTTGTGAGAATAAGCTCATGAACTTTGGCTTCTTTGAGACTTTTGCCTCTTGGAATTTGTATTGGTTTATAATAACTTTCAGTATTTCCGGGTACAATCTTTCCGCCTGCGTCTTTGACTGCTTTTTCAATTCCACTGTTTTTGTAACATAGGTTCCATGCGTCGCAGGTATTGTCGAACACATAAACTTCTGATGCTCCTGCGTTAAGGCAATGTCTGATTATCCTGGCAACCAGTTTTGGATTGGTGTTTCCGGCCCTTTCGGGAGATACATCCCAACCGATATTTGGCTTTACAACTACCTTCTGACCTTTTTTTACATATTTGCTCATGCCACCTAATGAGGCAATTGCCCGATCAAACATAACTTCGGGCTCACCATCGCGAACTGCTACCAAATCCCAGTCATTTTGAACCGATAATGTGGCTGCAGCCAGACTGGTTAGATTTGATAAACTTAAAGATGCTCCGGTTACCAGGCCAGCGCTAACACTGTTCACAATAAAATCACGACGTTTCATAAGGTATATTTTAAAGCTGTAATTTCAACATAGAATATTGTTTCAACAAAAATTGAACTGTAAAAATAGAAAATTCGGTTTATTTAGGTAAGTTTAAATAAAAAAAATACTTTGGAAAACAACAAAATGATATTTTTGTAAGCGACAGAATTTAATCTGAAAGCTAATTTTTCATAATAAAAAGGATATGACTTCAACATTTTCACTAAGTAGACCTGTTTTGGGCAGTATTATCATAAATGCTGCAGCACTTTTGCTGATTTATTTTACACCAGCATTATCGCACCTTTTTAATTTTCCAATGTATCTGATTGAGCCCATGCGCCTGATGCTAATACTTGCAATAGTGCACAGCGATCGCCGCAATGCTTATTTGCTTGCAGTTACATTGCCATTATTTTCGTTTGCAATTTCTGCGCATCCGGTATTTTATAAAATGCTGCTTATTTCAGCAGAACTCACTCTGAACGTATGGCTTTTCTTTTTACTCAAGAGCAGGATGAAGAATGATTTTGCTGCAATGCTTTCGGCAATTATCCTGAGTAAGCTGGCATATTACCTTTTTAAATTTATTTTTATTTCGATTGCGCTTATTGGACCGGGACTAATTTCTACACCCATCTGGATTCAGCTGCTGACTTCTGTTATTTTCAGTGGCTATGTTTTAATGATGTGGAAGAAGGGTAGCACAGCGTAGTAATCAACTTGTATTAACTTAAGTTTTTTACCATAGTTTGGGCATCCGTAGGGATAAACAAAGCAGTACATTCTATGATTTATTAGACCGGACTTTTGTCCGGTTTTTTTTATTTTGTTGTGTGTGTTCAATAAAATTTGTCAATTCGTCGACTAAAAATAATCTTTTTGACAGGAATTGTTTATATCTTAGCTATTATTAACCCAAAAAAGGAGGATTTATGTCAATGACAAAACGCGCAGCAGCAGAGTTTATCGGTACATTTTGGCTGGTGCTTGGTGGTTGTGGAAGTGCTGTACTGGCTGCAGCATACCCTGAATTAGGCATCGGATTTGCAGGTGTAGCATTGGCTTTCGGATTAACTGTTCTAACCATGGCTTTTGCCATCGGGCACATTTCAGGCTGCCACTTAAATCCGGCGGTTTCACTGGGTTTGTGGGCCGGTGGAAAATTCAAAGGATCTGAACTTTTACCTTACATTGTTGCCCAGGTACTTGGTGCTGTTCTGGCTGCATTGGTGCTTTATCTGATTGCTTCAGGTAAAGATGGATATGTCGGAGGATTGGCTTCGAACGGATACGGAGAACATTCTCCTGGTGGCTACTCCTACATGTCGGGCCTGCTGACTGAAGTGGTGATGACATTTATGTTTTTGATAATTATTCTGGGATCAACTGATTCCCGCGCTCCAAAAGGTTTGGCACCAATTGCCATAGGACTTGGACTTACGCTCATTCACCTTATCAGCATACCTGTAACAAATACCTCAGTTAACCCGGCCAGAAGTACAGGTCCGGCTTTGATTGAAGGTGGAATTGCTTTAAAGCAACTATGGTTTTTCTGGGTAATGCCGATAATCGGAGCCCTGCTTGCCGGATTCGCTTATAAATGGCTTGGAAAGGAAAGTAAATAATTTCCGTAAATTTTGGACTAATTAATTTTCATCCCTGGCAGATTTCTCTATCTGACAGGGATGAACTATTTCTACTAATCAAATGATTTCCGATTTGTACCCCTGATTAAGGGTTTCAACCCCAATTTTAATGAAAGTTGTAAGGTAGATATCAGGGAAAGTAAAAGTGATTTTTTGAAGGGATCATCTGCCCGAAATTTATCTAAATATTCGGCTCATTGACCGATACTTTTTCGGCAGAACGACCAGAGATATTGATTATCACAATGGCTGTGAGCATCACTGCAACACTTATCCATTGCACCAGACTTAGCACTTTATCGTGAAAAATATAATCAAATATGATTGCAGATAGCGGGAAACATAGCTCACAAATGGAAGCAAGCATTGCCGGAACCTTTTTCAGACCATAGTAATAAAGATAAATAGCTCCTGAGCCAACAGTTACTGAAATCAGCAAAATAATTTTCCAGTTAAGGATAGTAACCTTACTGAATTCATTATAGCTTCCATTGAAAAGGAGGAAAAACAGCATAATAAATGTTGTAAATCCATACCGATAAAAAGTAGCTGTATTGAAGGAAAGATTTCGCAGTAATTTTTTGCCAAGCACAGTAGCCGAACCAAAACAGAAAGCAGCGAGTAGGGAATAGGCAGCAGCCAATCCGGTTTTGGCTCCTGTGCCAAAATTCGGCTTTTCGAGTCCAAATGTCAGGAAATAACCTGCTATTATGGCTATGGCCGCCCAAATAGCAAAATTCTTGTTGAGCTTTTCGCGTAAAATAATGGCAGCCAGAGTAATGGCAAAAACAGGTTGCAATTTTTGAAGTAAAACCACAACAGATAGCTCTTTGAATTCAACAAGGAACAGGGCTTTAACTATGGCCATTGTTCCTAAAGCTCCGCCTGCAAGGGCCACAAGGAAAAGATAGAAGAAATCACGGCCACTAAAGGTTGATAAATGCCTGTATTCTTTGAAAAATAAAACATTCATCAGCACAAATGGAACAGCATGCAGAATGAAAACTACAAAATTTATGTTCAGGTTGTAGAGATGCGGAGTAAGTGCAATGCCATCCAAACCCCAGAGTGAGGCTGATATACAGATTGCTATTGACCCTGCCAGGAGTGATTTTCCGGATTTTGTCATTAAAATGTGGCCAGATATCTTATTGTTTGGCAAAACTATAAAATATCAGGGATTTACAATCAGCTCATAACTTATATTTAGTGCATGAGATGATTTATCGGAAGATCTCATCTATAATTTTCTTCCTGTGGTCAAATATTGATGCAATCTTTCGTTTTACCAGACTCCCGGCGAAGAATTCCCCTAATTTTCCTAAAGGTAATTTGTAGGTAACAATATCTGTCATCAAAACACCCTCCGGAGTTTCTTCAAAGTGGTGTTGATGATGCCAGACAGAATAGGGGCCAGAAAGCTGGTAATCAATAAATGAGTTTGGTTTTGAAACAAAAGAAATTTCAGTAATCCATTCCATTGGAATATTCAGTAAAGGACTGACTTTATACTGTATCACCATTCCCTGATACATTTCAGGAATTGGTTTTGGAAAAAGAATCCTGAAATTCATTTCAGGAGGTGTTATTACTGAAAGATTTGCAGGATTAGAAAAGAATGACCAGCATCTGCTGATGTCTGTATGAACTATCTGGGTTGTTTTAAAGACTGGCATAAAAATTTGACTAAAGATTAGGAAATATCATTTGCAGGTGCCGACATTAATCGGCCACCTCTGACCGTGGCTCCGATTACGATGCCTGCAGAAATGATCACAAGGTTCTTAAAAATATACTGTCCTTCAAGGGTTGGCACCCATGGAAAAATTGTAAAAGTTTCTGCCGGAAAAAGAAATAGCGGTGTGAGTGTTCCTGCCATTTGCACAAACAATAGTAAAAGGGTTTCCCTTAGAAAGTAACCAGAGATAAGTCCAAAACCTATCAAAGTTTCCCATGAAGCCAGTATCAACATGGCTAATTTACCTGATATCATACCAAAAGATAACATTTCAATAGTGCGGGTGGCAATCGACTCAGCTGAGCTAACATCAGGAAAGAACTTCAGGAAACCGTACCACAAAAAAATAATTCCGACACTAAGGCGCAGGAAAAGGATTCCGTTGCGGGCCATCCAGTAAGTTAAGCGAATATCAAATTTTGCTAGAAAAGCATTGTTTATTTCCATTGTATTTTTAATTTTTATAAGAACAATAAATCAATAGAGTTTGTTCAGTGACAATCATTATATGTTTAATATATGTATTAATTAGTTAAACAATATTAATATGTATAAAATGATATAATATATCAACAATAACCAACATGTGTGATTTTTAAGGTGCTTTTTAGAATTATAAAACCATATTTATGTCTAATGAATATTATAATAATATAAACAAAAAATAATAATTGTGATAAATCTTCAGTTATTGGTTAGAATTTTAAAAGTATTTTGGTTGCTTCTGCAAAAGAATATTTCTATTTGGCACACCGGAGCAAAACAGGAAATTTCATATATTTGGATGTTAAAGTCCTGCAAAATGCGATGCTTCAGATTTTTACTTTTATGTGCGGTCATAGCCGGAATCAAAGCAAGTGCTCAGACATATATGCGCAATGGGGGGAATCCGGAACCATCGGCTATTGAAGGGCAACATACAGCCAAAGAATCAGTTCAAATATTGTCTGGAGTATTTGAAGAAGGATTTGAGGCTTATGATGATTTTGCAGGAAGCTTCCCGCAATGGACAACAATAGATATAGATGGCAGGCCTACCTGGGGAATTGAAAGTATAACTTTCCCGAATCAGTATTCTCCCATGTCGTTTATCATTTTTAATCCATCAGCAACAAATCCTCCTATGGTCAATAGCGCCATTCAGCCTGAGGAGGGTTCAAAATTTGCTGCCTGTTTTTCTGCAAATGCAATGAGAAATGACGATTGGCTGATTTCTCCTCCTCTACAGGCCGTTGCCAATACTTCGGTTTCCTTTTACGTTAAGTCATACACTTCGCAATATGGTCTTGAAAGATATAGGGTGGGCATTTCAACAACTGACAATGAACCATCCAGTTTCACATTTATCACTGGCCCAAATTACCTGACAGCACCTGCGGATGAATGGCAGATGAAAACCTTTGATTTGAATGAATTCAATGGACAAACTATATATGTAGCCATCAATTGCATTTCTGATCAGGCCTTTATTTTTATGGTTGACGAATTTCGTTTCAGCACAACTTTGCCTGAATTTTCATCCATTACAGGTCTGGTAACTGATGCAACCAATGGTGAGCCTATTGAAGGGGCTGAAGTTTGTATCTCTGGGATTTGCACAATTACTGATGAAGATGGGAATTACAGTATTGACCAGATTCCTCAGGGAAGTCTGGATGCAGATTTTGTTGCCTATCCCGCTTTTGGCAGCGCCCCCCTTGAGGTTCAGTTTAGTGATCAGTCAACCGAGAACACTCACTCTGTTAGCTGTGAAAGAGATGGTTATTTAACCTATACAAACAGTCAGGTATCGCTACTACAGGGTGGATCGTTATCGCTAAACATATCGCTTTCACCGACTCTGCAAGAGGGGAATTTGAGATTTGTACTTAACTGGGGGCCGGTGCCGTCCGATCTGGATTCGCATTTGTTGACGCCCGAGATTGAGGGTACAGGTTATCATGTTTATTATGATGATGAAGGAAGCATTTCAACCGCACCCTTTGCCTTGCTTGATTATGATATTACCACTGGTTACGGACCGGAAACAATGACTATATACCAGTTAAAATCAGGCTTTTACCGTTATTATGTACAGAATTTCTCTGAATCCCCGCCCATTCTCCAATCACGTGCTGTGGTTCAGATTTATGGAGTTGACGGCCTGTTGGAAACTGTTCAGGTGCCCGGATCGGGAATTGGGAACTATTGGCATGTATGTGACATAAATGGTGAAACGGGTGAAATTCTTCTTGTTAATGTCATTCAGGAAGATGCTCCATATGGATTTTTGAAGACAAATGTTCCAAAAACTTCGTCTTCGGTTCAAGAAGAAACCCATATCAATTTCTGGTTATGGGACTTTGGAGATGGAAATATTTCGAATCAAAGGAATCCGGTACATACTTATTCTCAAACCGGAAACTTCACTGTTAGTCTTACCGTTGGAAACGGAGTTACCCTGTCCCAAAAGGTTAAGCCATTATATATACAGGTCGGCACGCAATCAAATCTTAGTGTGGGAAGGGAAGATCTGATACATATTTATCCGGTTCCAGCCAGAGAATTACTTAAAGTGAAAAGTGGTTACAGAATACTGAAAGTTGAGATCTTTTCTATGTCGGGACACCTGTTAGATGCATTGGTGCCAAATGATTCTGAAGCACTTATTGATATTTCGATATTTACAAATGGCATTTACCTTTTACAAATTAACACCTCTGAAGGCAATTTTATCCGAAAGTTCAACAAGATATGAAGCGAATGGTCATTTTCTAGAAGAAATTAGATCTTACCTCCTGTTTAAGAAATTCCAGCGCTTTATATAGCGTTGATGTTTTGCTTGTGATATCATCTTCAAATATCAACTGTGCCAGATCGGTTGCTGTTGCGCTGTCGTTAAGTTTTTCGGCAGCAGAGTTGATGTTTGAAACCACAGACTCTCTTGCATTTTTGATGAGTTCCCATGCATTTGATGAGATGTAAACCTGTTGCGATAAATTGTGCTCAAATTCCTGGCGAATGTTGGCTATTAGCTCATTCTGAAGGTCTGTTGCACTTTGTCCGGAATTAATATTGCGCATGATAAGCTGAGACGGTGCAATGCGTTCGAGCAGCATTATCATCCTTTCATAAGCCTGCAGTCGGAGAGGAGCCACCAGTTTGAACTTTTCAGCGTCGTTTATATGTTTTAGCCGGTCAGTTTCAGTTTTTCTGAAGTCTTTCAAAAGAAAATATACCGCTGATCCAACCAGCAATGAAGGAGTCAGTATCAGCACAATATCGCGGAGAATTTCCATAATTATCATTTTAGAATATGTAATGGCACAAAGGTCGGAAAAATTAAACTTTTAAGGAGCCAAATGTTTGTTTCCTGAAATTTAATTTCTTTAAATTTGTCCACTCTACGGGTAAAGTCTAAAACACTCAAAATTAATAAAATGAATATACTTTCTGAGCGCATTAACAGATTGGCTGAATCGGAAACTCTGGCCATGACCAGGAGAAGTCGCGAACTTAAGGAACAGGGTTTTGATGTAATCAATCTGAGCATTGGTCAGCCAGACTTTAATACACCTGACCACATTAAGCAGGCAGCCAAAGACGCCCTGGATCAGAATTTTACTTTTTATCCGCCCGTTAGTGGTTATCCCGACCTCAGGAAAGCCATCTGCATGAAACTCAAGCGTGACAATAATCTTGATAACACTTTTGATCAGGTGGTGGTTTCAACCGGAGCAAAACAGGCACTTGCCAACACTATGCTTTCATTGGTAAATCCCGGAGATGAGGTAATAGTTCCTGCCCCTTATTGGGTGTCGTATCGTGAGATTGTAAAATTGGCTGAGGGAATATCAGTGGTTATTGAGGCTGGCGTAGAAACTGAATTTAAAATCACACCAGATCAACTTGAAAAGGCCATTACTCCAAAATCTAAAGCATTCATTTTCAGTAGTCCCTGCAATCCCACAGGTTCGGTTTATTCCCGCGAGGAACTTCATGCCCTGTCTACTGTTTTTGAGAAGCACCCGCATATTTTTATAATTTCTGATGAAATTTATGAGCTTATCAATTTCAAAGGAAAACATGAGTCTATTGCTCAGTTTGCATCTATCAGAGACAGGGTAATCATCATAAACGGTGTATCCAAAGGATTTGCCATGACCGGATGGAGGTTGGGTTACAGTGTCTCAAGTGTCGAAATAGCCAAAGCCTGCGATAAGATTCAAGGTCAAATCACCAGTGGAGCATCAAGTATTTCGCAAAGGGCTGCTCTGGCTGCCTTGCAGATCGATCCGGCAAAGTCAGCAGAGCTTGATAAAATGGTTGAAATTTTTAAACAAAGGCGCAATTTGTTTCATGATTTGATCAGTGATATTCCGGGTTTTAAGACCAACCTGCCCGATGGTGCTTTTTATTTCTTTCCTGAAATCACTTATTATTTCGGCAAGAAAAACGGAGACAATATCATTAAAAATGGAACAGATCTGTGCAATTACATACTCGACAATGCTCATGTGGCTTTGGTTTCGGGCGAAGCTTTTGGAAGCAATAATTGCATCAGGCTTTCTTATGCAACTTCTGAAAAGGATTTGATTGAAGCCGCAGCCAGAATTAAAAAAGTACTTGCCAGGCTTACCTGACTTTGAGCAAGCATTAATATTGTACACGATTTTGTGATTATTAATTGTTCCTCAGTAAATGAAGTGAGGGAAAAGTGTATTTTTATTTTTCCTGCAAATAGGCACTTTTATTGAAATAACTGATAATGATCTGCAACAGCAATCAGTAAATAACAAAGTACAAAAGATATCATTGGTGCAATTAACCACATAAGAAAGAATTTTTTGACTTCTGTTTTGTAGAAAATATTTCGTGGTCCGAGTTTTGCAACACCAATGCCAAGGATAGCAGCAACATTCAACTGCACCAGTGAAGTAGGTATGCCTTTCAAAACTGAAGCCAGCAATAAGAGGGTGGCCGAAACAAAGGAGATAATTATTGCTTCAAATTTCCCGAAAAGTACGATTTCCCTGCCTGTATTTTTCAAAATTTTGTTTCCAAAAACCGAGCTACCAATTCCAAATGCAGGTGCAATCATAAAAACCGAAACTATGGTTAAAAGATTATATCCTTTTTCATCAGTTATACCCAACTGATTGGCAGTCATTGAAGTAATGGGTCCGACTGCATTCGCCACATTGTTTGCTCCTATCGAAAATGCAACATAGAGTGACATTATCAGTATCAAAGCATTCAAAACAGGTTTATTGTTAACATTGCTCGACCTGGAAATGGTGTATCCCCGCCTTCGCATCGGCTTGTAGATGTATTTTCCCATCAGAAAACTGATAATAAATGATAAAAGTGGCAGGTAAAACCATGCGGGAATAATCTCAAAGAATAATCTATGTGGATTTCCCTGATTGAAGTAAGTAGCTGCTGCCATAACTGCCAAAACTGTTGACTGGCTGGTTGACTGAGGAATTCCTGAAATATTGGCAATCAGCAGAGAAATAGCGACCGAAAAAAGAATGATGGAAACCATGGTAAGGTCCATCATATCAGGGTTTAACAGGCCCCTTCCTACAGTGCCGGCAGTTTCTTTTCCCGCAATGATTGCTCCCAAAAAAACCATAATTCCGAATAACCCCGGAATTACACTTTTCTTGATAACTCCGGCACCATAGGCTGCTGAAAAAGAAGGTCCTGTTCCGCTTCCTCCCATGGTTATGGCAAGAAACAACCCAATGATCAGGGGAATAACGAAATGTCCAAAAAAATATGTAGTAATCATTAAATGAACGTCGAAATTTTGTTGTTAACACTTCAACAAATCAATGTCAACTTCCAAAAATAAGAATGCAAATATAAGATTCAATTCCAATGAAACAATGACATAGTTTAAGAAACCAGCATCTCAATCATTAATTCTTCAGATTTGGAATGTTCCTTCTTTAATGTTTCTTACTTTTGCAGAAGCTTCAAATATAGTAAGGCATAAGTTTATCCCTTAGCAACTCTATCTACAATTATTCAACAATGTCAGATTTTCTGAAAAAAAATCCTAAAAAATTCGCTTTGATCGGGGCGGCCGGATACATTGCACCCCGGCATATGAAAGCAATCAAAGATACGGGCAATATATTGATAACCGCGCTTGACAAGTATGATGGCATGGGTATTATTGATAGTTATTTCCCGTCTGCATTTTTCTTTACTGAGCCTGAAAGATTTGATCGCCATCTCGACAAATTAAGACGTGGTGTTGAACAAAAGATAGATTTTGTGAGCATTTGTTCGCCCAATTATCTTCATGATGCGCACATAAGGCTTGCTTTGCGCAACGATGCCGATGCCATCTGCGAAAAGCCACTGGTGCTTAATCCATGGAATGTTGATGCATTGCATGACATTGAGAAAGAAACCGGGAAGAGAATCTATACAATTCTTCAACTTAGGTTGCATCCTTCCATTATTGAACTCAAAAAGAGAATTGATGATGGACCCACTGACAAGATTTATGATATTGATCTGAGCTATATTACAAGCCGTGGAAGGTGGTATTTTATTTCCTGGAAAGGCGATAAAGCCAAATCGGGTGGAATTGCAACCAACATCGGCATTCATTTTTTTGATATGCTCTCCTGGATCTTTGGTGAAGTTGAAAATAATATCGTCAACATTCTGGAAGAAGACGTAGCTGCCGGATTTCTGCAGTTAAAAAGAGCCAGAGTCAGGTGGTTTCTGAGCATCAATGAAAAACATCTTCCGCCTAAAGCAATCGAATCGGGAAAACGTACATTCAGATCTCTGGCTATCGAAGGTGAAGAATTTGAGTTCAGCGATGGATTTACTGATTTACACTCCCGTTCTTATGAGCATATATTTTCTGATACAGGATTTGGTTTAACAGATGCCAGGCAAAGTATTACTACAGCGTTTAATATCAGAAATCAAACACCTGTTGGACTTGTAGGTGATTATCATCCATTCCTGAGGAATATAATTAAGTAATTTAACTAAGAAATATTTAAAATTATGAATGAATCAATTCACATTGGTATTATTGGCCTTGGCTATGTTGGCCTTCCGCTGGCTGTTGAATTTGGAAAAAAATATCCTGTAACAGGATTCGACATACATCAGTTAAGGATCAATGAACTGATGGCCGGGCACGATCGTACCCTTGAAACTACCGACGAAGAACTGGCGGCCGCAACACATCTAAAGTATACAACCAACCTTGAGGAAATCAAGGATTGCAATTATTATATTGTTACGGTTCCTACTCCGATTGATCAGCACAAACGTCCCAATCTTACTCCGCTGATTAGGGCATCAGAATCTGTTGGGAAAGTTCTCAAAAAGGGCGATATCGTTATTTATGAATCAACTGTTTATCCCGGGGCTACTGAAGAAGATTGCGTTCCTGTGCTTGAAAAATTCAGCGGGCTCAAGTTTAATCAGGATTTTTTCTGTGGCTATTCGCCTGAACGAATCAATCCGGGTGATAAATTGCATACCGTTACGAAGATTTTAAAGGTGACTTCGGGCTCCACACCGGAATGTGCCCAAAAGGTAGATAATCTTTACAAAAGTATTATTGTAGCCGGTACTTATCTTGCTTCAAGTATCAAAGTAGCAGAGGCGGCCAAGGTTATTGAAAATTCACAACGCGACATAAATATCGCATTTGTTAATGAACTTGCCCTGATTTTTAATAAAATGGGAATCGATACACTTGAAGTCCTGGCAGCAGCCGGAACAAAATGGAACTTCCTGGAATTCAGCCCAGGTCTTGTCGGTGGGCACTGCATTGGTGTTGATCCTTACTATCTCACTCATAAAGCCCAGGAACTTGGCTACAACCCCGAAATTATCCTTGCCGGCCGCCGCCTGAATGACAGGATGGGCTTTTATGTTGCCAACAGGGTAATAAAACATATGATCAGGAAGGGCCACACAATTGCAAATAGCCGAATTTTGATGTTGGGAATTACTTTTAAGGAAAACTGTCCGGATATACGTAATTCAAGAGCAATTGACGTTGTTAGTGAGTTCAACGAGTATTCATGCAAGGTCGATGTTTTTGATCCATGGGCCGATCATTCCGAAGTTAAACATGAATATAACATTGACCTGATCGATAAACCGGGAAATAATTATGATGCCGTGGTTCTGGCCGTTGCACACAACGAATTTAAAGAATTGGATATACAATCGCTGGGAACTGAAACCGCAGTGATTTACGATATCAAAGGCTTTTTGGATAAATCCCTGGTGGATGAGCGGTTATAAGGGTAAATAAAATCGTTTTAAGTAAAACTGCCGGAACCTTTTTCTGCAGGTTTTTTTTATCTTATGGACAAAATGCCTTTCTGACTTTGAACAACCGAACAGGTAAAGTGTTATATATTTCTTAAATTTTCTTGAATCACTTTTTGTATGCTTGCTTTTGTAGCAGAATGGTATTAACTAACATGAAGATAATAAAAAATATAGCTATTCTGTTGATGTTGGCCGCTTATATTTTGCCGGCATCAGGTGTTGCGTTTTTTATGCATCATTGTAGTTCAATGGCAACCGTTGAGCTTTCCCTTCAAGGAAATAATTCATGTTGCGCTGCTCCTACTGCTCAATCATGTGTTTTTCAGGATAATGCCGTTTCATCACACAATGATGTAAATTCCACCCGCCAGACAGTCATAAACAAACAATCCTGCTGCGAAGACTCCCGCTTATTTCTCAAAATAGAATCAGATTATCTGGCTTCACTATTTAAAGTGCTTCAGCCCGATATTTCGATAATTGACAGAATCGGTGATACTGATCTTTCTCCTGTTCTCTATTCAGAAAAGTTACTGAGAGAAAGTCCCAGCTCACCTGATCCACCGGGGCTTGAAATATTACTTGTTACCTCCTCCCTTCGTTTATGATTTGACCTATAGCCCTTCAGGGCTTTGATAAGGCTATTGGCTTTTATCAGGTAAATTCTGTATTTCATAAAACGAAGAACAAATAATCATGAAAATAAATTTCTTTTCAGCACTGCTGATCATGTTGATAGGCTCAGCATCAATGGTTTCTGCTCAAAAAATAATCAGCGGGCAGGTTACAGAATCCGATGCCAGTGGTAAACTTAAACCTCTTCCTTTTGCAAACATTCACTGGCTGAATACTCAGGAAGGAACTGTAGCCGATGAAAATGGCAATTTTAAACTAAAGCGGGTGTCAGAAGCAAATACAAAACTGGTAATCAGTTTTGTAGGTTATATTAGCGATACAATCTCTATTGCTGCAGGTCATGTCATACCAATAAATGTAACACTTTCATCAGGTGCCAGACTTGAACAGGTTGAAATCAGGGAAAGAATGGCTGGAAGCTTTATATCGTCAATAAAACCTATTAAAACCGAAATAATTACTACGGCTGGCTTGCAAAAGCTGGCCTGCTGTAACCTCTCTGAAAGCTTCGAAAATAGTGCTTCTGTTGATGTTGGCTTTTCTGATGCAGTTACGGGAGCGCGACAAATTCAAATGCTTGGACTGGCAGGAATTTACAGTCAACTTATGGTTGAAAATATTCCTTTTACCCGAGGATTGGGTTCAGCCTATGGATTAACTTACATTCCCGGAACGTGGATGGAATCCATCCAGATATCAAAGGGAACGTCATCTGTTATCAATGGTTATGAATCAACAACCGGACAAATCAATGCTGAATTCGTTAAACCCTGGAATACTGATAAATTCTTTTTAAATCTTTATGCCAATCATGAAGGACGCCTGGAAGCCAATGCTCATGCATCGCATGTTCTGAGCGAAGATAAGCTCAGTACCCTGGTGCTTGCCCATGCTTCGACTCAATTGCGAAAAATTGATATGAACAATGACGGATTTCTTGATCAGCCTCTGATCAGGCAGATTAATGTTTCGAACCGCTGGAGCTATGAAAAACAAGGCGTTACAGAATCGAAATTTGGTTTTAGCTTCTTGACTGATGAACGCGAAGGCGGCCAGCTCATGAAATATAAAGCCAGCGATGCCATAGATAACGGCAATTATGTGATGCGGTTGAATACCCGAAGAGCACAGGTATATGACAAAACCGGATTCTTCTTCAGAAATGCTCCAAATACCAGTCTTGGTCTGATTTTCAGCGGCTTGTATCATAAGCAAGAGTCGTTATTTGGCCTTACAGAATACAATGCCCGCCAGCTTGGATTTTATGGAAATGCAATTTTTCAATCACAAATACTGAATCCATCGCACATTTACAATGCCGGACTGAGCATTATGTATGATGATTTCGATGAAACATTTGGCGATACTGCATTCAAGCGAAGAGAGTCGGTGCCAGGCGTTTTTGCCCAATATACCTACAGCCCTGATGAAAAACTCAGTATCATTGCAGGTCTGCGGGCTGATCATCACAATAAATATGGCACCATCATAACACCACGAGTCCATTTTAAGGTAAATATCTTTGAAAAAACCGTGCTTCGTGGTTCAGCTGGAAAAGGATACCGAAGTGCTTCAGTATTGGCCGAAAACACCGGGATGCTGGTGAGTGCAAGGCAGTTGGTGTTTCGCGAAGATTTTAACATGGAGGAAGCCTGGAACTATGGCATTAACCTTACACAGACCATTGCGTTAAATGAAAAGCGTGATATGGTTTTGTCGGCCGATTTTTACCGCACCAATTTTATTAACCAGGTGATCATCGATCTGGATCAGTCGTTTGACAGGATATTTATTTATAATCTTGATGGGAAATCATATTCAAACAGTTTCCAGTTTAATGCTGAAATTGCTCTTTTTGAGCGCTTTGATATAACAGCTGCTTATCGGCTGAATGACGTAAAAGTAACAACTGCCGGGGAATTGCGTGAACGTCCTTTGGTGAACCGACATAAAGGTTTGTTTACCATATCTTATGCAACACGCTTTGAAAAATGGAAGTTCGATTTTACCGGACTATATAATGGCCGTGCCAGACTTCCTGTGGGTGTGCCTCATCTTGAGCATGCCGGTTATGGCGAATATTCGCCTGACTATATCACCATTCACTCTCAGGTTACACGGAAGTTCAAAAAATTTGATGCATACTTTGGCGGCGAAAATCTGACCAATTTTATGCAGCATCATCCTGTTTTACAGCCAGATAAACCATTTGAGTCAGGTTTTGATGCTGGAATGATCTGGGGGCCATTGACCGGAAGAATGTTTTATGCCGGAATCAGGTATTCCTTTAATTAATGAATTCAAATCAAATTCAAAATTTAAAAAATCAGTAAAATGAAAAAAGAAAGATTAATAATAATTGCCGCCATATCGGTAGTTCTTTTCGGAAGTGTAAACGCTCAGAATCTGAAGAATGCTGAAATAGAGGTAAAAGTTTCATCGCAATGCAGCATGTGTAAGGCAACGATTGAAAAAGCCCTGGCTTTTGAGAAAGGAGTTAGTAGATCAAGCCTCGATCTTGAGACCAATACGGTAACTGTTGCCTATAAACCGGGCAAAACTTCTCCCGAAAAAATCAGGAAAGCAATTTCAGAAGCCGGTTATGATGCCGATGATGTTGCTGCAAATCAGAAAGCTTATCTGAAATTGCCTGATTGCTGCAAAAAACCTGCTGACCGTCATTCAGATCATTCAGGACACAATGATTGAAGTCTGATATTTGGTTAGCCTCACATCCTGAAATGATTATCTGTCAGCCGGTGCTGAAAGGTGGGTGTGCATAATCACCCAATTTCCATCTCGTTTTTCAAGAAATCCTGTAAAACGCAGGTCCGGATATTCTACAGCCTTTTCGCCCTGCATAAAATTGTATTGAAGAACTTCTGAAAACCAGGCGGTTTCACAGGCAGGGTGGACGTAAATATCTATATCTCTGGCTGAGATGTATGTGTCTTCAAACCACTTATATTGCTCCTCGAATTTCGCAACAACGGCATCAGATCCTCTTAGAACATCGCGGCGATCGGTACCAATACTCAGCACAGCCGTATCGTTAGCCCATAATTCGCTTATTAGAGAAATGTTTCGGGCTTCATTGGCAATAATGTATTTTTTTAATGCCATTTTTATGGCAGCTTCTTCAGCAACCGGATCGCAAACGGGTTTCTCATTTTTGCAAGCAGCGAAAATAAGTAGTAGTAGAAAAGAAATCAGTTTAATCTTGCTCATGGTCTTATATTTTTAGTGAATCAATCATTTATTGCATTACTCCATACTCACAAAAACTCTTCCTCTGATTTTTCCTTTCAGGATGAGATCTATTTTTTCAGGTAATTCGTTCAGGCTAATCTCATGACTGATCATCTGTAACATTGAAGGTCGCCAATCATCAGCAAGTTTATTCCAGATTGTTTTTCGCAGCTCCATTGGTGTTGTGGCAGAGTCAACACCCAGCAGATTTATTCCATTGAGAATGAATGGATAGACACTGATGTTGAGTTCATGTGACATTGCATTTCCGCATACGGCAATATTACCATGCCTTTGACATGCACGAACTACAGTTGAAAGAATGTTTCCTCCAACGGTTTCCACAGCTCCGGCCCATCTGGGGCGGAGCAAAAGTTTTCCACTCTGGTCATAAACGAGGCTTCTGTCAATAATTTCAGAAGCTCCAAGTTTCTTGAAATATTCAGTTTCACTTGTTTTTCCGGTAGCTGCCAAAACTTTGTAACCGGTTTGTGAAAGTATGTTAACTGCCATACTGCCAAGGCCTCCGCTGGCTCCTGTTACCAAAACCACCCCGTTTGAAGGATTCTGGCCATTTAACTCCATTTTATGAATGGCCAGTGCAGCAGTAAATCCTGCTGTTCCTAACATCATACTTTCGCGGAAACCGAGACCTTCGGGCAAAGGCATTACCCATTCAGAAGGAACCTGAATGTATTGTCCGAAACCTCCTGGGGTGTTCATGCCCAGATCATGGCCACAAACCAGCACCTGATCTCCTTTTTTAACCTTTGGATTAGCCGAATATACTACAGTTCCAACAGAGTCAATGCCAGGAGTATGTGGATAATTGCGGGTTACGCCACGGTTTCCGGTAGCCGAGAGGGCGTCTTTATAGTTGAGTGATGAATAATGAACCCTGATGAGTACTTCGTTAGGTGGCAGTGAATCCAGACGAACATCACGGATTATAGGCCTGATGCTGTTGCCAGACATTGATGCTGCCCTTAGTGCTTTAAAAGTTTCAGGAATCATTATTGTTTACTTTTTCATTTGTAAAAACTCGCCCATACTCATTTTCTTGTAATGCTCGTCTCCGTAAAATTTAAGAACCGGCATCAGGTCAGCAGGGGTTTTATATCCTTTTAACTTAAAAGTCCAGTCGCTGTGTTTATCAAGAATTACATAAGAGGGATAAACCCGCTCATTCTTGAGCAGAGCAGATGTTAGCTGGTGCGTTGACTTTGCCTTTCCAGGATTGGGATTTACAAATTCCTGATCTTTAAATGTAACGCTTTCGCTTTGTTCAGCATTAAATTTTACAGCGTAGTATTTTTTATTTATGTATGATGCAATTGAATTAGCGGCAAAGGTTTCTTTGTCCATTTTTTTGCACCAACCACACCAGTCGGTGTAAACATCAATAAAAATCATTTTGGGCTTCTTCTTGTTTAAGGTAAGAGCCTCTTCAAACGTCATCCATTTAATGGCTTCACCTTTCTTTTCTGAGGCAGTTGAACTTTGAGAGAATACTTCTGAACTGTAAATAGTCAGCAGGGCTGAAATTAGCAACACAGTAATGGTTTTTCCTGAAATCATATATTATTGAGTTTAAAAAATATTAATTTCAAAGATAATGATTTTGTTAACTGTAGCAAGGTATGATTTGGTTTATCAAAGCAATAAATATAAGTTCATACCCGATTCATTAAAATATTATTTTAATGTGGGTTAAAGTAATTTTGGAATTTCAATAAAATAAAGGCTTAATCAGCAGACTGACCAGCAAATGTGAAGATTCTAGAACTCTTTGTTTCGCTCTATTTCGCGTTTGGTGTCTTTTGTTTTGAGGGTTTCGCGTTTATCATAGAGTTTTTTGCCTTTGGCAATGGCTATGTTGAGTTTAGCGAGGCCTTTTTCATTTATGTAGAGCAGGATAGGAATTATAGTGAGGCCTTTTTCCCGGGTTTTTGAGATGATTTTTCTCAATTCACGTTTGTTAAGCAAAAGTTTACGGTTACGTTTTGGCTCATGGTTGGCATAAGTTCCAAACTTGTACTCGCTGATGTGCATGTTTTTCACATAAAGTTCATTGCCTTCAAAAGCACAATAGGCATCAGTTAGATTGGCTTTCCCTTCACGCACTGATTTTATTTCGGTTCCTGTAAGCACAATCCCGGCAGTGAATTCTTCGGTCAGGAAGTATTCAAAGCTTGCCCTTTTATTTTTAATGGAAATAGTATTCATGGCTTTTGTAACGACTGCAAAGTTAGTGATTTTGAGGTTGTCCGGTTTTGAAAATTTACTGATAGAGATTTTTAAATAAAATGGAAGGTGTTCCTGTGCCAACACTTTCATCTGACAACTCTATATTTTAAATTTCTGAGGAGGTTATTTGCTTCAATAAATTTGACCTATATCCAATATTTTAAATTGCTTTGATTTGATCAGGCTTTTCTTAAATTTGTTGGAACATCTGGCCTTGATTTGAACCTTCAAAATCAGAAAAAGTTAAACTTAAAAATTTATAATGAATACAATTATCAGGAATATTCTGGCCGTAATTATAGGATGGATAATCGGAAATGTTGTTAATGGGGGTATCATCATGATAAGCGGATCCATTATTCCACCTCCTGAAGGTGCAGATTTATCAAATATGGAAAGCCTCAAATCTTCAATGCATCTGTTTGGGCCTGCAAATTTTTTAATGCCTTTTCTGGCACACGCAATGGGAACTTTTTTTGGTGCTCTTGCGGCTGCATTAATTGCAGGCAGTTATAAAATGCACTTTGCTCTTATAATTGGTGCCCTTTTCCTGGTTGGTGGCGTTTGGACAATATTTTTGCTTCCTTCACCACTCTGGTTCTCTGCCGTTGATATTGCATTTGCTTACTTTCCAATGGCGTGGCTGGGAGGAAAGCTGGGAATCAGGAAATAGTCTGAATTAACATTTCTGTTGATAATTAGGAATCGGAATTTATTCTTGTAAGGCTAAAAATAATTTTGACCTTTGGATAAGTCTTTCCTTTGAGTTAGTAACTTCTTATCTTTGTTTTAAAGAGATCATATTAAACTCAAAGTCATGAAAAGAAAGATTTACATCAGCCTGTTGTCTGTTTTAATTGTGGCACTTGCAGCCGGAGCGGTTTACATCAACTCATTGTTGCCAATCATAACAGGCTATACAGCCAAAAATCTGGCTTCGGCAGTTTTTATATCAGAACGCACCCAGGAGGAGGTTGAAGCACTCGACCTGAATTTTTCTTTTATTAAATACACCAATAACACTGTTGATTTCGCTGAAAAAAAGGTAACCAGCAAATTTTTATGGGGTAAATCGGTAGCTGTATATCGCGAAAAATTTGGATGCACTTTGGTGAGAGATACCGATCCTGAAATACTTGTCTCAGTTAAGTTCCCTGAAACTGAAAAAGCAGCCTATGACCCTGAAACAACGCTATGGCCATTGGGCAATATTATTCCTGACAGTTTAACAGGCATCGATCTTGAAAAATTGCAGGTTGTAAAGACCAATATAATTGAAAAAGATACCTATGGAGGTCATGCTTTTGCTTTTCTTGTTATGCACAAAGGTATTCCGGTAATTGAAGGCTATAAACCCGGAATTGTATCAAGCACCCGTCTGCTTTCATGGTCAATGGCCAAAAGTTTTACCAATGCTCTCACAGGTATTATGGTAAAAGAGGCAATGCTTGACATTTATGCACCGGCGGGCCTTGATGAATGGGGAAATGATGAGCGAAAAACCATTACCATTAATGATTTATTTCAAATGCAAAGTGGCCTGAAATGGAACGAAGATTATGGCAATCGCTCTGATGTTACCTTAATGCTCCACGAGGAAGCTGATTTCGGGGCATTTGCAGCTGCTCAACCTTTGGACTGGCCGGTAGGAGAGAAGTGGTATTATTCTTCCGGATCCACAAATATCATTACGGGTATTATTAGAGGCAAATTTGATAACGATGAAGATTATTATCGCTATCCGGTCGAAAAACTCTTCAACCGGATTGGAATTCCAGAAACAGTTTTTGAGGTGGATGCAGCAGGAACTTTCGTCGGATCCTCCTACATATATGCCAGTGCCCGTGACTATGCCCGATTTGCCTTACTTTACCTGAATGACGGTGTTTTTAAAGGTGAGCGGATTTTGCCCGAAGGTTGGGTTGAGTATACAACCTCAGTTGTACCCGATAGCGATGGGGCGTACGGTTCTGGATTCTGGCTGAATGCCGATGGCGCAATGCCCTCAGCCCCCCGCAGCATGTACATTTGTCGTGGTCACAATGGTCAAAGGCTATTTATTCTTCCTGATGAAGATTTAGCTGTTGTTGTGCTGGGTTATTCTCCAAAGAAAACCAATGATATGGATTTTAATACCTTGCTGAGAGATGTGCTCCAGGCTATGCCATAACCAACTTGCAATTATAAAGAAATACTTACCCGAAACCATTACTACAATAGTATCTTCAGTCCGGCCATAAAATTAATTCCTGCCTGTGGAAAATATCCGTCGTAATGCCTGTATTCACCTTCACTGTAATACCTGTAAATCCAGGCATTGGTTTCATATTCGGCATTGAAGATATTATTGATGTTCAGGCTGAATTCAATTCCTTTCAGCATCTTTGGTTCAAGCATCCAGGCCAACCTGATGTTACTTACAAAATAGGGATCAAGGCTGCGTTCCTCTGAAGAAGTGTTGTCAATATACTGCCTTGAGACATACTTAACGTTGATTCCGACATCAAAACCTTTTAAAAAAGTGTAATTCAGAGTGGCACCCCCTATGGCAGCAGGAGAAAATGCGATGTTGGTTATTTCTGATTTATTTTCTATCTGTGAACCCCAGTTATCCCAGTCATCAACAAATTCAGTGAAATTCTTTATTTTGTTGTTGCTAAAGGTAAGGTTGGCACTTCCCTTTAATTTGTCAGTGATTTTGAGGCTTCCACTCAACTCAATTCCTGCCCTGTATGAATCGGGCACATTGGTCATGATGGGTGCTCCAACGTCATTAATCGCACCTGTAAGCACCAATTGATCACGATATTGCATGTAATATAAATTTGCAGATGCTTTGTACCCCTGGTTTACGTAATTGTATCCCAATTCATAATCAAAAAGAGTTTCGGCTACCGGTGAAGGTTTCGAAGGGTCAGCATCAGTGTAATTGTCTCGGTTAGGTTCCCGGTTAGCCACTGCAAAGCCAAGATAAACGCTTCCACTTTCATTGATCGCATAATGAATTCCTGCCTTTGGATTGAAAAAGAGGAAATCATGGTTTTGTGTTATATCGCGCTGATCATCGTCAACGCCATCAAGTTTATAACTAATTCCCCGAAGTTGCAGGTCACCATAGAGGCTCAGAGCTGAACCAGGCTGATATCTTGCCTTTGCGAAGAAATTGAGATCGCGTTTGTTGCCTGTCCCTTCATACCACCTGTGGTAGTACCCGGCAGTTTGCGCAAATTCAGCCCATATAACCTCTCCAAAATGAAGTCCTTTGTATTGATTGCCCGAACCTCCGGCTGTGAGACTGAGCTTTTCTTTTTCGTAATTAAGCGACCAGGTGAATCCATAAAAATCATTGTCGAGATATTTACGTCTTATCAGGTCGCTTTTGGTTACTACAATTGTCTCATTTTCATTGATATAAACCGGTGAAATCAAATATTCTGTGATGTCAGCATCATCCTTGAATTGTTCATAATAACCGAATCCTTTGGTGTAGTGTAGGGCAAAGTTTCCGTTTAAATTTTCACCCAAACGCTGTGAAACCAATAACTGATAATGATCTTGCTGATAATTGTCGGTTTCGTTTTCATAGTATTTTGTTTCGCCTGAATAATTTGTGTATTTGCCAATCCCATTGTAAGTCCGGTTTGTTTTCAGGATATCTGAAGGTACTCCATCCCACGCCTGGTAGGTAATTTCTTTTCCTGAGAAGATATTGAGTTTAACGATGGAATTTGAGCCGTAATAACCACCTGAAACATAGAATGATTTCAGATCAGCGAAAGCTCTGTCGATAAATCCGTCAGAGGAAAGTTTCGACAGGCGTGCATCCATCGCCCATTTACCTTTTATTAGTCCCGTTCCGGCCTGCACTGTATGTCGGAACGTATTGAATGATCCCCCGGCGTTGATAATCTCACCATAAGCTTCAGGTGCCGGTGTTTCGGTGAGCATGTTAATACTTGCGCCAAAAGCAGCAGCGCCATTTGTACTTGTGCCAACTCCCCGCTGCACCTGCAGACTTCCGACTGAAGATGCAAAATCAGGCATATTCACCCAAAAAACGCTGTGAGATTCTGCATCATTCAATGGAATTCCATTTACTGTAATATTTATCCGGTTCATATCTGTACCTCTGATTCGGATTCCAGTATATCCTATACCTGTTCCTGCGTCAGAAGTTACCATGGTTGCGGGCATCTGTTCGAGCAGGAATGGAATATCGCGGCCCTGGTTGTTTTTTGATATTTCGATTGCTGAAAGGTTTTGAAATGCAACCGGAGTTTTGTCTCCTGCCCGCGTTGCCGAGATTATGGTTTCTTCAGTGAGCATAGGAGCCATTTGCATGGAAACCTTAATGCTTTTGTTTGCGTCCATTTCAATTGTAATCTCTTGGTTTTCAAAGCCCATATAGGAGATTTTTAGTTTATATGTTCCGGGCTTAAGGCCGGTAATTCTGAAAGTACCGTTTTCATCACTCGTTGATTTTACGAGTTTTTTGTTCAAATTCAGGTGCGCTCCACTGAGAGGCTCATTGGTTTGTGCATCAGTTATTTTTACTTCAAGTGTAAGTTGTGCCATTGAAAAAAACGGCATCAAAACCAGCAGAGCTGATAGTAAAAGTAATTTCATTACTTTGATTTTTTTAGATTAAACCCTGGAAGGTTGAATTGGGCCTTATCACCCTCCGAAAACAAGTTTTTTCTACATCCCTTCGCCGGCATTACCCGGAGCAGGTTCAATGAGTATGATCTCAGCCCGTAATTTTGGGCACCCCAAATGGAAATCGGGACAAAGGTAAGAAATGAAAATGGATTGAAAGGATTTCTGATATTTTTTTATGTGAAACTCTCAGGGATGATTGTAAGGATCTCAAGTAAACTCAAGTCCGGATTATAACATAGGCGCAAACTACTTTTAACTGATAATTATCAGTCACTTATTGTTTTAATAGGTAATTTTGCGCCAAAGAACCAGTAAATCATCTATGAGCATTCGAACTTTTTTCTTACTGTTATTAATTGCCGGATTACTTTTTTCTTGTTCAAAAGATCAGTTTCCTGATGAATTCAGCATTCAGGGAACCTGGATTGAAAAGACAGAGAATAGCTTTAAGGTTGAAATTGAGTTCAGAAGCCAGAACAGGGCATTTCTTAGAAAATTTGCCGACACACCTGTTGATTCGCTCAAATATCGCCTCGATAAATCGGATGAATTGCTGCTTTTTCTTCCTGACGATTTTCCTGATGGAAACAGATCAACCCATAAATTAACGTATAGTCAGAAAAATGATGAGCTTACCATTGCAGGCTTATTCCCTTCACAGCAAAACGAATCTTCAACAGTTTTTGTAAGGAAGTAGAAAGATTTTTTTTGATAAGTCACAATGAAAAAATCCTGAAAAAATGAAAATATGCATCATCAACGGTCCTAATCTCAATTTGACCGGCATCAGAGAGCCTGAAATTTATGGATTTTCGGGATTTGACCAATATATTTCAACACTTAGATCAGAATTTCCGGATGTTGATCTGGATTATTTTCAGAGTAATATTGAGGGTGAATTGATTAATAAACTGCATGAAGCCGGATTTGAAACCGATGGAATAATATTGAATGCGGGGGCTTATACACATACTTCAGTTGCCATCGGCGATGCAGTAGAAGCCATCAAAGCACCGGTTGTGGAGGTACATATGAGCAATGTTTGGGCTAGAGAAGAATTCAGGCATTTTTCCTACATCTCAAGTGCTGCTGCTGGTGTTATTGCTGGTTTTGGGTTGGGTTCATACCGATTGGCATTACTCAATTTCCTTGGCAGATAAGTCCTTTTAATTCGATGGTAAACACATACTGATTTGCTTTAGGAATTCAGAATTCATCAGTTTAAATCAGGCGATCAGGAGGTAAATTTGTGTGGAGGCAAATCAGAAAATTTTTTCTTACCCCTTAGAAAATGTTCTAGTACTATATTTCTGCGATAAATGCATGAAACCTGGTTGTGTTTGATACTTTTTCGCTTTTTCCTATGTTTGTTAAAGTGGCGGTAAAAACTCAAGTGAGCCCGGATTACGGCCCAGAAATCAGCAAAGCCACCATCGACAAGAAATTTAAAAGCTGCAACTCCATCGAGCAATAGTCTTGCTGCAAAAACAGGAATAAGTTTTTGAGGTGGAAGATTTTTGTACAACATTGAAATATTGTTGCGCATGTTCAGGTAGGTTTTATAGGATGATTGCTTTGGAAGCGTTCCTCCACCTACATGAAATACTTTGGATTGAGGACAAACTGCAATTTTATAGCCGGCATGTTTTGCCCGCCAGCAAAAATCTATTTCCTCCATATGGGCAAAAAAATCGGTGTCAAAACCACCCAGCTCTTTGAACTTGTCAGCTTTTACAAACATACAGGCTCCGGTAGCCCAGAAAACTTCGATTGGATCATCATATTGGTCATGGTCTTCTTCAAGATGCTGAAAAATGCGACCCCGGCAAAATGGATATCCGTAAGCATCAATAAATCCACCTGCTGCGCCGGCATATTCAAAATGTTCGGGTGAATGATATGAACGGATAACCGGTTGGCAAGCAATGATCTCACATTCGCAATCGAACAATTCCAATACCGGATTTATCCAGTTATAGGTAACCTCAATGTCGGAATTTAATAATATAAAGTACTCATAATCAATATTTAACAGCGCTTCGTTGTACCCCCCTGCAAAACCATAATTTTTTGAATTCTGAATTATTCTTATCTCGGGGAAATTCAGCTTCAGAAATTCAACTGAACCATCTGTGGAAGCATTATCGGCAATGATAATATCTGCATCATCTATACTGAATTCAATTACAGAGGGTAAAAACTTTTCAAGAAAGTTCTTACCATTCCAGTTAAGAATAACTACAGCTACCTTTTTGCCCAAAATTAATATTGCTAGATGTAAACTCTATGCAAACATACATATTCTGTGTGACTCAATCAAGTGTCAGCCTCAATTCAATCTTTAATTCATTGTTAGTCAAAATGGATTATTAAAGCGTTCAGCAGATCGACTGCGGTCTCTCTTTATCGATTCAGGATTATAATCATCAACATCAAGATTTCGGCTTAGCATTCTCTGCCAGTTATAATTCTGTATTTCACCCTTGGCATCAGAGTGAACAAGCAGATAATCAGTAGTTCTGAGCCCTGAATTAATAAAAACAAATTTCTTGTTTCTTTCCCTGTTTTCGTTCAGTGTGTAGTAGTGCCATATCTGATAAGGAACAGATCCTGAGTCAATTTTTCCTGAATGAACCTGTGAGGTGTATCCGGCCGTTTCGAAAGGTGCGTCAGAAATTGTGTTTGGAGGTCCATACTGTAGGTAAACCCTGCCCATATCTGTTTCATATCCTTTCTTGATTTGTGTTGAAAAAGTGTTATTGACTTTGAGTACTTCAATTCTGTATTTTTCCCATTCTCCCGAAGGATCTGTCCGATTGCGTATGGCCCAGAAATTATAAAGGAACTGTTGCAGCGAAGTAATGTCACTATTCATAATCTGTGTGCTGATAAATATACGTTCCATTTCTGTAGCAATAGGGCCGAGTGACCTGATGTTTTCGCGCAGGGTATCAACGTTTTTATACCTGAGAACAAAGCTGTTGGCTATATCAATACTTGTCAGATCGAAAGCAGTGTTACTGATATTTGAGTTGAATCGTTGGAAGAAGGCTGTATTTTGAGCAACAATCTGATTTTGTTTGTCCCTGACACTAACCACCAGATTGTAATTCCCTGAAGGTAACTTTGAAATGTCGAATTCACTGAACAGTGCGATCACTTGCCGTGCATCTTCGCGTTTGATCCTCACATAATCATTCAGCATATTTTTCGATTCAAAAGACTCGATGTGTGCAGAGACAAGAAATTTATCCAGGATTTCTGAAGGTGGCAGCGGATTGTAAATCTCTGCATAAAAAGTAAGTTTGGATTTTTCTGTTGGAAAAAAATTATCGATATAGGGGATAAAGTCATAACCACTTTTGCTCAACAGATTTTGCTCCGAAGTCTTACTGAAAGATTCTATTATCTGAATTCCTGAAATTGAGATTGCATCGTTAGGGATAGCTATTTCGAGAGGTAAGTTCACAACGATCGGCTTGTCATTCCTATTTGCATCAGATAGGGCCACATCCAGGGTGTAATTGCCGTTGCTAAGCAGGATTCGTTGTTGATCAATAAAGTTTGGCATTATTGAAAGAGTGTCATCCAAATGTGGGCTGAATAACTCATATTTTCTGAAATCAACGATGTTTGTATCCTGCCTTATGATGAGGGTCACCAGTACACTTCCCTGAAATTTTCCGGAATCATTCATTTTGTAAATCAATGAATTACCCTGAACCTGAAGATAAGTTTCAAGATATGGCCCTTCTCCCGGAATTGCAAAAGTTGCATACGACAGGTAGGCTTCCAGATTTTGGGGGACTGCAAAAAGCAGTTGCGAAAAGAAAAGTAAAAATAGTGAGATGGCAAATATATTTTTCATAGCACGGTGTTTCAATTTTTTAATTTAATTCCATCAAGTTACGAAATAATATGTAAGGTATCAAAATACAAAGATAACGAAAAAAGCCTTTTTTTTCAAGGTTTCAGACCGTTTTTTCGGATATGATGCGACTTGAGAAAAAAGTTTTTTGACGAATCGAAAAATGTTTTAATTTTGCCCCCGGAAAGGTGGCAGAGTGGTCGATTGCGGCGGTCTTGAAAACCGTTGACCTGCAAGGGTCCGGGGGTTCGAATCCCTCTCTTTCCGCAAGACTTTTCAGGTGCCCCGCGCAGCGGGGCATTTTTTATTGTTAAGCCCGGATTACCAGACTTGTCTGAGTAATCCGGGCTTAACAATAAAAAACAATCAGCCATTTGTTGATTGTCTGAAAAGTCTTCAGCCTCCCCCTAACGGGATCACCGCAGGTAATCCCTGCAACCCAGACTTGTCTGAGTAATCCGGGCTTAACAATAAAAAACAATCAGCCATTTGCTGATTGTCTGAAAAGTCTTCAGCTTCCCCCTAACGGGATCACCGCAGGTAATCCCTGCAACCCAGACTTTTCTGAGTAATCCGGGCTTAACAATAAAAAACAATCAGCCATTTGCTGATTGCCTGAAAAGTCTTCAGCCTCCCCCTAACGGGATCACCGCAGGTAATCCCTGCAACCCAGACTAGTCTGCGTAATCCGGGCTTAACAATAAAAAACAATCAGCCATTTGCTGATTGCCTGAAAAGTCTTCAGCCTCCCCCTAACGGGATCACCGCAGGTAATCCCTGCAACCCAGACTTTTCTGAGTAATCCGGGCTATACAATAAAAAGCAATCAGCCATTTGCTGATTGTCTGAAAATTCTTCAGCCTCCCCCTAACGGGATCACCGCAGGTAATCCCTGCAACCCAGACTTTTCTGAGTAATCCGGGCTTAACAATAAAAAACAATCAGCCATTTGTTGATTGTCTGAAAATTCTTCAGCCACCCCTCAACGGAATCACCGCAGGTAATCCCTGCAAACCAGACTTGTCTGAAAAATCTTAAGTCGGCCATTAGTATGATCACCAGAAGTAATCACACAATTTAAGTTATTTCATTTTCAACGGTTTAGTCGAAAAAATGTCAATTGCAAAAAAACCGGCAGACCGATGTATCAAACTACCGGTTAAATTACTTTACCAATTTAATGGAAGTTACCAACTGCCGCTGGCACCACCTCCTCCAAAGCCGCCACCTCCAAATCCGCCGAAGCCTCCACCTCCGCCGAAACCACCACCTCCTGATGAGCCTCCCCATCCACTACCTGAACTTCTTCCACCTCCATTGCCAAGCATGGATAGTAAGATCCATAAAGGAAGATTGGAAGAGCCTATGTTGTTGCGTTTGTTGTTGGAGTTTTTGCCCATCAGGAAAATGACCAGTAGAATAATGATCAACGGAATGATGAATGATAGCGGGCTTTCTTTACCGTAGTCTTCAGCTTTGAAACGGCCGGAAACAAGATCAAAAATGATGTCAGTACCTACGTTGATACCTCCATAATAATCATTTTCTTTAAAATAGGGAATCATCTCATTATCAATGATTCTTCTTGCAATTGCATCAGGGATCAACTCCTCCATTCCATAGCCTGTTGAAATGGCTGCAAGCCCTTTTTCGTTTCCAATATTTGGTTTTATTAGAATTACCAGGCCGTTGTCAGTTGCTTTTTGACCAATACCCCACGATTTGCCGATTCGTTGAGCCATATCATCAATATCGAACCCATCCAGTGAGGTCATTGTGACCACAACAATCTGAGTTGAGGTAGAATCGTTATAAGCTAACAACTTCATTTCGATCCGGTTGACCTGTTCGCTACTCATGATTGAAGCAAAATCATTTACCAGTCGGGGTGGGTTTGGTTTTTCAGGTACCTGTGCAAATCCACCCAATTGCAGAAAAAGCAGTATCAATATTATTAATTCAACACTATTCTTTTTCAGATGCTGCATTTTGTGTTGCATATTAATTTGAACCGAATGAAATTTCATCAGACAATTCATTCTTATCTTCTGATTGAAAAGGAAAGTGTTTCTTAAGTTGCAGTCCGGCTTCCTGAATTCCGGCCACCACTCCTTCGGTAAATTTTCCTTCTCTGAAGTGGTTAATTATGAGAGATTTGGTGGATTCCCAAAAATCTTCCGGTACAACAGCATTGATGCCAGAATCGCCAATAATTGCAAAAGAGCGGTTGCGTATTGAAATATAGAATAATACCCCATTGAGTTGTTCGGTTTCATTCATGTGTAATTTTTTAAATATATAGGCACCTCTTTCGAGAACATCGCCCGGACATTTAGTTTCAATATGAACACGAATTTCACCTGAAGTATTCAATTCAGCATCCAGAATAGCCTGTTTTATATCGTCCTGTTGTTCTTTGCTGAAGAAATTCTTTGCTGTTTGAGGCATTTTGACGGTTTTAAAATCAGAATTGAACTTCAGGGGCTTTTTCGGCACCAGTTTCGGATTGGAAGTAAGCTTTTTTGTCGAAGCCAAACAAACCTGCTAAAATATTGTCAGGAAACCTCCGGATGCTTGTATTGTAAGCCTGGGCTGTTTCATTGAACGCCCGGCGCTCAACAGCAATGCGGTTTTCGGTGCCTTCAAGCTGAGCCTGAAGGTCCATGAAATTCTGATTGGCTTTCAGATCGGGATAGCGCTCAATTACAACCATCAACCTTGAAAGAGCTGATCCCAGACCTTCCTGTGCCTGCTGAAATTGCTGCATGTTGGCTTCTGTTAGGTTGGTAGGGTCAATAGTGACTCCGGTAGCTTTGGCACGGGCTTCAATTACCGCAGTGAGGGTATTTTGCTCAAATTCTGCATAACCCTTCACGGTATTCACAAGGTTGGGAATAAGGTCAGCTCGGCGCTGATAAACATTTTCTACCTGCGACCAGGCAGCAGTAACGCCCTCTTCAAGGGTTACCAGTTTATTATACCTGCCGCTCAGCGACATAACAACCAGGAGAATGGCTCCTGCAACAACCAATAAGGTAATTAGTGATTTCTTCATTTCTGTGGTTTTTATTTTGAAGTAAATTTAAACAAAAACTAAATTCATTACTCATCATCAAAAAAGCATCTGATAATTGTCAGTTGCCTGAATAAATTAATTTTCAATAATTGAAATACTACGCTTTATAAATCCGGTAAGTTCTTCACCCTTGAGCAGGTTTTGCGAAAGCCTGGCAAGGTCAAAAAGTTGTTTTGCAAGTTCTTTTTTACTGTCGTCGCTCTCGCTGTTGTTGATTTTTGATATGAGCGGGTGGTTGCTGTTTACAACCAGGTTGTAGGAATTGGGCAGATTACCCATGTACGACATACCTCCAAGTGCTGACATATCTTTCATCCTGCGCATAAATTCAGGACGGGTAATCTGAACCGGCAAATCGGTTTCGCTGAGGCTTTCGAAAATAATGGTGAAGTTTTCGTTGCTCACAATCTCTCCAAATACAGTTTTAATTTTACCTTGTTCTTCTTCCGAAAGTTTAGAAGGTAGGGCATCTTCCTTTTTGATCAGTTTGTCGATTACATCAGCATCGACCCTCACAAATGAAGCATTTTCAAATTTTTGTTCCAGCGTATTCACAAAGTGATTGTCGATGGGCCCATCCATTATCAATACATTGTAGCCTCTGGTTTTTGCTGCCTCAATGTAACTGTGCTGTTCCACTGTATCAGTTGTGTAAAGGTAAACCAGTTTGTTATCCTTGTCGGTTTGAAGAGCCTTTATGGATTCTTTGTATTCAGTGAATGTCAGGTATTTACTGTCAGAATCTTTCAAAAGGCAGTATTTTTCAGCCCTTTCATAGAATTTTGGTTCTGAAATGATGCCATATTCTATAAAAATCCTGATGTCATCCCATTTTTTCTCAAATTCTTCGCGATTATTTTTGAAAATATCTTCCAGCTTATCTGAAACTTTTTTCATGATGTGGTTTGATATTTTCTTAACATTTGCATCGCTTTGCAGATAGGAACGGGAAACATTAAGCGGAATATCGGGTGAATCGAGCACACCATGCATCAGAGTCAGAAAATCAGGGACTATACCTTCCACTGAGTCGGTAACGAAAACCTGGTTTGAATAGAGTTGTATCTTCTCTTTCTGAACTTCAAAATTGCGTTTTACTTTAGGGAAGTACAAAATTCCTGTGAGGTTAAACGGATAGTCAACATTCAGGTGAATGTTGAACAACGGATCCTCGAAAAGCGAAGGATACAACTCACGGTAAAATTCTTTGTAATCTTCATCGCTAAGATCGGCTGGTTTACGTTTCCATGCCGGATTTATGTTGTTGATGATACGTGGAACTTCAGTTTCGTTGTATTTGTCGTTTCCCTTTTCATCTTTTTCGCCCTCAACCTTATCCCATTTTTTTTCAGTACCAAAACGAATGGGAACCGGCAGAAACTTGCAGTATTTTTTAAGAAGCCCAAGAATTCTCTGTTCATCGAGAAATTCTAATGAATCATCGGCTATGTAAAGCACAATATCTGTTCCGCGGCTGCTTCTTTCGGTTTCAGAAAGATTATATTCCGGACTACCATCACAATCCCATTTCACAGCTTTTGATCCGGGCCCTTTCTTGTATGTTTTGGTGAAGATTTCAACTTTTTTTGAAACCATAAAAGAAGAATAAAAGCCTAATCCAAAATGACCAATAAGTTGGGCTGCATCTTTCTCGGTTTTGCCTTTATATTTTTTAACAAATTCTTCGGCCCCTGAAAATGCGATCTGATTGATGTACTTGTCAACCTCATCGGCTGTCATTCCAATGCCACGATCCTTGATTGTGAGGGTTTTATTGTCTTTATCAATGACCACATCAATGGTCAGATCGCCTAAATCTTCTTTGAAATTTCCCATTTGTGCGAGCGCCTTTAGTTTTTGTGTGGCATCTACTGCATTAGAAATGAGTTCCCTAAGGAAGATTTCATGGTCAGAATAGAGAAATTTTTTGATGATTGGAAAAATGTTTTCCGTTTGAACATTAATTTTTCCTTTTTGCATGGCTATATAATTTTTGATTGTTGCTGTTTTGCGCCATCCGCTCAAAGGTTGTGCCATGTAATCCTATTCTGACAAATTGTCTGTCCGGAAAGGGAAAGCAATATAGCTAAATCGGGATTTATCCTGAATAAAATATGACTGATGGCCAATGGAGATAATAAATCAGGCCTTACCGGGAATTTCGATAATAAAAGTAGTTCCGGTTTCAATCGTGCTGGTAAAATGAATTTTCCCCATCAAATATTTTTCTGTAAGTAGTTTCATGCTGTAAATACCAAGGCCGCGGTCTGGTAATTTGGTAGAAAATGATCGATTAAATACTTGGAGTTGAACATTTTCGTCCATTGTCGATGGATTGTTGACCCATATCATTGCCCCTTTGTTTGCATAAGGAACAATCCCAAAGGTGATAATTTCACCTGCATTTTCAGCTTCAAAAGCATTCTTAATCATGTTGGTAATTACCCGATTTATCAATGTTTTATTTGTAGTAAAATTAAAATCCTCACTTATTTTGTCAATCAAAAATGATCCTTTATCACTTAAATATGCCTTGAATTCTTTTGCCATTTCATTACAAAGCTCATAAGAATTAATCTGAACTGTCTTTTCAATGTATTCTGGTTGATCATCCTGACAAATCAGGCGGTGTATGTTGATTTCTTCAATGAGTTTGGCTGCAGATTTGACCAACATCTCCATAAACTGATCTCTTTCATCTTCATGTTCTTCTGAATCAAGAAGTTCTGTTATTCCATTGATATTTTGGGCGGTGTTGAGAATGTCGTGATAAAAGATTCGTTCAAGTAATTTTCGTTTTTTCTCATTGGTGATATCTTGTAAAGATAAAAGGATAAATTCCTGATCATTGATATTTATTAATTCTGATGTAACGGAGATTTTAATCATCCCTTTCTTTGTATTAATTACACCTTCAGAGATAGCAAGGCCATTTACCAGGCATTCATCAAAGGCCAGAAAAAGACTGCATACCCGGCAGCTTGGTGAAGCACCGCAATCATTTGTACCTGATTTAAAATTTTTACACCCCAAAAGTTCGCCTGGCATTAGACCAATGATGCTGTTAATATCTTTAATGTCAATGAACTTAAGCAATGCATGATTGGCAAAAACAAGTTGCTTTTGTCGATTAAATAACATTGTAGCTAGCGGCAGGGCATTAAGTATTGGAACTGCCAGGTTATTGGTTCTAACTAATTGAAATTTATCCATTGTAAATTCCATTTCATCAGTTAAACCTGGTTTTTAATTTTTTGTTCCTGTTGAAATGATTTTAATTAAAGCCTGAAAAGTTAAAATTGTTCAAGGCAAGCCTCACATTATGTGTGTAAAAGTGTAAAATACTTCCTAATCATTTATTAATTAGCTGATAAACAATATTTTAATTATTATTAAAATCTACTGACACAGAACTTTATGGAACTTAATGGAGTAATGGGTATTTTTCAATCCAGTTAATCTTTTTACAGCCCCAAAGCCCTATCAATATTGCTTCTGCTGCATCGTGGGTGGGTGGATTATATGAAGGCGCTTCTGATAAATGGATAATTTGGTTGGCAAGCTGAATTGCAGATTCTTTTGCTATGCCACTATTGCGGAATCTACGTTTGAAAAGCAGTTCTTTTCTCCAGATGCCGGCATCTGTCTGCAAGGTCTTGATCCCCAGCTTTGAGGCAGTATTGAGCCAGACAGAAGTAATTGGTCCGCCTCCCTCAACAACCAGGTAATCGAGGCAATCAACTGAATTTATAATGGTATAGACAGCTTTTCTAAGGGATGAAATCGATCCCATGTTGTGTGATCGATACCAGACCAGTTTACCTGTTCGGTCAAAAAGAGCCAATCCGGTCCTGATTCCGGCATCAACTGCGAGCAAATATTTCAATGTGTCTGACAATGCGTTAAATTTTAAATCTGATTCAATTCATTGGAATAATTGACAAAAGAAATTTAAAGATAAAAACCATATTAAGAAATTCTTTTTTTTTCGATAAGCAAGTGCACTTTTGGTCATGTTGTATTCATTCGGTTTGTTGCATCCATGGATCTTGCTTATTAAACAAATCTAAAATATTATTGATTTTCAAAGCATAAAAGCAATTATTTTTAATATGTTGATATTTAAATCACTGTTGTCCGGTTAATTTCCGAACATTTGGAGATTATAATATCACGCTACTCTGTAGCTCGTTTTCAATTCTGATAACCTACTGACTACAAATAATTTGCTATTCTGTAGCAATTTTTCAGCAGAAAACTGCGTAATATTTGTGGTAAAATATGGTTAAACCAAAAAGTAAGTTCCAGAGGAGCGTAATATTACCTTTTACAATACCAGCAAAGGATTCAGAGTTTTATTTAAGAATTTAGCGGACATCAGTGTATTTAAATCTTTAGATTCCATGCCATTATGAAATAGAAATATTTTTTATTGTTGTTCGCAGGAAAGTTTCTAATTTAGCCATCAATAACATGGAGATTCAAAAACCACTTAAAAAAATATACTTTTATGTTAGATCTTGACTGGACACATTTACCTTTTGGTTATGTAAAAACTGATTACAACGTTCGTTGTTATTACAGAAATGGCAAATGGGGTGAGCTTGAAATTTCATCCTCTGAATTTTTCAGTATTCACATTGCCGCTTCTTCGCTCCATTATGGACAGGAAGCGTTTGAAGGCATGAAGGCTTTCAGGGGAAAGGATGACAAAATCAGGATTTTCCGCTGGGAAGAGAATGCAAAAAGAATGGAAAGCTCTGCAAATGGTGTTATGATGGCCGTGGTCCCTCATGAACTTTTCCAAAAGGCGATAGTAACAGCCATAAAAATGAATGAGCGTTTTATTCCTCCTCATGGAACAGGTGCCTCGCTTTATCTCAGGCCGTTGCTAATTGGTACAGGTGCCAGGGTTGGAGTGAAACCAGCCGATGAATATCTCTTTATGGTGTTTGTAACACCGGTAGGCCCATATTTTAAAGAAGGTTTCAAACCGGTAGCCCTGCAGATTGCCCGTGAACATGACCGCGCTGCACCCAAAGGTACAGGCCGATTTAAAGTCGGAGGAAATTATGCTGCCAGCCTTAGCGCAGGAGAAGAAGCTCATGCCGCTGGCTATGCTGCAGCACTTTTCCTTGATGCAAAGGAGAAAAAATATATTGATGAAGCAGGCCCAGCAAACTTTTTTGCAATCAAAGGGAATAAATACATCACCCCAAAATCGGAAACAATTCTTCCATCCATTACCAACAAAAGCCTGATGGATTTGGCCCGCGATATGGGAATGGAAGTTGAAGTCCGGCCAGTTGCTGTTGAAGAATTGACTGAATTTGATGAAGTCGGAGCATGCGGAACAGCTGCTGTCATTTCTCCGGTTTGCAAAATCGACGATCCGATAACAGGCACTGTTTATAAATACTGCAAAGATGGCCAGGCAGGACCCGTTTCCACAAAACTATACAAACGTCTGCAGGCGATTCAGTATGGCGATGAACCCGATGTGTTCGGATGGAATTATATTGTTGAATGATTGGTTTTGAACTGAAACAAAAAAGCCTGATCCGAAAATCAGGCTTTTTTGTTATTTGGATGGAAAGTTAAATTCCAATGCCGGATAGTATTTCTGACATCTCTTCCTGCATACTTTTAGCTTCAGCGGCTGCTTTGAGTTCAAAATCAGCCCCATTCGATGCAAAAATTATGCTTCTTGATGCATTCACCAGAAGACCGCAATCTTTGCTAAGTCCATAGCGGGCAACTTCATGTAGGCTTCCGCCCTGAGCCCCAACTCCGGGCACAAGCAAAAAATGATCGGGAACAATTTTCCTGATCTCTGCGAGCATCTCAGCACGGGTGGCTCCAACCACATACATCATGTTTTCACTGCTGCCCCAGTTCTTTGATGTTTTCAGAACCTTTGCAAAAAGTAGTTCGTTTGTCTTATCTTCAATAAGCTGAAAATCGGATGCTCCCTTGTTTGATGTGAGGGCTAGTAAAACAATCCATTTGCCTTTAAATCCCAGAAACGGACTTACAGAATCCTCTCCCATATAAGGGGCCACAGTAACTGCATCAAAATCAAAACCCGAAACCGGTTTGTCGAAAAATGCCCTTGCGTATTGCGATGAAGTATTCCCAATGTCACCTCGTTTGGCATCAGCAATGGTGAAACATTCATCTCTGAAATTTTCCAGATAATCCATGGTTTTCTGCAGGCTTTTTAAACCTTCAATTCCACGTGATTCGTAGAATGCAAGATTGGGCTTATAAGCAACAGCATATTTAATGGTAGCATCAATAATTCTTCGGTTAAATTCAAAAACCGGATCTTCTGAGTTTTTGAGAAATGCAGGAATTTTTTCAATGTCACTATCAAGTCCAATGCACAGAAATGATTTTTTTGATCTGATAAGATTTATAAGTTGCTGACGGTTCATGTTTTAACGTTGAGAAGTAAGAATCTCACTTTGATTTTACAGGTTTACAACCTCTTTAAGTCTTTCAGCATTTTCAGCAAGTTGCAGCGCATCAATCATATCCTGAATATCACCGTCCATATATGTTTGAAGATTGTAAACTGTAAGGTTGATGCGGTGGTCGGTAATGCGGCTCTGAGGATAGTTATAGGTTCGGACTTTTGCAGAACGGTCACCGGTTGAAACCATGGTTTTGCGCTTCTTCGATATCTCGTCCAGATACTTTTGATATTCCTGTTCAAAAAGACGGGTACGGAGAATGGTCATGGCCTTGTCAAAATTCTTCATCTGCGATTTCTGATCCTGAATGGCAACGGTAATTCCTGATGGAAGGTGAGTAAGCCGTACCGCAGAATAGGTGGTATTTACCGATTGACCTCCGGGTCCGGAAGAGCAGTAAAGGTCTTTGCGGATATCGGTTGGTTTAAGGTCAATGTCGAATTCATCAGCTTCGGGCAAAACAACCACGGTAGCAGCCGATGTATGCACGCGACCCTGGGTTTCAGTCTGAGGAACCCGCTGCACGCGATGCACTCCTGATTCATACTTCATGAGTCCGTAAACTCCTTCACCCGAGACATCAAAGATGATTTCTTTGTATCCTCCAACGGTTCCATCAGTATAATCAACCAGGTCAATTTTCCAGCCTTTTGTTTCACAATACTTGGTGTACATGCGGTAAAGATCACCGGCAAAAATACTTGCTTCATCGCCACCTGTGCCTGCCCTGATTTCTACCACAGCATTTTTTCCATCCTGAGGATCAGAGGGTATAAGCATTAAACGGATTTCTTCTTCCATCTTTTCGCGCTTCTCAGTAAGGGAATTCATTTCCTCCTTGGCCATTGCCCTGAATTCCTCATCTTTTTCGTGATACAGGATTTCTTTGGTTGCTTCTATATTAGCAATCACAGACTCAAATTCCCTGTAGGCAGCTATGATGGGTTGTAACTCCTTGTAATCCTTACTGAGCTTAACATACGACTTCATGTCGGCCATAAGTGCCGGATTGTTCATCTGTTGTTCAATATCCACATAACGATGGTATATGGCTTCAAGCTTTTCAAGCATTTTTTCTTATTGTTTTTGGGGTGCAAAGGTACGAATTTCTGATGTTCAATCACACATCAGCTATGCGCCTCCATTATGAGAATTCAGTTTGGATTGTAGTGATTCCAGACTGGAAGATCGATCACTAGCTTAAATTGTACCCCGGTACTTGAATTATTATCAGAAGATTGTGGTTTAATACCGGTTAAGTGAGATGTTGTGATTTAGTTGAAAAATCTATCAGGATGGTTAACATACACCCACGGTCTGTTGCAAACTATGCCATTGTATAATAACTTATTATCTTGATCTATGATGGTGAGGTGTGGAAATCCTTGTTGTATGAGTGAATCATAAATATGCTGACCCTCAGGAATAATAGACCATTCAAATTCATATTTATTTGCCGTTTCCTTGATAAGATAAGCAGAATCTGAGGCTTTAAATTGAACAAAAACAGCATAAAAATTAATGTCATCCCGAATTTTATACTTTAATGCCAGGTCAGAAAAGTAGGGGAATTCGTCTTTGCACTTGCTGCAACTTGCTGACCAGAATAAATAAACAGAGATCCCATTCTTATCATTTCTTTTAGGCTCTCCTTTCAAATCATACATATTGATTTGATATGAATACTGAGGGCTTGTATTGAAAGTGCTGTAATGCATATATGCATAGTTTTCTTGTGCAACCCATATGATTGGGGTGATAACTAATAAACCAAAAAAAAGCAAGAAACAGCTGACCTTGCTTATGGAAGGTTTGGCCAATTGATTCATAGTAAAGTATGAGAGCAGACCCCCTATTATAATTACAGGTAATGTAAGTATAAATGCTGAAAATTCACTTTCAAGCATAGGAATTAGAATTACAGTTCCAAATATGATAACTGCAATAATAAATGGATTTGTGGGTTTGAAGGATGCCAGATAAACTGAAGTTAGGACAAATGAAACCAGTGTAAATACTGCAAACCATCCTTCCCCATATCTTCTGGATGTTGCGAAAATAAATAGTATAACAAATCCAAAAAGTATAGCTTTTTTAAAAAGACTATTGAGTTTAAGATATCTCAAAAATAGACCTAAGCCAAAAGCAATGGCCGAAGGTATATACAAAAATAAAACCAGTGAAAAGTTAAATCTTGTTCCTTTGACAATCAAGAAATATAGCAGAAAAATTGTTGCCAAAGCCAATGGAATCAGGATATTAGCCTTTAAGTTTTAAAAAAACTTAGATTTAAACTGAGAAAACCCGCTAAACAATCCTGTAATAATAAGCACTCGTAGAATCGAATCCATTACGAATGTAAATTTCATTATTGATAACAATATCATAATGAATCCCATGAAAATCAGAGAAAGAAAACGACTTCTGTTTTTAAAATAGTGGATTGGATTCATAAAATCATCAATATTGCGAACCTGTTAAAAAATTAGAATAATTAGAATTTTCCGGGCAAAGTCCTTTACATTTCGACATCCCAACGATTCCACAACCATCAGATGTAACGGAACATCCACCAGATGCACAATCAGCTCCTCCTAATATGCTGCAATAGATATCATAACGACATTCACAATCAGAAGGTGAAGAAGCACTGCCCCCACCTCCTATAAAAGTATCTGTAATATCCTGATATCCTTCGAGCCAGGTTAAATCAATACTATCTGCATGATTAAGCCTCAAATCAAGTTCTTCAAATGTCATTAATGTACAAAAATGGACTATAAACTCTACGGAATCAATTCTGTTGTTACTGAGCATATCATTTTCCCAATCAGCAACAAAATTTTGCCATTCTTCAGTTTGTTGCTCAGTACCTGAATAGTCATAGAGTTCTAAATTTAATTTGTTTATTAGTATGACAATTTTATTTTTGGTAATCTCATCCCAATTTTGTTGTAAAACAATTTGTAGTTTTTCTTGCCAAAGTGATAGTTTTTTTTGAGCTGATAGTGAACGAATAACAGGCTTTTGGTATTTGAATGGCAACATAACTATTTGTGCACGACTTAAATCCTGAAAGGAGCTTTTGTGTCTCTTTACCCATTCATTTATCTCCGGAGTACAACTATACTTTTCTTCAGTTTTATTACAGGAAGTAAAAATGATTGGTGTTACAAAGAATAAAACAAATAATACCCATAAGGCAATCTTGTTTGTTTGTTTTCATGATAAAATAGATTACGTTCGCAATATTGATTATATAAACAAAGATTACAACGATATAAGAAAAGTCAATAACGAAAAATTCCCTTTTCCGATAGAATACTTAAATGTTTATGCTCTGCCGCTTCACATCTGCCTACTACTTTAGCTTCAATTTCGAAGCTTTCCGAAATGGCAATTAATTCAGCGGCTATTTCTTCAGGCACATAAAGTTCCATGCGATGGCCCATATTAAATACCTTATACATTTCAGCCCACGAAGTGCCGGATTGTTCCTGTATAATTCTGAAAAGAGGTGGAACTTCAAAAAGATTATCCTTTATGATATGCAAATTATCGATGAAATGCAGCACTTTGGTTTGTGCTCCACCCGAACAGTGAACCATGCCGTGTATCTGGCCAAGATAATTATCAAGTATCTGTTTGATGACCGGTGCATAAGTGCGGGTAGGGGAGAGGACCAATTTTCCCATATCAATTCCCTCAACCGGAGAAGGATCTGTAAGTTTCAGATTTCCGCAATAAGCCAGAGATTCCGGAACATCGGGATCGAAGCTTTCGGGAAACAGAGATGCATATGCTTTATGAAAAACATCATGTCTGGCAGAAGTAAGGCCATTGCTGCCCATTCCTCCGTTGTATGCTTTCTCATAGGTAGCTTGTCCGTATGATGAAAGTCCGACTATTACATCGCCTGCCTGAATATTGTGGTTTGAAATGACCCGATTTCTCGGCATGCGGGCAGTTACCGTAGAGTCAACAATTATTGTTCTCACCAGATCTCCTACATCGGCAGTTTCACCACCAGTGGAATAGATGCCTATGCCATAACTTCGCATCTCTTCCAGAAATTCCTCAGTGCCATTAATAATGGCAGAGATGACTTCTCCGGGGATTTTATTCTTGTTTCGTCCAATGGTGGAGGAGATCAGGATATTGTCGGTGGCTCCGACGCAAAGCAGATCGTCGGTATTCATAACAATGGCATCCTGTGCAATGCCTTTCCAAACGCTTAAATCGCCTGTAACTTTCCAGTATAGATAGGCAAGTGAGGATTTGGTGCCGGCGCCATCGGCATGCATGATATTGCACCATTCAGGGTCACCTCCCAGAATATCGGGAATAATTTTGCAGAATGCTTTAGGAAAGAGTCCTTTATCGATGTTGGCAATGGCATTATGCACATCTTCCTTACCTGCTGATACTCCTCTTTGGTTGTACCTCAACTCCTGCGACATAGTGTATGGCTGTTAAAGCAGACCGGCTGCATCTGCAGCCGGTAATTTTTGGATTAATTAAAAATCAGTTGTTTGTTGTTCTCATCAAGTTTGAACCTTCCAAGCATATTTATGGTACTTTCGCCCATTATTGCTCCTTCGGTCAATTTATGTGAAACACTGGCTTCAATATTGGTTGCTGTTTTGGGTCCGATTTTTATTTCCTTGATTCTAAAAACGGCTCTGTCGGCAATGGATCCTTCAGCCAGAATGACATTTGGATCACCAATAAAATCATTCTTGTTAATTGCCCCTGAGGTGAGTAGCTTCTGTGCTTCGGACAATGAAAAGATGAGTCCGCGATCATCTCTGTCGAGCATGATTTTGGTAGAGATTCCATTAACAATAGCAGTAATGGTTATCGCATTCCCTCTTCCGATTTCAATAGGAACGATGTTCTCTTCAGGATTGATCTTGATGTCAACTTTCGAAATTACCTGAAGATTTTTTGGCTTTGGTACATAATCTTTACTGAGCACCCTGAACTCTGTCCGGCGGTTTAGTGCGTGGGCTGCCTCCTTTTCGGGAACCGTTTTTAAGGAATCTATAAATGATTCTGTTAAAATTGTTCCATTTTTAAAGAGGAAACCATCCTTGACAACGTCCTTGTTGAGCACCCGTGGAACCCTTTCACCATATCCTTTTGCGACCAGACGCATCGCATCTATTCCTCTGTCAATTAAATAATTGACAACAGATTCAGCCCTCCGCTGCGAAAGAATATCGTTGCGTTCATCGGTATCTCTGGTGTCGGTATGCGAAGCAAGTTCTATCACTACTGTTTCATTCTCAAGCAAGGTTTTGATTAATCCTTGCAGCGAATCCTGATACTGAGGTTTTAGATCCCATTTTGCAAGATCATAAAGAATATCAGGCAGAACTACAGGTTTTTCAGGAATTGGTTCAAGCATGAAATCGATTACAAAGTCCCTGTTCTTTTCAAGTCCTACCGTTGTTTCACTGGCTTTTTTGTTGAAGTAATTGTCTTTCAGCACAGTAAGCTCATATGTTGTGTTGGTTTTGATCTGTGATTTACTGAATGAATAAAATCCTTTAGGATCAGTTTTGGCATCAACCGAAGTTCCGTCAGAGCCAACCAGCCTCACTGTTGCCATGGGTACAAACTGAAGTGTGAGTTCATCCTTAATGGTACCCTGTAGCGTAAATACCAAAGGAGGATTATTAAAATGATAAATATCGTCACCACCGCGGCCTCCTTTCCGGTTTGAACTAAAATATCCCTGTTCTTCACCGGGCTGAAAAATAATTCCAAAATCATCGGCAGGAGAATTTACAGGCACTTCAAGATTTATTGGAGTAATCCATTCTCCGTTGCGCTTGACAGTTTTAAAAATGTCGAGGCCACCAAGTCCGGGGTGCCCGTTTGATGCAAAATACAGAATTGTGTCGTTTTTGAGAAACGGAAATACCTCATCGCCTGGAGTATTTATCAGTTCACCCAGATTAAGTGGTTTGTTAAATTCATCAGTAGCTGATTTGCGTGTAGCAATCCACAGGTCTTTTCCCCCCTGTCCACCTTTTCTGTCACTTGAAAAAATCAGGGTTAATTCATCCTGACTGATGGCGGGGTGCCCGTTGGTTACTGTACTGTCATTTCTCAGGTTTAAAACCTGCGGGTCGCCCCATCCTTTGCCGCTTCGTTTGACTACAATAATTTTGCAGTTGGTTGCCTCATCCTCAGCATTTCCGCATCGGGTGAAATACAGTGTACTGAATTTATCATTGAATGCCGGGGCCCCTTCATTTGACGAAGTATTTATCTTGCCCTCAGCATCAGCAAGTGTTGGTTCACTCCATTCACCTTTTCTGTCCTGCCGGGTAAGAAAGAGATCACTGAAATTCTGTCCTGTCCAGTCATCCAGACCTTTCCCTGTGCTGCCTTCTCTGGTCGAAGTAAAAATCAGGGCGTTGTAAAACTTATCGGCGTAAGTAGCTGCAAAATCATCGCTTTTTGAGTTGATTTTTTTGACATTGGTTATTGTAAATTTGGTTGGATTCTTAAGCCATTCAGCAGCCAATTCGCATGATTTCAACCCGTTTGGGCCACGGGGGTCCTCAGGCACATTCTCAATGTACAATGCATAATAGTCTTTGGCATCGGCATATTTCTCGTTTGCACGCAGCATATCGGCATAGTGAAGATAGGTTATTGGGTTTCTGCGTGCGTAATCACTTTTAATAATTCTACGGTAGGTGATTTCTGCCCTTTTGGTATTATTCATCATTCGATAGCATTCTGCCATCTGGAATGAAATTCTGTCCTTCTCTGGCCGGCTTTTGGTTTTTGAATATGCCTTTTTATACCGGTTAACAGCTGAATTGTACTGAAAACTGTTGAATGCCTCATCGGCAGCAGCCAGACGGCGGCTTTGCGAATAAACATCAGCAGGTAAATTAATAAGAAACAGGCTTGATAAAAGTATTACTTTGTATATGCCATTAAGTTTTGGCAACTGAATTTTGGGTGATGTCATTGCGAGTGCCGGTTTGTCAGCTAAATTAAAAATTTATTGATTGAGAATTCAACAGGTGATTGAATTCATGGTTTAACACTTAAACAGAACGCCTTTAAAGCAAAATAATTGTATAAACTGTTATCTTCAGGCCTGTTTTTAATCAGTTTCGGGACGATTTTCAATTAATTCCTCTGTATCGATTTCTGTCACAGTTTCAGGTTTTGGTGTATCGGGATAAATACTTGTATCCTCAGTTGAAAAGGTGGCCAGGTCGGGTATCTCTTTACGAAGTGATGCAGCTTCGCGCTGAATACTTTCTCTTGCCGATAAAATTTCGCGCGAAATTACACTGGTATCTTCTTTGAACTCTTTAGTGATGTCGCTTGAAACTTTTTTCAACTCATTCATAACCCTGCCTATTTTTCTGGCAATTTCGGGCATTTTTTTCGGACCGAAAATAAGGAGCACACCCAGAAGGATGATCATAAACTCACCCCCACTTATATCAAGAAATATTAAAACTCCAGCTTGCATCGATTTTGTCTTGGCACTGTAAAATTACACTTTTCTTTTTAACCCTTGCCTGGACAAAAGCAATAAAAAATAAAAGCCTGCTGTGAAAACTCAGCAGGCTTATTAAAACTTAAGTGTTCAGACTATTTTGTTGCTTTCTTCAACTCTTCTTTTCTTTTCCTGCGATTGCTCGACATTGTAATAAAATCAAACGCAATTGGGGATGCAATAAAGATTGAAGAATAAGTACCAACTGCCACACCGACCATTAAAGCAAAAATAAATCCGCGGATAACTTCACCGCCAAAAATAAAGATGGCGATCAAAACAACGAGGGTTGTTCCTGCAGTATTGAAAGTACGTCCGAGAGTACTGTTCATAGCGTGATTCATATTGTCATGAGTTGTACGTTTTGGATACAAACCGATATACTCTCTGATACGGTCAAAGATGATTACAGTGTCGTTGATTGAGTAACCAATAATGGTCAGCAATGCTGCGATAAAGGCCTGGTCAACTTCAAGGTTAAAGGGCAGTATTCCCGAGAATATTGAATAAAGTGAAATGGTTATGAGCGTATCGTGGGCAAGTGAAATAAGTCCACCAACACCATATTGCCATTTTTTAAACCTTATGGCGATGTAAATAAAGATGATAATCAGTGCAAAGAATACAGCCAGAACAGCGCCCTGCTTAATGTCGTCAGCAATGGTTGGTCCGACTTTTTGTGAACTCAGACGTCCAAGCACTTTGGCATCATCATCGGAAGTAAAATCATTGAATGTCATTGAGGAAGTGTAGAAATCCTTCACGCCTTCAAAGATTTTTGATTCAACAATTGAATCAGAAGCCTGAGATTCTTCATCAATCATAAATTTGGTGGTGATTTTCACCTGATTAGCAGAACCGAAGGTTTTTACTTCAGGTGCTTCACCAAACTGTACACTAAGTGCGCTTCGGATATCGTTTGTACTGACTTCCTTGTCAAACCGGACAACATAAGTCCTTCCACCTGAGAAATCAACTCCAAAGTTCAGCCCCTTTGTAGCAAGCGACACAATTCCTATAAGAATAAAAACAAAAGATGCAATGTACAATTTCTTCCGCATCCCTATAAAATTGAAATTTACCTTGGTAAAGGCGTAGCGGGTATAAGCGTTGTAGAAAGGAATTGTTTTGTTTTTAGCCAGAAGCTTCTCAAAAATAATTCTTGAGATAAAGATAGCGGTGAAAAGAGAGGTTATGATACCAATAATAAGTGTTGTGGCAAATCCCTGAACTGGTCCTGAACCAAAAATATACAACACTATACCGGTGAGCAATGTAGTAACGTTACCGTCGATAATTGCCGAATAGGCGTTGTTATATCCATCTGTGATGGCCAGTCGCAAACCCTTACCTGCACGCAGCTCTTCTCTTACCCTTTCATAGATAATAACATTGGCATCCACTGCCATTCCAAGAGTAAGCACAATACCTGCAATACCAGGCAATGTAAGAACAGCACCCAGAGAAGTAAGTACTCCGAAAATAAAGAAAATATTGGTAACAAGGGCTAAGTCGGCTACCCAACCTGCGCGGTTGTAATAAAGCACCATGTAAATAAGAACCAGCACAAAAGCTATGATAAATGAAGCAAGTCCCGAATTGATGGATTCACGACCCAGTGAAGGTCCGACAACTTCTTCCTGAACAATGCGTGCAGGAGCTGGCAGTTTACCGGCTTTTAAAATGTTTGCAAGGTCCTGAGCTTCTTCGATAGTGAAATTTCCTGAAATGGATGAACGGCCGCTAGGGATTTCGTCGTTTACTCTTGGTGCAGAATAAACATAGTCATCAAGAACAATGGCTACCTGATTTCCGATATTATCGCCGGTAAGCCTTTTCCAGATTTTGGCACCTTCTGCATTCATGAGCATGGTAATCTCAACGCGGCCATTAGGGTCAAAATCCTGCCGTGCATCAATAATGGCTTCACCACCTAGTGGAGCTTTACCGTCGCGGCTCGTAATTTTCAAAGCGGTAAGCTGGAGTACATTAGGTGTTTCTTTTTCAGGTTTTACAGTCCATGAAAGTTTCAGGTCTCTGGGGAATGATGATGCAGTTTGCCTCAACATACGATTTACTCTGGCCGTGTCCTTAATATTTGAGAACCCAACAGTGGCACCTTGACCGGGGAAATATTGCCCCTGAGCATTTGGGAAAATGGCAGGGTTAAGGTATGCATAAAGAGGATTCTCTTTGGCATATTTTTCAAATGATGCATCTTTCTGATCAGCATCGGTTGTTTCACCTAACTTGTCGAGTAAATCAGATGATGTTGTGTCGGCAGGTGTTTCAGTCTGGGCTTCTGCTACCGCTTCATTTGTTTCGGTTTCGATAGCAGCAAGTTCAGTAGTATCAGTTGTTGTTTGTGCAGCTATGCTTTCTGCAAGGCGTCTGTTTGCTTCTTCGAAATAAGGAACCAATTCAGCAAATTGGTAGGTTTCCCAGAATTCGAGCTGGGCAGTTCCCTGCAAAAGTTTACGAACCCGCTCAGGTTCTTTGATACCCGGTAACTCAACAAGAATTCTACCTGCAGTTTGAAGCTGCTGAATATTGGGCTGGGCAACACCAAACCTGTCGATACGGGTTCTCAGAATATTGAAAGTCCTGTCAATTGCACCTTTTGTCTCTTGTCTGATTACGCTCAGCACTTCGTCGTTGGTAGAATTGAAGGTAATTCTGTCTTTCAGATCAACTGTATTGAAAATGGCAGCCAGTTTTGCATTAGGATCTACTTCAGCAAATGATTCGCCAAACAAAGTAATAAAGTCGGTTTGTGAGGCTTTTTGCTTTTGTAAAGCGAGGTCAATGGCTTGTGTGAAAACCGGATTGGTGCTGTTTCCCGAGAGCGCCCTGACGATATCAACGACTGAAACCTCCAGCGTAACATTCATTCCTCCCTTAAGGTCAAGTCCAAGGTTCAATTCACGCTCTTTTACCTCCTGATATGTATATTTCCTGATCAGGATATTAAAGACGGTTTGTCCTGACATAGAATCAAGATAATACCTTTCCCTGGATTTGCTGATTGAATCGAGCATTATCTGCTCTAGCATTGTATTGCCCTTTGCAAGCATTTTTGCCTGACTTATTGCAGCATCATTCCTGGAATACTCCACAGCTTTTCTTTCAACCCTTTTTGAAAAGAAAGTGAATGATAGCTGAAAAAGGCACACAATTGCCAATGCAATCGCGAAAAATTTAATAGCACCTTTATTCTGCATGTTCGAGTAATTTAATTGTATTAGACTGTTTTTTTTGAGCCTGCAAATATAGAACTTCTTACCGAATTTAACAATCCTGAATTATTGTTTTTCCTGACGTTCATTGAAGATATAAATTTCAGAGAATGAGGATAATAATAACATCTAATTAAGATATGACTATAATTGTTCCATGTCTGATTTCGATTGTCAGATGTTTTTTTGACCCTTTTTCTCTGTGCATTTTATACTTTTACATTCAATTGTTGAAATTTCATCTTATGCGTTTATCAGGAATTACCTTAGTGCTACTGATTTTTACTTTGCTGCAAATCGATTCATGTGCCCAAAACACAGGCGGATTTGGAATCGAATTCTGGAACAATCCTGAAGTTGTTGTGGGTAATAAAATTCTGCTTAATGCATGGACAGGTGGCCTGAATAACGTTCAAATGGGAAAAATTGATCTGAATGGTGATGATTATGAAGATCTTGTGGTTTTCGACAGGCATGGAGACAGGTTGCTTACTTTTATTTATGTTCCACTTAGTGATTCAGGTTATTATAAATATGCTCCTGAGTTCCGGAGGTTTTTTCCTTCAATTAAACAATGGTTTCAACTTCACGATTACAACAATGACGGCCTGATGGATATCTTTACCTATACTTCGGGAGGAATCCTTGTTTATAAAAATACAGGCACCATTAATCCGCAGTTTGTTAAAGTTGTTGACCCCTACATTACTTCTTTGCAGGGTGCCATTTATACAAATCTACTGGTGACTTATGTTGACTATCCCTCCATTTTCGACCTGGATGGCGATGGTGATCTGGATATCCTTACTTTCTGGGGACTTGGTTCTTACATCGACCTTCATAAAAATATGTCAATGGAACTTTACGGCAATTCTGATTCTCTTGTTTTTCAGAAAATTGAAGGATGCTGGGGCCGGATTGCGGAGAATCCGGAATCAAATCTGATTTATCTTGATACCTGTTACCGTAATTTAAAATCAGATGATTATCCAAAGCACACAGGCTCAACCTTTTGTCTGCTCGATATTGACGGAGATGGAATTGAAGATCTTTTGCTGGGTGATGTGGATTACTCCGAACCGGCCATTCTTATCAATGGAGGAGATAATATCAACGCATTTATGACTTCTCAATTGGATTCCTACCCTGCTTTAGAACCTATAAATTTGTCGACATTTCCACTTGTTCAGCTGATTAATATTGATCATTCGGGCAAAAACTCATTGTTAGCTTCACCATTTGATCCCAGTCTTGTTAAATCTGAAGGAAACGAAAGCGTTTGGCTATACAGTGATGTTTCTGAATCGCAAACTCCAGATTTCAGGCTAAGTACAAAATCATTTTTACAAAACACAATGATTGATGCAGGATTGGGTGCCTACCCTGTTTTTGCAGATGTAAATCAGGATGGACTTACCGATATGATCCTTGGCAATTATGGTGACTTTGATACCTGTGTAATTAACAACAACGGGCAGTTAAAATGCTATTATACAGGAAGGTTAAGGCTATTTATAAATATCGGATCTTCATTTGAGCCTTCCTTCAATTTGGTTGATGATGATTTTGCCGGAATTTCAGCTTTGGGCTTGCGGGGTGTATATCCTGCTTTCTGCGATCTGGATGGTAATGGCAGCCTCGATATGCTTTTGGGCAATGAGGATGGCAAACTGCTTTATTTCAGAAACAACGCATCTCCAGGCCAAATGCCTGAATATGAACAACCTGTTACAGATTTTATGTCGGTTGATGTTGGGGGCAATAGTACACCCGTATTTGTTAATTTTCAGGTGGATGAATTGCCCTACCTTGTCATTGGTAATACATCCGGAACATTACACCTATACAGGAATAGCGGAACAGCAGCTAATCCTCTTTTTGATCTGGAGAGCGAGCAGTTTGGGAAGATTAATGTAACTGATTTTCAGGTTTCATATACAGGGCACAGCGTACCTTGTTTTTATGCAGATGTTGATGGAACAATGAATTTATTGGTAGGATCAGAATCGGGCAGGCTCTTTCATTATGGGAATGTTTCCAATAATCCTGATGCCAGCTTTGAGTTACTGAGTGAGCATTTTTTGTATGTTTCTGAGGGCATACGAACTGCTCCGGCAATTTCAGACCTGAATTCGGATGGCTTTCCTGATCTGGCTGTCGGTAACTATAGCGGAGGAGTTACCTTGTTCAGGGGCACCATGCCCGGCTCAAATAATGTAGGAAGCATTGATAATATAAATAATATTACATCAATTTATCCCAATCCTGCCAGAGAAATATTTGAGATTAAATTTAATTTTTCTGCTGACTGGAATATCAGATTATTTGATATTCAAGGCCGGTTAATCATTCAAATGGAGTCCAAAAACGTAAACGGCATGGTAATAAATTCCGAAAATCTTAATCCGGGACTTTATTACCTGCATGCCACAGACTTTAATAATTCAGGAGCCGTAGCTTCCGGAAAGATTCTGATTACTCGATAACCTCGTTTTTGGCAGGTTCTTCGGGCTCTTCAAGCAGCCCGAGTTCAAGAACTCTATCTTCAAAATTAATGGTTGCTTTGCAATGTTTTAGCAAGTCGCAGCCAAGTAATCCATCTACCTGTGGGTTTCCCATGCCCCTAAATGCACGGTTGATATGGCTAAGGTCAACAGAAGTAGCCTTATAGTTTCTAATGACTAATGAACCAATTTCCATTTTTTCAATGTTTGCCACATAACTATATACGCTCGAAGATCCTGGTGCCAAATTTTGACGGGTATTTCGTTTTAGTTCTGCCTTGCCTACAAATTTCTGCATATGGTCTGTGTCCAGTACAGTTTTTGCTGAACTTGTATCTACCATAAACAAGGCAGGTTTACCATTGAGTATAACTCTGGCCAGCAGGTTGTAACCTCCTGTGGAAAAATTCAATTGAATCAGCTTTAATGAAGTCATGTCGTTTGTTTTTTAATTGGTTTGTAATTCTTCTCAAGACCCGATCCCGGCGAGTCTTAGAAGTTCGGCTTAAGTGCGTATTTTTTGTAATATTCTTCAATAATACTAACAGCCTCTTTAGCTGTATCAACAACAGTAAAAATATCTAGATCAGAAGGACTGATGTTATGCTCTGACAGCATTACCTGGTGAATCCACTGTATAATTCCCTTCCAGTAATCAGTAGAAACGAGAACTATAGGGAATTTCACAGTTTTATGTGTCTGAATCAGGGTTATTGCCTCAAAAAGTTCGTCAAGAGTGCCAAATCCTCCGGGCAGTACAATGTAGCCCTGAGAATATTTCATAAACATTACTTTTCTGACAAAGAAATAATCGAATGTTATAAGTTTATCGGGGTCAATGAACGGGTTTGCACTTTGTTCAAAGGGTAAATCTATGTTAAGTCCCACCGACTTACCTCCACCAAAATGCGCTCCTTTATTTGCTGCTTCCATAATACCCGGTCCTCCTCCAGAAATAATACCAAAACCTTTTTTGGTAAGCAGGTAGGCAACCTCTTCAGCCAGTTTATAATATTTGTTAGAACTTTTGGTACGCGCCGATCCGAAAATGGTTACACAAGGACCAATTCTTCCTAACTTTTCAAATCCATCGACTAACTCAGCCATAATTTTAAATACAGCCCATGAGTCGCTGGTCATGATTTCATTCCAGTTTTTTGGGGTTATCGCATCTCTGATTCTATCTTCTTCTGTATATTCCTCGGTGTACATAAAATAATTTAGTTTATGAGTTTGTCGTTTTCAATTTTTTTATCCGGAGTAATTGGCAGTAAATATAGCAACATGTTTAATTGGTGTCAAACAAAAATTAAACATTTTAATTATTATTGTTTATGTGCCAGTCATCTAATTCCTTTTTAATGTATTGTCCGGTAACACTTTCAGGATTCATAGCCAGCGATTCAGGAGTTCCTGCAGCAATAATATTTCCACCTTTCCTGCCTCCACCAGGTCCAAGATCAATAATATAATCGGCAACTTTAATTACTTCCATGTTGTGCTCAATTACCAGAACTGTATTGCCTTTATCGACCAGCCTGTTAAGAACCCCCAGTAAAACATTCACATCTTCAAAATGAAGTCCGGTTGTTGGTTCATCAAGTATATACATTGTTTTTCCGGTATCTTTTTTTGAGAGTTCGGTGGCCAGTTTTACCCTTTGTGCCTCTCCTCCAGAAAGTGTTGTAGATTGCTGCCCCAGGGTAATGTAGCCCAATCCCACTTCCTTGAGTGTTCTGATTTTATGCAGGATAAAGGGGATGTTTTCGAAAAACTCTACTGCCTGATTGATCGTCAGATTTAGCACATCGTTGATTGATTTTCCTTTAAACCTCACTTCAAGTGTTTCGCGGTTGTATCTTTTGCCACCACAGGTTTCGCAAGGCACATGAACATCGGGCAGAAAATTCATTTCAATAATCCGCACTCCGGCTCCACGACAGGTTTCACATCTACCTCCTTTTACATTGAAAGAAAATCTGCCGGCCTGATATCCTCTAATTCTGGCTTCAGGAAGCGTTGTATAAAGTTTCCTGATTTCATCAAAAACTCCGGTATAGGTTGCCGGGTTTGAACGTGGAGTACGGCCAATGGGAGACTGATCAATTTCAATTACCTTGTCGAGTTTGTCAAGACCAATAATCTTTTTGTATTTCAGTGGCTTTTTATCCGAGCGGTAAAAATGCTGACTCAATATCGGATATAGAGTTTCATTGATCAGTGTTGACTTTCCACTGCCCGAAACCCCTGTAATACACGTTAATACTCCCAATGGCAATTTCAGGGTTACATCCTTAAGATTGTTACCCGAAGCACCTGTGATAGTTAGGAATTCTCCATTTCCTTTTCTTCTGATTGCAGGAATTTTTATCTGTTTTTTTCCACTAAGGTAACAACAGGTAATGGAATTGCAATTCAGCATTTCAGCAGGGGTGCCGGTAGCAACAATTTTTCCACCGTGTTTTCCTGCTCCGGGGCCGATGTCCACGATAAAATCAGAAGCCAGAATCATATCTTTATCATGTTCAACCACAATTACTGAATTGCCTACATCTCTTAGATCCTGCAGGGCTTTAATGAGTCGTTGATTATCGCGTTGGTGAAGTCCGATGCTGGGTTCATCCAATATGTATAGCACCCCAACAAGTTGCGATCCTATTTGAGTAGCCAGTCTTATGCGCTGTGCTTCGCCTCCCGAAAGGCTACCCGCCGGACGGTTCAGGGCAAGGTAATCGAGGCCTACATCCAGCAGGAATCTTAACCGGTCAGTGATCTCACGTACGATTTCATGTGCTATGAGCTTTTTTCTGGGATCGGTAAAGAGATCATTTTTCAAAAACCAGTCGTTTAGTTCCGACAATTCCATCTCTGACAGATTGGCAATGGTTTTATCCTGGATTCTGAAATTCAGTGAATCTTTTTTAAGCCTTGCACCTCCGCAATCGGGGCAGGTTTTCAGGTTCATGAAATTTCCGGCCCACTTTCGCATCCCTGCCGTAGCATTTTCGAAAGATTGGTTTTTGATGTAATTTACCAATCCATCAAAATTGATGGTGTACGATGACGTTACTCCAAGATATTCGTTTTTAACCTTCAGCACTTCATCCGAACCATATAATATGGCATTGATCGCTTCTTCGGGAATTTCAGAAATGGGCGTGGAAAGTGTAAAACCAAATTTTTCGCCAAGCGCTTCAAGTTGCCTGAAAATCCATGACGCCTTTGCTTCGCCCAGAGGAGCAAATCCTCCTTTTTTTATGCTTATTGATGGATCTGGGATGATCTTGTCAAGGTCTATTTCTGTTATGGTGCCCAGCCCATTGCAATGTGGGCAGGCTCCGTATGGTGAATTGAAAGAAAAAGTATTGGGTTCTGGTTCATCAAATGCGGTTCCTGTTGCGGGATCCATAAGCTTTTTGCTGAGGAATTTTTCAATGCCCGAACGCTGTTCCACAATGTGGATGGTCCCTTTACCTTGTTTAAGCGCAGTTTTTACTGATGCATTAAGCCTTTCGGCTGATTTCCCTTTTAGATTTATCTTGTCAATAACAAGCTCAATATCATGGGTTTTGTATCTGTCGAGTTGGAGTCCGAAGTTGATTTCCCTGATTTCTCCATCAATCCTGGCCCTCAAATAACCCAACCTTCTGAACTGTTCAAAAAGTTCACGATAGTGCCCTTTACGCCCTTTTACGATCGGCGAAAGCAGCAAAATATCCTTATCAGCATATTGATCAGCAATCAACTCAATAATTTGCTGCTCGCTGTATTTTATGAGTGGTTGCCCTGTTACCGGAGAAATAGCATCAGCAGCCCTGGCATACAGCAGCCTAAGAAAGTCATAAACTTCTGTAATTGTGCCAACCGTTGACCTTGGATTGCTTGAAGTTGATTTTTGCTCAATCGAAATTACAGGGCTCAAACCATTAATCTCATCCACATCAGGTCGCTCCAGACCTCCGATGAATTGCCGGGCATAGGAAGAAAAAGTATCCATGTACCTGCGCTGACCCTCGGCATAAATGGTATCAAAAGCGAGTGAAGATTTACCGCTGCCACTTAAACCGGTAAAAACCACCAGTTGGTTTCGCGGTATCGCCAGATCTATATTTTGCAGGTTGTGTACCCTGGCACCAAATATTTCCAGACTTAGCCCATCAACTTCCGAAATCTGAGTTCCTATGGTTTTCTGCTGGCTCTCTTTTTCAATCATTCTGATTTTTCCCTGGAATTGTTTTTTTGCCCAAAAGTACTGTCTTTGTAATTAAAAATAGAGTTTCCATCTTCGATTTTATCCTGGAGTTTGCTGTATTTCAGCCACGATGTTTCGGGCAACTCAATGGTGTAATTTTTGCCCGGGGCTACTTTTAATTGATCTGTCCTCAGCCATGGATTAAATTCTTTGAGCACTTTATAGGGTACTTCATAATCGAGCGCAAATTTAACCAGATCGGTAATGGTAGTATCAACTTTAATTGATTTGGTGGGTACAGGTGGGTAAATATCCTTCTTTCGCAAATAGAATCCATAATCTGCCGGATTTTCATAAATTAATTTCAGGGCAAGAACTCTGTAAATATACCGAGATGTTTCCTGATTCAGATATAGATCGTAGTAGTTGTTTGTCTTTTGCTTTTCAGTTTCTTTGCTGATGCGGCCTTGCCCGGCATTGTATGAAGCTGCTGAAAGTGTCCAGTTTCTGTACTTTTTATAGGCATCATTCAAATATCTGCATGCCGCTTCTGTTGATTTGCTGTAGTGATAACGCTCATCAACCTGGTCGGTTACTTCCAGGCCGAACTGCTGTCCGGTTTTATCGAGAAATTGCCATAATCCCGCCGCATTTGAAGGCGACACAACATTCATTAAACCACTTTCAATCAATGCCAGATATTTGAAGTCATCAGGAATCCCGTTTTTTTTCAAAATGGGTTCAATCAAGGGGAAGAACCTCCCTGCCCTTTTCAAAAGAAGCAAAGTGTTGGAATGCCAGTATGTATTCACCAGCAATTCACGGTCGAGGCTTTCGCGGACATAATAAAAGTCGAGCGGCACATTTTCACCTGCAAATTCGAGTTTTTCGGGAATATCAACGCTCAGTGCAAAGGTGTGGGCTGTAAATTTTTCTTTGTATTGCTTGTCATAATCATACCTGGTTTCTGTAAACCTTAAAAAAATTAAAGGAAGCACAATAAGGATAATTGATGCGTAAATATAGGTTATAATGTTTTTCTTCATTTTTTGTAGTAATTTCAGTTCAGGGCAGACAGTTAAAGGTTGGAGAAGCGCTTAAGTAATTACGATAAATTTTAAATCCAACAGCTGTTTGTTTTGATGATTAACGTTGAATTTTAAAGATTCGTATTCCTGAAAATCCGGTATTTTTGTTTTTAGCAGGGAAAGTCAGGCTTCAGAATATCCTCTCCAAATCTTTGAAAAAAGGTGAAATCTGATCTTTGGCTGAAAGAATCGGAGTTGTAATTCCCCAGTATATGTTCAGATCAGGGTCATTCCATATTAAACTTCCTTCGGAATGTTTATTATAAACATTTGAGCACTTATAAAAGAGAACCGTATTATCCTCGAGTGTCAGAAATCCGTGGGCAAATCCGGGAGGAATCCAGTACATCCATTTGTTATGCTCGGTAAGTTCAATGGCGGCCCATTTACCAAACCAGGGGGAGTCTTTGCGAAGATCGACTGCAACATCAAGAACCGCTCCCCGCATTACCCTTACCAGCTTTCCCTGTGCAAAAGGTGGTTTTTGAAAATGTAAACCCCTGAGTACACCCTTCATGGATTTGCTCTCGTTGTCCTGAACAAAGTTTATATCAATACCCGCAGCAATGAACTTCTCTTTGTTGTAGGATTCGAAAAAATATCCCCGCTCATCTGAAAAAACCTGAGGTTTTATAATCAGGACATCGGGTATTTCAGTGGGGACTATTTCCATGGTATTGTTTTTCAGGGTTATTTGTTTATTGGGAAATTGGAAGTCTGAGATAAGAGGTCGGAAGTTGGAAGTCAGAGGTCAGATGTTGGAAGTCAGAGGTCAGAGGTCGGAAGTCAGAGGTTTGGAAAATAGAAATCAGATCCCGATAGCTATCGGGACCACAATCCGCAATCCGCAATCCGCAATCCGCAATCATAAATGAATTACTTCATCATAAGCAGCAGCTACAGCTTCCATAATTGCTTCTGACATTGTTGGATGCGGGTGTACCGATTTTATGATTTCCTCTCCGGTGGTTTCGAGCTTGCGGGCTACTACGACTTCAGCTATCATTTCCGTAACATTACTACCAATCAGATGAGCTCCAAGCCATTCGCCATATTTTGCATCGAAAATAACTTTTACGAAACCATCCTTCGATCCTGCAGCGCTGGCTTTTCCGGAAGCAGAATAAGGGAATTTGCCAACCTTAATTTCGTATCCGGCTTCGCGGGCAGCCTTTTCGGTCATGCCTACCGATGCAATTTCAGGGTTTGTATAAGTGCAACCCGGAATATTTCCATAATTAAGAGGCTCAACATGTTTGCCGGCAATTTTTTCAACACAAACAATGCCTTCGTGTGAAGCCACATGTGCAAGAGCAGGGCCATGCACTATGTCTCCAATGGCATAAACACCCTCAATATTGGTGCGGTAGTATTCGTCAACTACAACTTTTCCTTTTTCAGTTTTAACGCCTGTTTCTTCAAGTCCAATACCTTCGATGTTGGTGGCAATGCCCACCGCAGAAAGTACCATTTCAGATTCAACAATTTCTACGCCCTTTTTGGTTTTAATGGTCACTTTGCAGAGTTTGCCTTTTGTGTCAACCGATTCAACGGTTGAAGAAGTCATAACCTTTATTCCCGATTTCTTGAAACTCCGCTCCAGTTGTTTGGAGACTTCTTCATCTTCAACAGGAACTACATTAGGCATAAATTCAACCAGTGTCACTTTTGTACCGATGGCATTGTAAAAATAGGCAAATTCCGATCCTATGGCACCTGATCCGACCACAACCATGCTTTCGGGCTTTTTTGGAAGCGTCATGGCTTCGCGGTAGCCGATTATTTTTTTACCATCCTGTTTAAGGTTGGGCAACTCACGCGAACGGGCACCGGTAGCAAGAATGATATGTTTGGCCAGGTAATCGGTCTTTTCGCCATCGGCATTGGTAACTTCAACTATTTTGCCTGGCTTCATTTTCCCGAAACCGGCAATGTGATCAATTTTATTTTTCTTGAAAAGAAATTGAATGCCTTTGCTCATGCCATCGGCAACACCACGGCTGCGACTGATTATAGCATTGAAATCGGCTTCAATTTCACCATTAATCTTTACACCGTAATCGGCTGCATGCTTAGCGTATTCAAACACCTGGGCACTTTTTAAAAGGGCTTTTGTTGGAATACAGCCCCAATTGAGGCAGATACCGCCAAGTTCAGAACGTTCAACAACTCCAACTTTCATTCCCAATTGCGAAGCCCTGATAGCAGCCACATAACCTCCCGGCCCTGAGCCGATTACAATTACATCGTAATTCATATTTAATTAATTTAATGTTTTAGTTTGCAAAATTAAGAATTTACACGCTTCAACAAGCAGTAAATGGATTTGTTTTGCGAAGCATCTCTGTTATGAAAAAATCCCGCCAGTCTGTATATCAATCAAAAATAATCTCCGAATAAACTTGCCAGATTATTCATTACAGACCCAGTTCTCTTTCAAAACCCAGTTCGAGCGAAATAAAAGTTTCAGTAAAAGTAATTTCAGGTATTGATTGAATCTGTTCTACAATTACCTGTTTCAGGTGTTCATTATTTCTGGTAAAAAGTTTGACCAAGAGGCTGTATTTTCCTGAAATATGATGACATTCAACTATTTCAGAGATTTTCTGAATTTTTCTGAAAACTTCTTCATGCGTTGAGGTACTGGTAAGATTAACCTGTATGCCGATGAATGCGCAGGTCATAAACCCCATACCGTTGGGATTCAGCTTTAATGAAGATCCTGCAATAACGCCGGCTTCCTCCATTTTGGCTACCCGCTGATGAATGGCTGCTCCCGAAACTTTGCATTGTCTTGCTACTTCTACAAAAGGCAGTCTGGCATTATCATTCAGCAAATTAATTATTTTTTTGTCCAGACTGTCAAGATGAAAGGGTGTTTTCATTTAGAATCAGATAAGTTAATTATTTTTCAAAATTAGCAATGTTTTCTTTTGTTTTTTAAATATTTCGATTGAATTCCGACAAATTTGTAAGTTAATGATGGTTATTTTATTTAATAGAATAAATTTGTTTGAAAATGATTAAAACCGGGAATAACCATAATCATACATTTTAATCCAAGGGAGGCTATATGAATTCAACAGGAATCAACCATTACTTAGAAGCCGCAAAAAGAGCTACAGAATGGCATCAGAATTACCTTAAAGATATGAAAAAATGCCGGTTCGACACCATTGCAGTTCATGGTGTTTATTCGATGCAGGAAGCACTTGATTTTAACCAGGGTTCAATTATAGAGCCTGTTTATATGTCAACATCGCAATGCTACCGTGATTCCGATGAAATGGAAGCAGCTTTGAGTTACCAGATTCCTACCTGGTGCTATTCCAGAATCGCAAATCCTACGATATACTACCTTGAAGGCGTACTTGCATTACTTGAATCATATGGAGCTGATATCGAAGCCTCATGTATTGCCACTGCATCGGGAATGGCTGCGATACAAACTGCTGTTGACCCATTCCTGCTTCCTGATCCAAAAAATCTATCAGGGAAAATAAATTTTGTTGCAACTACGCAGGTATATGGTGGTACTTTTCAGCAGTTTGCAGTTCGCAAACATCAGGAAAGGGGAATAGAATGGAGAAAAGTTGTTCATTCTGATGATTTGAATGAGTGGGAATCTCTGATTGATGAAAACACCCGTTTTCTTTATGGTGAGATGCCCAGTAACCCCGGTCAGGCATTTTTCGACCTGAAGAAGGTGATTGATCTTGCCCATAAGTATGGCATTCCAATAATTGTTGATTCAACAGTAGCAACCCCTGCACTGATGCGACCGTTGGCACTTGGCGCTGATATTGTTGTGCAGTCGGTTACCAAAACGCTTGCCACCGGAGGATTTGGCATTTCTGGAGCAGTGATAGCCCGAAAAAATCTGACTTCAAGGGTGGGAAGCCCGGAGATGAAGGCTGATTTTTGTATGTATGCCAAAACACTGCCAAATAGGGACAACGGCCCAAATCTCTCTCCCATGAATGCCATTATGGCGCTCAACGACATCAGAACTTTGCGTTCAAGAGTTGACATGCAAAGCCGTTCAACCATGACCATTGCCAGATACCTATCCACGCACAAACACATTGAACAGGTCGATTACCTGGGATTGGAATCACACCCGCTGCATAAACTTGCCTCGGAATACCTTTGGCTTGTAGATGCTGAAAATGATGAACAGTATGGCAAAAAAGTGAACAGGTACGGCCACCTAATGTCGTTTCATGTTAAGGGCGGTGCACAGGCAACCCGAGATGTTTTCGATGGGCTGCAGCGCATCTGGCGTGCCACCGATCTGGGCAGAATAAAATCGGTAGCCACAATACCCGCCATTTCTACCCACTCTCAGCAAGGCGAAGAGGGCAGAAAACTGGCCGGAATTCCTGCCAACCTCATTAGATTATGTGTAGGAGCTGAGCATCCTGATGACATCATCAAAGATCTTGATCAGGCTTTATCGGTGCTCGACGGAAAGAAAATTGTTACAACTGCTCCTGAATATTCTGCCGGTGGCGCTTCGTCAGCAAAATTGAGAAGATAAATCATGAAGAATCCATTATTGTATTATTCAACCAACCGACAATCGCCATTGCTTACATTTGAAAAGGCGTTGCTGAAAGGACAGGCTCCTGACCGTGGATTGTATATGCCTGAAAAAATTCCGGTCTTAACTACTGATCAGATCATGGCAATGAGAGAAATGGAATATCATGAAATTGCCTCCATAGTGATCGGTAGTTTCCTCAAAGATGTTATTGACTGCGAAATTCTTAAAAGCCTTGTCAGAGATGCCTATAACTATGAAGTTCCCCTGCAACATGTTTACGACCGCAAATATGTAATGCGTCTCGATCAGGGGCCAACTGCCAGTTTCAAGGATTTTGCAGGCAGAATGATGGGTAGGCTTATGAACCATTACCTGGCCGAGCAGGGAGGAGAACTCCTGATATTAACAGCAACCTCTGGCGATACCGGAAGCGCAATTGCAAATGCTTTTTATGGTTTTGAAAACATAAAAGTACTGGTGCTTTTTCCAACAGGAGAAGTTACTTCCAGGCAACGAAAACAAATGACCACCCTGGGCAGGAATATTCAGATTCTGGGTCTGGATGCAAAGTTCGACGATTGCCAGACATTGGTAAAACAAGCTTTTTCAGATCCGGATCTGGCTCACCTGAGTCTTTCATCGGCCAACTCCATCAATATAGGGCGCCTGATACCACAGATTGTCTATTATTTTTATGCTTACTCCAGGTTAAGGAATGTTTCAGGAAATGATGAGGTTGTTTTTTCAGTTCCTTCAGGCAATTTTGGCGATATGATGGGCGGAATGCTTGCCGGTAAAATGGGACTGCCGGTGAGGAAATTTGTAATCGCGACCAATGAAAATGATGAGTTTCCGGTTTTTATGAAAGAGCAAATTTACAGGAAAATAGAGCCATCAAAAAACTGTATCTCAAGTGCAATGAATGTTGGCCATCCGAGCAATCTGGCGCGATTGTTTGCGCTTTATGGCGGGCAACTGGACGAAAAAGGGCAAATGCACAGTCAGCCTGATATTGAACAATTGCGAAAAGATATTTTTGCGGTATCAGTTACTGATGCTGAAACCAAAAATACAATCAAGCAAGCCTGGGACAAATATCAATTGTTGCTTGAGCCCCACGGGGCCGTCGGATGGTGCGGCCTTCAGGAATTTATTGAACAAAATCCTGATGCCGGTCATCCCGACCAGCTTTGTATTTCGCTGGAAACAGCGCACCCTGCAAAATTTCCAGAACAAATCAGGGATATTCTCGGTTTTGATCCGGAATTGCCACCAAGCCTGAAAGGCCTTGAGGAAAAATCAGAGCAATATGATTTACTTGAGAATGATTATAAGGCCTTTAATAATTATCTAAAAACCAAGTATTAACTGATACGGAACTCACATGTATGTAATATGCACAGATCTTGAAGGCGTTTTTGTGCCTGAAGTATGGATAAATGTTGCTGCAAAAACCGGAATTTCTGAATTAAAACTCACTACCCGCGATATCAGCGATTATAATGTGTTGATGAAGCAACGTATAAAAATCCTGGCAGAACATGGTCTAAAGCTGAAAGATATCCAAAACGTGATTGCTGCTATTAAACCGCTCGACGGAGCTAAAGAGTTTCTGTGGTGGTTGCGAAATTTAACGCAGGTGATCGTGGTTTCCGATACTTTTGCTCAGTTTGCCGAACCGCTGATGAAGCAGCTCGACCGGCCTACCATTTTCTGCCACAATCTGGTTATTGATGATAAGGATAATATCGTAGATTATACGCTCAGGCAGAAAGATCCGAAGCGTAAAGTAGTTCAGGCGTTGCAGAGTCTTGATTATAAGGTGATTGCATTTGGAGATTCATACAACGATATCTCCATGTTGCAGCAGGCTGAAATCGGGATTCTCTTTTGTCCTCCCGAAAATGTTATTGCCGATTATCCTGAATTGCCCGTAGTTCATAATTATGGTGACCTGAAACAAATTATTTCGAAATACTTATTGGGTGGTTGAGATATGTTTTAAAACTTTCGACTGATATTTTTTTGCTAAAATCTCCTGTTTTCATTTAAAATGAAAGCAGGTTTTTTTATTTTCATCTTTTAAATTACACTATTTAAATATTATTGATTATTTACTTATAATAATATACTAAAAACATTAAAAAATAGAAACATATTCTTTAAATTGGGTAATTTTGCCGTCAGAATGATATTTAATATATTAAATAAAAAACTTTGATATGAAATTTGATCCAGCCAGTAAAATCCAGAATCTCCGACATTTTGGAGAATTCGGTGATGTGAATCCATCAGTGTGCGATTCAGCAACTTTTACCTTTATGCAGGCCAAAACAATGCTTGAAACCTTTCAGGGTGAAGCAGAAGGCTGTTTCCTGTATTCCCGCCATTGGAATCCAAGCAATAAATACCTGGCCGATGCCATGGCTGCCATGGAAGGCACTGAAGCAGCCTGGGTTACCGGGAGCGGAATGGGCGCTATTACATCAGCCATATTGCATCTTGTAAATTCGGGCGATCATATTGTGTCGAGCATGACCACCTATGGGGGTACTTTTGCTTTCCTTGCCAATTATCTTAAAAAATTTAACGTTCAGGTCTCTTTTGTTGATATCTCAGACCTTAAAGCAGTTGAGGAAGCTGTAAGGCCGGAAACAAAACTGATCTACACCGAAACCATGACCAATCCATTGCTTCAGATTTCTGATATTCCCGGGTTGGCAGCAATTGCTAATAAACACAACGTTAAACTTGTGGTTGACAATACTTTTACTCCAATGATTGCCAGCCCGGCTCTTTTAGGCGCTCATGTTGTTGTTTACAGCCTTACCAAATTTGTAAATGGTAAAAATGATTGTGTTGCAGGTGCCATTTGTGCCGATGTTGATTTTATTAACTCACTCATCGATGTTAATAATGGTACAGCAATGCTCTTAGGTCCGGTTCTTGATCCTTTCCGTTCTTCTTCCATTTTGAAAAATATACATACGCTTCACATCCGCATGAAACAGCATAGTTATAATGCTGCATACCTTGCTGAAAGGTTCAATGCTGCAGGAATCCCGACGGTATATCCCGGACTTACTAATCACAAAGGACATAAACTGATGAAGTCAATGATGAACCCACAGTTTGGTTTTGGTGGCATGCTGACCATTGACCTGAAAACCTCTGAGAAAGCCTCGGCTTTGATGGAGGATATGGAACGGAATGATGTAGGATATCTTGCCGTGAGCCTTGGATATTTTAAGACACTTTTCAGTAATTCAGGCAAAAGCACATCCAGTGAGGTTCCCGAAGAAGTCCAGCGCGAGATGGGACTGAGTGACGGCCTGGTTCGCTATAGTGTTGGCCTTGATAATGATATTGAACACAGCTGGTCAAAAATAGAAGGCAGTTTAAGAAAGATAGGTGTATTGAAATAATATGCAGTCTGAAACAGAAATCCGGATTTTGAATACCTGTTCAAAATCCGGATTTATTATTTTATTTCTGTAACAGATTGTCAGAAGATTGAGCTATACATTGAACCTGATGTTAATGATATCACCATCTTCAACAACATAATTTTTCCCTTCAACAAACAGTTTCCCGGCAGTGCGGCAGGCATGTTCCGATTTGAGGGTGACAAAATCAGTATACTTCATAACTTCGGCACGGATGAAACCCCTTTCCAGATCGCTGTGAATAACTCCGGCTGCCTGTGGTGCTGTCATGCCTTTTTTGATGGTCCACGCCCTGACTTCCATTGGACCAGCAGTAAAAAATGACTGCAGGTTCAGGATAGCATAGGCTGAACGCACCAGGCGGTTGACACCGGGTTCTGTAAGGCCGGCATCTTCGAGGAAAACTTTACGATCTTCAACACTTTCAAGCTCTGCTATTTCGGCTTCCAAAGCTCCGGCAATAACAATTACTTCTGTATTTTCATTCTTTACAGATTCTTTAAGCTGCTCAACATATTTGTTGCCGGTAACCGCCGAGGCGTCATCAACATTACAAACGTAAATGACAGGTTTATCGGTAAGCAGGTACATATCGTCAATAAAACGGCGGTCGGCCGGCAGAATATCCAAAGTGCGCACCGACTGGAAGTTTTCAAGATGGTCTTTTACCGATGTCAGAACATCCACTCCATGTTTTGCATCTTTGTCACCTGTTTTGGCAGCTTTATCCAGACGCAGAATCTTGCGTTCCACAAGGTCCAGGTCGCGTATCTGAAGCTCCAGATCAACGATTTCGCGATCGCGTACAGGATTTATGTTTCCTTCGACATGAGGAAGATTTTCATCATCGAAACAGCGGATTACATGAATGATGGCATCTGTCTGCTGAATATCGGCCAGAAACTTATTCCCAACTCCTTCGCCCTGACTGGCTCCTTTGGCAAGCCCCGGAATGTCCATAATTTCTACGGTAACAGGCACAATCCTTGCTGAATGTATGAGCTTATCTATTTCATAGAGTCTGTCATCGGGTACATTTACCTGTCCGATGTTCGATTTATTTGTGCTGTAAGCAAAATTTGAAGTCTGCCCCTTTGTATTGGATATGCAGTTAAAAATCGTGGTTTTGCCAATATTGGTCAGGCCTACGATGCCACATTTTAATGCCATAGGTTTGAAATGTATTTGTTTTTGGGGTGCAAAGATAGGTAAAAGGGAAGGGATTTCTGATTTCGGATAGCGGATTTTGGATTTCGGACCAGCCTACCGGTTGGCAGGTTTCTGATTTTGGATTTTGGATTTTGGATTTTGCTTGCCCCGCCAGAGGCAGTGGGATTTAGCTTGTCTCGGGAGGCTGCGCCAGCAGACTAACGAGAGATTTCGGATTTCAGTCATTGGACATTGGTCATTGGAAATTAATTAAATAAAACTCACCCTTATCCAGATATTGCTGTTTCTGCCGCGGTCATCCGAACAACTGATTTTGTAGTTTCCCGAATTGGGATTAAAGAATACTTTTTCATCCGGTTTGCCTGATTTGTAGAATTTATCGTTAAGATACCAATATACTTTACTTACCCCGTTTTCTGCGTTGCATGCAAGCATAAGTTGTTGTTTCCTGTTTCTGAAGAGCAGATATTCTGCTCCATCGGTAAGTGACGTAATTAATGGTGCATTTGATGTTTTAACCGAAGGGCATTCAGGATTGTGCCTGGGTACGGCTTTGTAAGGCACCTGCATTTCGTTGTACCAGGCTATCAGTTGTGGTGTTAAATGAGGATAAAGAACCTCGCGGTAACCTTTTTTAGGAAGACAGGTGCGACAATAGCTCAGGGTTTGCGATTCATTAACAAACTGGTTTTCCATATGGTTGCATCGCATGGAAGGTGAAATTCCCGGAAGGGCATAGTCCATTATAATATTGTGGCAAAAAGTGTCGGGAGGCAAGCCTGTTTCAGAGCAAACAAGCCGGTAAACCAGATCAGCAGGAGGAGCAAACCAGTTTGTCTGCTGACCGGGCTGCAGGGAATTGAAGATATTGAATAGCAGAGGTACTGCAAATTCAGCGCCATTAAGTTCCGGAACTCCGTTTCCCGGGAAATTTCCTGTCCATATGCCGATGGTATAATTCCGGTTATATCCGATGGCCCACCCGTCTCTTTTCCCGTAGGAAGTTCCGGTTTTCCAGGCTATTTCAGGAAGATTGGCAGCCTTCTGATATTGGTTTGGCAGGTCAGGCCGGCGCAATTGCGTCAGAATTCCTGTAATCATAAATGCTGCTCCCGGCGAGCAAAGTGTATCGGCAACCGAAACATCTCCATTTTTAGTGTACTTCAAGGGCTTAAAAAGTCCCTCATTGGCGAAAGCAGCATAAAGTGCAGTCAGTTCTTCAAGAGTGGTTCCACATCCGCCAAGAATAATGGATAGCCCGAGTTTTTTTTTATTGGCTGAAACCCATTTGAATCCAACATTCGACATTGAGTTTTTAAACCTGTCTGTTCCGAATCTGTCGAGCAGTTCTACTGCAGGAACATTGAGCGAAAGTGCAAGTGCCTGTTCTATACTGACTTTGCCCCGGTAAGTTTCATCGTAATTCTCAGGTCTGTAACCGGCAAAATTCTGAGGCACATCGGTAACTAACGTTTTAGGAGTGATCAGGCCATCATCAATGGCAAGCGCGTAAAGCAAAGGTTTCAGGGTAGAGCCCGGTGATCGGAGCGCAGTAATTCCATCAACCTGTCCCTGAAATGCATCCTCATTAAAACCGGCAGAGCCTACATAAGCTTCAACTTCCATGGTTTGATTGTTGACCACCAATACTGCAAGATTTCCGATTTGAAACGAGCGAAGCCTTCGTATATAACTGGCTGCCAATGTCTCAACTTTGTGCTGGAATTCAGGATTCAGTGTTGATTTTAACTCCTTTCCTGAAACTGAATTTCTGAATCGGTAAGCATAATGAGGCGCTTTGCGTGGCATTTGATGTCTCGTTGATGTAAATGGCTCATTTAATGCATCATCAATCATTTCGCCGGGAAACAGATTTTTCTCTTTCATTCTGTTCAGCCAGTGATTTCGCCACATGATCAGTTTCCCATTGTCGGCTCCTGGCCTGAGTTGGTTTGGATCGTTTGGGATTACTGTCAACATCACCACCTGGGCCAGGCTCAGGGCTTCAGGCTCTTCGTCAAAATAGATATGCGAAGCCGATTTAACTCCTTCAATGTTTCCGCCATAGGGCAGAAGGTTAAAATAAAGTTGTAAAATTTCGTCTTTGCTCAGGTGCCACTCCAGTTGCAGCGACCTGAACATCTCTTTTATTTTAACAACAGGGGTTCTTGGAGCGGGTTCAAGAAGCCGTGCCAGCTGCATGGTAATGGTCGAAGCTCCTGAAGTCCGCCGCCCTTTTTTAAGATTGTTAAACATGGCTCTGCCAATGGCCAATGGATTCACCCCTGGATGCAGATAGAAGTACTTGTCTTCTTTAAAAACAATGGTTTTCTTGAGATCAGGGGTAATTTCAGTGAGGTCGGCTTTCAACCTCCATTTATCATCATTGGTAAGGAATGCATGCAGGAGTTGTCCGTCGGAAGCTGCTATGGTGGTTGAATAATCCTTGTTAAATGGCTTAAGCGGAAACACCCAATCGAATAATAAAAACAGAAGAATAGGGAACAGTATGGCCAGAAGAAATACAACTATCCTTGTTTTTGAAAGTATCCTGGCAATTTTAATGCCTTTACTATCTTTATTTAAGGATGATTTGCTTTCTTCCATTACACATCAGAATTCTGCTGTTTGCTACATTTAATTTCGATAGTTTACTGTAATAAATCCTGTTCCCGGCCGGGTGAGTTTTCCGATTGCTGCTGAAAAAACACCCTTGTTTTCTAATAAGATCTGAAATTTAACGGCTTCTTCTGGTGGCAGGCATACCAATAGTCCCCCTGATGTTTGTGCATCGCAGATCATGTATCGTTCATTCGTACTCAATGCTCCAAAATTGCTCCATTCAACAGCGTTTTCATAATTGGCAATGCTGCCACCGGGAATTGCTCCAGCCATCGCCAGTTCTTCAACACCTCCCATAAAAGGAATTTTATTAAAATCAAGTTCAGCATCTACACCCGAAGCCAGGGTAACTTCATGCAGATGCCCCATCAAACCAAAACCAGTTATATCGGTACAGGCATTTACTATCACAGCATTCATTTCATTTGCAGCAACAGCGTTAAGGGTTGCCATCCATTTTCCTGATTTTTCAACTACTTGTTCAGAAGCAAGCCCCATTTTATTGGCTGTTGCTATGATGCCATTGCCAATTGGTTTGGTGAGTATAAGCATGTCACCGGGTTTTGCACCGTCGTTGCGCAATACCTTATCGGGATGAACAAGCCCTGAAATTACCATACCAAATTTAGGCTCGGTATCTTCAATCGAGTGGCCACCAAGAATTGAGATTCCGGCTTCAGCTGCTTTGTCGGTAGCTCCTTTTATGATTTCCTGAAGTACTGAAAGCGGCAGCCTGTTGACCGGAAATGCAGCTATATTGAGGGCAAAGATAGGTTTGGCTCCCATGGCATAAATATCGCTGAGCGAATTGGCAGCAGCAATCGCGCCGAATGTATAGGGATCATCCACTACCGGAGTGAAAAAATCCACCGTCTGAACAAGGGCAAGATCTGCACTTAGCTGATATACAGCGGCATCATCACGGTCGGCGGTGCCAACCAGAACTTTCGGATCTGTAACCGGAGGGAGGCCGGCAAGTATTTTTTCAAGATCGGCCGGGCGGATTTTACAGGCACAGCCCATACCATGGGTAAATTGAGTCAATTTGATTTTTGAGTCGGAATTGTATTCCAGATCAACAGATTGATTTTCAGGCTGAAGAGACAAAATCGATTGAGATATAATTTTTATCGCCGATTCAATCTCGCTGGCTGTTGTAAAACGTCCGACTGAAAACCGGATGGTTCCCTGAGAAAATTCCGGAGATACTTTCATGGCTCCCAGCACACTTGATTCTCCCGTATCGCCTGTATGACAGGCGGCTCCGGCTGAGGCGGCTATTTCGGGCATGGCTGCCAGAATGGTTTGAGCATTTAATTTTCTGAATCCGACACTGACGGTATTGGGCAGGCAGTTTTCGCGGTGCCCGTTGATGTGAAGTTTGCCCAGGCGTTTTTCAAGCCCTGCAATGAATTGATTTTTTAAATTTCGTGTATGCGATTGATATTGTAAAAGTTCGGCACCTGCAATTTCGCATGCTTTGCCAAGCCCAACAATTTCAAGTACATTCTCGGTACCTGCCCGAAGGTTTTGTTCGTGATCAGCTCCGTGTATCAATTTTTCAATTTTGACGCCATGCCTGATATAAAGCGCACCAATTCCCTTAGGCGCATAGAGTTTGTGGCCGGCAATAGAAAGCAAGTCAATATTTAATTCATTAACTTTTACAGCTATTTTACCCAGTGACTGGGCTGCATCGGTATGCATCAGAACTCCATGTTTTTTTGCAATCTCCGATATTGAAGCAACAGGCTGAATGGTCCCGGTTTCATTATTGGCATGCATCACCGAAATAAGAATGGTATCAGTACGGATCAACCCTGCAATGCTTTCAGGGTCAACCATTCCTAGTTGATCGACAGGAGCAATGCTAACACTAAAGCCCTGCGAAGCAAGGAAATTTGTAACTTCGGTTACTGCCGGATGTTCAACGGCAGAAATTATGATGTGGTTGCCTTTTGATCTAAGGGCATTGGCAGCACCTTTCAATGCCAAATTATTCGATTCGGTTCCTCCACTGGTAAAAACAATTTCCTGCGGCTTGCATCCAATTAACTGAGCTACCTGACGGCGGGCGGTTTCAACAGCCAGCCGGGCTTTAGCTCCATGCAGATGGCTGCTCGATGGATTGCCGAAATACTCTTCAATGTGTGGACGCATCGCATCTGCAACCCTGGGGTCAATTGGGGTGGTGGAATTATAATCAAGATATATCTGATTCATGTGAACAAGTGGTTGAGTTTATTTAGGGCATAAATCTTCCGCATGCAGACTAAGCAAATCCTTTTTCAAGGCCAGAAGCATCTCTGCATTTGCAACAGAATTATTTGTCTCTGATTTTATTGGTATAATCTTTCTACCTTCAAATTTTGTAAGCGCTTTCCGGTACTTTTTATCGTAATAACCAAGTGTGAGATAAATAGCCCTGGTAAAGTCTCCACTGATTATGTTATTCTTTGCTTCTTTAACGCCTTCGCCTCCCATGGCAACTGAAATTCTGGAAATTGCTGAAAGCAGCAATTCTTTATCGAATCCGGCATATTCGGCAATTAGCCTTTCAACTCTTTTTTCTATCGATATATCCAGCATTACCATAGGAGCCTGCTTCATTGATTCAAAAAATGGGTTTGGCAGGCTAACGGTACCAATTGAGCGACTTTCATCCTCAATCCAGACTGGCTTACCGGGGTTGAGTTTAGACCATTCGTCGAAGAGGTTATTTTCAAATTGTTCATTGGTGGGTTGAGGAAGCTGTCCCAGATATCCGAAGACCGATCCTTTATTATGTGCAAGACCCTCAAGATCAATGACTTGTTCGCCTTTTTTTTTGAGCTCATGCAAGATTTCGGTTTTGCCCGATCCGGTCATACCACCCAAAACAATAATCGGAATGCTCATGCCCGATTTTTGTCGGATGTATGCGCGGTATGACTTATAACCTCCGTCAATTACAGTAGTATTAAAACCTGAAGTATCGAAAAGCCAGGCCATTGATGCACTACGCATGCCACCTCTCCAGCAGTAAACCACAACATCCTTAGATTTGCCCTTTATCAGAGATTTTAATTTTTTAACGAATCCCGACATTTTAACACCCACAAAGTCAAGACCTTTAAGAAGAGAAGCTTCTTTACCTGATTGCTTGTATAGCTTACCTACAATGGCTCTTTCATCATCAGATAACAAAGGAATATTAAATGAACCTGGTATATGCCCCTGTGCATATTCCAATGGCGACCGCACATCTATTATGGGTGATTTGCATCCATTTTCATACAACCATGAAGGCGAAACTCTTTTAATCATTGGACAAAAGTATCTGAAAAATCGAATCAGTAGATAGAGGGGTAGGGTTAAATCTGAACTTCGACCACCTGAACGGGCTCATCCAGATAAATCAGCCATCCACTTACCTTCGGATATCCCATTTCTGTAAGTAATCCTGAGTAGTGTCGAACTTGTGTAATATGATGTTCATTTTGCCTGCCGGTTTTATAATCAATTACTTCCGTGCTGTCATCGTTAAATACAATCCGGTCGGGCCGGTAACTTTTCCCGCTGCTGATAAGAATTTCAACTTCATTGGCCACTTTAAGACCGGGAAGGAAAAACCTGCTGACATTGGGATTTTGAACCAGATTTTTAAGCCTTTGGGTAATTTCATCAACCTTATTATAGTTAACAATTCCCGAATTCAAGAGTTTTTGAACAGCCTGCTCAATGTCTTCTTCTGCTCTGATATCAGATAGAACCCGATGAATGATATTGCCGTCAATTTGTGCGGTTTTTGGAGCATTTGCCTGCCAATGGCGCGGTGCCCGGGAGGCAAATATCAGGCGTTCGTGCCATGGCCAGGATTTAAAGGTCACTGCCGTTTTTTCATTAGAATCTACCTCAGTTTTTCTACCGGGCATTTTTTCATTTCCAAAATTATAAACTGTTTTACCATCAGTGTAAACACCGGCTGAATTCAGGAAAGCAACCAGCATATCGGTAACTGAATTTATGGTATCGTTTTTGCCTTTGGGTTTGCCCGAAAGAATAAACAACCTTTCTGAAGCTCTTGTAAAAGCAACATAAACCATGTTTAACAGGTCAAGTTTTTTCTTGTCGACTACCTCGGTATAAAGTTCCTCATATCGGGTTTTTTCAAGATTTTTACTAAGTTTTATATATGCGATTTTTAAATCTGGTAAAATGTCATCATCAAACAGGGCCCATACCTGCTCGGCTTTGCTGCTAATGGTTTGCTTTGCAAATGGAAATATTACAACAGGAAATTCCAGCCCTTTGGCTTTATGGATGGTCATTACCTGAACCGAATCTCTGCTGGCCGGAAGAATAACTGATAATTTATTGCTGTTTTGTTCCCAGAATTCAAGAAAGGCGGCAACGCCTGATGTTCCTTTGGATGTAAAATTCAACACCTCATCCAGAAAAAACCGGATATACAGTGGCGACCTTTGCATCAATCCAAACGCCCTGATGAGCTCTTCCGTCTGGTCAAACAATGCTTTATTCCTGAGCCTTTGAACAGAAAATCCGGGAACTGCCTGACGAATGCACTGCTGAAAGAACCCCGGTTTTTTAATTCCTGATAATGCTTCAGCTTTCGAATCAACACTTAAAATATGGTTCTCAATCAGATAATTGATAATTATTGCTTTCGAAATCTGATCATCCTCGTTGGTAAGTATTGTAAACCACGCAATCAGGAAAACAATTTCCTGTGCATTTTTGAGTAGCAATGAATCCGATGAAACCACATTTATTCCCTGATCATTCAGATAAACTGCAATCTGCGATGATTCGTTGTTCGACCGGCATAGTATGGCTATATCTCCCGGTTGATACCCTTTTTCACAAAGATCAGATATCAGCTCAAAAGTTCTCCGGGTATAAAAATCGGCAACATTTTCAGATTCATCCTCAGGAAATTCAACCTGTACAAATCCACCTCTATTGTTGGGCTGTGGAACCTGGTCTCCATTTTCATAAACAATCGACTGGTCTCCAAGAAATAATGGAGCAATAAAATTGAAAAACCGGTTATTGAATTCAACTACTTCAATTTTTGATCTGAAGTTTGAGCCCAGATATTTCGGGTCAAATTCACGTTGTAAAATGAGGCTTCTTTCATGCAGTATGCGATTATTTGATGGGTTGTGGACTTCGGGCAGTCTGACAAATTGATCTACATCGCCATTCCTGAAACGGTAAATGGCTTGTTTGCCATCGCCAACCAACATATTCAATCCCCCCTGCGAAAGTGAATTTTCAACAAGTGGCATCAGGTTTAACCATTGAAGTACAGAAGTGTCCTGAAATTCATCAATCATATAGTGCCTGAATTTTTCACCGATTCTTTCGTAAATAAAAGGTACAGGTTCATTGGAAACAACTTCTGAAACAATGCGGTTGAATTCGGCTATGGGCAATATGTTTTCTTCCTTTTTGATTGCCTCCATCTGGTTTCTTATTTCGGTAAGAACCGACATCGGATACAACTGCTGCCTGACCATTTCCAGGACGATTACTTTCTCATCATTAATGGCCTTGAAATTTTCAACTTTTCTGAAAATTTCAGTAAGTTGGGGAGCAATTGACAGCAAAGTATTCTGAAAGGGCGATTTTTTTCCATCGGGACTCAGCCACGAATTCTGGTCAACATTTTTTTTGATAGTATCAGAAGGAGATTTCTTCAAATCTTTTCCAAGGCTGTAATTTCTGAAAAAATTAACGATTCCCCTTGACTTCCCGATGAACAAACTTTCATCGAGTTCATTTCGGTTGATCAGGTCCATGGCTTCCTTACCCATAGCGGTTAATGAGGCTTCATAATTCCTGACAAATTTGCGGATGGCCAAACTGAATTTTGAAACTTCGGCAGATTTGATATTCTGAATCAAAGGAAGGTAGGCAATTGCATCTTCCCTGAACAGATTCTTTGCAAAATCGGTGAGTAAATTTTCAATCTGCCAGCTTTCATCTTCTTCGGCTTTTTGCTGAATGAAGTTTACCAAAACTTCGGTTAGTTCATTGTCGCTTCCGGCCAGGGCTATCAGATTATCAACGGCTTTTTCAAGCAGAAGCCTGTCGTCCATTTCTACTTCAAAACTCATCGAAAGTTTAAGGTCAAATGCAAAAGCCCTGATAATTTTATGAATGAAACTGTCGATGGTTGAAACCGCAAAATCGCTGTAGTTGTGAAGAATTAAAGTTAACGCACGGGTAGCATTTTGTTTTAAAATTTCAATATTCTGTCCTGTGTTTTCTATTAGCTTTTCTATCAGATTTTTATGCTTCTCAGGGATATTGTTTTCATCCATCTCAGAAACCAGCTTCAGATTTGCCGTGATCCGTTGCTTGATTTCATTGGCGGCTTTATTGGTAAAGGTGATGGCAAGTATGTTGCGGAACTTATCGGGTTCTTTAAGCACCAGGCTGAGGTAAATCAGCATCAGGGTATACGTTTTTCCCGATCCGGCTGATGATTTATAAACCTGGAAGTTTTTCATGGAGGCACTTTAATGGGGTTGCTAATTTAAAGCTTTTGCCGTTGCAAAATTCATTAACCGGTCTGCCTTTATTGAATTCACATTATGTTTGCTGCGTTTCTATGTTCTGGTATTTAAGTGAAATGTTTTCCCCATTGTCAGCCGAGTGAAAAATAGCATAATGAACCTTGCCATGGTTATCCATATACCAGTCGCCGGAGATATAGAGTTCGCCTGATACAGCACCACGCGTTATTTGAGCCTTTGCCGTTGATGCAAAAAGAAAGGCAAGTACAAGAAAAAACACGATGTTTTTCATAGCCACTTGTTTTTAATCAATGATTAATAATTTATTGAACTTTGAAAAATAATTTTCCCAACTTATATTGTACAGATAAAAACCATCCTTAACCCTAATGCCATTGCTATTGGTACCGTCCCATATTTGGGTCTTTTTGCCTGAAATGTTTATCTGTTTGATTGGCTTACCAAAAATATCATAAATATTCAGCATTGGATTCCTGAGGCTTTCTGAAACATCAAATGAAATGGTGGTATAATCAGTAAATGGATTAGGGTAATTTGACAATTCAATACTATCTGATACATGATTGATTGTGCCTGTTATGGTTGAGTCCAGATCATGGAAGTATGTTGTAAAAGTTTTCCCATAATCGTTGCTGTAATCAATAAAAACCCAAATACCGTCAAATTCAGGATTGAAACAGGCACGCTTCACATAAAATGATCCAGGTTCCCTTCCGGCGGTAAATTGTACACCCCAGTAATAAATATTAATATACTCCGATTCAAAATGTTCTGTCCAGGTATATCCGGTGTCAGCGCTATAAAATATTTTGTAGTGCAGTTCGGGAGTCCAGGAGACCAGGTAAATTTCTCCTGGTGCAGTTCCCCTGCTGATTTTAGGGAATTGACCACTTGGTGCCCAAAATGCTACAGTGCTATCTATTGGAGTATTATTGAAATTTTGTCCGTAATTTAGGCTATGCTTTAAACTATATCCAAAGCCTGCAATACCACTTAATCCAAGTATTTCACCATATTGTGATCCAACCTCCAGTCGAAATTTAATATTGGTATTGTTAACATAAAAGTTAGAACCAAAATTTTCACTGTAGTAAAGGGTTCCAGCTACATCTGTTCCATTTTTATAAATTTCACCACTAACAGAACCGCTTGTGTAATTAGCACCTCCAACAGTTTCAATATATTGCCAACTCACCCCATAATCAAAACTCACCCACAGTTCATTATTGCAATAGTTGTATAAAGCCCCGGGAGTAGCGTCGCCAATAACATTACCAACTGGCATTTCGCCGGGTATGTTTTGGTATTTAAGTGAGATGTTTTTCCCATTGTCAGTTGAGTGAAAAATTGCATAATGAACCTTGCCATGGTTATCTATATACCATTCGCCGGAGATATAGAGTTCGCCTGATACAGCACCCCGCGTTATTTGAGCCTTTGCCGTTGGTGCAAAAAGAAAGGAAAGTACAAGAAAAAACACGATGTTTTTCATAACCACTTGTTTTTAATCAATGATTAATAATTTATTGAACTTTGAAAAATAATTTTCGCAACTTATATTGTACAGATAAAAACCATCCTTAACCTTAATACCATTAAAATTGGTACCGTCCCATATCTGGGTCTTCTTGCCTGCAATGTTTATCTGCCTGAACTGGTAATTAATGTGGTTCTTTTGTTTTGTTACAAATCTGATCATCTATATTAGGGCTAAATGATGGAATTCAGGAAATAGCATAAAATATTTTACGCCAATTCATGATTTCCGTCATTTTAATTACTCCATAAATATAAATACAATACATAGCCGATTCAATAAATAAGTGCAGAAAATTCTGAAAAAGTTAGTTCAGGATTAAAATAAGATTTTGCTTGTCATACATTTCAATGGTTTGTTGCAAATCTGTAACCCTTATCTTTGCATCCTTAATACTTAATGCTTTGACAAAAGACAATAATCTGGTTTACGGAATAAGGCCGGTGATGGAAGCCATAGCTGCCGGAAGAGAGATTGACCGCCTGATGCTTCAGCAGGGGCTCAAAGGTGAGCTGCTTCCTGAGCTTCGAAGGCTGATGAAAGAGTTTGACATCCCTTTTCAATATGTTCCGATTGAAAAACTGAACCGCCTGGTGCGTGGCAACCATCAGGGTGTAGTTTGCTTTGTTTCGCCCATAGCCTTCCAACCACTTGAAAATGTGCTGATGTCGGTTTTTGAAAAGGGCGAAACCCCGCTTTTCGTTATCCTCGATCGCATTACCGATGTGCGAAACCTCGGAGCCATTGCGCGTTCTGCTGAGTGTGCGGGTGCGCATGCATTGATAGTTCCCGAAAAGGGTGGGGCTCCTGTGAGTTCCGATGCGCTCAAAACTTCAGCCGGAGCACTCTCGCTGCTTCCTGTGCACAGAAGTAAAAATCTGAAACAAACCATAGAATACCTTAAATCGAGCGGACTGAGTATTGTTGCTGCCTCCGAAAAAGGAAAATTACTGTATCATGAAGCATCTTTCAATGGTCCGGTTGCCTTGATAATGGGATCCGAAGAGGATGGTGTATCCCATGAGTATCTGAAGTTGTGCGATCAGGTAGTCAGCATTCCGATGCGCGGAACCATCGGATCTTTGAATGTTTCCGTAGCTGCCGGCATTCTGTTGTTTGAGATTGTAAAGCAGCAATCTGTCGTCTGATTCTTGTCTCCCGATTTTTGCAGAAATGAATAAGCCTTTTACCTCTTCGGCCCATCATGATTTTGGCAGATCATTCCAGATATGGACTATTGTTATTGTGCTGCTCGGCCTTTTACTCAGGGTTTACAATCTGGGATTTTCCTACTCCAATGATGAATTGAGTGCACTGAGCCGGGTAAGATTTGACTCATTTGCCGAACTGGTGCGCAATGGCTTTTATGTTGACGGGCATCCGGGTGGTATTCAGGTATTTCTGTATTATTGGGTCAGAGTTTTTGGGATGAATGAATGGGCTGTCAGAATTCCGTTTGCCCTTGTCAGCACCCTGGGAATATGGTTCACGATAAAAGTTTTCAGCCGTTGGTTTGGCCCTTCGGCCGGACTTCTTTCCGGGGCTTTCGTGGCTTTTCTGGTTTTCCCTGTTCTTTACAGTCAGATTGCCCGGCCTTATGGCCCCGGCCTTACATTTTGTATGATTATGGTCTGGTACTGGACCCGGTTGTTGTTTGATGAAAAGCCAAATTATAAAATATCCCTAGCCTTTGCCCTGAGCGCGGCAGCCTGCATGTACACGCATTATTTCAGTTTTTTGCTTGCCCTGGTGGTGGGATTGACCGGGCTTTTTCAGCTTAAAAAAGACAGGGTATGGCATTACCTGGGCGCCGGTTTATTGTCCGCACTTCTTTTTAGTCCGCATATTTATATTACCCTTAACCATCTTTCGATAGGAGGCGTGGGTTTATGGCTGGCCAAACCCGGCCTTTTCTGGCCTTTGGAGCATCTTTTTTATATTTTCAACGAATCGTTTATCATTGTTGGTTTGTTGATGGCAATCATGCTGATACAGATTTTGACATATCGGGAAACTCCCGGAATGCTTAGGTTCAGAATATTTTCTGTAGTTTTTTTTCTTGTACCCATGCTGGTAGGTTTTTTCTATTCCAGAGAAATAAATCCGGTTTTGCAGCACTCTGTCCTTTTATTCTCCTTTCCTTTTTTGATGGGTTTCCTTTTATCCTTTTCCGGAAATATCCCGCTCAAATGGTTTAATTACCTGCTGGGTCTTGTGCTGATTGTCGGAACTCTGGATACTGTGGTTGTCAGAAATTATTTTATGCAGCAACATTTCGGCGAATTCAGGGGCGTTGCACAATCCATTGAAAAATGGAATGATAAATACGGGGCTGATAATATAACCCATGCCGTGAATGTCAATAATCCCTGGTACATTCAATTCTACATGAGTGAGGTGCAGCAGAAAAAGACAACCTTTGAGCAGACAGATAACAAGGGAGGTGCAGACCTCGACAATCTGAAACAAATTCTGGATGCTTCTGAAACACCGTTTTTCCTTTACGCGTGGACAAAACCAGTGCCTTTCGAAGTCAGGGATATGATTCTGGCACGCTATCCTTGTCTTAAAGGAGAAGTTGATTTCGGTGGTTTGTCAGCCGCTTCACTTTTTGCTAAAAAACTGCAATCAGAATGTCTGAATGCAAATTCAGATACCTTGTTCTTTCTGAAGCTTAATACAGAAGAGAACAAAAGCATAAGCGACTCGGCTGTTGCTCCCGAATTTTTTCCCGGCTTCGACGGAAAACTAAGCGATTTGTTAACCAGTTCTGATGGTTCTGATAATCTGGTTGCATATTCTTCGTTGCAAGCAGATGAGTTGACCGGAGCGCTTTTGGTGGTATCGTTTCAGGATGAGCAAAATGAAATTTCACATTGGTCAGCAGCCAGATTTGATTTATTCACCAGGGCCGGATCGTCAAGTTTAGTGAGGTTGTCAATCCCTGTTTCCCAAAAAAAACTTTTCCATCATCGCATGAAGTTGTATGTTTGGAATCCCAAATTAAAGTCAATCATGCCAGAGTTTATACTTCTGGTAAATGAAAAAAGGTTATTGGATAATTAATTCCTGACCAATCAGTTTGATTTAAAATAAACAAATACAAAAAAATATGACATTGATTTACAGAAACATAAATATTTTTTTAATAACCTGCATTGCCCTCCTTATGTTGGTTTCATGCAAGCACGAAGAGATTGAAAATCATCCCGACGGAAGGATAAAGATGGTTCGACAATTGAAGGGAAACAAGCCTCATGGAACAACTACCTATTATTTTCTTAATGGGAGTAAAGAACTTGAAGTGGAATACAAAAACGGCATCCTTCATGGCAAAACAACCCGTTGGTTTTATAATGGTCGTAAGGAATCTGAAGAGAATTATGGAAATGGCAAGAGAGAGGGTTTATCCATTCAGTGGAATGATCAAAGGATAAAAATCGATGAGAAAACCTATCAGAATGACACCCTGCATGGACCATACAGGATGTTTCACGAAAATGGTGAGGTAATGATAGATGGCAACTACACCCATGGAATGTTTGACGGCAACTGGACCTATTACAATGAGTTCGGATTTAAAATCGGCGAGGGTAATTATGAAATGGGTTCAGGTATTCAAAAAGCTTTTCATTTAAATGGCAAGCTCTGGAGAGAAGTTCATTATAAAAATAATCTTCGAAACGGGCCAGAAAGAACCTATGACCAGAATGGTAATCTTATCAGCACGGTTTATTATGTTGATGATGTAATTTCAGAAAAGCCTGAAAATTGAAAGGAGGAAATTATTGGTGACGAAGTCTATTGAATTATCATAGATAGGGTCTTGTGAAGTTCTTTAGAACCATTCTAAACTTCCTGAAAAAGAAAAATTTAGCTATTTTGCAAGGGTTGACAGTGAGCTAAAAAATCTTTTCAGACAAATTTGGAAATCTCATTTATTATAACATAAATTTGCCCTGTTATTAAATTAACATTGTTACAAAATTCACATAAATTTAATCATCCTTAAACATCCACAAGATGAATCTGGAAAAAATTATGACCGACCTGGAGAAAAAACATCCGGGAGAAGTTGAGTACTTGCAAGCAGTACGCGAGGTTCTTGAATCTATAGAAGAGGTTTACAACGAGAACCCACAGTTTGAATCAGCCGGAATATTGGAGCGCATTGTTGAGCCTGACCGGATTTTGACTTTTAAAGTTCCCTGGGTAGATGATAGCGGAAAGGTTCATGTAAATCTGGGTTACAGGATTCAGTTTAATGGTGCTATCGGGCCTTACAAAGGAGGTCTTCGGTTTCACCCTAGTGTAAATCTGAGTATCCTTAAATTCCTGGGATTTGAGCAAATATTCAAAAACAGCCTGACTACACTTCCAATGGGTGGTGGCAAGGGTGGAAGTGATTTCGATCCAAAAGGCAAATCAAACGGCGAAATCATGCGTTTCTGCCAGGCTTTCATGCTTGAGTTGTGGAAAATGATTGGTCCTGAAACTGACGTTCCGGCTGGAGATATTGGAGTTGGTGGTCGCGAAATCGGTTATTTGTTCGGGATGTATAAAAAACTTGCTCAGGAACATACCGGAGTTCTTACAGGTAAAGGCCGCAATTGGGGTGGAAGTATCATGAGACCCGAAGCTACCGGTTTTGGTGCAGTATATTTTGCTCACGAAATGCTTAAAACCAAAGGTCTTGATTTTAAAGGAAAGACTGTTGCTATCAGCGGATTTGGCAATGTTGCCTGGGGCGCTGTTACCAAAGTTAACGAATTGGGAGGTAAAGTTGTAACCATTTCAGGTCCTGATGGATATATCTATGATCCTGAAGGAATTTCTGGCTCAAAAATAGAATACTTGCTTGAACTCAGGGCTTCAAACCAGGATATCGTAAAACCATATTCCTATGAATTCCCTAATGCTCAGTTCCATCAGGGCAAACGTCCATGGGAAGTAAAATGCGATGTTGCATTGCCCTGCGCAACTCAGAATGAACTCGGACTTGAGGATGCCAAAAACCTCATCAAAAACGGAGTTATTTGCGTTGCTGAAGGCGCCAATATGCCATCAACCCCCGATGCAGTAAATGCTTTCTTAGATCATAAGATCATGTTTGGACCTGGTAAAGCCGTTAACGCAGGTGGCGTTGCAACATCAGGACTTGAAATGACCCAAAACTCAATGAAAATCAGCTGGACTGCTGAAGAAGTTGATGCCAAGCTACACCAGATTATGACCGATATTCACGGCCAGTGCGTAAAATACGGAAAACAGGATGATGGATTTGTGAATTATGTTAAAGGTGCGAATATTGCCGGATTCCTCAAAGTGGCAAATGCAATGCTTGATCAGGGAGTTGTATAGTTACTTTATAATCTTTTGAAATGACGAAAAGCCCCACAATTAAGGGGCTTTCTGCTTTATATCTATCATAGAATGATTCTTTGGTTATTAAAAAAAAGTTGTTGCCTTCTTTTTTAACTTTCTGGAATTTACTGCCGGCAAAAAAAAATAAAGTTCAGGTTAACAGTATTAATGCCACTTTGAAATAAAATACTTTATTAACTATATTTGATGCCAACAAACCCCACAAAACTTATGAAATCATTTACCGATACCGATGAAATTTTGAGATTTGCTATCAATTCTGAACAGGAATCTGTGGATTTTTATACCCGCCTTTCCATTCAGTCCAGCAATCAGGAAATGAAACAAATATTTCTGCAGTATGCCAGAGAAGAGATGGGACATAAGGCCAAACTGGTCTCAATAAGGGAAACCGGACTACTGTCAATCAGCGAAGAGAGAATTCAGGATTTAAAAATAGCCGATTACCTGGTTGATGTTTTTCCCAGCGCTGATATGAAATATGATGAGGCTTTGATTCTGGCAATAAAAAAAGAAAAGGCAGCCTTTAAACTCTATCTGGATCTTGCCGAAAGAGCTACAGATATAAATATCAAAGAAATATTTATGACTTTGGCAAAAGAGGAATCGAAACATAAATTGCGGTTCGAGACAGAATACGATGAGTTTGTTTTAAGAGAGAATTGAAGATTTTTTCAATTTATAAAAGGTCGCAGGAAACTGCGACTTTTTTTTTGCTTTTCAGATTACTTTTTTGAATAACTGATATAAATGAAAAACAGATTATTTTCATTTTCTGCACATATTCAAAATCAAACGTTGAAAAATATGAAAACCCTCAACTCTAAGGATGAAGTTCTGCATTTTGCCATGCAGAATGCTCAGGAATGCGCAAACCTTTTCAACAAACTGGCATCAGAAGCCAGAACTTTAAAATTAAGGAAAGAGCTCAGCAATTCAGCAAGGGAAGAATTTGCCCAGGTGGTAAGTCTTAGCAGGCTCATTCAAACACCTGCCGAGGAGTTGCCCAAGGAACTTTTTAATGATATTGAAATTTCAGGTTATTTGAATGGGTATTATGCCGAAGGTGATTTAAAATATTATGAACTTCTCGAAGTGGCCATGCGCAAAATACGACTTGGACTAAAATTATACCTCGAAATGGCTTCAAGAGCTAGCAACAATGAACTGAAAGAGTTATTCAAATCTATGGCAGTTAAAGAAAATTCACGAAAATTACTCGTCGAAGCCGAATATAACGACTCACTATTACTTTGTTAACATTCAATTGCTGAATTATTTAAAGGGTCTGCATCTGTAGGCCCGTTTTTATATCAGGAATTACCCCCTGAATAACTCAATTTGATTATTTGTTTGATACTAATGAATTCGAGTTTCTTTTTTTTGCGTGAACAGCAAATGACGCAGAATTGCTAACTTTGCATTTCATTAGTGTCGAAAATAATTTATGCAATTTGTTAACCCCTATTTTCTTTACGGACTCCTTGCCATAAGTATTCCCATTGCCATACATCTGTTTAATTTCAGGCGTTACAGGAAATTACATTTCAGCAATGTGGATCTTCTCCGCAATTATCAAAAACGTACCAGAAAGCAATCGGAATTATTGCATTATCTGGTTCTTGCCGCACGAGTTTTAACCATTTCGGCATTGGTTTTTGCATTTGCCCAGCCTTATATTCCTAAAAATGAGACACTGGTAACAGGCAGTATAAATCTGGCTGGAATTTTTGTTGATAATTCATACAGTATGGATGTAGGCAGTGGGGATGGCAGAAAACTGGATGAGGCAAAACATAAAGCTGCTGAAATTGCCATGGCCTATGATGCCGATGATCTTTTCCAGTTGCTGACTAATGATTTTGAAGGCCGGCATCAGAGACTTGTTTCCAGAGATGAGTTCTTGCTGATGCTCAGAGATGTGAATTCAAGCCCGCTTGCCCGAAGTTTTTCGGAAATACATGACCGGCAAGCTGTTATGCTTGAAAATGAAGCTTATCCATCAGCCTCTTCTTTCATGATTTCTGATTTTCAGAATTCTACTGTTCTATCATATCTGCCCGATAGCTCATTAACCTTTTCAACATTTCTCGTTGGTGTTGACGGAAATAATTCAGCCAATTTGTTTATTGATTCCTGCTGGTTCGAAAACCCAGCGCTTAGAGTCAACCAAGTAACTCAGCTGTATGTAAAAATTACCAATGTATCAGATAATAATCTGGAAAAAATTCCTGTAAGGCTTACCATAAACCGAGAACAAAGAGCGGTGGCATCTGTCGATTTCCCGGCCAACAATTCTATTATAATCACGATGAGTTTCAGTGCCACCAAAACAGGCGTTCAGAAAGCTGTAGTGGATGTAAGTGATTATCCCGTGGTTTTCGATGATTCATATTTTATGGTTTTCAATGTTAGTGAACAAATTCCTGTGCTTTCAATCAACCACGATGAGCCAAATACTTATGTAAACAATGTTTTTTCACTTGATTCAATTCTAAAATTAACTAACATTTCGCAGCGGCAGATTAATCTTTTAACATTGAAAGAGAACAATCTGATTGTTTTGAATGGTTTGGTATCTCTCGCTTCAGGGACAATTTCTGAATTGAGCCGGTTTGTTGAAGAGGGTGGAAGTATAGCTGTATTTCCTTCGCCTGACAATGACAATAAATCCATCAATCAATTGCTGTCAGCCATGGAAGCTCCCGTTTTTGGAAGTCTGGATACTTCGTCAGTCAGGGTTTCTGCAATCAATAAAAAGCATTCAGTCCTGGCTAATGTTTTTGACAAATCAAATGCAAGCCAGGAAAACACAAATTTGCCCTACGCCTCAAAGCATTACTCAATAAGCAAACCTTTGCGGGGAGTGTCGGATAATTTGATGACGCTTGATAATGGTGACCCTTTTATTACAATGAAATCATTTGGCAGGGGCAAAGTCTTTCTTATCGCGGTTACACTTTCTGATGATTGGGGGAACTTTCACCGACATGCACTTTTCGTTCCGGTGATGCTGAATATTGCTTTTCAAAGTGAAAATCAGGAGCCCCTTTGTTATTTTGCCGGCGGAAATGCTCAAATTGTTTTGGAAAAATACATTGTTTCGGGCGACAATGTGTTGAGGATTACTAGTGAAGATGGGTCGGGTGAATTTATTCCTGAAGTTAGAAAGGTCAATGGAAAGAGTGTTGTTTACGTTCACGATCACATCACCCAGGCTGGTTTCTATAATGTTGTGGGTGATGGTAAACCGATAAGTGTACTGGCATTTAATTATAACCGAAAAGAATCAGACCTGAGATGTGCCGGTTTGGAGGAGCTTAAGCAAGTCGCAATGAAAGTTCCTGGAACGGAAGTCCTGTCAGAAGGGAAAAAAGAGGTATCGAAAATAATTGCAGAAAGAAATCACGGCCATAAGTTATGGAAATGGTTTGTTGCTGCAGCCTTGTTGTTTATTTTATCTGAAGTCCTGCTTTTGAGGTTTTTCAGGAGATCTAAGTCAGAAGTCAAATTATAACATTGAACTATATAACATTGAATTTACGATAATGGTTGAAGATGAGAATATCGAAGCCGAAGGTTTAGATTTGGAAGAAGGCCCTGAGATTGAAGCCTCTCAGGAACAGGTAGAATTACAAAAAGTTAAGCAGCTTTCAGGAATGTATCAGACCTGGTTTCTGGATTATGCTTCCTATGTTATTCTTGAAAGGGCAGTACCCGAAATACTGGATGGCTTCAAACCAGTGCAGCGCAGGATTCTTCATGCAATGGATGAACTTGATGATGGCCGTTTTAACAAAGTGGCCAACATAATCGGGCATACCATGAAGTATCACCCACACGGCGATGCATCAATCGGTGATGCTCTCGTTCAGTTGGGACAAAAAGATCTGCTGATTGAGACACAGGGAAACTGGGGCAATATACATACCGGCGACAGGGCTGCAGCTCCAAGGTACATTGAAGCCAGGCTAAGTAAATTTGCACGTGAAGTTGCTTTTAATCCGAAAACTACAAAATGGAAATTAAGCTATGATGGCCGTAATAAGGAACCAATCACCCTTCCGGTAAAATTTCCGCTGTTACTGGCTCAGGGTGTTGAAGGAATTGCAGTAGGCCTTGCTTCTAAAATTCTGCCTCATAATTTTCTTGAGCTAATCGATGCTTCTATAAAAGTGCTTCAGGGTAAAGAATTTGAATTACTTCCCGATTTTCCTACAGGAGGACTGGCTGATTGCTCTAAATACAACGGAGGTCTGAGAGGCGGAAAGGTCAGGCTCAGGGCGAAAATCAGCCAGATAGATAAAAAAACCCTTGTAATTAATGAATTGCCCTTTGGCGTAACCACCGAAACCCTGATAGAAACAATAGTCGGGGCTAACGAAAAGGGTAAAATCAAAATCAGGAAAATAGATGACAACACCGCTCAGGATGTTGAGATTCTCATTCACCTGGCTCCGGGTGTCTCACCCGATACAACAATTGATGCATTATATGCATTCACCGATTGTGAAGTGTCGATTTCGCCTAACAATACTGTAATTCAGAAAGGTAAACCACAATTTCTGAGGGTAGAGGAAATTCTTAAAGTATCTACTCAATACACGCTCGACCTGCTCATTTCAGAGTTGGAAATCAGAAAAGCAGAATTACTTGAAAACCTGCTTTATGCCTCGCTTGAAAAGATATTTATTGAAAACAGAATCTATCACAACATTGAAGAGTGTACAAGTTGGGAAGATGTTCTTGATACCATTGATAAATCACTTGAACCATATAAAGCTCAGTTTTACAGGGAAATAACGATTGATGATATACTCAGGCTAACCGAAATTAAGATTAAACGGATTTCAAAATTCAATACTTTCAAAGCCGATGAGGTTATTAGAAATCTTGGTGATGAAAAGGCTCAGGTTGAGCACTATCTGGATAATATCATTGAATATGCCATTGAATATTTCAGAAACATAAGGCGCAAATATGGAAAGGGAAAAGAAAGGCGGACTGAGTTAAGGAATTTTGAAAACATTCAGGCGACAATGGTAGCCGCTTCAAATGAGAAGCTTTACGTTAACCGGCTGGAAGGTTTTGCCGGTACAGGACTTAAAAAGGATGAATTTGTTTGCGATTGCTCCGATATTGATGAGATTATTGTTTTTAAAGAAGATGGTTCGTTGCTTGTAACAAGGGTTGCCGATAAAGTTTTTGTTGGCGAAAATATTATTCATATCGACGTTTTCCGCAGGAATGACGACCGAACCATTTATAACATGGTTTACCAGGATGGAAAAAATGGTGGAGCTTATGTTAAACGCTTTGCTGTGATGGGGGTAACCCGCGATAAGGAATACAACCTGACAAAGGGCTCTTCAGGATCCAGGGTACTTTATCTGACTGCAAATCCAAACGGAGAAGCTGAAACCATTAAAGTTATTCTTAAACCACGGCCAAAGCTTAAAAAACCAAGCTTTGATTTCGACTTCAGCACTCTGGCCATCAAAGGCAGAGGCTCAATTGGCAATACCCTGACAAAATATCAGGTAAAGAAAATAACACAGGGTGAAGCTGGCGTTTCAACACTGGGCGCAAGAGATATCTGGTACGATGATTCTATTCGCAGGCTGAATACCGAAGGCCGTGGACAATTGCTCGGCGCATTTTCGGGAGATAATAAAATCATTACCGTTATGCAATCAGGCCACTACCGCTTGTTTAACTACGACCTTTCCAATCATTTTGATGAGGATATGATTGTTATTGAAAAATTTGATGAATCGAAACCTTATACTATGGTTTATTACAATGGCGAGAAAAAAGCATACTACCTCAAGCGCTTTGTACCTGAAATTACTGACAAAAAAACAGAATTCCTGGGCGATGAAACGGGTTCAAAACTAATTTTGATTTCAAGCGACTGGCTTCCACGCCTTCAGGTGGTTTTCGATGAAAAACTTAACAACAGAGCCATTGATGCTGAAGAAATTGAAGCCGCTCAGTTTATTGAGGTTAAGAGCCGCAAAGCCAAAGGAAAGCGCATTACAACACATGCCGTAAAAAAAATACTGCTTCTCGACCCTTTACCTTACTCACCTCCGGTTAGTGAAATTGATGAGACTGAAGAGATTATTGAAGAGAAGCCGCTGGATTTGCCCTCTCACGAGCGAAAAAATACACCCGATGACGATGCCATTCAGATGACAATAGAATTTTAATACCCAAAATAATATTCGTATGAAAGAAGATTTGGTTCTTGATGTTACAAAAGATGTAAAATGGATTGGAGTCCTCGATGAGGATATTGTAACCTTTGATGTTGTAATGGAAACGAAATACGGAACAACCTACAACTCATATTTTATTGATGCTGAAAAGATTGCTGTTATTGAAACTACCAAAGCAAAATTCTGGGATACTTACCTTAACAAATTAAAACAGGTTTGCGACCCTTCACAAATTGAATACATCATTCTTGATCACACAGAGCCTGACCATTCAGGCAATCTTGAGAATCTTCTGAAAGTTGCGCCCAATGCCACCGTTGTAGGGAGTGGAAATGCCATAAAATATCTGAAGGATATGTTTGATTACGAATTCAGGTACCTGCAGGTAAAAGAAGGCGACACACTTTCACTTGGCAATAAAACCCTCAGGTTTTTTAATGCTCCCAATCTACACTGGCCCGATTCTATTTACACATACCTTGAAGAAGATAAGGTGCTTTTTACCTGCGATTCGTTTGGCGCACATTATTGTTCCGAAAAAATGTTTGATGATCTGGTAAATAACTACGATGACTCTTTTAAATACTATTTTGATGTTATTTTGAAGCCTTTCAGCAAGTTTATGTTAAAGGCAGTTGAAAAGGTCAGGCAACTTGAAATTGTAGCCATTTGTCCCGGACATGGACCTATACTGCGTTCAAACTGGAAGCGATATGTTGATCTTTCTGAAAAATGGGCTAAAGAAGCAATAGAAATTCCGAAGAAGAACAGGGTGTTTGTGGCTTATGTTTCAGCTTATCACAATACAGGTGATCTGGCTCAGGGCATTGCCGAAGGATTAAAGGAAGCCGGGATTACTGAAACCATAGTTATGGATATCGAAAAAACCGAAGCCGGTATTCTGGATGAGCAATTATCGAAATCATCAGGCATTATTCTTGGTTCTCCAACAATTAACCAGAATGTTCTCCCTCAGATCTATCAGACATTTGCTTTGATTAATCCGATTCGTGACAGGGGAAAACTGGCTGCTGCATTCGGTTCCTATGGATGGAGCGGTGAAGGCGTGAAAATTATAGAAAACAACCTCATCAATTTAAAACTAAAACTTTTTGATGATAATTTGTTTATTAAATTTACTCCTGATGGCGACGAACTTCAAAAAGCACGCAAATTCGGGATTAAGTTTGCAATGACGCTTAAAAATAACCAGTGCGGAGAATCTGCGTAATAAAAACAGTATGCTTCAGAAATATTCGATTTCAAACCTAATTGCTCTATTTATGGCAGTTACTGCTTTGTCGATACTATCATCATGCAGTACTGAAAGGATTTTGGCCAGGCAGTTTCTGAAGAATACCGAACCGGAAGCCATGTTGTTGCTTGCCCCAGATTATGTCTTTAAAAAAGGTTATAAACTACCCGATTCTCTTGATTCTGAGAAGTATTCTCCTTATCAGCTTGACTCTGTTCTTCTGGCAAATTCAACCATTATCAGAAATGTAAATGATAGTGTATACTTCTCGGCTTTTATGTTTGGTTTCAGCAATGCGCTCAAGCAATTTGGATACCTGGTTTATGAGTCAGAAAATGCTGGGGAGTTTTTGTCAAAGGGTGCAAAATCTTTGATTGTTAATCTCGCTCAGAGTGAATTGGAGGAGTATTATGATTCCATTGGTGAAAAAGCTCAGTTTGGCGATGAGGATATTTATTCCTACGAGTTTTTTATTACGTCGGTAAATCTGAACTTCTGGTTCGAAATTAATGGTGTCAACTATTATGATTCCATAATGCCGGTGCTTTTTAGTCAGCAAGTTCTCAGCGACAGGGTTGAAGGTGGATTTCGCTATTTTCCGTTTAGCGGTGATGTAAAATACATTTATGCCATAGATAGCATTGAATTAAGAGACTTGTACAATGCAGCATTCAATGCCGGCGAACTTAATGCAACCTATCTGCATGATTATCTGCTCAATCGTTATATCCAAAAAAAAATGCCGGAAGGCAAATTGCCTCAGAAAGAATTTACTTACAACCGGTTTACTGGTTCTCTGAAGAGTTTAAAGACAAGGGGATTTGTAGAAATTCAATAGCGAAATTTACCATTTATCTCAAAGCAGTAGGGTGTATTATTCACCCCGAATATTTCATTTTTGCAAATATTTGTTCCAATTCACCATTTCCGAAATTTCTTTTCTGATTTTTAATCTTTGTTTATATCCATCTTCGGGGTATCCCATCGAAATCAACAGCCCTATGGTTTTGTCAGATGGAATACCTAACAATTTCTGGATTTTCTTCTCATCAAACCAGCCTATCATGCATGTGCCAAGCCCAAGTTCAGCAGCCTGAAGACAGAAATGTGAAGCTGTTATGCCTATGTCAATCAAAGGCCACTCTTTTTTCTTGACCTGCATGGCCAATCGGGTAAACCAACGCGCTTTTTCAATTACTATCACCACCATTACCGGCGCCTGAATTGTAAATTTGTTGATCAGCTGAATGTCGGTAAAGGTTGCTTTGGCTATTTCGGTGCGCAACGGTTCTTCACTCACAACAATGTACTTCCAGGGCTGTGAATTACTTGCCGATGGAGCCAAACGGGCAGCCTCAAGACACAGGTTTATTTTTTCAGCTTCAACAGGTGTTGATGCATACCGGCGGACGCTTTGCCTGAGGAGGACAAGTTCATGAAAGTTCATGGCATTATTTTTAAGATCACAAATATAATTCAATGACACTAAAAACAACAATTATATTTTCCGGGCAATTAGCCAGCCTTAAAATGGTTATAATTTAAAAGCCCTTAAACTGTAAATTGATTTATAATTTTAACGACTAACGATTTGTCCTCAAAATCTTTAACAAAATCCTGGAACTATGAAAACCTCTCACTTTTTCTTAAAAATCTTGTTAATACTGGCAATAGCATCATTCACGCTGACATCTTGTCAAAAGGAGAAAGCAGGACAAACGACAAAAGATCCGGTTGCCTTAACACAGCTCACAACCGATGAAACATATGTCGAGGATGTATCCAATGAAACACTTCAGGATGTTGAAGGAGTTTTAAGTTATAATTTTTCAGATCAAAAATCAACCGACAGGCTACCTTGCAACGCTGTCATTGATTCAACCACAGTTGTAGATGATACCATTACCATTTTTATAACCTATGATGGGCTATCATGCAACGGCAGACTATTGAGAACAGGAAAGGTTGAAGTTCGCAAGCGTGTTGGCACCCGCTGGGGAATGCAGGGCGCAAGTGTGAATGTCAGGTTTATAAACTTTTCTGTAACCAGGGTTAGAAAGGGGCAAGCCATCGTTATTAATAGCAATAAAACCTTTACAAATGTTTCAGGAGGATTCATAAATATGCTGGGAAACAATGGATTTCTCGCCCTGACACATAAAATTGAAGGCACAATGTCGATTAATATGGAAAATGCGTTAACCAGGGTGTGGAACATGGCTTTACTTCGTACATATACAGGTACCCGAGGGCAATTGGTTTTAACTATAGAAGGAATCGGAACTTCAGGCGAATATGAGAATCTCGGTTTTTGGGGAATAAACCGGAATAATGATGAATTTTTTACCCGTTTTGATCAGGCTGTTATCTATAAGTCAGTCTGCGATTGGAAACCGGTGTTCGGCATTAAAGTAAATCTGATTCCTGCTGTTCCTAAAAGCGCAACCGTTACGTTTGGATATAATTCAGACAATCAGCTGGTTGCCGGCGATGAATGCCCTAAACACTTCAGGCTTGACTGGGTTAACGGACCTGACTCCGGGACTCGATTCCTGCCACTTCGCTAAGCTGTAATTCGGCAATCGATCTTAACTTCAGCAAATTCGACCCGCTTTTTTGATTTTTGTATCAAAGAAGTGACGAATTTCATTCACCTTTGATAATTTCAGTATAATTTTAAGGATTATTCTGTTACCTGCTGAAACAATCCTCTATTTATGAAAAATCTACTGGTCATTTTACTTTCATTCCTTCTGTTAACATGTAGTTGCACTGCTGGTCCGGCCGGAAAAATCAATAATGGAATAAGTGCTTCAGAAATAATCAAAAGTATTGACAGGGGCAAAGCAATCGTGATAAAAGGAAAAATTATTACCGATGATCTCGATTTCAGTCAGGTAAAGAATATTCAGGTTTTCAGCTCATCCAATCAGGTAGCTGTGATTGATGTGCCGGTCACTTTTCTCGATTGTATTTTCATGGGAAAGGTTACTACAAATGGAACGCGGAAAAATATCTCTGTTAACACAACCTTTATGCATTCTCTTACTTTTGAGGCCTGCGATTTCAGGCAGGAAGCTGATTTTGATAATATTACAGTGGAAGCTAACGTTAATTTTACCGGAGCCATTTTCAGGGGAATGGCAAAATTCAACAACATAACTTTTAAAGGAAGAAATAATTTTTTCACAGCATTTACATCCGAAAAGTACTTCAGCATGCAGGAGTCACTGATACATGGTTTCGTTGATTTTTTTAAATCTGAAATAACTGGCAAAATTTCATTTCAAAGCACGGAATTCAGGGGAATTGCCCGCTTTAGCGACATAAATGTTAATGGGACCACTGATTTTTCTCTGACTCGTTTTCGTGATGATGCGTTGTTTACTTATTCCGGATTTGCAGGAGATTTCCGCATGACCGGTTCGGTATTACAGGGCAGATTTGATCTTAACAGCGTTGATTTCCAAGGCAATACATACCTTACGGATTCTAAATTTTTCGGTAAGGTAAATTTTAGTAAAACTTCAGCTAAAGGAAAGTTTGACCTGAGTCAGTCAGTTTTTATGGGTAATCAGCCCGATTTTACAGAATTTTCAGCAGTTTCTCAAGATCAGGTAATTACTTTAGGCACAAAAATTGCGACCTATAATGAATTAATTCCTTTTGCCCAATAGTCCAACAGCAACTTCAATATTTTCTGTTATGAAACAACATGTAGATAAATCAACTTTAAGTTTTCTGGTTATTCCATTTCTGACTATCTTTCTGTCTTCAACAATTGTGACATCCTGCACAAAAGAGCAGGTTGCAGATTTTCTCACTGAGGTGCTTGTTCAGGCCATGGCAAGTTGGAATGCTGAAGAAGAAAATCTTGATGAAATTCCTCAGGATTTGGATATTAACGATCAAACCGGGAATCTGCCCGCAGCGATTGATCTGAGTTCGAAGTTCCCGCCCATCGGTGATCAGGGAGAATATGGTACTTGCGTTACCTGGGCAGTTGGTTATAATCTGAAAACGGCCTTGAACGGAATTGATAACCAGTGGAGTGCCTCTCAGCTTGCTCAGCCTTCGAATCAAACCAGCCCCAAAGATTTATTCTATGCAGTGCCTGCCTCACAAAAAGGGAGTAACTGCAACGGTACCCAGTTTGAATCAGCTATGGATCAGCTCATCACACGCGGAGGCGCATCTTTTGCTACAGTGCCCTATTCAAATCTTGGTGACTGCAGTCAAACTCCGGCTTCTGCATGGAATCAGGATGCAGCGAATAATAAACTGGTCAACTATCGCAAAATAGCTGATAAAAACAACGCCGCCTCAATGACGGTCGAAAACTTTAAAGCTTACCTTGCCGAAGGTCGGCCAATAGCAATTGGAGCGCGCCTCGGCGACAGGTTTATGCGCTGGAACAGCAATGCGGTTTTAGATTATGATACCTATCAGAATCCTGGTATGCAACATGCTTATCATGCAATGGTACTGGCAGGTTTTAACGATTCAAAAGGTGCTTTTAAATTAATGAATACCTGGGGAAATTCCTGGGGCAATCAGGGAACTATCTGGATTGATTACGATTTCTTCGTCAATAGTTTCTGCGTTGCAGGGTTTGTTGCTCAAAACAAAACAGATGTGTATGTTTCGGGAGGCGAAATCGGGTCAGGCAATATTTCAACCGGAATGGACTTACTGGCCTGGAATCTTGCTGATTATGATAATCCTTTGTCAACTCAACCCCTTGATCGACAGATTACTTACAATGTTTATAATTCAGGAACCGAAACTGTAAGGGCTTCCTCGCGGTGGAGTATTCTATATATGTATTACAATGCTTACAACGCCAATGATTATGATATATTGATTCATGATTATTATTCTGATGAATTCAGCAATATCCCGGGCGATAATGATTATTGGGAAGGTGGATATGGCATTTCGGGAAGTTGGTGGAATTATGTTGATGTTCCTTCAGGTAAAAGTGTAGCTGCTGCATTATATAATGATCCCGAGGCCGATTTCCTTTTTACATACACCATGCCCAACAATCTTACAGGTAAGTATTACCTCGTTCTTATTGCCGATGGCTTTAATGATATTGAGGAAGTTAATGAGGATAACAATTACTTTTTCTTCGGTAAGGAAGACGGAAAACCATTTGAATTCATCAACGGAGTGGTTCAGGATGGAATGATTTCAAAATCCATGGAGGTTAGAAAAGAACCAGGTCGTTTTGCAAATACCGAAACCCAAACACTGGTTAGTGCAAGGAATGTCAATACGTATTCTCCTTCAGAAATTATGAACCTGATCAAACACAAAAAATCCAATGGCGAACTGCAAAGAAAAGTGCTTCAGCATAAATTTAAAAATCAGATTCATAAACAAATGAAGTCAAAATCAAATTGACTTGTTAACATTTTAATTCACTGTTGTCCGGTTAATTTCCGAACATCTGGAGATTATAATATCACGCTACTCTGTAGCTCATTTTCAATTCTGATAACCTACTGACTACAAATATTTTGCTATTCTGTGGCAATTTTTCAGCAGCAGAGCTGCGTAATATTTGCAGTAAAATATGGTTAAACCAAAAAGTAAGCTCCAGAGGAGCGTAATATTACATTTTACAATACCAGAAAAGGATTCAGAGTTTTATTTAAGATTTTACCGGACAACAGTGATTTTAATTAAATTGTTGATTTTTAAGTTATTTGATTCTGTTTGTTATGAATGTTAAATTAAATTTGTCAAATTTTTCAAAAGTTTTCAGCATTCATTTGGGTATTTTTGTTATATTTACAAATTAATCTAAATCTTTTCATATGGCATCAATCGTAGACATTGAGGGCATTGGCCCGGTATTCCAGGAAAAACTGGGAAAAGCAGGTATAAAAACTGTTGAAGGACTTCTTAAGGAAGGAGCCTCGAAAAAAGGAAGAGTTGCTATTGCTGCCGCATCCGGCATCGACGAAGGTAAAATTCTGGATTGGGTTAACATGGCCGATCTATTCCGAATCAAAGGCATTGCCAGTCAGTTTGCCGAATTGCTAAAAGCAGCAGGTGTTGATACAGTAAAAGAACTTCGCAACCGCAACGCAGAAAATCTTCACGCAAAACTCGAAGAGGTAAATGCTGCTAAAAGCCTTACCCGCGTTGTGCCTTCACTCGATAAAGTTGCTGATTTTATTGAACAGGCAAAATCATTAGAGCCTGTAGTAACCCACTAAAAAATTTGCATTTATTAAGCCCGGTTTTCCGGGTTTAATAAAATAAATAAAATGAACAATGTTAAATAAATAAAATAATGTTTATATATTTGAAGGCGAAAATCAATGGAACTATGGTAAGTAATAAAGAATTACAGGAAAAAAGAATGAGGGGCTATTTTATAGCTGCTGCAAGTGAAATTCTGAAAGGTGAGGGGCTGAGAGCAGTGAATGTAAGATCGGTATCTGAACGTGCAGGGTACTCATTTGCAACGCTCTACAATTATTTTAAAGATCTGAATGAATTAATTTTTATCTGTGTAAATGACTTTCTTGAAGAATGCGAACAAATGGCCGAAGAACAATCGCAACATTTGCAGCCGGGAAAGGAACGTCTGAAGATGCGAATGAAAGCACTGATCAACTATTTTACTCAGTATCAGGGCATTTTTGAACTGTGTTATATTGAAAAAATGAACAATGCCGGATCAAAGCAAGCGACTTCAAAAATGGTTTATGAATTGACCGATCGAACCGCTGATGCAGATATTACTTACATGCTTAATAAAAAATTACTGACTGATGAAGAGGCTGAGATCTTAAAAATAAACCTCAGGCACAGCCTCCCAGGAATGATGTTATTTTACCTGAACCGGATGCAACCAGTTGATTATAAAGATTATATGAAAATCGTAAATATTCAGCTTGATGCTGCCCTCAGGAATAATTAACAAACTTTGGTTAAAAATAAATTGGATGAAATTTTAATCCTTTTTTGTTGATTTCAAGGGCAGGTAATGGGAATTTAATAAACCCCAAAGCTTTTAGAGCATAATTCAAAGTTTGATTTCTTGTTTTAATTCGCGATAGGTCAATATCGGGAGCTATGTAAAACTGCCGGTGTCTTTCAAATTGAGGAATTTGGACTCCGTTAATTATTTCAGGGTTGGATCGGGCACCTGTCATACCTTCTGCTCCGTAACCAAGGGCCAAATTAAACCATTCTGGAAATTGGTTATTTTTCCTGATAAAAGATCCGATATTTCCAGAAAGCCATATGGTTTGTCCGTTATAATCCTTCATCATTCTTGACGCAAATCCATTTCCCAGTTGTCCTGGATTGTATTGTGCATAATCGGTCAAATGAAATGACCACTTCATTACAATACGTTGTTCTTTCCATTTCAGTTGTTGGCCGATAAAAATAGCTGTGCCTGTTCCGTTGGCAATCAGATCGCCGGGAGAAGCTCCCCAGCCAACAGAATGCCCATCCAGGATTTCAATGACAGTCAGATATACAAATCCCAGGCTGCCACCATACCAGGTAGATTTTTTTTCGCTGAGTCCGGCCCATTTTAACGACTCATAGCCAAGTAGTCCGATATAATATGAAGCGGTGGCATGACCTGTTTTATCCATAAGCAACCACTCTTCGTTATCATTGTTAAAATGGAGTTTGCCTTGTGGAAAGTCTTTGTACCACAGATGATATAAGCCGGTCATACTGCCAGCGTAGAGGGCTGACCCGCCAATAATGATTCCGGTTAACCTGGCTTTGTTAAAATTATTGGTAGAATCACTCAGAGAATCAGATTGTGCTTTTGCAGAAAGGATAAAGGAATACAAACAGAAACATAGAATAATCAGATGTTTACTGCTTTTAATGCTCATGGTCACCTTCAATTATAAATGGTTCCAGTACCTCCATGGCACGCTTTTTTCTTTCTTTCAGAACTTCGGGATTCCGGGCTTCGGCAAGGAATCTCAGGTAGGGTTCGGTATTTGAAGGTCTAACATTGAACCACCAGTCTTCAAATTCGATTCTGTAACCATCGAAATCGTAGAAAGCGGTTGGTTTCTCTGCTCTCGTGAATTCCTTTCTGAGAGCTTCCATGGCTTCAGCTTTTTTGTCAACATGAAGGTTGATTTCTCCTGTACCATAATACCGGCTGATTTTATCAATCATTTGAGAAAGGCTGATTCCCTTCAATTTATTTTTCTGCACTTCGCTAAGAATAATTAACGCAGCCAGATAGGCTGAATCAGAGAAATAAAAATCCCTGAAATAATAATGACCGGCCAGCTCACCTCCAAAAAGGCCGTCAATTTCGCGGAGTTTCAGGGCAGCATAGGCTCTGCCGACTCTCCACATTTCCATTTCAAAGCCTTTCTCCTCGATAAATTCTGTTACTGATTTTGAGGTGCGGATATCCTGTATGGCTTTGCCTGATAATCCTTTATCCGCAAAGTAGCTTGCCAGGACTGCAATCATCATGTCGGGTTGTATAAATCTTCCTTTTTCGTCAACAAACATAACCCTGTCGGCGTCGCCATCAAAAATCAGCCCGATGTCACATTTTTTCTCAAGTACAAGTTTCTTCAGATCCTTTACATTTTTCTCTTCAAGAGGATTTGGCTGGTGGTTTGGAAAAGTTCCGTCCCTTTCTTCATAAATATAGTGTGGATCGTTACCAAACAAATCCCTGATCATTAGCGAACCCATTCCATTTGAACAATCAATAGCGATTTTCAATCCTGATAAATCTGATTTATAGGCGTTTAAAAATTGCAGATAATCGTTTTTGAATTCAAAGACCGAATAGGTTCCAGGAATTGAAGCCGGAACGATTTTAGCGCTTTCGGCAAGTTCAAGCAATTCCGATAGTCCTGAATCAAATCCAACCGGGAGAGCCTCAGTTGCTGATATTTTCAAGCCATTATAGTTGGCAGGGTTGTGCGAGGCTGTAATCATAACCGACGCCTGATAGTTGTATTTTGCTGTAGCCCAGTAGATCATTGGTGTAGTGCATTCACCCGCTACGTTTACATCGGCACCTGAGTCTGTAATTCCTTTGCAAAGAAATTCCAGAATTTCGGGCGAGGAAGTACGTACATCGTGACCCACAAGTACCGTTTCTGCATTAAGTATTGTAGGAAGAAAAAATCCGATTTTGTAGACATCATTTCCATCGAAATCAATGTTATAAATGCCTCTGATGTCATAGGCCTTGAAAGCTTTTCTCATTTCAGTAAATAATTAATTATCCGGATCATCAGTATGGCAGCTGATTACTTGTATATATTTCTCCTGTTCAGAGCGGCTCTGTATCGACTTGCATTTATACCATGCTGCTCAAGAGTGCGGGCAAAACTGTGATAACCCGAAAAATCATCACTTGCACAGAAAAACATGTAATCGTGATTTTCGTAATTCAAAACAGCATCAATAGCTGAAATAGAAGGCAGGCAGATTGGTCCTGGTGGAAGTCCCCGGTACATGTATGTATTATATGGAGAATCAATTAATTTATGAATATTCAGGACTCTTTTTATCTCAAAATCACCATGGGCAAATACAAGAGTTGGGTCGGCCTCCAGAAGCCAGCCCTGTTTGATTCTGTTCATATAAACACCGGCTACCCTGGCTTTTTCATCGTTTTTATTTGTCTCTTTTTCAACAATGGATGCGAGCGTTATAACTTCGTGCCGGTTCATTTTAATTTTATCGAGCAAATTGCTTCGTTCACCTGACCAGAATTTTTCAGATTCACGTTTCATCCTTTCCAGAAAAGCTTTTGCCGAAGTGTTCCAGTAAAATTCATAGGTATTTGGAATGAGAATTGAAAAAACACTGTTCCGAGTTACTCCCAATGAATCAAGAAACAGCGAATCGTTGATGAGCATGATTATTGAAGCGGAGTCAGCCTCAATCTGGCTTGCGATGTGGCTGGCTAACTGTTCGGGTGTTCTGATGTTGTTGAAGATGACGTTTAAAGCCGTTTGATTTCCCGAACGAAGTAATCCAACAAGTTCCAGATTTCCCATTTGGTCGGTTACTTTGTATCTTCCCGGCTTGACTGCATTCTTATATTTTTTAAATTTACTGACATGCTCAAAATTCTTCCGGTTTATAATTAAACCATTGGTGTATAGAATTTCCTTTACATCTTCAAATTTGCTCCCGGTTGGAATCTGAACAAAAAATTCCGGTTGTGATCCTGTGTAAACATTTGATTCAAAAAACAAATTGTACGTTTTCCATCCTGCTGCACCTATGATCAGTAACAGCAGCAAAGTGGAGAGAAATATAAATTTCACAGATTTGTGTTTTCTCCTTGAATGGCCATTGCTGTAGCGAGGGTGGTAGTATTCAGTCATGTCAAGTCAGAGATTTATTTATATTTTGAAAAATCAACTCATCAGTCCAGTTTTCACCTTGTTTCAACCAATCTTTCTTGGTGCCGGATTTTACAAATCCGGCCTCTTCAAATAGTCTTATGCTTTGGAAATTATCTTCTGCAATATTGCAATACAATTGATGCAGATGAAGCACTTTGCGACAATATTCAATCATTATTTTTAATGCTTCCCTGGCATAACCCCGATTTCGGAATTTTGCAGAAATAAGAATACCCATGCCTGCGCGGCTGTGGTGTGGGTCAAAGTCAAATAAATCTATCGCCCCAATGGGCGTATTCTTCTCGTCTTTTAGGCAAACAATAAGTCTGAGTTGTCGTGAAGAATAAATGTCGCTGTCAGTATTGAGAATATATTGTTCGATGGCAAATCTCGAAAAAGGGGTAATGGTATTGCTTACAGCCCAGTGTGCAGGGTCATTCTCCCATATGTAAAGCAGGTCAATATCAGCAGGCTCTAAAGCCCTTAAAAACAGTCGTTCGCCCTGCATTTCCTTCTTTTATTTATTGGTTTACTGTTGAATAAAATTAAAACATATTTTAAAACTGACTCATATCCAACTCGCCCTTGAAAACCATTTTTGCAGGACCTGTCAGCCTGATATTAGACATTTTATTGTTTTCTCGTTGCATACCTACAGAAAGATTACCTCCTTTTGTAACAATATTCCAGTTTAATTGACCGGTTTTTATTGCAGCTACAATAGCAGTTGCCGTAACTCCGGTTCCACATGAAAGTGTTTCTGCTTCAACACCCCGTTCGTAAGTCCTGACACTTAAATAATCGTCGCCAAAATTAAACCAGTTGATGTTGATGCCTTCGCTGGCATACTTTTCCGAATATCTTATTTTTCTTCCTTCAGTTATAGTATCAATTAATTCAGGATCAGGGGTTCTTATAACAAGGTGTCTGGTGCCTGTGTCTATTTCAACTGCTGAAGACGTAGCGTCAGGTATCTCAACATCTTCCATACTGACATCCACTACCCATTCCGTTTCTGAAACTTTGGATATGGAAGCTGTGTGTGGGCCATCTCCTGCAATAAAACTGGATTTATTTCCACAAATTCCTGACAAATGAGCATATGCAGCAGCACATCTTGCTCCGTTTCCGCACATCCTGGCAAGGCTTCCATCAGAATTATAATAAATCATTTCAAAATCATAACCCTGAATTTTTTGTATTAAAATGAGTCCGTCCGCTCCGATACCGGTATGCCTGTTGCATAATTGAATTATCAATCCGGGATTTAAATCCTGCTTCCATTGCGAAGCATCAATCATTATAAAATCGTTGCCGGTGCCATGAAATTTGTAAAATTTTTTCATTCTTCTTCGGGTTGACAATTTGTCAGTAGTTGTCTTTGGGTCAAAGATAGCCAAATCTTGGGCAAATCTAATGATTTCAAGCTAATATTTTTTAATCCAACTGCCTTTTTGCCAATAGAGTACTACCTTTTTATGCGCCTGGTTTGAATATTGTAAATTTTGATAACACGTATAAGTAAATGTTTTATGCACTCGGTTAGTAATTGGCCATACCAGATGTAACACATTTAGCTATTTTATTGCAAACCCATTGACCGGTTTTTCTGATAACCGCTTTTTAAAACGAATATCTAAGTAAAGCCCATACTTAACATTTTTTAACAGCATATTTTGTAACAATGGTATCTTAATTGCGTTTAAAATGTTTACAAATAAGAATAAATTTTCTCAGCAATTTTTGCTGTGTGTCACTATTTAATAATTTAAAATGAAAAAGATATTTGGAAGTTTACTTATGGCCATTGCCGGTGGAGTCATTGCACTAGCAGCCTACACATTGATGGACAACCGTAAAGAGAATACGAATATTATTACTCAGGATGCAAAAATTCCAGCTTATCAAACTTCAATGTCCGGAACTTATGCACCCATGGTTTTGCCAGATTTTACTGAAGCAGCCAGCAACACTGTTCATGCTGTGGTTCATATTAAAACAGAATATCAGCGCAAAAGCAGTGTATATGATTACTTTTTTGACTTCAGAGATTTCTTTGGAGAAAGGTCTCCCAGGGGTAATACACCGATTCTGGCAACAGGATCAGGAGTAATTATTTCACCTGATGGATATATTGTCACCAATAATCATGTTGTAACTGAGTCAAACAGGGTAGAAGTTACTTTAAATGACAAACGTACTTATGAGGCTGAAATCATAGGTCTTGATCCGTCAACCGATCTTGCATTGCTCAAGATTGACGCTAAGAATTTACCTTTTGTAGTATATGGCAATTCTGAGCAGTTGCAAGTAGGAGAGTGGGTGCTTGCGGTCGGGAATCCTTTCAATCTGACTTCAACCGTTACCGCAGGTATTGTCAGTGCAAAGGCCAGAAACATAAACATTCTTGGTTCACCCGACGGGTCAGCGATTGAATCTTTTATTCAGACCGATGCCGCAGTAAACCGCGGAAATAGTGGCGGAGCCCTCGTCAATACCAGGGGAGAACTGGTAGGTATAAATGCTGCCATTGCATCTGGTACCGGTTACTATGCCGGATATTCATTTGCAATTCCGGTAAATATTGTACGCAAGGTTGTTGAAGATCTGAGGGAATTTGGAACCATCCAGAGGGGATTTATGGGCGTAAGTATCAGAGAACTTGATAGTAAACTTGCTGAAGAGCAAGGGATATCAGACATAAGGGGAGTTTATGTAGCCGAAGTTACTGAAAATGGTTCAGCCAGAAGTGCCGGAATACGCTCAGGCGATATTATCCTCAGTATCGAAGGAGTCTCTGTTAATTCTACATCTGAATTACTTGAACTTGTTGGTCAGCACAGACCAGGAGATAAGATTAAGGTCGCCGTTAAAAGAAATAATAAAGACCTTGATTTTAACGTTACTTTAAAAAACAGGGATGGCGAAACCGGCCCTGTTAGACGCGATGAAGTTGATATTAATAAAGTTCTTGGTGCTTCTTTTGAGCCGGTAAGTGATGAATTAAAATCGCAACTAGGCATCGAATCCGGACTTCAGGTTACTGTTTTGAGCGATGGAAAATTAAGAGCCGCCGGTGTGCGTCAGGGTTTTATCATCACTCAGATTGATGGAAAGCGGGTTGCCAGCCGTCAGGATCTTATGAATATTTTGAATGGAAAAAAAGGTGGCGTACTGGTCGAAGGTATTTATCCAAACAGAACCAGGGCTTATTATGGTTTTGGAATGTAGATGAACTGTTTTAAATAATATGGAATGCGATATGGGATGTGGTTACGCTGACACATCCCATTTGATGGTTGAAACGAGCACATTCGCTCTGACTCAAACTTTTCAGCGTTAATTTTGTTTAAACTGAAAGGGTTGATCTTAAATTACAAGCCCGAAAATTATTAACGATATGCGACAACTCAAGATAACAAAATCAATTACCAATCGCGAAACTGCTTCGCTTGACAAGTACCTTCAGGACATTGGTAAAGAAGAACTAATAACTGCTGAAGAAGAAGTCGCATTGGCTCAGAGGATTAAGCAGGGCGATCAGCAGGCGCTTGACAAGCTCTGCAAGGCTAACCTTCGCTTTGTTGTTTCTGTTGCCAAGCAGTACCAGAATCAGGGATTAAGCCTTCCTGACCTTATCAACGAAGGAAATCTTGGTTTAATAAAAGCTGGTCAGCGTTTTGATGAAACCCGTGGCTTTAAGTTTATTTCTTATGCTGTATGGTGGATTCGCCAAAGCATACTTCAGGCTTTGGCCGAACAATCGCGTATTGTCCGCTTGCCTTTAAATCAGGTCGGATCATTGAATAAAATCAAGAAAGAATCTTCCAGATTAGAGCAGAAATTTGAAAGACCACCTTCTCCGGATGAAATTGCAGAGGCATTGGAAATACCAGGCTATAAAATTGATGCAGCCCTGAAGATTTCAACCCGATATGTTTCCATGGATGCACCTCTGAAAGAAGATGAAGATATGAAATTGATTGATATCTTCGTTGATGCTGATGCTCCGGTGACAGATGCAGGGCTGATGCGCGAATCTCTGGCCAGGGAGATACAAAGATCTTTATCTACCCTCACCGAAAAAGAACGTGATGTTGTTAATCTCTATTACGGGATTGGTATGAATCATGGCCTTACTCTTGAAGAGATTGGAGCCAAATTCGACCTCACACGCGAACGGGTCAGACAAATAAAGGAAAAAGCAATTCGCCGTCTGAAACATACTTCCAGAAGTAAATTGCTGAAATCATATCTGGGTCAATAAATCTATTATTATAAAGTTAAATAACAGCCTGTAGATATTTTTACTCACAGGCTGTTTTGTTTTTACAACACTTTCAAGCGGGTTTCAGAATCAACAAGATCAATTTTATACTTTGTTTAGAATATGCAGATAAACCTCTCTGTTTAAGAGATCCCTTGCCTATGCAAATCCTGAAACAGCACTTCTCCGGATATTTTTTCATAAACTTTTCATTTTTTCTTAACAAGTGCGTATAATTCTAATGATGCATTTGTATTTTTGCCAATGCAGACGAAAAATATCCGGAATAATTTCAAAGGGTATTTGCAATATATTATTTGTTTACTGAATGCAAAATTGGCCTGATCAATATCAGGTTTGTTTTTTTAAAAAAAAATCAACCTTCGTCTTTTAATCGGAGATATTTCATAAAAGCACAGGTTTTAAACATAAAACGAAATGGCTTCAACAAAATATATTTTTGTAACAGGTGGAGTGGCTTCATCTCTTGGAAAAGGTATAATTTCTGCATCACTGGCAAAACTCCTGCAAGCCAGAGGGTTTTCGGTTACAATTCAAAAACTGGATCCCTACATTAACGTTGATCCGGGTACGTTAAATCCATATGAGCACGGAGAATGTTTTGTTACCAACGATGGCGCTGAAACAGATCTTGATCTAGGACACTACGAAAGATACCTGAATGTTCCTACTTCGCAGGCCAACAATGTAACAACCGGACGCATTTATCAATCGGTAATAAACAAGGAGCGTCGTGGTGACTATCTCGGGGAAACCGTTCAGGTAATCCCACACATTACCGATGAAATAAAGTACAGAATAAAACTGCTTGGAAACGAAGAAAAATATGACTTTATTCTTACTGAAATAGGGGGTACTGTCGGCGATATAGAGTCGCTTCCGTATATTGAAGCAGTACGTCAGATGCGCTGGGAAATCGGATCCGACTGTCTTGTAATTCACCTTACGCTTGTACCTTACCTTGCTGCTGCCGGTGAATTAAAAACCAAACCCACCCAGCATTCTGTAAAAACAATGCTTGAGCAGGGGGTTCAACCTGATATTATCATTTGCCGGGCTGATAGGCATTTGAATGAGGGAATGCGTAACAAGATTGCGCTTTTCTGTAACGTTGATCCCACCGCAGTAATCGAATCGATTGATGCAGAATCAATATATGATGTACCTCTGCTCATGCAAGAAGAAAAACTCGATCTTGAAGTTTTGGAAAAAATGAAAATGCCGGTTTCTCCTGAGCCGGATCTTAAAACCTGGAAAGAATTTCTGTTCAGGCTCAAGAATCCAAAAGGTGAAGTTACTATCGGGTTAATAGGTAAATATGTTGAACTCAAAGATGCCTACAAGTCCATCAACGAATCTTTTGTACATGCCGGAGCTTCCAATAACTTCAAGGTGAAAGTCAGAGCAATTCATTCTGAATCAATCACCACGGAAACTGTCGCTGATTCCATGAAAGAGCTGGATGGGATTCTGGTTGCTCCCGGTTTTGGAAGCAGAGGAATCGAAGGGAAAATTGAAGCAATTCGTTTTGCCAGGGAAAACAAAATTCCATTTCTGGGGATTTGCCTGGGAATGCAATGCGCTGTAGTGGAATTTGGAAGAAATGTATTGAATTATACCGACGCCCATTCCACCGAAATGAATCCCAAAACGGCTTTTCCGGTGATTGATATCATGGAGGAGCAGAAAAATATTCAAAACATGGGAGGTACCATGAGGTTAGGTGCATATCCGTGTACCATAAAAAAGGGAACAAGAACTTATGATGTTTACGGTGTTACTGATATAACTGAAAGGCACAGGCACAGGTATGAGTTTAACAACAAATATTTAAAAACATATCAGGAAGCCGGCATGATGACACCTGGGATTAATATGAAAGACAACCTTGTTGAAATTATTGAACTTCGTGATCATCCCTGGTTTATTGGGGTCCAGTTCCATCCTGAATACAAAAGCACAGTAGCAAACCCGCACCCGCTTTTTGTAAATTTTGTCAAAGCCTGTATCTTATTTAAAAGCAAGAGCGCTTAGTTAGCTCATTTATAATAATTTACAGTTTAAACTAATTAACAACCTTCATTTGAAGGCTTTTGATTACTTTTGCAAATTCTTGGATAATCATTTTATTTTTTCAATACATGAATAAAAATACAATCATCGGTCTGGTACTGATTTTTGCAATAATGGTGGGCTATACCATTATCATGTCTCCCTCTGCTGAAGAATTGGAGGCCAGAAAAAGGGTACAGGATTCAATTGCAAATGTTCAGCGAACCACAAATGATTCACTCAGAGCCTTTCAATTAAGGCAGGATGAATTAAAGGCAGCTGCCAAAAACATTGCCGTACCTGCACAAATTTCAGATTCTGTTTCAAAAGAGGTCTTTCGTTCAGATTATGGAGCATTCGCCCCCTCGGCCCAGGGACTTAACCAGGAATATATAGTTGAGACAGATGTTTTAAGGATCACTATCAGTAGTCTGGGCGGAAGAATAAGCAAAGTTGAATTAAAAGAATACAAAACCTATGAAGGAAAGCCGACCGTTTTATTTGTCGAAGACTCTTCTGCCTTCGGTTTGGCTTTTTTTACCGAAGCCAAACTTATCTCAACTGAAAATTTATATTTTGCTCCACATTGGTATGACAATCGTTTTGATAATAGCAATAACCAGGTAATTACAGGTGATGATTCCCTGAGTTTTGGAATGCGGTTATATGCCGGAGCTTTTGATTCGGTTATCTCTGCCGATAAATTTATTGAGTTTAAATATACAGTCAGGGCCGACAATTACATGGTTGACTTTGATGTGAATTTTATGAACATGGAGGGGGTAATTGACCCTTACACCAAGGAAATGAATATCAACTGGGCTGCCCGCTTACTGAGGCAGGAGAAAAGCCTTGAAAATGAAAAACTGAATACAACAATTCATTTCAGACATTCTGATGGCGAAGTCGATTATTTAAATGAGCGTAAAGATGACAGTCAGAACATAAAAACCCGTGTAAAATGGGTTTCGTTCAAACAACAGTTCTTTTCTTCAACACTTATAGCTAATGAACTTTTCCAAAATGCCGAAATTGTAAAAGTCGTCGAGCCTGAAAAAGAGATGAAGTATCTTGAACAGATGAATGCCACCCTTGCTTTGAATTTCAATCCATCGGTGGACAAAAATCTGGGTATGAAATTTTATTTTGGGCCAAATAAGTACAATCTCATGCGTAAGTATCAACTCGATCTGGAAAGACAAATTCCTTTGGGTTGGAGCTTTTTTCTTATGCAATGGATAAATCGTTTCGCTGTATTGCCTGTCTTTAATTTTCTCGAAGGATTTGATATCAATTATGGAATCATAATATTGATACTTACTATTTTACTCAAAATTGTATTATTTCCGATAGCATATAAAACCTATCTTTCATCGGCCAAAATGAGGTTATTAAAGCCTGAAATCGATGAAATAAACGGCAAATTTCCTAAAAAGGAAGATGCCATGAAAAAACAACAAGCCACCATGACTCTGTATAAAAAAGCAGGAGTCAACCCAATGGCTGGATGTGTGCCTATGCTCTTGCAGTTTCCGATACTGCTGGCTATGTTCAGGTTCTTTCCGGCCAGTATTGAGTTGCGGCAACAATCCTTTTTGTGGGCAACCGACCTGTCAAGCTATGATTCTGTTCTCGACCTGCCATTTACAATACCTTTTTATGGCGACCACGTAAGCCTTTTTACTTTATTGATGACCATTTCAACCATCATCTACACTAAGATCAATAATGATATGATGTCAACAGGCAATCAAATGCCAGGCATGAAAACCATGATGTATCTGATGCCAATAATGTTTCTGGGATTTTTCAACAGCTACTCTTCTGGTTTGAGTTATTATTACCTGCTTGCCAACCTTCTTACTTTTGCACAAATGTTTTTCATACGCAGGTTTGTTAATGAAGACAAACTGCATTTAAAAATTCAGGAAAACAAGAAAAAACCTTTAAAGAAATCAAATTTTCAGAAGCGTCTCGAGGAAATGGCAAAACAGCAGGGAAGGAAATAATCTTTTATAATAGAATTAAGGAACTTAAACTTGTTGATAAAAGTTAATTCTTTTATCAACCAGTTTTGCTTTTCTGAAGTTTTTAGCCACAAATATTTTTATCAATTTTCAAATTCACCAGTTTGATAATATATTCTTAGTTTCTGAAGAAGTTATTATCTGTCCTAACGGTTATTCAACTGACCCTGTGATGCCCAAACTCTTCTAAAATCACCCAAATTATTCTCTTTGAAAATTAACATCTTAACTATGTTGTAATTTCAAAAAAATCTTACCTTTGCACCCCGGTTTGACCGGCGCCTTTTTACACAAAGAAAAGGTGATCCTGTCCGGTAAAACCCGATAATTCACATAATTATTAACCTGGTATCCTGGGATACCGCAAAGAAGATTTAAATGACAAACGACGAATTAAACGTCAACGAAGAGTCGACCGATGCTGGAAACACTCCTGAAGAAGTTACTGCAGAGGTTAACGAAACCCCGGTTGCAAACAAAGAAGTAGCTGAAGTTGAAAATGCAGATGAAAATCATGTAGGAATTGATGAAGTTGCTGTAAGCGAGGAAATTAAAGAAGTTTTGCCAGTAGAAGAAGTTGTTGAAAATGAGGTAGTTGCTGAAACAGAAGCCGATGATGACGATGAGCCTACGGTAGAAAAAATTAAAGCCAAACTCGTTACTCAGCTTTCACTCGATAATTTTGACTGGGATGCTATTGGTAAAAAGCACGAAAATTACTCATCAGATGAACGAACCAAACTTGAGTCGGTTTACGACAAAACCCTCAGTTCAATTGTTGAGCATGAAGTTATTGATGGAACCGTAGTTGCCATCAGCAGCCGTGAGGTTGTAGTTAACATTGGCTTTAAATCTGATGGTGTTATTCCTCAGTCAGAACTTCGTTACAATCCCAATCTTAAAATTGGCGATAAAATTGAAGTTTATGTTGAAAGTCAGGAAGATATGGGCGGTCAGCTCATACTTTCACATAAAAAAGCCCGCATCCTTCGTTCATGGGAGCGTGTTAATCAGGCATTCGAAAAAGAAGAGATTATCAATGGTTACGTAAAATGCCGTACCAAAGGAGGTCTAATTGTTGATATTTTCGGAATTGAGGCCTTCCTCCCCGGATCACAAATTGACGTTAAACCCATCCGCGACTACGATATTTATGTTGATAAGGTTATGGAATTCAAGGTTGTTAAAATCAACCAGGAATATAAAAATGTTGTTGTTTCACACAAGGCACTTATCGAAGACGAACTGGAGCAGCAGAAGGCTGATATCATCAGTAAGCTCGAAAAAGGTCAGATTCTTGAGGGTACTGTCAAGAATATTACATCATATGGTGTTTTCGTTGACCTTGGCGGTGTTGATGGACTGGTTCACATTACCGACCTTTCATGGGGACGTATCAACCATCCTGAAGAAATAGTTCAGCTTGATGCAAAAATCAAGGTGGTTATTCTCGATTTCGATGAAAATAAGAAACGTATTGCTCTCGGACTCAAACAGCTTACGCCTCACCCATGGGATTCACTCGACGAAAACATTAAGGTTGGAGATAAAGTCAAAGGTAAGGTTGTTGTAATAGCTGATTATGGTGCATTTATCGAAATTACTGTTGGTGTAGAAGGCCTCATACATGTATCTGAAATGTCATGGTCTCAACACCTGCGCACAGCACAGGACTTCCTGAAAGTAGGCGATGAAGTGGAAGCTGTAATCCTTACACTTGATCGCGAAGAGCGTAAAATGTCTCTCGGAATCAAACAACTTATTCCAGACCCCTGGACAAACATCAAAGAAAAATATCCGCTTAATTCAAAGCACGAAGCTACAGTCAGGAATTTTACCAACTTTGGTATTTTTGTTGAGCTTGAAGAAGGTGTTGACGGATTGATACATATTTCAGATCTTTCATGGTCGAAAAAAATTAAACATCCTGCTGAATTTACAAAAATTGGTGAGACCATTGAAGTAATGGTTCTTGATGTTGATGTTGAAAACCGCAGGTTAAGCCTGGGTCATAAGCAACTTGAGGAAAACCCATGGGATGTTTTTGAGACAGTATTTAGTGTAGGATCTGTTCATAGGGGCACAGTAACCAGTTCCAGCGACAAGGGAATGGTGGTAGCTTTACCTTATGGCGTTGAAGGATTTGCTCCTCTGCGTCATACAGTGAAAGAAGATAATTCGCAAATGAAAGTTGAGGAATCTCTTGATTTCAAGGTTATTGAATTCTCGAAAGAGAACAAGAAAATCATACTTTCTCATACCCGGATTTTCCAGGATGCTACCGCTGCTGATCGCATAAAAGAATCTGCTGCAAAAGAAAGTGCAGAAAATACCACCAAACGCGCTGTGAAAAAACTCAAGGATAACCTTGAAAAAACTACGCTTGGCGATCTTGAAGCTCTTGCCAATCTTAAATCAGATATGGAAGCTTCAGAAAAGGAAGCCTCAGAAAAGGAAGCCTCAGAAAAGAAAGCCTCAGAAAAGAAAGCCAAAAAAGATAAGGGAGAATAAATTCCTTATAAATACTTAAAAATCCCCGAAAGGGGATTTTTTTTGCATTGTTTTTTTTCGTAGTCTTGTTTTTCTCATATTTACATGAGATTAAAATTCTGAGATCATTAATTTTTTATGAAAAGATTTACCGTTACTGTGTTAGGAAGCAGTGCAGCTATGCCTACAGCACAAAGAAATCTGAGTGCACAACTGCTGACCTATGGAGAGCAGATTATTTTATTGGATTGTGGCGAAGGAACTCAGATGATGCTGAAAAAGCTCAGAGTTAAAACCGGAAAAATAAACCACATATTTGTAAGCCATCTTCATGGTGATCATTTTTTTGGTCTCATCGGTTTAATTTCTACCTGGCATCTCTTGGGCCGGAAAACTCCCCTGAAGATTTATGGCCCACCGATGTTGCAGGAAATTCTTGAACTTCAGCTAAAGGCTTCAATGACAGAACTTTCTTATCAACTTGTATTTTTTGCTACCCAGAATGAATTTCCAGCAGTGATTGCCGATACTGGTCATCTGATCGTAAAATCGATTCCATTGAAACACCGCATCCCGACAACCGGTTTTTTATTCAGCGAAAAATCCCTGCCAAGAAAAATCAGGCGATCAGAAACAGATAAATACGGCATTCCTTTAACTTTTATGGAAAGATTGCGAAACGGAGAAGATTATACAGATGAGAATGGCAACCTCATAAAAAATGAATTGTTAACCATCTCACCTCCTGAAGTCAGGTCTTATGCTTATTGTTCTGACACGGCTTATGATGATTGCTTACCTGGAGTTATTATGGGATGTACTATGCTATATCATGAAGCTACTTTTTTGAGTGAAAGAGCTGAACAGGCCGGACAAAAAATGCATTCTACAGCTGCTCAGGCAGCACAAATTGCTTCAATAGCAGAAGCCGGAACACTGATGATCGGGCATTTTTCGGCCAGGTACGATAATGCAAATTTATTTAAAGAGGAGGCTGAAAAATACTTCAGTCCGTTGCTTATCGCGGAAGATGGTGAAACCTATGAGATTGGGAATCAAGCCGACTTAAGCAGAAATTAACCATAAAGGATTCTGGAAAATAGCTTGAGCAGGGTTTGTTTATCATAGGGTTTTGGCAGATAATGTGAGCATCCGTTTGCCAAAAGTTTTTCCCGGTCACCATGCATGGTGTAACCTGTAACAGCTATAATTGGTGTGTCTTTATTTGTTTCAAAACTTCTCACCTGCTGAGCAATGGTGAGGCCATCGGGACCTGCTCCCAAATTAATATCCATGAGTATAGCATCGTATTTGCGACGCTTAATCTTTTCAAGGGCTACGTAGCCGTTTTCCGCCATTTCGGTATTACACAGTTCGCGAAGATACAATGCTGCCAAACGGCGATTGACATCATTGTCTTCTACAATAAGAACATCAGGCACAGATCCCTTGCCCAGTCTTTTTGTAGTTATTTCAGGGCCTGCATCTGAGCGCATTCCGGCTTCTGCCTCCTCCAGAGAGGCCAGTGGAACTTCAACATAAAAATCAGAGCCTTTGCCCTCAATACTGTCCATCCAGATTTTTGCATTGAGCAAACGTGCAATCTTAGAGCACAGGGAGAGACCAAGCCCACTGCCTTCAAATGTTCTTGAAAATCCTTCACTCACTTGCCTGAAATCTTCAAATATCATGCGATGGTGCTCAGCGGCAATACCTATACCGGTGTCACTAATCCTTATTGTTGCAGTAGTGCTCTTTTTGTCAAGCTTATATGCGCTGATTGAAATCCCGCCATCTACTGTAAATTTAAGTGCATTGTCAATCAGGTGATGAATCAGCTGGCTAAGCAATTTCTCATCAGCTTTCACAAATAAATCAGGTGGAATAGAAGTCCTGAGGTAAAGTCCTTTGTCGCTGGCAATTGAATAGGCTACTTTCAGCAAGGGTTGAAACATCAGCCGGGTACTGACCGATTTGAGACTTAAAGAGTTTTTGTCGGCTTCGAGTGCCGAGCAATCAATAATGGAATTAAGCGTTGACATGAGGCGTCCGGCCGATTTAAAAATCGTACCTGCCATGGATTTCAAACGGGGATCATCAAGTTCTTCGTTCAGAATTTCAGAAAAACCAAGTATTCCTGTCATGGGAGTTCTAAGCTCATGGCTCATGTTTGCCAGAAGTGAAGATTTCAAACGGCTGGAATTCTCTGCAGAATTTTTGGCTTTTATCAACAATTCTTCATCCTTGATTTTTTGGATGGCAAGAGCAATTTGTTCAGCAACAAAACGAAGAATTGATTTTTCTTCTTCGCTGTATGTGGTTTCACTGTTATGGGATTGAAGGCAAAGCACTCCGATTACAGTTTCACGTGTTTTCAGCGGAATACCAATCCATGATTGAGGTATTTGTCCTGAATGTGAAATTATATTTTCTCCGATCATCAGTTCAATGGCTGAACCTGAAACCAGTAAAGATTCTTTTGATTTCAGCACATATTCAACCAATCCATTTTCCGGTTTTCTTTTCTCGGGAGATCCAACTTCTTCATTCAGGCAATAACTAACGATTTCTTGTTCTCCTTCTTCAGTAAGGGCAATATGCATGTCAGGCGCCGGCATAAGTGAAGAAATAACCTGGTGAATGGCCTTCATCAGCAACTCCATGTTGTGTTGCGAATGTATGAGCTGCGAAATCTGCAGAGCTGATGTTTTTATGGATTCTGATTTCCGGTAAGAACTAACATCCTGGAGTGTACCTGACCAATTGACAAGCTTTCCCTGATTGTTGTATTTAAGTGTTGCCTGGTTGTGAATATATCTGACAACACCCTTACCGTCGATGATCCTATAATCAATAGCATAATTTGTCCGGTTCTGCTTCTTAACTTTATCCAACAGCTTGTTGTATTCATCCAAATCATCAGGGTGAATGTTTGATTTGTGCAAAACATCGTCGATAGAAACATTTTTGTCGGGTTTTTCAATCCCCAATATGTTGAAAAGGTTAATCGTTTTAATTGCTGTATCTTCAGAAAAATGAATGTTCCAGAAGCCTATTCCAGAGGAGCTGTAAATTTCAGTAATATTTTCAGAAATCTGATAATCAATAGTTTCTGATTCATCTTCCGAGAATACTGATGCATCAGGAACTGAAATTTTGCCTTTATCGATAAATATATTGATCCTGAAAATATTCCCATCAGGAGATTTAATATCATTAAACGAAAAATAGGACTCTTTTAGTCCTGCGGGAGTTTTTAAAATACGTTTTACCCATTGACCCGGGTGCTTAGCTCCGTTTTCAGAGGGATCAAATTCAAGTAATTCAAAAAGGTTGAACGGTTTGGAGTTGTCGCTGATCTCTATGTCAGTCAAATCTGAAAATGCTCTGTTTACCTGAAGAACCTGACCTGAAATGCTTGTAACTGCCATGGGCAGAAAATTCATTCCGAATTCTGACAATCCCGGGTTGTCGTTAAAAACGCTACTCTCTTTGTTTTTTTGTTCGGAGTTACTCATTAATAATTAAGAAAAATTTGAAATTGCTAATGGTAGTGGGTAGTGGGCGTAAATTTAGTTTTTTTTTAAATAAGTAAATTTTTTTTTATAAACAGTGAATTGTTAAATAAATTGCTGATTGATTTGATAACACAAAAAAGAGACAGCCGTTCAATCTATGACTTATATTATTCTTTGAAATATAAATAAATAATGATTTATTTGTTTCAATATTCCCATTTTTATTGATTTAGTAGGTATCTAGCTGATTTTTGAAAATCCATAAATCTTAATATTACAAATTTCGATTTTTAAATGCCAGAATCATTAATTCAATGGGTTTAGAACAAAAACTGAACAATATAAAGTCTTGAAAAATATAAATGTAATAGCTATCAAAAATATTTGTATTTTTGCCGGCCGTTTCGGGTGGCCTTTTAAATTCCTGCAAATACAATTCATTGATAAGTAACCTATTGAAAATAAACAGGTAATGAGTTTATTTTGATTTTAATATCCCGAAGTTATAATTTCACAATTAACCTGACATGACTTTAAACAAACTAAGAAACATTGGTATTGCCGCTCATATTGATGCAGGTAAGACCACTACCACAGAGCGTTTGCTCTATTTTACCGGTGTAAACCGCAAAATGGGCGAGACTCATGATGGGCAGTCCACTATGGACTTTATGAAACAAGAGCAGGAGCGGGGCATAACCATTGCTTCGGCAGCCATAAGTTGCACATGGAAAGATTTTAATATTAATATCATTGATACTCCAGGACACGTTGATTTTACTGTTGAGGTAGAACGTTCGCTCAGGGTTATTGATGGAATGGTGGCACTTTTCTGTGCTGTTGGAGGTGTTGAGCCTCAAAGTGAAACAGTTTGGAATCAGGCTGAAAGATATAAAGTTCCCCGTATTGCTTTTGTAAATAAAATTGACCGAACGGGTTCTGATTATCTTGAAGTTATAAAACAAATGAACGAAAATCTGGATGCAAGGGCAATTGCTTTCCAGTTACCCATTGGACAGGAAGAAGAGTTTCGCGGTATAATCGATCTTATGAACTGCAAAATGTACACTTTTGATGATGAGAAAACGATCGTATCTGAAATTCCTGAAGAGTTCAGACCTCAGGCACGTGAGTTCAAGCAACAGTTGGTTGAAAAACTTGCTGATTTCAATGAAGAAATTCTAGAACTTTTCCTTGAAGACAAAGAAGTGCCTAATGAATTACTAAAATCTGCTGCCAGAGAGGCCACACTCAAATTACTCATTACTCCGGTATTCTGTGGTGCTGCGTATAAGAATAAAGGTATTACCCAACTGCTGGATGCAGTAGTTGACTATTTGCCTTCACCGGTTGATAAAGGTGCAGTAGTTGGCCTTGATGTTGATGATCCCGAAAAGGCCCGTCATCGCAATCCTTCTCCAAAAGAGCCATTTTCGGCCCTGGCTTTTAAACTTATTCATGATCCTTTTGTTGGACAGCAAACGTTTGTGAGGGTTTATTCAGGTACATTGCGAAGTGGAATGCAGGTGATGAATTCAACAAAAGGAAAGTCAGAACGTATAGGAAGAGTGTTAAAAATCAGGGCAAAGGACAGGGAAGAGGTTGGTGTAGCAGGTCCTGGCGATATTGTTGCTTTGATTGGAATGAAGTACACAAAAACCGGTGACACTCTTTGCGATATGGACCAGCCATTATTTTTGGAATCAATACATATTCCGCCAAGTGTTATTGAAATGAAAATCAATCCGGTTACCCGAAAAGATCAGGGTAAATTGGGCGAAGCGCTTTCAAAACTTGTCAATGAGGATCCATCTTTCCATGCCCGTTTTGACGAAGAAACAGAAGAAACGGTTATTTCGGGAATGGGTGAACTCCATCTCGAGATTATTGTTGATCGCCTGAAATATGAATTCGGGATCGAAGTCGTGGTTGGAGAACCCGCTGTTGCATTCCGCGAAACCATTTCTCAGGAAGTTGAATCAGAGTACAGGCATTCAAAACAATCAGGAGGTAAAGGACAGTTTGCCCAAACCCTTATCCGCATTGAGCCTAATGAAGGTAAAGGATATGAGTTTGTGGATAAAATCAAAGGCGGTTCTATTCCCGGCGAATATATTCCATCAGTAAATAAAGGAATATTGAAGACTCTGGCCGACGGTGTACTTGCCGGTTTCCCGGTTGTTGATGTTAAGGTTGTTCTTCTTGATGGCCAGTTCCATGCTGTTGACTCCTCAGATTTTGCTTTCCAGATTTGTTCATCTATCTGTTTTAAACAGGGATTTATGAAAGCAAACCCAGTTTTACTTGAACCGGTGATGAAAATTGAAATTAATACACCCGATGATTATATAGGTGATATTGTAGGTAATCTGAATAAACGCCGTGGTAAGGTAGAATCGATGCGCCGCCACAGAAAAGGATCGCAGAAGTTAAATGGATTTGTCCCTCTGCAGGAAATGTTTGGGTATTCCACAACTCTTAGAAATCTTTCGAGTGGACGAGCCAATTACTCAATGGAATTCTATCAGTATATGCCTGTAAGCAAAGCCATTCAGGAAGAAGTTCTGAAAAAACTAGCCGAAAAGAAAAGGCAGCAAAATAAATAATTTGTAACTAATCAGTTTGACAAAAATACTACGTTATTAACAATTTTCGGTGCTTTGTCAACGGGTTTTAAGTATTTGCAGACTGACGACTTAGAAATTCAACGGTTACTAACAAAAATCTCCTATACGCGTTGATAAATAAGCAGTTAAGTTCTTTGATATAGTGGATTTCAGGAGTAGCTTTGCTGTATAATTCAAGCAG